>NZ_JBVJJE010000003.1:0-737011 GCF_055585925.1 Streptomyces sp. NPDC052064
CCGCGGACCCCGCCGCCGACGTCCGGCCAAGCTCCATGCCGACAAGGGCTACGACTACGACCACCTGCGGAAATGGCTTCGCGAGCGCCGCATCCGCCACCGCATCGCCCGCAAGGGCATCGAGTCGTCCACGCGGCTCGGCCGACACCGCTGGGTCGTCGAGAGAACGGTCTCCTGGCTGGCCGGCTGCCGTCGGCTGCACCGCCGATACGAACGTAAGGCCGAACACTTCCTCGCCTTCGTCGGCATAGCCGCAGCCCTCATCAGCTACCGCCGACTCACCAAGTGAAACGACCTCTAAGCGGTAGGCAACGGCGTTGGCGATGTCCGCCGCGCGACGCCGCTCGGTGTCGCTGACCGTGATGTTGACCAGCGCGGTGCCGATCGGGGCTTCCACGGTGATCCGGCCGGGAGTTCGTCCGGCTCTCAGCCGGTCGCCTCCGCCTCCACGGTCAGAGCAAAGTCGGGGCGGGCCTCCAGGTTCCTGAGATCGGGGTCGTCGCTCTGTCCTGGCGCACAGCGGCGGACATTTTTGAAACCGGCCGATTCGAGTTCGGCTGTCAGGGTGGCAAAGTCCCACAGGTATCCGATGTGATGGCCGCAGTCCTGGAAAGTCGTACGCAGCAGATCGATGGGGTGATGGATCTCGTAGCCTTTCCGGCGCCACCTCTCCATCTCCTGTCGGGTCTCCTGGTCGTCTGCCGTGTAGAGCCGGACCACGTGTTCCACGTCCGGAGTGGACAACCTGATGCGTCCACCCGGGACGAGTACGCGATGCGCCTCACGGAACATGCGGCGATTGGGCTCCAGGCGGATGTGCTCGATCATGTTGTCCGCGTAGACATGGCTCGCCGAGGCGGTGCGGACCGGCCACCTCCTCGTGGCATCCAGGTAGTGCCGCGTACGCCAGGAGATGTCGGTGCAGATCCAGCCCGGGCGTCGGGCTGCGTGGCTGCCGATTTCGATCTTCAAGGGGTTCGGCGACTTCACGGCCAGGGCGAGCCGGGACTGGGCAACCGGACGGTTCAGCGGACCGATCACTGATTTGATGATGCTCTTCGCGTGGGCCACGCCCAGCATGCTAGGCCGAATCTTTCGATGGTCTTCAAGCTGCCACACGTTCCCTGGCCGCCGTCACCCGAAGGCGCTTCCTGATTCCTCCGGGGGATGCAACTCACCACCTTTTGAACGTGAAGAGTTTTCCGGATGGGCGGGAAGCCAGTCGTGTCATGTGCCATGCACGCGACTAGAGGTCACTAAGGTGTTGATGATTACGGAGATGCCGTTCCAGCTCGGCTCCGGCATCACTCGAACCTCGGCCCGACACGGCGATGTGCGAATCCCTCGACATTCTTGGCCACCCGCGGCAGTGGGTGCTGTGGGGAAATCGCCGACTTCTCTGGGCAGCCATTCAAAGGAGCAGTACGACCGTGACCCTCCTCCACCGCGTACGCAGCGCCGTACAGCGTCTCGGTATCGACATCGCCCGCTACCCGGCGACCTGGTCAGGACCGCAACTCGTCCAACTCTTGGGACAGTTCGACATCAACCTGGTCATCGACACCGGCGCACACTGCGGTGGATACGGGACGATGCTGCGTCGCAGCGGCTATCAGGGCCGCATCGTCTCCTTCGAACCACTGAGCGGGCCGCGTGCGGAACTGCGCCGCCGGGCGGCGTCCGACCCCGCCTGGACCGTGCTGCCGTACGCTCTCGGCGACCGCACCGGCACCATCGTGATGAACGTCGCCGGCAACGCGGGCGCCAGCAGTTCGGTGCTCCCGATGCTGGAACGTCACTCGCGGGCGGCCCCGCACGCCGGTTACACCGGCGAGCAGACGGCCGAGATCCGCCGGCTCGACGACCTGTGGGGGCAGATCGTCGTCCCGGGCGAGCGAGTCTTTCTCAAGATGGACGTCCAGGGGTACGAGGCACACGTGCTGCGCGGTGCGGGCGCTCACGCGGCGGACTGCCTCGGCATCCAGACCGAGACGTCCTTCGTTCCGCTGTACGAGGGAGGGCTGCTCTTCAACAAGGCGCTGAACCTGCTCCAGTCGGATCTCGGTCTCACCCCGATGTCCGTCATCCCCGGCTTCACCGACCCGCAGTCCGGTCAGATGCTCCAGTGCGACGTGGTGCTCTTCCGCGCACGAGAGGCGGCACACGTATGAGGCCGCTGCGGATCGCCCTGGTCCACAGCTTTTACAGCACCTCCGCCCCCGGTGGTGAGAACGAGGCCCCCCTCGACCATGCGGAGGCGCTGCGCAGGGCCGGGCACGAAGTACGGATGGTCGCCGCGCACACCGACGAACTGCGGACCCGCCCGCTGCACGCGGTCCGGTGCGCGGTCACGGTGGCCGGTGGGCGCGGCCGCTCCCCCCTACCCGAACTGCGGGCCTTCTCCCCGGACATCGTGCACGTCCACAATCTCTTCCCCAACTTCGGCCGCGACTGGCTGACCGGATGGCGTGGTCCTCTCGTGACGACGTTGCACAACTTCCGCCCGATCTGCGCGGCGGCGACGCTCTACCGTGACGGCGCGATCTGCACCAGGTGCGTGGACGGGGACCGCTGGGCCGGGCTGCGCGCTGGCTGCTACCGCGGTTCCCGGCTCGCCACACTGCCGCTCGCCTGGGCGGGGCGTGGCGGAGCGGCCGCCGATCCGCTGCTGCGTCGCGCCGACCGGATCGTGGTCCTCTCCGAGCTCGGCCGCACCACCTATGCCCGCGCCGGGGTGGACGAGCGGCGCATGGCGCTCATCCCCAACTTCGTGCCGTCGGTGGACGGCCCGGCCGTCGAGGCCGGGGAACGCTGGGTGTACGCGGGAAAGCTCACCGCGGAGAAGGGCATCCTCGACCTCCTCCGCCGTTGGCCGGCCGACGCGCCGCTGGACGTCATTGGCAACGGTCCGCTGGAGGAGGACTGCCGCGCCGCCGCACCCCGCTCGGTGCGGTTCCACGGCGTGCTCGGCCGCACCGAGCTACGGCACAGACTGCCGGGCTACCGCGGCCTCGTCTTCCCCAGCCGCTGGTACGAGGGCATGCCGCTGGTGTACATCGAGGCGCTCGCCGCCGGCCTTCCCGTGCTCGCCTTCGAAGGTTCCGCGACGCACGTCGCGGTGCGGGCCGAGGGCACCGGCGCCGTCATCGGCTGGGAGGAGCCGCTGGACCGAGTGCTACGCGAGGTGGGTAGCAGCTTCCCGGCTCTGCGCACCCACTGCCGACGGGTGTACGAGGAGGCGTACAGCGAAGAGGTCTGGGCCGGACGGATGGTGCGGCTCTACGGGGAACTCCTCGGCACGGCCATGCCCCTGGAGCCGGTATGAAAAGGGCTCGTGTCGTCTTCGTGCAGCCGTACATGACCTCGTACCGGCTGCCATTCTATGCCCGGCTCGCCGATCAACTGGCTGAGCGCGACATGGAGTTGGCCATCGCCCACGGTACGCCGACCGGCTACTGGGTGGACCGCCGCGACAGTGTCATGCTGCCCGGCGCGATCGAGCTCCCACAGCGCGACTGGTGGATCGGCAGGCGCCGCATCGTGTGGCGTCCGCTCGGCGCGCTGGCGCGGTCCTGTGACGCGCTCGTGCTGCCCCAGGCGCTGCACCAGCTCGACGCGTACCCGCTGCTCGCCCGTCGACGCCGCAGGACGCGGGTCGCACTGTGGGGGCACGGGCGGACCTATAGCATGCGGCACCGTATGCCCGAGCGATGGGCCAAGGCGGCGCTGACCCGCAGGGCCGACTGGTTCTTCGCGTACACCGACGCGGGAGGTGAGTACGCGGTGCGGGCCGGGGTGCCGCCGCGGCGGGTCACAGTAGTGCAGAACGCACTCGACAGCCGGTCGCTGGCCTCGGCGCGCGACGCGGTCACGGACGCCGAGGTGGCGGCCCTACGTGAGCGGTACGGGCTGAACCCCGGGCTGACCGGGCTGTACATCGGCGGGCTCGACCGGAACAAGCGAATCCCTTTCCTGCTGGCCGCGGCCGAGGCGATCGCCCGCCGTGTCCCCGGCTTCCGGCTGCTGGTCGCGGGCGATGGGGCCCAACGAGATCTGGTGGCGGCCGCCGGCGGCCCGGTCGTCCATGTGGGGCACGCGTGTGACGGAGACAAGGCGCTGCTCGGCGCTGCTGCCGACGTCATGCTGATGCCGGGAACCGTCGGACTCTGCGCGGTGGATTCCTTCGCGCTCCGAACACCGCTGGTGACCTGTGTCTGGCCCCTGCACAGCCCAGAGTTCGAGTATCTGGAGGACGGGCGCAACGCCCTGGTGGTCGACGGCGACGCCGACTGCTACGCGGCGGCCGTGGCCGCGCTCCTCGCCGATCCCGACCGGTTGGCTTCCCTGCGGCGCGCCTGCCGCGCCGACGCGACGCGTTACACGGTCGAAGCGATGGCCAACAGGTTCGCCCGTGGTCTGGAATGCCTCGTCCACGGCAGTGCGTGACCGGACACGGCGAACAGCTCCCGGGCGCGGACCCGGACGTCCTCCATCGGCTCGACACCAAGCACGCTCACAGAGTGAGGCCGGGCCGGCCGTCTCACGGCCGGTCCGAGGAGCGGGCGACGGCAGGCGAGCCAATGGTGCCTCTGCCGAGACGAAGCAGGCCTCGTCGGCGCGCCACCGCGTAGGCGGGCAGCCGGTCCCGAAGGAGCGCCACCGCGGCTACGAGCGGCAGTGCGGCCACGAGTCCGAGGTACGGGCCCTGGACGAGGCCCGTGTGGCAGACCCCGAAGACGGCGCCGCCCACCGCGGCATGCGCTGCGTGCGCCCGCAGCACGGGAATCGCCAGAGGGCCGCCCCAGCACACCAGCTGGACGGCGTGCGCGGCGAGCGGGCCGGCCACCGCAGCGGCCAGGAGCATGGACAGACTCTCCTGCCGGAACGTGGCGACCAGGCTGCCCGCGATCGCCAGCACGGCAGCGAGCTGGGAACCCACCATGGCGGCCGGGGCCTGCCGCACCTGGTTGATGGAGTCACCGACCCAGGCCAGCAGGGAGAACGCCGCGCCCACCGCGAGCAGCGGCACGAGCCGCCCGGCGGACTCCCAGCCGGGGCCGAGCAGCACACCGAGCAGGGCGGGACCGACACCGGCGATGGCACCGAACCCGATCAGGCCGATGGCCGAGGCCCCACACAGCGTGTCGTACTCGCCCTTGCTGCCGCGTGACTCGGTGAGGGCGGGCGCGGCCGCACGGTTGATGCCCTGGGCCAGCATCGCCACCGGGAGCTGGGTGAAGAGGGATGCCCGCGAGTAGTACCCGGCTGCGGCCGGGCCGAACATGGCGCCGACAAGCCAGAGGGGAGCGGTGTTGCACCCGTACTGCACCAGGCTGAAACCGGTGAAGAAGGTGGACGGACCGAGCAGCTCCGCCAGTGGCGGACGTGGCCCGTCCGGCAGCGGTTGTGCGGCTAGCAGCCGCAGCGATCCGGCGAGTACCACGGCCGCGGCGAGCGGTGTGGCGACCGCGAGGGCGTACGGGCTCCAGCCGGCCACCAGCAGTGTGAGGGAGAGGCCGAATCCGGAGGCCTGGCCGACCAGTTCCAGACGCACCACTCGCGCCGCATGTCCGCAGCGCCGCAGGGCGGCCGTGGCCGCGAGGGACAGGGGAGTGACGAGGAACTGAGTGCTCGACAGTCGCACCAGTGATACCAGCCCTTCCATGTCCCAGAGCAGGCCGACGGCCGGTGCGGCGAGCTGCGCGGCCACGAAGCAGCAGCAGCCGGTGACGGCGGTCGTGCGCAGGGCAAGGCGGGTGATCGGCCGGGTGAGCCGGCGCGCTCGGAGCAGGCAGACGGACACGCCGCCGTTGGCGAAGTAGGCGAGGATTCCGAGTGCGGCGGTCGCGATGGCGTACGCCCCGAAGGCGGCGGGCTCCACGAGCCGTGCGGTCAGAGCGGTGTAGCCGAGCTGGAGGATGACGGCCTGCGCGGCGCCCGCGAAGTTCCACAGCAGGCTGTGCACGGCGGAGCGGGCGGTGGTCATCCGGTGGGTTCGCCGGCCGGGAGCGGGCGGCGCGCGAAGAACGCCGCCGGGCCGTGGTCCGGTGGGGAGAGGGTCCGCGCCGTGCCGACGCCTGGCGTCGGCATGGACGGTCTCGCGCCCGTCGTCCGTGGCGCGGGCTCGTCGCTGAGATCCAGGCCGGTGAGCCGGGTCACAGCGTACGAGCCCCCGGGATCGGGGCGCCCAGCTCGGCGTCGGTCATGATGCGGGCCAGTTCGGGAGCCAGAACGCTCGGCCGCCAGCCAAGTTCGCGTTCCGCCTTGGACGCGTCGCCGATCAGAGCGGGGACCTCGGACGGTCTCAAGTACCGTTCGTCGAACCGTACATGGCGCTCCCAGTCCAGTCCCGCGCGCTCGAAGCAAAAGGTGAGGAAGTCCCGGACGCTGTAGCTAGTGCCGGTAGCGACGACATAGTCGTCGGGCTGGTCGCGCTGGAGCATCCTCCACATCGCGTCCACGTACTCAGGCGCGTAACCCCAGTCGCGGCGCGCCTCCAGATTGCCCAGATGCAGGTACTGCTGCTCGCCTCTGGCGATCTTCGCGGCGGCGCGGGCGATCTTGCGGGTCACGAAGGTCTCGCCCCGGCGCGGGGACTCGTGGTTGAAGAGGATGCCGTTGACGGCGTAGATACCGTACGCCTCACGGTAGTTGCGGGTGATCCAGTACGCGTACACCTTGGCGGCCGCGTACGGGGATCGCGGGTGGAAGGGAGACCTCTCGGACTGCGGGGGTGCGGTCGTCCCGAACATCTCGGAGCTGGATGCCTGGTAGAACCGGCACGGCAACCCGGTCATCCGGACGGCTTCGAGCAGACGGGTGGTGCCGAGTCCGGTGGTGCTGCCGGTGAATTCGGGTTCGTCGAAGGAGACCCGGACGTGCGACTGAGCGGCGAGGTGGTACACCTCCTCGGGCTGAATTCGCTCCAGCAGCGCGGCGATGCGGGAGCCGTCGGCGAGATCGCCGTAGTGCAGCTGCAGCCAGGTGTCGGGCTCGTGCGGGTCCTGGTAGAGGTGGTCGATCCGCTGGGTCGTGATGGTGGACGACCGTCGGACGAGGCCGTGCACCAGATAGCCCTTGGAGTGCAGGAGCTCGGCTAGATACGAGCCGTCCTGACCGGTGATGCCGGTGATGAGTGCGGTCTTGTTGGGCACGGCGACTCCTGGGTAGTACGGGGACTGGGTGCGTCGTTGCGCGGCCGCGCGCAGGCCGCCAGCAGGCCGAGGACCACGGCTTGTTCAGGGAAGAGCGGGTAGGTGGTCATGAAGACCAGGTGGCCGCAGATCAGCAGCCGGATCAGCAGCCCGTGCTCGCGGTCCGCGCCGGCCGTGCGCCCGGCCGTCGCGTACAGCGCCAGGAATGCCGCGACGCCGAGGAGCCCGAGGCGCAGCAGCACTTCCAGGTAGTAGTTGTGAGGGGAGTAGGTGATGAGGACCCCGTCCATCATGCGGTCGTAGCCCGAGCCGAACGGCAGCCCCACCAGCCAGTTCAGCACTCCATCGAGCTTTGGCAGCAGCGCGAGCCAGCCGTCCACCCGCCACACGAGCGTCGCGTCGTCCTCACTGGAAGCCCCGAGGCTCGATGTGACCCCTTCGGCGACACCCCAGGAGACAGCCAGTAGGCCGAGCGTGCTCAGGGAACCCAGAACGGTGAGCGCCGCGAGACGGGATCCCCCTTCATGACGGCGCGACAGCAGCCAGCCGATGAACATGACACCGACGGCCAGCCAGACGGTGCGGTGCTGCATCAGGACGACGACCATCAGCAGCGGCCAGGCCAGGAAGCCGGGACCCGCGAGGCCTCTACCGCACAGCAGGAACATGGCCGCTTGGCCGATGATCAGGGCTTCGGCAGGGCCCAGCGCACGGGCGTTGGTGAGCACCCCGTCGACCATGACCTGTTCGGAGTTGGAGCCGATACCGGCCTCCAGCCACCACAGCAGTGCCAGCAGGGACAGAACACAGGCGGCCGCGACCCAGACGCGGGCAACGGTGCGCACCAGCGGCCGGCCCGGAGAGAGGACGGCGACGAAGAACGCGACGCACAGGAGCTGGATGAAGTGGGTCCGGGCCTCGTTGCCCACCGTCTGGGCATCGAAGCGCCCGAATCCGCGGAGCAGCGCACAGGCGGTCAGGGACAGCAGGGCGAGGAGTGCCAACGGGGCGCGGTACCCCCTCCTCCTCGCGAGGATGATGAGCGACGCAGCCAGCAGACATACCGTCAGCGCGTCGGTGGGAAGCAGATCCACGCCCGCGCTCGACCGGGATCCGGGCATGGACTGATGCGACTGCCAGAGCTGGACGGTGGTGTACACACCGATGGCCCAGCTGGGCCAGCGGACGAAGCTCGCGATGAGGGCGGCCCCGAGGAGGAACGCGGTGCAGCCGAACAACGGTGTCGTCGGGTCGAAGGACAAGGGATCAGCGCTCCGAGGAGGAGCGGCGGACTGCGGCTCGCGCCGCCGTCTTGGCGTAAGGGGAGAACAGCAACAACGGAGCCCACGGCCACGAGTGCCGCAGGCAGTAGATCCACCATTGACGGGGCGGTAGTTCGCGCTGTGAGGTGACACGGCGCAGCGCCTCCCGCACCCCGATGCCGGGTTCACGGGAGCCGGTCAGGGGCGGGCCGTAGTCGCAGCTGCCGACGTGGCGCGGGGTCACATAGGCGGGGATGCCGGCTCGGAGGGCGCGCAGTCCGTGGTCGTAGTCCCCCATGCCGTGGCGGAAGACCTCGTCAATGTCACCGACGCGTTCCCACACGGCACGGGGCAGGAGCACCACGTTCCCGTTGTACGTGTCGCAGGGCTCGGGCCGTCCAGTGGGTTCGACCAGCGCGAGGGCCCGGCCTCGGCGCCCGGAGTACGTCGTGCGGAGGCCGTCACGCGCCCGTACGGCGCCGACGACAACCTTGCCGGACCCGACCGCGCAGGCGGTTTCGAGCAGCACGGCCAGGGCGTCGCCGTCCAGCGTCACATCGTCGTTGAGCCAGAGCTGGTAGTCCCATTCCGGCTCGTCGGCCCCTCGGCTGCCGCGGCTGGCGATGCGCATGCCGTGGCCCCAGTAGACATCACTGCCGACCGTGGTGACCTGTACTTCCGGGTGGGCGGCGCGGACCGCACGGGGGGTGCCGTCGGTGCTGCCCGCGTCAACCAGATAGGTACGGACGGCCGTGTCCTCCGGCAGCCCATGCTGTTCTGCGAGCGCGGCAAGCGCCGACATGGTCTTTTCGCGTCGATTGTGGCTGGTCATCAACACGGCGATGCGGACTGACGGCACGGAACACTCCTCAACTCGCGCATCCCATCATTACCAGACGAACAGTGCGCAAGTGCTAAACCGGGCCGGTGCGCTGATCTGAGTCCGATAAACCGGCGACCTCATACGCCGACGGTGTGATTCCTCCGTGGAAGCGTTCTTGAATACCGGGAGGGTTTCCGCACGCTGCTTACGGTTCCAAGCAAGACGGTCGCTCCAGTGGCATTCCGCGCGCTCAGCACCGAGGCTCGCAAGTGGCCGGGGGCGGTGACACGGAACGACGAGCTGCGCCGGCCGTTGCCGAGAACCGCCATCGAAAGGGCCGCGGTGACACCTCTAGTCCGACGGATCAAACTCAAGGCGGCGGAGGTTGTCGTACCCCGGCTGACCCGGATTCTGCCTCGCGACGATCTGGAACGTCTGGGCAGCGATTACGGAGGCTGGTGGATCCCCACCGGCCTGATCAACGAAAGCTCGGTCGTCTACGCGGCAGGGGTCGGTGAGGACGCGAGTTTCGACCTCGCCCTCATTGAAAGGTTCGGCTGTGAAGTATGGGCGATGGATCCCACACCGCGCTCCACCGAGTACGCGAGCCGAATCACCGAACCCCGATGGCACTTCCTCCCCTTCGGACTGTGGAAGGAGGACGCAGTTCTGCACTTTCACCCACCCGCTGACTCCGCGCATGTCTCTCATTCCGCGACGGAGGTCCGCGGCAGCGGTCCGGGGTTCGACGCCCAATGCCATTCGCTGGCGACATTCACCGAGAAGCTGGGACACGACCACGTAGACCTGCTGAAGATGGATATCGAAGGTGCGGAGGGCGCAGTGCTGGACTGGATCGTGGCAGAGAGAATCCTGCCCAGGGTGCTCTGCGTGGAGTTCGACGCACCGGAGAATCCCTGGGCCCTGCGTCGGCGACTGGGTGGCCTTGAGGCAGTCGGTTACGTCGTCCGCCGGACAGAAGGCCGCAACTACACCCTCACCCTCGGCTGAGGGCTGTCCCGTGAATGATCTTCGATGTGCTGGGTGACCTGCTGGTTTCCGGGTCACCTGGCAAGGACGAGGTTGTGCAGGCAGGCGATGCCGAGCATGGCGTGATGAACGTTGCAGTCGTTGCGGTTGCCGGGCAGCGGCCGGCCGACGGCGACGACGAGCCGGGTGTCGGCGTCGATGACGACCTGGTGGTTGGTGGAGTACCGGTAGTTCCTCCAGCGGCAGGCTCCAGGGTCGGCCCTTGCGCACCGGGTCCGCACCTTCACGCCGCAGAGCGGTGATCAGCTTGCCGAACCGGCGCGGGCTCAGCCCGGTGAACGAGGCTGTCCAGGAGGGCTCCGACGCCGTGATCACACCAGACACAGCAAGATCATCTCACCCGTGACCAGCAGTTACGGGACAGCACAGCCCTTACTGATCTTTTCGTAAGTTGGGTGGGTGTGGTGGGCGTGTGGGTGGGAGGCTGTCGGCGTGGCTTATCAACCTTCCCCCTCGGTTGCCGGCTCCTGCCTTCCTCCTTTGTCGCGGCCTCAGTTGGCGGAGGCGCGTCGTGTTCGGGCAGTCGAGTTGTTCGAGGACGGCGTCTCGAATGCGGAGATCGCCAGGGCGGTGGGGGTGTGTGCCGAGAGTGTGCGGCGTTGGCGGCGGGTGTGGGAGCAAGGCGGTGCTTCGGCCCTGCGGCGACGGGCAGCCACCGGACGCCCACCCAAGCTGGACGACACTCAGGTCGAGATGGTCCGGGCCGCGTTGGAGCAAGGTGCCCAGGCTCATGGTTTCGAGGCCGACCTGTGGACCCTGGAGCGAGTCGGCGCGGTCGTCACCCGGGCAACGGGGGTGGTGTTGTCGAGGGCGTCGGTGTGGCGGCTGCTGACCGGCCGGCTCGGATGGAGCCTGCAACGGCCCGAGCGGCGGGCGGTCGAGCGGGACGAATCGGAGATCGCCCGCTGGATCGCGCACGAGTGGCCGCGCATCAGAAAGGGGCCGTGCACACGTGCCTGGATCGTCTTCCTCGACGAATCAGGCGTCTCCCTGCTCTCTCAGATCCGCCGCACCTGCTCGCCCCGAGGGCGGACTCCGCTCCTGCGGCACCGCCTGAACTGGAAGCGTGCGTCGATGGCCGGGGCCTTGGGGTACCACTCCACCGACCCCGATCGCGGGGTCCGCCTGTGCTTTCACCTCAAGCCCGGCAGCTACGACACCGCCGGACTCATCGAGGTCCTGGAGCAGATGAAGGTGTTCTACCGCGGCGAGCGAGTGGTCCTGGTCTGGGACGGCCTGTCCGCCCACTGGAGCCGGGCGATGCGGGCCTGGGCCGCCGAACAGGACTGGCTCACCCTGGAACGATTACCCGCCTACGCTCCCGAGCTGAACCCGGTGGAACTGCTGTGGTCCTCACTCAAGAAGCGTGAACTCGCCAACCTCGCCGGCGACCACCTCGCCGATGTCGCCGACGCCACCGCGCAAGGCATCCACCGCATCAACACCAACCCCCGACTTCCATGGTCATTCCTCGCCCATACCGGCCTGACCATCCGCCCACCACACCCACCGAACTTACGAAAAGATCAGTAGACGTCGTTTCACTTGGTGAGTCGGCGGTAGCCGATGAGGGCTGCGGCTACGCCGACGAAGGCCGGGAAGTGCTCGGCTTTGCGCTCGTAGCGGCGGTGCAGCCTTCGGCATCCGGCGAGCCAGGAGACCGTTCTCTCGACGACCCAGCGGTGTCGGCCAAGCCGCGTGGACGACTCGATGCCCTTGCGGGCGATGCGGTGGCGAATGCTGCGCCCGCGAAGCCATTTCCGCAGGTGGTCGTAGTCGTAGCCCTTGTCGGCATGGAGCTTGGCCGGACGTCGCCGACGGGGTCCGCGGCGGGAGCGGATGGGCGGGATTCCGCGAACGAGCGGCTGCAGTCCGAGGCTGTCGTGCATGTTGGCGCCGGAGATCCCTAGCGACAGCGGCATGCCACTCCGGTCGGTGATCAGGTGAATTTTCGACCCCTGCTTGCCACGGTCGGTCGGATTCGGTCCAGTCAGTGGCCCCCTTTTGTAGCTCGGACGCTGACGGAGTCGATCGCGCACCGCGACCAGTCCAGCTCACCCCGAGCGCCGAGCTCGTCGAGGATGAGCCGGTGCAGCCTGGCCCAGACCCGGTTCCGGCTCCACTGGGCGAAGCGCCTCTGTGCGGCGAGATCCTTGGCGCCGACGGCTGCGGCCAGACGGCCTGATCAGGCGAGGCCAGGCGGCACTGCAGTGGTGCCCCTGCGGCCGCACGTGTGCCATCGGGCCGGTTTCCCCGCGCTGTTCAGGCGGATTCGAGGATCGGGCGGATCTCGACGGTCTCCGGGGTGGGGAGGCTCATGGCCAGTTCGAGGGCTTCCTCGCGGTCGGCCACGTCGACGATGAACCAGCCGCCGAGGGTCTCCTCGCCGGTGTGCGCGGGTCCGTCGGTCACGATCGATGTCCCGTCGGCCGCGCTGCGTACTGTCGCGGGGGCCGTGTGTTCGGTCTCCAGGGCGTCGCCGCCGGCCAGCTTTCCGGCTGCGGCGAGTCCGCCGATCCAGCCTTCGTACTCCTTGCGGTACCCGGCCCGGTCGGCCTGGATCCGACGACGCGACTCGTCCGTCTCGAAGATCACGAGTGCGAATTTCATGGGAACTCCTCTCCGGTCGTCGTACGGGCGACCGCTGCTGATGGTGTGGGAGGGGGTGTTTTTTTCAGGCGGTGCTGTCGGCTGAGGTGATGCGGGCGAGTGAACCTATCTCCAGTGCGGTCCACAGAGCGCCGTCGGGCCCGATGGCGATGCCGTGCGGTTCGGAACGTGGGGTGGGCAGGTCGTGACCGGTGACGGAACCGTCGGCGGTGAGGGTGCCGACGCGGTTGCCGCCCCATTCGGTGAACCACAAGGTGCCCTGTCCGTCGACGGTGACGGCGTGCGGGCGGGCGGCGCGGTCGGGCAGCGGGAACTCGTCGATCTGCCCGTCGGGTGTGATTCGGCCGATCTGACCTGCGGCGATTTCGGTGAACCACAGCACGCCGTCGCGGCCCGCGGCGATCCCCACCGGTGCCGCCTCCGGCGTCGGCAGGGGGTGAAGGGTGACCGTACCGTCCACACCGATCCGCCCGATGGCGTTGGCCTGGTTGAGGGTGAACCACATCCCGCCGTCGCCGCCGGCGGTGATCGCCGAGGGGAAAGCGTCGGTGACGGGCAGCGGGAACTCGGTGATGCGGCCGTCGACGGTGATGCGGCCGATGCGGTCGGCAGCGGTCTCGGTGAACCACAGCGCGCCGTCAGGGCTCGCCGCGATGCCGAACGGCCCGGAACCAGGTGTGGGGGTGTGGAATTCGTCGATCACGCCGTTGGTGGTGATCCGCCCGATTCGGTCCGCCTGGTACTCGGTGAACCACAGCGCACCGTCCGGGCCGGGGGTGATGGCGGTCGGCCCGCAGTCGGGATCGAGCCGGTGACTCGTCGGCTCCTCGCCGGGGACGAGGCGGCCGATCCGGCCGCTGTGGACGAGGGTGAACCACAGGGCGCCGTCCGGTCCCGTGGTGAGGGCGTAGGGCCCGGCTGCGCCGTCGGCCACCGTGTGCTCTTCGACGAACATCTGGGTCACATGACTCAAAGGGACTTCCTTGCTCCCTGCTCGGTGGCGATGCGTTCGATGTCGGCCGGGGTTCCGGCCATGATGGTGCGGGCGTGTTCGGTGACCAGGTCGGCGGGCCAGTCCCACCACGCGGCGCGCCGCAGTCGCTCGATGTCGGCGTCGTCGAAGCGCTGCCGGATCGGGCGGCCCGGGTTGCCGCCGACGATCGTGTAGGGCGGAACGTCGGCGGTGACCACGGCGCCGGCCGCGATGATGGCGCCGTCGCCGATCCGAACGCCGGGCATGACGGTCGCCTGGTATCCGAACCAGACGTCGTTGCCGACGACTGTGTCGCCGCGGCTGGGCATGGCGGTGACGACGTCCAGGGTCTGCTCGGCCCACCGGCCGCCGAACATGGTGAACGGGTACGTCGAGACGCCCATCGTCGGGTGCTCGGCGCCGGCCATCAGGAAGGTGGTGCCGGTGGCGATGGCGCAGTACTTGCCGATGACGAGGCGCTCCTGCCCGTAGGCGTAGAGGACGTTGCAGTGTTCGAAGTCCGTGGCGCCGTCCGGATCGTCGTAGTAGGTGTACTCACCCACGACGATGTTCGGCGAGGTGATCAGCGGGTTGAGGAACACCACGCGGTCGTGGGCGGGCAGTGGGTGAATGGAGGTCGGATCAGGTGACATGGTCTCGGTCTCTTGCCGGTTGCGGGATGACATGCATGGTCCGGGCCGTACGTTGCCGGGACCGGACGGAAGGCGACGTGATGGGCACTGCCCGGCGTTCCCCGGGCCGGACGGGGTGACCCACTCGGCGAACTGAACGATCACGCCGCTGCAGGGTGCCTCTCCTCGTCGGTTACCGGACATGAGGTCCTCCGGGCAGTCGGAGCACCACATCACATCGGCACACCTCGTGCCGATGCCGGGGCATCAGATTGCCTGGCGAGGCCCCGACTGTCAACGGCACTATATGTGCCGATAGGATCGGCAGCATGACCGACGACAAGGCCGCCGAGCCCCGCCGCCGTGGCGCGGTGCGAACCGAGGAGCTGCTGCGCGTCACCTTCGAACTTGCCGCGGAGGTCCGCTACTCAGACCTGACGATCGCCGCGGTAGCCCGCCGTGCCGGCGTCGGCAAGCACACGATCTACCGGCGCTGGCCGACGAAGTTCGAGCTGCTCCTGGATGCCCTTCACCGTGCCCTCGGCTCCGACCTTGACTACCGCGACACCGGCGACGTCCGCGCCGATCTGCGCGAGCAGTTCGTCCGCTCCAGTGCTGCACTACTGAGCCCTGAGATCTGGCCCGTCTACCGCGCCGTCATCATCGCGGCCCAGGACGACGACGCACTGCGCGAGCGGCTCTACCAGCAGTTCCTCGCCACGATCGAACAGCGCACCCTGGACCGCCTGGCCAGCGCCCAGCGCACCGGCGAGCTCATCGCGGACGCCGACCTCACTTACCCCACCGAGGTGCTGTGTGGCGCCCTCTACTACCGGGGGCTGCTGTCCACCCGCCCTGTCGACGAAGCGGCGATCGACGGCCTGCTCGACATGTTCATGGCCGCCTATGCCGTGTCCCCATGACCCCTCGCGAACTGGGGCGGATTCCGGCCGCGCCCCTGACCGGGCGGCATGGCGGCGCTCGTCGCCGAACGATCGACGCCCGACATCAGGAAGTGGCTGCTGTGGACTGCTAACGGAATTGCGTGACCGCCGGGGTGCAGCACACTGGTTCGGGCGACCGGCAGGCCCACCCCAGAACGTCCAGAGCGCCCGGGGCTCGGCTCAGCTGTCGACGGATTGGTTTGCCGGATCACGGTCGCCTCGCTCCTAGTTCGCCTGCACAGCCATAGCCGCCAGCCTGATCAACTGTCGCCGACTCACCAAGTGAAACGATGTCTTAGGGGGGAGGAATGGCGGGCGGCACCGGCAACGACCAAGCCTCTCTGACGCGTTGCAGGGTGGACCGGGCCGGCGTGTCGGCCGTGCCGATCTCGCGCTGGGCTCTGGCGAGGGCCGAGAAGGAACCGGAGAAGCCGGGAGCGGACGCCATGGTGATCCGGTCGCGGGTGAGGTCCGTGGTGAAGATCCTCAGCACCGTGTCCAAGTGGCGGCGACCAGGGCGGTGATTGTGTAGAGGTCGCCGAAGCCTCTGCCGCCATCGCAATACGCGACTCAAAGAACCCGGCGGGACCGATCCTCACCCTCGACCCCGCCATGTTCACCACCTTCGTCAACTGGACGGCGACTACAACCGCTGAATGATCGTGCCGGTGGCCAAACCGCCGCCCGCGCACATCGTGATCAGCGCGAACTCCTTGTCCGCGCGTTCCAGTTCGTGAAGCGCCGTCGTGATGAGCCGGGCCCCGGTGGCTCCCACCGGGTGCCCGAGCGCGATCGCGCCGCCGTTCACGTTCACCTTCTCCAGGTCCTGCTCGAAGACCTGTGCCCAGCTCAGTACGACCGACGCGAACGCCTCGTTGATCTCGACGAGGTCGATGTCCTTGAGGGACATCCCGGCCTTGCCCAGCACGGCGTTGGTCGCGTCGATCGGTCCGTCGAGGTGGAAGTGGGGGTCGGCGCCCACCAGGGCCTGGGCCACGATCCGGGCCCGGGGCTTCAGCTTCAGGGCCCTGGCCATCCTCTTCGACGCCCACATGATCGCCGCCGCCCCGTCGGAGATCTGCGACGAGTTGCCCGCCGTGTGGACCGCCGTCGGCATGATCGGCTTCAACGCGGCCAGCGCCTCCGCCGTCGTGTCGCGCAGGCCCTCGTCCTTGTCCACCAGGCGCCACATGCCCTGCCCGGCGTGCTGTTCCTCTTCCGTCGTCGGTACCTGGACCGCGAACGTCTCTCGTTTGAAGCGCTCCTCCGCCCATGCGTGGGCGGCTCGCTCCTGGGAGGCGAGGCCCAGGGCGTCGACGTTCTCGCGGGTCAGGCCACGGTGGCGGGCGATGCGCTCGGCGGCCTCGAACTGGTTCGGCAGGTCGACGTTCCACTCGTCGGGGAACGGCTTGCCCGGCCCGTGCTTCGAGCCCGACCCCAGCGGCACCCGGGACATCGACTCGACCCCGCAGGAGATGCCGACGTCGATCACGCCCGTGGCGACCATGTTGGCCAGCATGTGGGAGGCCTGCTGGGAGGACCCGCACTGCGCGTCGACGGTCGTCGCGGCCGTCTCGTAGGGGAGCCCCATCGTGAGCCAGGCCGTGCGCGCGGGGTTCATGGACTGCTCGCCGGCGTGGGTGACCGTGCCGCCGACGATCTGCTCGACGCAGTCGGCCGGGATACCGGTGCGGCCGAGGAGTTCGCGGTACGTCTCGCCCAGGAGGTAGGCGGGGTGCAGGTTGGCGAGCGCGCCGCCGCGCTTGCCGATGGGGGTGCGTACGGCTTCGACGATCACGGGTTCGGCAGCCATGGGTGCGGGTCCTCTCCGGGAGGCTACGCGGAACTAGTACGCGTTCTAGTTCTGTCAGCAGTGTGCTGAGGGCTGCTGGTCGACCGCAAGGGTCGTGCGGGTAATTGGGGGGCCCGTGCCTCTTGCTACTTGTAGAACCCGTTACTACCGTCACCGCAACTCCGCACAGCTGATGGGCCGTCAGAATCAGAGTCGGTACGAGTGGTGGGAGCCGCCATGTCCTGTCCCGCGTTGCCCGAGGGGTTCGACTTCACCGATCCGGACCTGCTGCACAGCCGCGTGCCCCTGCCGGAGTTCGCCGAACTGCGCCGGGTGGAGCCGGTCTGCTGGGTGCCGCAGCCGGCGGGTCTCGCCGGTTTCCAGGACGAGGGGTACTGGGCGGTCACCCGGCACGCCGACGTCAAGTACGTCTCCACGCACCCGGAGTTGTTCTCGTCGTACCTCAACACGGCGATCATCCGCTTCAACGAGCACATCGAGCGCGACTCCATCGACGCGCAGCGGTTCATCCTGCTGAACATGGACCCGCCGGAGCACACGCGGGTGCGGCAGATCGTGCAGCGCGGGTTCACGCCCCGGGCGATCCGCGCGCTGGAGGAGCGGCTGCGGGCCCGTGCCCACGCGATCGTGGCGAACGCCCGCGCGCACACCGGCCCGTTCGACTTCGTCACCCAGGTCGCTTGCGAACTGCCCCTCCAGGCGATAGCCGAGCTGATGGGTGTACCGCAGGAGGACCGGGACAAGATCTTCGACTGGTCCAACAAGATGATCGCGTACGACGATCCCGAGTACGCCATCACCGAGGAGGTCGGCGCCGAGTCGGCCACGGAGATCATCGCCTACGCGATGAACATGGCCGCCGGCCGCAAGCAGTGCCCCGCCCACGACATCGTCACGCAGTTGGTGGCGGCGGAGGACCAGGGCAACCTCAACTCCGACGAGTTCGGCTTCTTCGTGCTGATGCTGGCCGTGGCCGGCAACGAGACCACTCGCAACGCCATCACCCACGGCATGCACGCCTTCCTCACCCACCCCGAGCAGTGGGAGCTGTACAAGAGGGGGCGGCCGTCGACGACGGCGGAGGAGATCGTGCGCTGGGCGACCCCGGTCGCCGCCTTCCAGCGCACCGCCACCCAGGACACCGAGCTGGGCGGCAAGCTGATCCGCAAGGGCGACCGCGTCGGCCTCTTCTACGCCTCCGCCAACCATGACCCCGAGGTCTTCGACGAGCCGGACGACTTCGACATCACCCGCGATCCCAACCCCCACCTCGGTTTCGGCGGCGGCGGCCCGCACTACTGCCTGGGCAAGTCCCTCGCCGTGCTGGAGATCGACCTCATCTTCAACGCCGTCGCCGACGCCATGCCGGGTCTGCGACTGGTCCAGGATCCGCGCCGGTTGCGGTCGGCGTGGATCAACGGCGTGAAGGAACTCAGGGTCAGCACGGGCTGACGTGCCCGGCCGGGCATGGCGAAGGCGACGGCCCCGGGGATCAGGGGGCCGCCGCCTTCGGTCTTGGGGGGTGGGCCTGGCCAGAGAAGCAGGCGCGCCAGGCGCCCGCAATGAGCCCATTTACTAGATGTGGTCGCATGCGCGGGGAAGGCCGGTCCCGTGACCGGGGCTTGTCCCTACGGCCCCGCTTCGTACGTGACGTGGGTCATGTGGGGGGCTTCACGTCCGGGGCGCGTCGAACGTGACCGGCGTCTCGAAGGCCGCCCGGCGGGTGGCGCGGCGCAGCGCCCGGAGGACCGCGGGGCCGAGCGTGAGCGTCAGTACGACCGTGACGACGGCCCGGCCCAGGTCCCAGCCCAGCGAGGTGGCCAGGCAGTACGCGAGGAAACGGGCCAGGTTGGTGCCGACCGCCGCGTGCGGGTCGAAGGCGACGTTCGAGGCGAGGGCGCTCATGAAGGGCCAGCCGGCCAGGTTCATGACCGTGCCGTAGGCGAAGGCGGCGAGGAAGCCGTAGGCCGCGAGCATCACGAGCTCCGCCCGGCCACGCAGCCGGTCCGGGCCCGGCAGCAGGCCCGCACCCATCGCGAACCAGCCCATCGCCAGCATCTGGAACGGCAGCCACGGGCCCACCCCGCCCGTGAGCAGCGCGGACGCGAACATCGTCACCGAGCCGAGGACGAACCCGAACCCCGGGCCGAGGACCCGCCCGCTCAGCACCATCAGGAAAAACATCGGCTCGATACCGGCGGTACCGGCGCCGATCGGCCGCAGGGCCGCGCCCGTGGCGGCCAGCACGCCGAGCATCGCGACCGCCTTCGGGCCGATCCCGGACTCCGAGATCGCCGCGGCCACCACCGCGACGAGCAGCACCAGCAGGCCCGCGAAGAGCCAGGGCGCGTCCTGCGCGTGGGCGCTGAGCCGCGAGGTGGGCGGAGTCAGGAACGGCCAGCCGAAGGCGACGACGCCCACGGCGCTGACGAGGGCCAGGGCGGCGACGGAGCGGGGGCCGAGGCGGACGGCCCGGGCCTGCCGCCGGGGGGTGCTCCGGGTATCCATCAGCCGGCCTCGTGGAGGGCCGCGCGGACCTGGGAGACCGTGAGCCAGTGCTGCGGCGCCAGGATCTTGGTGACCTGCGGGGCGAAGGAGGGGGAGGAGACCACGACGTCCGCCGTCGGGCCGTCGGCGATCACCTCGCCGTCGGCGAGCAGCACCACCCGGTGGGCGATCTCGGCGGCCAGCTCCACGTCGTGCGTGGCCAGCACGATGGCATGCCCCTCGGCGGCGAGGGTTCGGAGCACCGCGACCAGGCGGGCCTTCGCCGCGTAGTCCAGGCCGCGGGTCGGCTCGTCCAGCAGGAGCAGCGGAGGCCGGGCGGTCAGCACCACGGCCAGGGCGAGGGCGAGCCGCTGGCCCTCCGAGAGGTCCCGGGGGTGAGTGTCGTCGCTGACGCCGGGGAGCAGTTCGGTGACCAGGGCGCGGCAGGTGCCGGGTTCCGCGGCCGCGTCCTGGTCGGCCGCCGCGCACTCGGCGGCGACGGTGTCGGCGTAGAGCAGGTCGCGGGGTTCCTGCGGGACGAGGCCGACTTTGCGGACGAGGTCCTTCGGGCGTGTGCGGTGGGGGATCGCTTCACCGACCCGGACGGTTCCCGCGGTGGGAGTGACGAGGCCGACCAGGGAGTTGAGGAGGGTGGACTTTCCGGCGCCGTTGCGGCCCATGAGGGCGATCGTCTCGCCGGGGGCGATGGTGAGGTCGATGCCGCGGAGGGCTTGGATGCGGGCGCGGGTGACCGAGAGTGAGCGGAGTGCGCCTACTGGGGTCGGGGGCTCGGAGCGTTTGCGGGTGCGGGTTGTGTGTGGCTTGTCGCGCAGTTCCCCGCGCCCCTGATGGGCGATGCCCTCCCGAACCTCAAGTCGTCGGCGTAGGTCTGATGCTCGGCGGCGGGCGTCGCGGACGGTCATCGGCAGGGGGGACCAGCCTGCCAAGCGGCCCAGAGCCACCACCGGTGGATACACTGGGGAGACGGCCATCACCTCTGCCGGAGGGCCCAGCACGGGGGCGGCGCCCGGGCCCGGCAGCAGGACGACCTGGTCGGCGTACTGGAGGACGCGTTCCAGGCGGTGTTCGGCCATGAGGACCGTCGTGCCGAGGTCGTGCACGAGCCGCTGGAGGACCGCCAGGACCTCCTCGGCGGCGGCCGGGTCGAGCGCGGAGGTCGGCTCGTCCAGGACGAGGACGCTCGGGTGCGGCGTGAGGACCGAGCCGATCGCGACGCGCTGCTGCTGGCCGCCGGAGAGCGTGGCGATGGGACGGTGGCGCAGGCCGGCCAGGCCGAGCAGGTCGAGCGTCTCCTCGACGCGGCGCCGCATCACGTCCGGGGCGAGGCCCAGCGACTCCATGCCGTAGGCGAGTTCGTCCTCGACGGTGTCGGTGACGAAGTGGGAGAGGGGGTCCTGGCCCACGGTACCGACGACGTCGGCGAGTTCGCGCGGCTTGTGGGTGCGGGTGTCGCGGCCGGCGACCGTGACCCTGCCGCGCAGGGTGCCGCCGGTGAAGTGCGGGACGAGCCCGCTGACGGCGCCCAGGACGGTGGACTTGCCGACACCGGACGGGCCGGCGAGGAGGATCAGTTCACCCTCCGGGACCTCGAAGTCGATGCCCTGGACGGTGGGTTCGGCGGCACCGTCGTACGTCACGGACACATCCTCGAAGCGGATCACGACGGCTCCTTGGGGTCGGGGGCGACGAACGCGGGCAGCAGACCGAGCAGGACGGCCGCCGCGGGCCAGAGGGGAAGCGTGGGGGCCACGAGAGGGACCACACCCGGATGCAGGGCCGCGGGATCGCGGGCGGCGGCGAGCGTGAGGAGCGCGGCGACCGCCACGCCGGAGGCGACGACCAGCCAGGCGCGCACGTCCCAGCGGTCGGGGCGGTACCGGGTGCGCAGCGACCGCCGTCCGCCGAGCCGGAGACCCGCGAGGGCGGCGGCGAGGCCCGCGAGGAGCACCGGGACGCCGTAGGTGGCACCTTCGGCGGTGAGCAGACCGTACGTTCCGGCGCACACGCCGAGCAGACCGCCGAGGGTGAGGGCGGCGGTGGTGCGGCGGACGGCGGCGGGGACCCGGGCGGTACGGCCGTAGCCGCGGGCGTCCATCGCGGCGGCGAGCGACACCGAGCGCTCCAGCGCGCCCTCCAGGACCGGCAGGCCCACCTGCAGCAGGCCCCGGACGCCCTTGTCCGGGCGGCCGCGCAGGCGGCGGGCGGAGCGGAGGCGCTGGACGTCGGCGATCAGGCTGGGCGCGAAGGTGAGGGCCACGACGATCGCGACGCCCATCTCGTACAGGGCGCCCGGGAGGGACTTGAGCAGGCGGGAGGGGTTCGCCAGGGCGTTCGCGGCGCCGACGCAGATGAGCAGGGTGGCCAGCTTCAGGCCGTCGTACAGGGCGAAGGCGAGGGCCTCGGCGGTGACCTCGCCGCCGACGCGGATGCCCTGGGCCCAGGCGGGGAGGCCGGCTTCGGGGAGGGTGAGGAGGGTGTGCGTGCCGGGGATGGGGGAGCCGAGGACCGTGGCGAAGAGGAGGCGGACGAGCAGGACGGCGAGGGCGAGTTTGACGAAGGCGCCGTAGGAGCGGGACCAGGGGGTGTGGGGGCGGCGGGTGGCTACCACGTAGGCGGAGACCGCGATGAGGAGGGAGAGGAGGAGGGGGTTGGTGGTGCGGGTGGCCGCGGTGCCGAGGGAGAGGGACCAGAGCCACCAGGCGCCGGGGTGGAGGGATGAGCCGCGGCTAGGACTGGCCACGCCGCCGTACCTGCCAGATCGCTGCCCCGCCCAGGACCGCCACCACGGCGATTCCCGCCACCAGGCCGAGGGACGGGCCGTCGTCCGAGGTGTTCTTCTTCTGTCCGGACGGCTTCTGCTTCCCGGCCACTTGCTCTCCGCACCCCTTCTCCGGGTAGCCCGAGATGGCGCACAGCAGGGCGTTCGTGTCGTAGCGCAGCGGCTTGGCCACCGTCGCGAGGGCCTCTGCCGTCGTCGCGTCGGGGGACACCTGTGCGCAGGCCGTTCGAGGCGCGGGTGGCGTTTCGCCGGAGGGCGCGTCCGTCGTCGTGCCGAAGTCGAGGAGCAGGGCCACCCGCTTCCCGTCCTCCCGCGCGGGCGTCTTCGCACAGATCGTCTTGAAGTCGGCCGTGCCGCGCGGTCGGGCCGCGTCCTCGGAATCCTCGCTGACCGTGAAGCGGAAGCCCTGGACGTCGCCGTCCGAGGGCCGGGTCATGGACGGGCCCTGGGTGGCGTAGACCCAGTGGTCGCCGTCGCGGTCCCAGAACGACCAGTACCGGTACCCGGCGGCCTGGGCCTGGCCCGCTCCCGCGCACAGCAGGAGCGAGACCAGGAGAAGGAGAACGGCCCGGCGGATCACAACTGCCGCCTGTTCCTGCGGCCGCTGAAGAGGAAGCCGATGCCGACACCGGCGACGAGGCAGACACCGACGTACCACCAGACGCCGAAGGGGCCCGAGTCCGAGTCGCTCTTGTCTTCCGCCGCCTGGGTCTTCTCGGCGGTCTGCGGGGCCGGGCCCGTCGCGTTCAGCTGCTTCACCAGGTCGGCGCCGCCGAAGTCGCGCGGGTTCGTGCCCGTCGCGTGGGCGGCGAAGACCAACTGGGCGTAGGCGGCGGGACCGTTCTGGGCGGCCCAGGTCGCGGAGTTCTTCTCCAGCCAGCGCAGGGACTTCTCCGCCTGCCCGGTGTCGCCCTGCGCGGCGAGCGCGACGACCGCGTCGGCGGTGTTGCCGTAGTCGGGCTGGGGGTCCGAGCCCGCGAGGGCCGAGGTGAGGTGGCCGTCCTTGGCGAGAGCCCTGGTGAGGTAGACGGCTCCGTTGGCCGCCGCCTGCTCCGGCGTCTTCTTGTCCTCGCAGGCCTCGCCCTTCGTCGCCTCGGTCGTCTCCGTCTTCTCACCGGGCTTCACCACCATGCCCTTGCCCAGGGCACCCAGCACACCCGCCGCCGTGGCGTCCGCGTTGGCGACCGGCTTGCCCTTCTCGTCCGGCTGGAACGCGAAGGCGCCCGCGCCGTCGCCGTCACAGCCGAGAGCCAGCTTCAGCAGCGCGTCGTAGGGCGACCTGCCGCCCCTCTCGACCTGTTCCGGCCTCTCGCCGGCGGCGGTCAGCGCGCCGATGACGAGGGACGTCGAGTTGGTGTCGCTGGCGCCGCCGGGCGAATAACCCCAGCCGCCGTCCTTGTTCTGGACGGACTTCAGCCAGGTGACGGCCTTGCCGGTGACGGCGTCGTGCCCACCGAGGGCGGTGAGGGCCTGGACGGCGGCGGCCGTCTGGTTCGTGTCGACCATGGTCCTGGCGTCGCACGCGGTGGTGGGCTCGGCACGGTACGGGGCGAACGAGCCGTCCGCGCACTGCTGGCGCACCAGCCACTCCACGGCCTTCGCCGCGGGCTTCACACCTGCCGTGTCCTGCGCGAGCAGGGCGAGTGACTGACGCCAGACGCCGTCGAACTTGGGATCCTTGCCGCCGTACAGGGCGGAGGGGAATGCCTGGGACGGAGAAGGGGACGGGTCGGCGGCGGCCGGTGTGGCGGCCCCGATCACGGCGACGGCGGCCAGGACCGCGGCGCTGCGGCGGACGTTCATGATCGGCGGGTGCCTCTCCCTGCGGGGGAGCCGGACAGCACGGGGCACCCCCGGCGGCTCGGCTCCGTATACCTCGACGGTGCCGTGCACCGGCGGGCTGCCGGGCACGTGAGCCGGTCACGAACCGTACGGGGTGATCCGGCTCACCGCCTTGGCGGGCGGTATACGGTTGCGGGTCAGCGCCGGAATTGCACCGGCTTCCCCCCGTACGGGTGTGATGACGACCTGTTAACTGTACCCGCACGTCCAAAACGGGCTGAGGGCGATGGTCGGGCCGGGTAGCTTCGGCCCATGCCGACGACACCACCGGGGAGACTGCTCGGCTCGGGCCGCCGCGCCGACGTGTACGAGCTCGGCGAGGCGTGGGTGCTGCGGCGCGAGCGGGAGGGCGGGGGAGACGCGGCGGGCGAGGGCGCGGTGATGGAGCACGTGCACACCCATGGCTACCCGGTGCCCCGGGTCCGCCCCTCCGGCTCGCGCACCGACCTGGTGATGGAACGGCTCTCCGGCCCGACCATGCTCCAGGCCTGCCTGGCGGGCACGCTGGACGTGACCGAGGCGGGCTCGATCCTCGCCCGGCTGCTGCGCCACCTCCACACCATCCCCGCCCTGCGCTCCGCCGACCCGGCCGTCCGCGTCCTGCACCTGGACCTGCACCCGGAGAACGTGATCCTGACCCCCGACGGGCCCCGCGTCATCGACTGGTCGAACACCGAGGAGGGCGACCCGGCCCTGGACTGGGCGACGTCCGCGGTGATCCTCGCCCAGGCCGCCGTCGCCGACGATCCCCTCTCCATCCCGGCCCGCACCATGCTGTCCGCTCTCCTCGCCGGCCCGTCCTCCTGCACCCGGCCCGCCCTGACAGAGGCCCTGCGCCGTCGTTCAGCCAACCCGACGATGAGCCGGGCGGAAGTCGAACTACTGGGTGCAGCCGAGGAGTTGATCCTGTCTGAGAGGCAAACAAGCTGACCGACAAGCTAACGTGGGCCTCCACGACCACACGCAGGAGCGTCCATGACTGATCAGGTGGAGAACTCCGAGCAGGAGCCGCTCGCCAAGATCGACACCTCGGTGCCGCACTCGGCCCGGATCTGGAACTACTGGCTGGGCGGGAAGGACAACTACGAAGTCGACCGCGTGGCCGGTGACGCGTTTCGCGAGATCTTCCCGGGTATCGAGACCGGAGCCCGCGCCGCCCGCTACTTCCTCGCCCGCGCTGTCCGCCATCTCGCCGCCGAAGAGGGCATCCGCCAGTTCCTGGACATCGGCACCGGGCTGCCCAACGTGGACAACACCCACCAGATCGCCCAGCGGGTGGCCCCGGAGAGCCGGATCGTCTACGTCGACAACGACCCGCTGGTGCTGGCCCACGCCCGCGCGCTGCTCACCAGCACCCCGCAAGGCGTCACCAACTACGTCGACGCCGATCTGCGCGAGCCGGCCACCATCATCCGGGAGGCCGGGAAGACGCTGGACTTCGACCGGCCCGTCGCCCTCATGCTGATGGGCATCCTGGGCCACATCGAGGACCACGACGAGGCCCGCTCGATCGTGCGGCAGCTGGTGGACGCCCTGCCCTCCGGCAGCTACCTCGTCCAGTACGACAGCACCGACACCAGCGAGGACTACGTCCGGGCCATCCAGCAGTACAACGAGGGCGGTTCGCTCCCGTACATCCTGCGCAGCCCCGAGCAGATCGCCCGCTACTTCGACGGTCTGGAACTGCTCGAACCGGGCGTGGCCTCCTGCTCGCGCTGGCGTCCCGACGCGGCGGCGCTGGACCTTCCCGCGGAGGTGCACCAGTACGGCGGTGTCGCCCGCAAGCGCTGATCCGCTCGGATCCTCCCGGCTCAGGTCTCCTGAAGGATGCGGTGCAGGATGGTCGGAGTCTCGTCCGGTGACTCGGCTTCGACCACCAGCCGGTTCATCGCGTCCCAGTAGCACTCGATCTCGGCCGGCCGGTCGGGATAGAGGCCGGTGGTGAGCTGTTCGAGGTAGACCACGTCGGGCAACTCACCGCCGGGCAGGCGCAGAATCGTGACCGGGCCGCCCTCCGCCGCGTGGCCCCCGGTGCGGAACGGCAGGATCTGGACCGTGACCTGCGGAAGCCCGCAGATCTCGATGAGATGCCTGAGCTGGGCACGCATGACGGCGAGGCCGCCCACCGGGCGCCGCAGCGCCGCCTCGTCGATCACGGCCCACAGCCGGGTCGCCGGCTGCCGGTGCAGAATCCGCTGGCGGGTCATCCGCAGCGCGACCCGGCGTTCCCTCTCCTCCGCACCGGCGTCCGGGTGGGCGAGCCGGATGGACGCCCGTGCGTAGTCGGCGGTCTGGAGCAGCCCCGGAACGCGCTGGACCTGGAAGCAGCGGATGACGCTCGCCGCCTGCTCGGCGCCGAGGTAGGTCTGCATCCAGGCGGGCACCACATCGCTGTAGTACTGCCACCAGGCGGGGGTGTTGGCCTGCTCGGCCAGCGCCAGCAGGGTCGCGCGCTCGGCCTCGTCCGTGACGCCGTAGAGCGTGAGCAGATCGGCGACGTCCCGCAGCTTGAACCCGTGACGGCCGGCCTCCATTCGGCTGATCTTGGACGAGGAGGCCCGGATGACATGGCCCGCGTCCGCACGGCCGATGCTCCGCTCCTCGCGCAGTCGCCTGAGCCGGGCGCCCAGGGCCAGCCGCGGCACCATGGGCCCGGCCGCCCGGTCGCCCAGGGCCCCGCTGCCGGTCGTGGTACGTGCGGCCTCTTCGGTGTCCATGGGCATGTCTCCCCGCGGTGACGCGACTGTGCACGCGTACGAGCGCTGTGTCCGCCCATCCTAGGGGGCGCTCAGAAAGGTCAAGTGCCTTATGACACAGGCAAGTTCCGCAGGGGTGTGGGTCCGCCGAGGGGAAGGTGGGGAATCCGTGAGGCGAGCAGCCAGGTGCCGTCGGCCCTGTGGAACGTGTCCTCGTAGTGGCCGACCTGAACCGGCGGCCCGTCCTCCGGCCACTGCCAGACGCCGTTCTCGGCGAACAGGCCGGCGAAGGCAGAGGGTTCGCCGAGGTCGAGCCGGTGGACGAAGTCGATGATCAGGCGCTCGCAGGCGCGTTCGGCGACGAGGCGTTCCATGGGGCCCATGGCTGTTTCGCAGCACCCCGGCGGCCTGTCCTCCGCCGGGTTTGCCACCTCATTGCACCGCCACGTACGTCACGGGCTCGCTTCCCGGCACCGCCTCCGCTCGGCCGAGCTTGACCAGGCGGCGCAGATGGGACTCGGCCTCCGAGACGGCGATGTTCCGGGAGCCGTACGGGATCTGGTCCCAGGGACGGTTCCACTCCATGCGTTCGGCGAGCTGCCAGGGCGTGAGCGGCTCGGCGAGGAGGGTCAGCAGGGCGGTGAGGCGGGCCTCGTGGTGGGCGAGCAGCTCGCGCACGCGGGCGGCGGCGTCGGGGAACGGGTGCTGGTGGGCCGGGAGCACCTCGGCGGGGACGAGACGGCCCACGCGTTCCAGGGAGTCGAGGTAGTCGCCGAGGGGGTCGGTGACTGTGGCGTCGTCCGGGTCCTCGTAGAGGCCGATGTGCGGGGTGATCTCGGGCAGCAGGTGGTCGCCGGAGAACAGGCGTCCGCAGCCCGGGAGTTGGGCGGGGTGGGTCTCCTCCAGGTGGAGGCAGACGTGGCCCGGGGTGTGTCCCGGGGTCCAGATCGCACGCAGGCGGCGGCCGGGGAGGTCGAGGAGTTCGCCGGGGGCGATGTCGCGGTCGGGCAGGGCGGGGGAGAGGCCGGGCAGGGTGCGGGGCCGGGCCGCGCGCAGCGGGGCGATGTGCTCCTGAGGCGCACCGGCGGCGGTGAGCTTGGCCGTCATGTACGAGAACCAGCGCTCGGGGCGGGCCTCGCGGGTCCGCCGTACGACCGCGGTGTCCGCCGCGTGCATCGCGATCCACGCGCCGGACGCGTCACGGACCCGGCCGGACAGGCCGTGGTGGTCCGGGTGGTGATGAGTGACGACCACGCCGTGGATCTCGGCGACCGAGGTGCCGCACGCCGTGAGGCCGGCCGCGAGCGTGTCCCAGGACGCCGGGTCGTCCCAGCCGGTGTCGATCAGTACCGGACCCCGGTCGGTGTCGACGACGTACACCAGCGTGTGGCCGAGGGGGTTGTCCGGGATGGGGACCCGGAGGGACCGGACGCCTCCGCCGTGGTCGTACACCGCCGGTGCGGGCTCGCGGTCCTGGCTGCTCTGCATCTGCCCTCCGTTCCACGGCCGTTGCCCACTATAACGAGAACTGGTTACAAAGGTTGCCCAAGTCGACTGACGTTGTTGGTTGTTGGGCTGACTTGTGCTGATGTCTGCACGGAGACGGTGGCGTGTGCCTCCGTCCGGCAACGTTGATGTCAGCCGTGGATGTCAGAAGCCAGCTCTGGGGTGGAGGTGATGATGCAGGCTACCGCCGGCGAGACACACTAAGAGCTGTTGCGTAACTGCATGCGCCGTCCACGACGACAGCGGTCAGGAGAAGCTCCCCAGGGACGGCAGGATATGGCGACACTCTGACGGCCAGAAGTACGGTCGGTGACGGGCGAATCGGCTACTCGACCAGATGTCGGTGCGCCTTGCTCCAGTCGATCCTGTGGTCAAGTTCGGTCAGCAGCCCGTCAGCGGCCCACGTGGCCTGGGGCTCGTGCCCCTGCTCGGCCAGCCGGCGCACGAGGTCGGCATTGTCCTGCTGTCTGGCTATGACGGCGTCGACGATCCCCACGGTCGAGTCAAGACCGTACGCACTGCAGAAGTGCTCCAGCCGCAGACGGCGGTTGGGCGGCGCCGGGTAGTGCAGCCAGCGCAGGCACTCGGCATCGTCGCGGAACGGGGCAACGTACTCCAACGCGTAGGACACGTCCTGCAAGCGTGGCGCCGGGCGAGCAAAGTCCCAGTCGATGATTCCCACCGGTTGGTTGCCCTGCCAGACGACGTTCCAGGGGCCGAAGTCCCCATGGCAGACAACCTCGTCGGCCCCGGAGACACCTGCGTCCGTGGACCAGGTCGCGCCTGGCGGAGGTGAAAAGCTCTCGCAGGCATCGTGGTAGTCGCGCAGAAGTCGGGCGAAATTGCTCAGGCCCGTGGCGGGCCTCCAGCCGTGGAGGAGGATGCGGGCATGGGATCGATGCAACCGGACATCACTTGGCCGTGCCCTGCTGGTGTCTTCCCCTCGGGGCTGCTGGTGGTGGCGCGACGCACAGTCGTAGACGGGGAGTTTCCGGCCCTGATGATGATCCACGACGATGAGGATGACTGAACCGCCCCGGCTCGAATGGAGACTCGATAACGGCCCTGGAAGCACTCAAGGGCCCGACCCGCTAAGCGGATCAGGCCCCTGACCTGGTGTTTCACTGCCAGGGTGGTGGGATTTGAACCCACGACCTCTCTTCGGCCGAAGCAATCTCGTAGGGTCGGGGAGAGGCGAGGTGCTCTGCGCCGACTGTCCCTGAACGTGCGTGGACGGACGCCAACGTACGCGGTCGTTGTCACGCAATTAGACACACGCGATCACTAAGGGAGTTGGGCGCATCGAGTCAGCGCCGGCTTGTAATCCAGAGGATCAGAACTGTGACCACTCCACTCCCCGCTTGGTAGGCGGCGCCTCGGAGAGCCTCGTTGTTGAGATCTTGGAGGCTGACAGTCCATGCCCGCCGGGTCCACGCTCGGAGCCTCGTATATGTCCTGTCTGCGCGAGGTTTACCATCATTCATGTGCTCCCCCTCTGTCTTTTGGTGATGGATGGGCGGCTGCACAGGAGCCCCCCTCCGGCCAGTGGCGTAGGAACCGTTGCCGGGATGGGGGCTCCTCTGTGTGGGCCTGGGTTCAGGCCGTCGGAACTGCCAACCATTGTGCCGGGATTGGCGATTTGCCCCCTGCGCAGGGGGCAACTTTCGTCTCTCGAAGGCCTCTGGAGCACCTTTGCGAGACGCGGTAGGAGGTTCGGGTATTCCAACAAGTACCCCTGTAACCAGGGGGGTTGAAGTAGCGTTCGGCTCTGCCTGACCCCTTCCTTGGGCAGACGCAGCTGTACCCCCAACCGTCCACGATTGGGGGTACAGAGGGGTGCTGCGGTGGCTGGAACCAGCCTTGCGCTGAAGCCGGTGCGTCCTGCTCGAGACAAACGGTGCTGAATGAGACGGAAACCGAGACGGCTGTCATCCCCGTCGGCGGCTGCCAGTGCTTATGCCTGCCAGGCTGCCTCGAAGTCACCGAAGAGCGCCGCGGGTGCTGGCAGAGGGACAGTACGGAGCGGGATCTCAAGACACACCGGGTCGAATGCCACGCCCATGGTGCGCTCCACCAGCGCGACGGACTTGGCCTCGATGGAGCCGAGGTGGAAGGTCGCCTCTTGTGCCCAAGGGGGTAGCTGCGGTTTGGGATTCATCCAGGCCGCGCCTTCCATCTCGAACGGGTCGAAGGCGCCATCGACGCGGCCGTTCACCGCGTGCATCACCTGGTAGCGGGCGTTGACGTTGCTGTAGATGCTGAAGAACTCACCGCAGACCGAGGCAGGTTGGGCGATCTCCGTGATGCTTCCGTGGTAGCCACATTCGACCGTTATGACGTTGGCCCCGGCCCTGGCGACCTGGCACCTCGTCTTCGGTCTTGCTGACGGTGACGGAGGCGGTATAGGAGTCGATCTCGATCGCGCTGGCCCACGCATACCGGGCAACGAGTTCGTGCCACACTGTGGCGCCCCCCCCACGACGCTGCCCACCGGGCATCTGGCTGCGGCAGGTTATCGCGCGGCAGAGCATGAATGCCCAGCCGCCACCGAGTGCACACCGGGAAACCGCTGGTCAGGGGCATTCTCGTCATGTCCGTGGACTACTTTAACGAGAACTGGTATCAGTTTCTGAAACACCGTCAGATGTGAAGGCAGTCGGCCATGACCGAGCTCGTGGAACACGGACAGCTGTTCGTCGGCGGGGAGTTGACCGACCCCCTGGGCAAGGGCGTCATCGAGGTGATCTCGCCGCACACGGAAGAGGTCATCGGACGCGTCCCGCACGCCTCGACGGCGGATGTGGACCGGGCCGTGGGAGCGGCCCGGCGGGCCTTCGACGAGGGGCCCTGGCCGCGCATGAGCCTCGACGAGCGGATCGAGGTCGTGGGCAGGATCAAGGACGGGATCACCGCCCGGCACGACGAGATCGCCCGCGTGATCTCCGGCCAGAACGGCTCGCCGTACTCCTGGAGCGTCCTCGCCCAGGCCCTCGGCGCGGTGATGGTCTGGGACTCGGCGATCACCGTCGCGCGGAACTTCACGTACGAGGAGCGGCGCGACGGCGTGCTCGGCCGCATCCTCGTGCGGCGTGAGCCCGTCGGGGTCGTAGCCGCCGTCGTTCCCTGGAACGTCCCGCAGTTCGTCGCCGCCGCCAAGCTCGCCCCCGCGCTGCTCACCGGCTGCACGGCCGTGCTCAAGCCCTCCCCCGAGTCGCCGCTGGACGCGTACCTGCTCGGCGAGATCGCGAAGGAGGCCGGGCTGCCGGAGGGCGTGCTGTCGATCCTGCCCGCGGACCGGGAGGTGAGCGAGTACCTGGTCGGGCACCCAGGCGTCGACAAGGTGTCCTTCACCGGGTCGGTCGCGGCCGGCAAGCGCGTGATGGAGGTGGCGGCCCGCAACCTCACGCGCGTGACGCTCGAACTGGGCGGCAAGTCGGCGGCCGTCGTCCTGCCCGACGCGGACGTCGAGACGGCCGTGGCGGGCATCGCCCCCGCGGCCTGGATGAACAACGGCCAGGCCTGCGTCGCCCAGACCCGCATCCTCCTGCCGCGCTCCCGCTACGACGAGTTCGCCGACGCCCTCGCCGCGGCGGCGGGCGCGCTGACGGTCGGCGACCCGCTGGACCCCGCCACCCAGGTGGGCCCGCTGGTGGCGAGGCGGCAGCAGCAGCGCAACCTCGACTACATCCGCATCGGACAGGAGGAGGGCGCGAAGATCCTGACCGGCGGCGGACGCCCGGCCGGCCTCGACCGCGGCTGGTACGTCGAGCCGACCCTCTTCGGCGACGTCGACAACTCCATGCGCATCGCCCGCGAGGAGATCTTCGGCCCGGTCATCTGCCTGCTGCCCTACGACGACGAGTCAGACGCCGTGAAGATCGCCAACGACTCCGACTACGGGCTGAGCGGCAGCGTCTGGACCGCGGACGTCGAGCGCGGCATCGAGATCGCACGCCAGGTCCGTACGGGCACGTACTCGGTCAACACCTTCAGCCTGGACATGCTGGGCCCCTTCGGCGGCTACAAGAACTCGGGCCTGGGGCGGGAGTTCGGGCCCGAGGGATACGGCGAGTACCTGGAGCACAAGATGATCCACCTGCCGGCGGCGTAGGGATGGGTGACCGCTGGCACGTCGAGGTCGACCGCTCCCTGTGCATCGGCTCCGCCCAGTGCCTCCACCACGCGCCGGACGGCTTCCGCCTGGACTCCGCCCGGCAGTCCCATCCGGTCGACCCGGACACGGACGCGAACGAGCGGGTGCTGGAGGCGGCGGAGAGCTGTCCGGTGGAGGCGATCACGATCACGCTGGGGGACAGCGGGGAGCCGGTGTTCCCGCCGGAGGAGTAGGGGCAGCCGCCGCCCCCGGCGTCTGTGAGGCGCCGGGGGCGGCCGATACGGGGCCGTCAGGCGCCGGTGGGGCGGCTGGTTCGGGGTCCGTCGCGCCGGTGGGGCGGCCGGTTCGGGATCCGTCAGTCGCCGGCGGGGCGGCCCCGGGGGGCGTCAGGCGCCGGGTGCCCGGTAGTCCACCTGCTGCCGGACGGCCTCGTCCACCTCCTCGGCCGACAGCAGGACGACCGTGCTCGTGCGGACCCCGCCCGCCGCCGAGACGACCATGCCCATGGCCGCGGCGGAGGTGTTGCCCGGCAGCTCCGCCGTGACGTAGACGTCGTCGTCGCCGAAGGCCCAGTACATCGTCTCGACCCGGCCTCCGAGGCCCTCGACCATGCGCCCGACGACGTCACGCCGCGAGCTCCCGCCTTCCTTGAGCAGACCCTTCAGTCCGTCCGGGGTCAGCTTCACCTTGAAGAGGTACTTCGGCATGGGGTTGCCCTTTCACTTCCGCCCGAAAAGTCACTTTGTCTCCCTCATGTTCCTTCCGGCCCGGTGTTTCGTCGCGGCGACCGGGGCCTCAAGGGGGCATATGGGCTACTCAGGATATTTAGGTAAAAAATCCCGCACAGGGGCTTCTCTTCGCGGCCAGAAGTTCTAGCCTGGGAAGTGGCCTACGGGACGAGTGAGGGAGTCCGACCGGAGTTGGCCGACTCTGGCAGGAAGCTTCGGCTTCCGCCGGTGCCGACTGCGACGGTAGGGCTGAGAGGCCGGAAGGCGCAGGGCCGCGAGGTCAGGCGACCGGAAGGCGACCCCCAGAACCTGATCCGGACCATGCCGGCGAAGGGAACCCGTCTCGTAGGTCCTTGGTGTGTCAGGGGGCCGGGGGTGCCGTCAGGTCGATCAGACGGCACACCGTCTCGATGTCGATCTTGACCTGGGCGATGGAGGCGCGGCCCGACAGCCAGGTGATGAGGGCCGAGTGCCAGGTGTGCTCGATGACCCGGACCGCCGAAAGCTGCTCCGGAGTGGGGCGTTCCAGCCCCATCGCGTCCAGGATGATCGCCGTCGTCTGCCGCGAGACCTGGTCGACCTCCGGGCTCACACTGCGGTCGGCGAAGGTGAGGGCGCGGACCATCGCGTCGGCCAGATGGGGTTCGCGCTGGAGGGCGCGGAAGGCCCGCATCAGCGTCTCCGCGACCCGCTCGGCCGCCGTCTCGCCCTGCGGGGGCTTCTTCCGCAGCGTGCCGTGCATGTGCTCCAGCTGGTCCTGCATGGTGGCGACCAGCAGATGGATCTTGGAGGGGAAGTAGCGGTACAGCGTGCCGAGCGCCACCTGCGAGGACTCCGCGACCTCGCGCATCTGCACGGCGTCGAAACCGCCCCGGCTGGCCAGCTGTGCGCTCGCGTGCAGGATGCGGCGACGGCGGGCCTCCTGTCGCTCCGTCAGGGGCGGGGAGGCGGAGGCTGCGGCGCTGGCATCCACCTTGGCCACCTTGTTCACCTTGGCGCTCACCTTGGCTTCCGCGGGCATGGGTCGGGCCCGTTCCGTGACCGTCCGTGAGGACGAGTGATCAGACAGCATGGCACGGCGTCGGCCGTGGCGTGAATCACCTGATCCACTGGTCACAGCGCCCCTACCTGCCGGTAGATTCAGAGCCTCCGAACGATCAAGTCTGGAACTTGTTCTAGATTAGCGTCCCGGCGTAATCTCGCGGGACAGAGCAGGGAGAAGGGGGCCCAGAGTGACCGCTGAGGCCAGGGAAGCCGGGTCTCCGGAGGGCCCCGCAGCCGACGGCTCGCGACCGCTCCACATCGCGCTCCTCACCTATAAAGGGAACCCGTTCTGCGGCGGCCAGGGCGTCTACGTCCGGCATCTCTCGCGCGAACTGGCCCGCCTCGGCCATCGGGTCGAGGTCATCGGCGCACAGCCGTATCCCGTGCTCGACGAGGGCTACGACGGGCTGAGCCTCACCGAGCTGCCCAGCCTCGACCTCTACCGCCAGCCGGATCCTTTCCGCACACCGAAGCGTGACGAGTACCGGGACTGGATCGACGCGCTCGAAGTCGCGACCATGTGGACCGGCGGCTTCCCCGAGCCGCTCACCTTCTCGCTGCGCGCCCGCCGCCATCTGCGTGCCCGCCGGGGCGAGTTCGACGTCGTCCACGACAACCAGACGCTCGGGTACGGGTTGCTGGGAGACGTGGGCGCGCCCCTGGTGACCACGATCCACCACCCCATCACCGTCGACCGGCAGTTGGAGCTGGACGCGGCGGAGGGCTGGCAGCGGCGCTGCTCGGTGCGACGCTGGTACGCCTTCACGCGCATGCAGAAGCGCGTCGCGCGGCGGCTGCCGTCCGTGCTCACCGTCTCCGGCACGTCCCGCCAGGAGATCGTCGACCACCTCGGCGTACGCCAGGACCGGATCCACGTGGTCCACATCGGCGCCGACACCGACCTGTTCTCGCCGGACGCCTCCGTGCCGGTCGTGCCGGGCCGGATCGTGACGACGTCCAGCGCGGACGTGCCGCTGAAGGGTCTGGTCCATCTTGTCGAGGCCCTCGCCAAGGTCCGCACCGAGCACCCCGCCGCCCACCTCGTCGTCGTCGGCAAGCGTCCGGCCGAGGGCCCCGTCGCCCAGGCGATGGAACGGTACGGCCTCGACGGCGCCGTCGAGTTCGTCAAGGGCATCTCCGACGCGGAACTCGTCGACCTCGTGCGCTCGGCGCAGGTCGCGTGCGTGCCGTCGCTCTACGAGGGCTTCTCGCTGCCGGCCGCCGAGGCCATGGCGACCGGGACGCCCCTGCTCGCCACGACCGGTGGGGCGATCCCCGAGGTCGCAGGCCGGGACGGGGAGACCTGCCTGGCGGTGCCGCCGGGGGACTCGGGGGCACTTGCGGCGGGGCTGGGCCGGCTGCTGGGCGACGCGGAGTTGCGCGCGCGGCTCGGAGCGGCCGGGCGGGAACGGGTACTGCGGCACTTCACGTGGGCCAGGGCTGCGGAAGGGACGGTGGCGCGGTACCGCGAGGCGATCGCCAGGTCCGAGGGCGGCGAAACAGGCCGCTCCGCAGCGCCCAGGGACCGTTCCGTGGGGGGCGGTGACCACACGACGCCCCTGGCCTCCGACCGCCCCGCGGCGGGCACCGATCAGGCGCCCCTGGCCCCCGGCCGTCCCGCGGCTCCCGCGGGTGCCGTCTCCGCGGCCACCACAGATGTAGAAGGCGTCAACTCCGAAAGCAGGGCCACGTGCTGACCGTCGACTTCTCCCGGTTCCCGCTCGCCCCGGGCGACCGTGTCCTGGATCTCGGCTGCGGTGCCGGCCGGCACGCGTTCGAGTGTTACCGGCGCGGCGCGCAGGTCGTGGCGCTGGACCAGAACGCCGAGGAGATCCGCGAGGTCGCGAAGTGGTTCGCGGCGATGAAGGAGGCGGGCGAGGCCCCCGAGGGCGCCACCGCCACGGCCATGGAGGGCGACGCCCTCGCGCTGCCCTTCCCCGACGAGTCCTTCGACGTCGTGATCATCTCCGAGGTGATGGAGCACATCCCGGACGACAAGGGCGTCCTCGCGGAGATGGTGCGGGTGCTGAAGCCCGGCGGGCGCATCGCCGTCACCGTCCCGCGCTACGGTCCCGAGAAGGTCTGCTGGAGCCTGTCCGACGCCTACCACGAGGTCGAGGGAGGCCACATCCGCATCTACAAGGCGGACGAGCTGCTCGCGAAGATCCGCGAGGCCGGGCTCGAGCCCTACGGCACCCACCACGCCCACGCGCTGCACTCCCCGTACTGGTGGCTGAAGTGCGCGTTCGGCGTCGACAACGACAAGGCGCTGCCCGTGCGGGCGTACCACAAGCTCCTGGTCTGGGACATCATGAAGAAACCGCTGGCCACCCGGGTCGCGGAGCAGGCGCTGAACCCGCTGATCGGCAAGAGCTTCGTGGCGTACGCGACCAAGCCGCACCTGCCGCGTCTCTCCGACAACGGGGCGGACGCCAAGTGACGACTCCCCGGACGGAACACCTGGTCCTGCCCGGGGTCCTCACCGCCGGGCAGGCCGCCGAAACCGTCGCCGGCATCCTCGCCGTGCAGCGCGAGGACGGCGCGATCCCCTGGTTCCGGGGCCACCACCTCGACCCGTGGGACCACGTCGAGGCGGCCATGGCCCTCGACACCGCCGGTGAGCACGAGGCGGCCGAGCGGGCCTACCTGTGGCTGGCCCGGCACCAGAACGAGGACGGTTCCTGGTACGCGGCCTATGCGGACGGGGACTTCGCCGAGGTCACCGACCGGGGCCGGGAGACCAACTTCGTCGCCTACATAGCCGTGGGCGTCTGGCACCACTACCTCTCCACCGGCGACGACACCTTCCTGGAGCGGATGTGGCCGGCGGTGTACGCGGCGGTGGAGTTCGTGCTGCGCTTGCAGCAGCCGGGCGGGCAGATCGGCTGGCGGCGCGACGACGACGGCACGGACACGGCGGATGCCCTGCTCACCGGCAGCTCCTCCATCCACCACGCGCTGCGCTGCGCCCTGGCGATCGCCGAACAGCGGGAAGAGGCGCAGCCGGACTGGGAGTTGGCGGCGGGCGCGCTGCGGCATGCGATACGCCGGCATCCGGAGCGGTTCCTCGACAAGAACCGCTACTCGATGGACTGGTACTACCCCGTGCTCGGCGGTGCCTTGACCGGTGCGGAGGCCAAGGCCCGCATAGAGGAGGACTGGGACCGGTTCGTCGTCCCGGGGCTGGGGGTGCGTTGCGTGGTCCCCAACCCGTGGGTGACGGGGGGCGAGTCCGCGGAACTGGCGCTGGCGCTCTGGGCGACGGGGGAGTCGGACCGCGCGCTGGAGGTGCTCCAGTCGATCCAGCACCTGCGGGATCCGGAGAGCGGCCTGTACTGGACCGGGTATGTCTTCGAGGACGACGCGATCTGGCCGCGGGAGTTGACCACGTGGACCGCGGGGTCGTTGTTGCTGGCCGTGGCCGCGCTCGGTGGCCATGAGGCCACGTGTCGGGTCTTCGGCGGAGAGGGTCTGCCTGTGGGGCTGGACTCGGAGTGTTGCGCCTGAGAGCTCGGGGGTGTGCCGGGTGCGGCGGGCGCGGGTTGTGTGTGGCTTGTCGCGCCCACGCGGCGGAGCCGCATGTCGACGCAGCCCCGCGCCCCTGAGGGACGAGCCCCTCACGGCATTTTCAGTGCCGGTGTGCGCGATTGGCGATCGCGTGGCCCACGAACAGGTAGACCACCGCCGCCAGGCCGTAGCCGGCGACCACTCGGGCCCAGGCCTCGTCGAACGTGAAGAGGTCGTGCGACCAACCCGCCAGCCAGCGGGCCGCGTCGTGGATGAACTGGACGAAGTCGTTCGCCCGGTTCGCGTCCAGTAGGTACATCAGAATCCACAGGCCCAGGATGAGGGCCATGACGTCGGCCACGACCGCGATGATCGTGCCGGCCTGATTCGCGCCGTTGCGATATCGAGGGGACATGTCAACCGGGTAGCCCGTGCGGCCTGGTTCAAACCCTGCCCGGTGCGTCGCGCCCACCGGCCTCCGCCGTGCCGCTTCTTCCTACGTTCAACCGACGTTCCCGGAAGCGTCGTTCGGGGTACACCGGCATCACCGACGATCCTGGCCCGGCCACACGGGGAGAACGCAGGTGTCACGGGGGGAGAACACAGGTGCCCGCGAACAGACCCGCTACCGAAGAGCCGCGGTTAACCGTCACCAGACCCCCGCGCCGACGTCTGCGCAGAGCGCTGGCGTTGGCGCTGCCCGTCCCGGTCATCGGTCTGGTCCTGCTCGTGACCTCCGGGAACCTGCTGTTGCCGCTGCGGCAGGTGGTCACCATAGAGGCCAAGATGGCCTCGAAGAGGGACTTCTTCCAGGACCCCGTGGTCGAGCGGCTGCTCATGAAGCACGGCTTCCGCGTGCACATCACCAACATGGGCTCGCGTGAGATCGCCAAGCAGGACTACGAGGGGTACGACGTCGTCTTCCCCTCCGGCCAGCCGGCCGCCGACCTGATCAGCCGGGAGCGCGCCCGGGCGAACCGTCCGGTGCTGCTGTACCGCCCGTTCGTCAGCCCCATCGTGCTGGCCACCTACCGGGACTACGCCGAGGTGCTCAGGACGGAAGGCGTCGCGAAGCGCCTGCCGGGCCCGGGCGACCGGCCGATGTACTACACCCTCGACATGCGGAAGTTCCTCGATCTCGCGAGCGGCAAGAGTGCTCGCGGTAAGAACAGGGGGGTCCAGCGCGATCCCAAGGACGGCTACCGCTGGAACGAGATCGACGACAAGAAGCGCGTCCGCAACGGCAACAAGATCCTCGCCCAGACCTCGGACATCTGCGAGTCCAACTCCGCCGGCACCTACCTCGGACTCGTGGCCTTCGTCGAGCACGGGAACGACGCGCCGGACAACGAGGCCGAGGCCGAGCAACTCGCCCGGAAGATCAAGCCGCTCCTCGTCGAGCAGGGCCTGCCGTCCTCCGAACGGGCCGAAACGTATCTGTCCCCCGACGGGCCGAGCATCGCCCCGATCTCGGTGATCTACGAGCACCAGTTCCTCGCCCACCAGATCGGGCACGAGGCCGAGAAGGGCGCGACCGACGACGAGCGCGTCCTTCTCTACCCGTCCGCACGCTTCGTCACCGAACCCCAGCTCGTCGCGCTGACCGGCGACGGCGCCCGGCTCGGCGAACTGGTCAGCAAGGACCCCGAACTCCAGCACCGCGCCATGGAGTTGGGTTTCCGGGCCCGCAACGCCACCAGCGGCGCGACCAGCGACCAACTCACCCGGTTCCTCACCGAGCGACAGATCCCGGTGCCCACCACCTCCTCCGACGACACCCGGGCGGTCCTGCCCAGCCTGCCCCTGCTGGAGAAGATGATCGAGATCGTCGGAGACTGCCCGGACCGGACGGGCAGCCGGTGAGGCGCGGCGCGGGCCTGCTGGCGCTCTGCCTGGTGCTCGTCACCACCCTGCTCACCGCCTGCTCGGGCGACGACGGCGACGGCACGGTCCGGCTGCGCGTGCTCGCCAGTCCCGACCTCGCCGTACTGGCCCCGCTGCTGGGAGAGTTGAAGGACGAGACCGGTGTCGACCTGCGCCTGGACCACCGGGCCGACGCCGAGACGAAGACCCCGGACCGCGACAGGTACGACCTCGCGTGGCTTTCCTCCGACCGCTATCTGCGCCTCACCGACAAGAGCGCGACCCGGGGGCTGCAGCGCACGCCCACGATGACGTCCCCCGTCGTCATCGGCCTGAAGCCGGACGTGGCACGGAAGCTTCGCGCCCGGGTGCCCGGCTCCCGGCTCACCTGGGCGGACATCGCGGACGCCGCCGCCACCGGCACCGTCCGCTTCGGCATGGCCGACCCCCGGCACGCCGGCGCCGGGCTCGCCGCCCTCGTCGGCGTCGCCACCGCCGCGGCCGGCACCGGAGCCGCGCTGCGCCCCGAGGACGTCTCCTGCGACCGGCTGCGCGGCTTCCGCTCCGGCCAGACCCTCACCGCAGACACCGGCCCCGCCCTCGTCGACTCCTACGTCGATCACCAGGACGAGGCCAACGCCCTCATCACGTACGAGTCCGATCTGCTCGCCCTCAACGCCACCGACCGCCTCGACGAACGCCTGGAGGTCGTGCGCCCCGAAGACGGCATGGTCCTGGCGGACTTCCCGCTGCTCCTGCTGAACCCGGTCCACCGCACCGCGTACGACAAGGTCACGCAGTGGCTGCGGCGCGACTCGGTGCAGCGGCAGATCATGCAGCACGCCCTGCGCCGCCCCGTGAACACGACGGTCACCCGGGACGCGCGGCTGCGCGAACCGGTCGGCAACGCGCTCTTCTACCCCGACCGGCCCGCTGTCGTCGAAACCCTGTTGGCGGACTACGGTGACCCCGACCGCCGCACCACGAGCCAGGTGGTCTTCCTGCTCGACTTCTCCGGCTCGATGCGCGGCGCCCGGATGGCCGCCCTGCGGGAGGCCTTCGCCGGGCTCAGTGGCGCGGACCTCTCCGCCTCCGGCAAGTTCACCCGCTTCTACCGGGGCGAGCGGCTGACCGTCGTCCGGTTCGGCGGCCGAGTGCTGGAGGAGAAGACCGTCACCGTCACCGGCCCGAAGGACCTGACAGCCCTCGCCGACACCGTCGCCAGGGGCGGCTACGGCGATGCCACCGCCGTATGGTCCGCCCTCGACCGCGGCTACCGCACCGCCGCCCGCGAACTGGCCGCCGACCCCGACCGCTCCGTCTCACTGGTCCTGATGACTGACGGCGAGAACAACACGGGCCTGTCCTATGCGGCGTTCGTACGCCGTCACAAGGCGCTGCCCGCGGCCGTGCGCGCCGCCGTCCACACCTACCCCGTCCACTTCGGCGAGGCCGACGCAGGCGAACTGCGGCGCGCGGCGGCGCGGACGGGCGGACGGATGGTGGATGCCGCCGGCTCGTCCCTTTCCGAGGCTTTCAAGGAGATCCGTGGCTGTCACTGACGCACTGTGGTGGAGCCTTTGGTGGCCGTGGATGACGGTCTGGCTGGTGACGGCCGCCGGCGCGGTGGTGCTCGCGGTGGTCCTGGTGCGCCATGCCAGGGAGCGGCGCAGGCGCATGCGGCGCTGGCAGTCGGCGTACAGCATCTGCCTGTACCTCGACGAGCAGGCGGTGATGGACCTGTACGAGCTCGGCAACTACCGGTCCGCGCTGGAGGAGGCCGTCGAGCTGCGGACGAAGGTCGACACGAGTGTCGGCTTCTGGAGCCGGGTACTGGCGTGGTTGTTCCGGTTCCGGCTGAAGCGGGACGTCAGCCAGGAGACGTTCCGCAAGTTCGTACGCAAGGACAAACCGATCAACGTGATCGGCGTGGTCATGGAGGCCTTCGACCGGGCCGACGCCATCGTTCACGCCGACCTGACCACACTGACTGTCGTCCCGAACCGGAACCTCGCCGACAACCTGGCCGACGGCCGTGCGGTGACCCTGAGCCGCATCGGCGAATTCGTCTCGGTCAAAGGCGCGTTCACCCGCGTGCGGGACGTGGCGGAGGGATTCGTCCTGCGGGCCGAGTACGGCGCCGAGCGGCCCCCCGTGCACATGCGCGTCGTAGCCCCCGGGAACGCGCGCCGTTCGATTCCGGCCGGCACTTTCACGGCCCGCTGCCTCGGCAAGATGACGGGCTGGCGCGAGGACACCCGCGAGGTGACGCTGGAGGCGATCGCGATCTTCTGGTGACCGCCGCCGCTCACCGGGAGTTGAGCTCGGCGAGCACGCGCAGGGTGTGCGGGTCGGGGGCGAGCACGAGAAGGTCGGTCACCGGCCCTTTCCGCCACAACTCCAGTCGCTTCGCGATGCGTTCGCGCGGTCCGACCAGGGAGATCTCGTCGGCGAAGGCGTCGGGGACGGCGAGGACGGCCTCCTCCCGGCGGCCGGACAGGAACAACGCCTGGATGTGGTGGGCTTCCTCCTCGTACCCCATGCGGGCCATGAGGTCGGCGTGGAAGTTGCGGGCCGCGTGCCCCATGCCGCCGATGTAGAAGCCGAGCATGGCCTTGACGGGCAACAGGCCCTCGGCGACGTCGTCGCAGAGCCGGACCTGGGCCAGGGGCGCGACGAGGAAGTCCTCGGGGAGTTCGCGCAGGGCGGGGCCGTAGACCTCCGGCCGGGTCGGCGACCAGTACAGCGGCAGCCAGCCGTCGGCGATCCGGGTCGTCTGGGCGACGTTCTTCGGCCCTTCCGCGCCGAGCAGGATCGGCAGGTCCGGGCGGAGCGGGTGGGTGATCGGCTTGAGGGGTTTGCCCAAGCCGGTGGCATCCGGGCCCCGGTAGGGGTGGGAGTGGAAGCGGCCGGCCGACTCGACCGGGGCCTCGCGGCGCAGTACCTGCCGGACGACGTCGACGTACTCGCGGGTGGCGGTGAGCGGCGAGGAGGGGAACGGGCGGCCGTACCAGCCCTCGACGACCTGCGGGCCGGACAGTCCGAGGCCCAGCATCATGCGGCCGCCGGAGAGGTGGTCCAGGGTGAGGGCGTGCATGGCGGTCGTGGTCGGAGGGCGGGCCGCCATCTGCGCGACCGCCGTGCCCAGCCGGATGCGTGAGGTGTGCGCCGCGATCCAGGCGAGCGGCGTGAAGACGTCCGAGCCCCAGGACTCCGCCGTCCACACCGAGTCGTAGCCCAGGCGCTCGGCCTCCTGCGCGAGCGGCACGTGATCGGGAGAGGGGCCGCGGCCCCAGTAGCCGAGCGCGAGACCGAGCCGCATGACGCCTCCGGTTGTCCGTCGCCTGACGGTTCGTCAGTTCAGGCGGCGACTGTACGGCAACGGCCCCCCACCCGGAAGGGCGAGGGGCCGTACGTCGTTCAGGGGCTCAGCCGCGCTGGATGCCGGACGTGTCCTGGAGGACACCACGGCGGCCGTCCTGCGTCTGGGCGACCAGGGCCGCGCCGCGCTGCTCGACCGCCAGGTACCAGGTGCCCGGCGCGAGTTCGGCGATCGGCGTCGGTGAACCGTCCTCGGGGAACAGCGGCCGCGGCACCGGCACCGCGAACCAGAACGGCGAGAAGTCCCCGGCCGGGGGCTGCGGCGCCTGGGCCTGCTGGGGCTGGGGCTGACCGCCGTACGGCTGACCCGGCTGTCCCGGCCCGGGCTGTCCCGGCTGGGGCTGGCCGTAGCCACCCGGCTGCTGGGCGCCCGGGTAGCCGTAGCCGCCGGGGGGCTGGGCGCCGTAGGGCTGCGGGGCGGCGGGACGGGGGGCCGGGAGGAGGGCGCCCTTGAGGGCCGGGACGAGGGGCGTGGCGAGGGCGGCGGCGGCGAGCAGTAGAGCAGCGATGAGACCGAGGATGAGCCCGGAACCTGCGCTGACGTCGGCGCCGCCGAGGTTGTCGCTGAACGCGCCCAGCGGGTCGACGACGGTCCAGAACGAGGTCCAAGCGGCAAACAGCGTCAGCGCGACACCGAGCTGACCGAGATCGAGGCCGACGACCTTGCGTTCCGCCAGTGCACGGGCGAGGACAACCAGGACCGCACCGATGATGCCACCGACGTACATGCTCATCGCCAGGCCGAGGTTGTCCCAAGCGTTGGGGATGTCGCTGCCGGGGCCGTCGTATGTGTCGAGGAACGACGCGATGAACAGCAACACCGCTGCTCCGATCACCACGCCGTCGCCTCGAGTGAGGGAGCGGATATTCACTTCAGGTCCTTCGTAGGTCGTCTCATCGTCGGTAGAGGCGTCGCTGTCACCATGCCGCCGTCCGGACTCGGTGTGAAGCGCGGGGGTGGCCCCTCATCGTAAGGAGGACCCTATCGTCCGCCCGATCAGGGTGTCCGCCGGGATCTGCCGGTCCGGGACTACCCGCCCAGGAAACTCACGATTCCCTCAGAGATCCCTCGCGCCGCCTTCTGTCGCCAAGCGCCACTGGTCAGCAACGCCGCGTCCTTGCTATCGCGCATGTTGCCGCACTCGATGAACACCTTGGGAACCGTTGACAGATTGAGACCGCCCAGGTCCTTACGCGTGACGAGACCGCTGCCGTCGCCGATGTAGTTGGACGGCGCGCTGCCGGTGACGGCCACGAAGCGGCCCGCGACGCGCTCGCCGAGATCGCGGGAGGGGGCGACGATCGCGCGGGTGTCGGCGGCGCCCGCGTGGACCGCGCCGGGCAGGATGACGTGGAAGCCGCGGTTGCCGGCGCCCGAGCCGTCCGCGTGGACCGAGACCACGGCGTCGGCCTTCGCCTCGTTACCGATCCGGGCCCGCTCGTCCACGCACGGGCCGTACGGCCGGTCGCCGTCCTGCGTCAGCTTCACCGTGGCACCCTGCTCCTCGAGGAGCGTGCGCATCCGGTGCGCCACGTCCAGGGTGAACTTCGCTTCGGTGTAACCGTCATTGGTGGACGTGCCCGTGGTGTCGCACTCCTTCCAGTTCGTCCCGATGTTCACCTTGCGGTTGATCTCGGACGGGTGCTGGAAGTTCTCCGGGTTGTGCCCGGGGTCGATGACGACGACCTTCCCCTTGAGCGGGCCGGAGGCCGGGGCTGGTTCGGAGGCCGAGGATGCCGTCGGCGAGGCGCTCGGCTTCTTGCCGTCGTCGGGGGGCGCGCCCGACGCGGAGGGCGGGGAGGACCGCACGGTCGCCCGGCCCGAGCCGCCTCCGTCCCCCGAGCCGCCCGCCGTCTCGTACACGAGCCAGCCGAGCAGTGCCCCGGGCACCAGCGCAGCGAGCGCGACGGTCAGGGGGCCGCGGCGGGAGCGGCGGGGCTGGGGAGGTTCGAAGTCCGGGCCTACGTACGACACGTCTGCCACCCTAGCGGCCGTCACCGGGCGGTACGGGGCCGAGGACGGCCCAACGGGTGGCGCTACCCCTCGTTCCCGCCGGGGCCCCCGTGCCGTACCGCCTCCTTCACCCGCGCCTCGATCTCCTGGCGGGGCGTGTCCTCCTGCTTCGCGTACGCGGTCACCGCTGCCTGGACGTCGCGGGCGAGGTCGCGCCAGGCGCGCCAGGCGGTCTCCCAGGTGGTGGTCTGCCGGCCGCTCCATTTGGTCTGGGTGGGCGGACCGTACGCGTCCTGCACTTGCCGCACGCGGGCGTACGCCTCGTCCGCCGCGCGCTGCTTCTCCACGAGCTCTGCGAAGGTGTGTGCCACGCGCCCGGATCCTTGGGCAGCGGCGATCGCCCGCCGACTCGCCACGCCGCCCGTGGGCCGACCGGGAGGGGGCGGAGGGCGCGCAGTTCACCCGCCCAGCCGTTCTCCTAGATGCCCGGGCCGGTGCGCCGCAGGACCCGCAGGGAGTCCGTCGCCGCGACCTCGGTGAACGCGCCGGAGGCCAGGGCCCGGAGGTAGACGCGGTAGGGGGCCTGGCCGGTGAACTCGTCCTGCGGGTCGGGGAAGACGTCGTGGATGACGAGCAGGCCGCCCTCCGCCACGTGCGGGGCCCAGCCCTCGTAGTCGGCGGTGGCGTGCTCGTCGGTGTGGCCGCCGTCGATGAAGACGAAGCCGAGAGGGGTCTGCCAGATCGCCGCGATCTGCGGGGAGCGGCCGACCAGGGCCACCACGTGGTCCTCCAGGCCCGCCCGGTGCAGCGTGCGGCGGAACGTGGGCAGTGTGTCCATCAGGCCGAGCTCGGGGTCGACCGTCTCCGGGTCGTGGTACTCCCAGCCCGGCTGCTGCTCCTCGCTGCCGCGGTGGTGGTCGACGGTCAGCGCGGTGACCCCGGCCTCGCGGGCCGCGTCGGCGAGCAGGACCGTGGACCGGCCGCAGTACGTGCCGACCTCCAGGAGCGGCAGCCCGAGCCGTCCGGCCTCCACCGCCGCCGCGTACAGCGCCAGCCCCTCACCGGCGGGCATGAACCCCTTCGCCGCCTCGAACGCGGCCAGGATCTCGGGCTTCGGGGCCGCGGGCATGGGGTTCCTTCCGGTCGTACGACGGTCCGGGCGCCCATGGTGCCGTACCCACTGCCGGGGGGTGACAGGGGGTACGGGAGAACAGCGGGGTCAGGCGGAGACCGTCTGGCCCGGCAGCGGCAGGTCGAGGTCGACCGGCCGCTCGTCGCCCGCGTGGGTCGCGGACGAGGCGAGCGGGCCGTGGCCCGTGGCGCGGGCGGCCAGGACGTAGGCGCCCTGGGCGGGGACGGTGAGCGCGTAGCTGCCGTCCTCGGCGGAGAGAGTCGCGCCGGCCTGGCGGCCGCGGCGGTCGATCAGGGTGACCTTGGCGCGGGCGACCGGCGTGCCGTCGGCGGCCAGTACACGGCCGCGGAAGCTGCGCAGGACCCGCTCGGCGCGCTCCAGGTTGGCGTCCTCCTCGCTGCTTGCGCGCAACTGCGGCTTGTCCGACGGGCGACGGCCCGGCAGGAACAGCGCCAGGAGCAGGCCCACGGCTACCGCGCCCGTCGCGATCAGGAAGGAGACCCGGAAGCCGTGCATGGTCGGGATCTCGACGCCGCCGACGTTGTTCGCGGTGTTCGCCAGCACCATGCCGATCACGGCGCTCGACACCGACGTGCCGATGGAACGCATCAGGGTGTTGAGGCCGTTCGCGGCGCCCGTCTCCGAGGCCGGGACCGCGCCCACGATCAGCGCGGGCAGCGAGGAGTAGGCGAGGCCGATGCCCGCGCCGAGCAGGACCGAGATGACCAGGCTCTGCCAGGCGGCGCTCATCAGGCCGAGGCCGGCGCCGTATCCGATCGCGATGATCAGCAGGCCGAGGATCAGGGTGACCTTGGGGCCGTACTTCGCGGACAGCCGGGCGTAGACGGGGGCGGTGAACATCATCGTCAGGCCGAGCGGTGCGACGAGCAGACCCGCGACGACCATCGACTGGCCCAGGCCGTAGCCGGTGGACTTCGGCAGCTGGAGCAGCTGGGGCAGGACCAGGGAGACGACGTAGAAGGAGACGCCGACCATGATCGAGGCGAGGTTGGTGAAGAGGACGGCCGGGCGGGCCGTGGTGCGCAGGTCGACCAGCGGGGCCTTGACGCGCAGCTCCATCACGCCCCACAGGACCAGGACGACCGCGGCGGCGGCGAACAGGCCGAGCGTGGTGCCGGAGGACCAGCCCCAGTCGCTGCCCTTGGTGATCGGCAGCAGGAAGAGCACGAGCCCGGTGGACAGGCCGAGGGCGCCCGGCAGGTCGAAGGAGCCCTCCGCGCGCATCGGCGACTCGGGCACGACGAGCAGGGTGAGGGCGATGGCGAGGACACCGAGTCCGGCGGCGCCGTAGAACAGGGCGTGCCAGTCGGTGTGCTGGGCGACCAGGGCGGCGGCGGGCAGGGCGAGACCGCCTCCGACGCCAATGGAGGAGCTCATCAGGGCCATCGCCGAGCCGAGCCGTTCGCGGGGCAGCATGTCGCGCATCAGACCGATGCCGAGCGGGATGGCGCCCATCGCGAAGCCCTGGAGCGTACGGCCGGCGATCATGAGCAGCAGGTCGCTGGTGAACGCGCTGACCAGGGCGCCGACGACCATGACTGCCAGGCTCGTGATCAGCATGCGCCGCTTGCCGTAGAGGTCCCCGAGGCGGCCCATGATCGGAGTGGCCACCGCGCCCGAGAGGAGGGTCGAGGTCAGGACCCAGGTGGCGTCGCTGGGGGCGGTGTCCAGCAGTTGCGGCAGATCCTTGATGACCGGGACGAGCAGGGTCTGCATCACCGCGACAACGATGCCCGCGAAGGCGAGTACCGGGACCACGGCCCCGCTCGCTCTGCCGGCGGGACGTGCTGTCGTCGTCTGCGTCATTGAGAGGGGCCTCCAGCCCGGGAGTTCGGGAGTTGCGTGATTCCGTGGTGCGTGAACCTGTATGTGCAGGCAACTATTCCGTTGCTTTGGCACTCTAACGAAATCTTGACCTTCTCTTGGGGAAGGGGTCTGGGTCTGCCGTGCGGGCCCTAGGTCGAAATCCCGATGCCAGGAGCGTGGAGTGGTTGAGAGCATGACACCCATGGTCGAAGCCGCCGAAATGACCCGTACGCCTCGCCGTACCTCGCCTCCCACCTGGCTCGTGCTCACGCTCACATGTGCCGGGCAGTTCCTCGTCGTGCTGGACGTGTCCGTGGTCAACGTGGCGCTGCCGTCGATGCGGACCGGGCTCGGGCTGAGCGAACAGGGCTTGCAGTGGGTGGTGAACGCGTACTCCATCGCCTTCGCCGGGTTCATGCTGCTCGGCGGGCGGGCCGGCGACCTCTACGGCCGCAAGCGGATGTTCCTCGTCGGGCTCGGCCTGTTCACCCTGGCCTCGCTGGCGGGCGGACTGGCGCGGGACGACTGGCAGTTGCTGGTGGCGCGGGCCGTGCAGGGGCTGGGGGCGGCGGTACTGGCCCCCTCGACGCTGACGATCCTCACGGCATCGGTGCCGGAGGGCGCCGCCCGAGCCCGGGCCATCGGGACCTGGACCGCGGTCGGTGCCGGTGGCGGCGCGGCGGGCGGCCTGGTCGGCGGGCTGCTGGTCGAGACGCTGTCGTGGCGGTGGGTGCTGCTGATCAACGTGCCGGTGGGGGCGGTGGTGCTGTGCGGAGCCGCCTGGTTCCTCACCGAGGGCCGGGCCGGGGACGGGCGGCGGCTCGACCTGCCGGGTGCGCTGCTCGTGACGGGCGGGCTCGGCACGCTGGCCTACGGCATCTCCCAGACGGAGGCGGCGGGCTGGACGGCGAGGGCCACGCTGCTGCCGCTGCTCGCCGGGCTCGCGCTGATCGGGCTGTTCCTCACGGTCGAGGCCCGGACGGAGAGCCCGCTGATGCCGCTCGGGCTGCTCCGGCTGCGCTCGGTGTCCTCGGCGAACGTGGCGATGTTCCTGTGCGGCTCCGCGATGTTCTGCATGTGGTTCTTCATGACCCTGTACGCGCAGAACGTCCTGGGCTACACCCCCCTGGAGGCCGGACTCGCCCTGGTCCCGAGCTCCCTGGCCGTCATCCTCGGCTCCAAGCTCGCGCCCCGGCTGATGCGGGGGGTGGGGCCGCGGAACGTGGCGGCGCTGGGGACGCTGGTCGCGGTGGTGGGATTCGGCTGGCAGTCGACGATGACCTCCGAGGGCGCGTACGCGACGACGATCCTGGTCCCCGGAGTCCTGATGATGCTCGGCGCGGGCCTGGCGGCGACGCCGCTGGCCTCCCTGGCCACGTCCGGGGCGGCGCCCGAGGAGGCCGGGCTGGTGTCCGGGCTCGTCAACACCTCCCGCACGATGGGCGGTTCGCTGGGCCTGGCGGTCCTGTCCACCCTCGCCGCGGCCCGGTCGGCGGGGAGCGGGACGTTGAAGGCGCTGACGGAGGGCTATGCGCTGGCGTTCCGGGTGGGGGCCGGGGTGCTGGCGGTGGGGGTGCTGTTGATGTGGGTCTGGCTGCCGCGGACTCCACGGGAGTCCTAGGGGGACACCAGCGCGCGGCGCGTCGTCCGCAACAGGGGCGTGGAGGCCCCTGGGCGGCGGCGGCCCTGAGTTCTCACAGCCGAGATTTCCCACAGCCGACCGGGTCCTCTGCGAGCACCATGTGGATGGGGCTGTCGGTCACGGGCCGAGGGCAGGGCGGGGCGTGTCGAGCAACGAGGTCAGCGTCTCGGTGAACGCGGCCGCCGAATGGTCGGCGTGGTCGCGGATGCGTGTGGCCACGGCCTCGGCTCCGCCGCCCTCCATGAGGCGTACCAGCCGGTCGACGCGGCGCTCGTGGGCCTCCCTGCTGTCGGGGAGGGTGGACAGGTAGAAGTCCGTCGCGTCGTAAGCCATGTGGAAGACGTGTTTCTTCACATCGCTCAGCGTCAGGTAGTCGTCGTGGGTCTTGGGGGCCGGCTCGGGCGCACCGACGCACACCGCGGGGGTGCCGGCGCCCCAGGAGTTGACGGACAGGTGGTAGGTGTCCGTGATGACCAGGCGGTAGCGGGGGAGGACCCCCACCAGGTCGCCGATGGTGTGCCGGCCCGGGCGCGGCGCGATGTGGCCGACCGGAGCGGGAATGTCCCGGTCGAACCAGGGCAGCCATTCGAGCGGGGCGCCCAGGCGCTCGGACAGGTCCTGGCAGAAGGCGGGCAGCCACTCGGGGATCTGCGTACGGGCCCCGAGGAACACGCCGATCGCACCGCCGTCCGGGACCGCCCGGGACCATTCCGTCGTCGGGAGGTGGTCGAGGTCGCCCGGACGGGACAGCAGCGCCGCGTCCGAACCGAAGTAGTCGGTCGTACGGTCCCCGCGCAGGTGCGCGATCTTCGCGGCCGAGAGCGGGTCACGCACCCAGACGCGGCGGCTGCGCGTCACCAGGCGTGAGAACAGCGGGCCGTATTCCTTGTCCTCGTAGTCGGACTGCGAGTTGTGCAGGATCGTCCCGCCGTAGCTGAGGGTCCGCGCGAGGAGCTCGTCCGGCTGGTCCGCGAACAGCAGGGTGCGGTTCAGCAGGCTCCTGGCCGCCTCGCGGTCCGCGGCGAAACCGAAGTCGAGCAGGCGGTTCGTCGCGTCCTGCTCCAGGTAGTGCCGGGTGTGGAGGAAGTCGCCCCAGAAGACGACCGCGTCGTGGTCGCGGAGCGTGTCGAGATGCTCGGCCAGGGGGTGGAAGCGGAACGGGAAGCCGGTGCCCTGCGCGCACTCGCGCAGGGGCACGGTCTCCGGCGTGTGCAGGGTGTACCAGGTGGCGTCGATCTCGGGGGTCATACGCCGCCGCAGGGACTCGAAGGCCAAGTCGACGGTCAGCATGCCGGTGTTGCGGTACCCGATGTTCGGCGCGGTGATGACGGCGACGTGTGCCATGTGCTCCATTTCCCCTAGCCGTTGCCGGCGCCGTCCACGTGTACGTGTACGTGTGGCGCGGACCATCGGCCAACGTACACGCCGGCGTGGGTGGTACGGCGTCCCGCCCCCTGCTCGCCGGGGGCGGGCAGCCGACCTCCGGCCGCCGGGCCGGTCTGCCGGTTTCCGGACTCCGGTCGTGGGTCCGCCGGCCCCCCGACCAGCCCTTCGGCGTCGTGAGGCGAACGGTCGCACCCCGCCCTGGGCCTGTGGCCCCGCCCACGGGTCGCCCGTGTCCCGCCGTGACCTGACACGGCGTCAGGAGGCTTCACAAGTATGGGGGCCTGGGCTATACAGAGCGCAGGACTGGAACGCGTTCCAGTTCTGCCCCAGACGGCCTCGGCGCGGCCGACGGTGCGGACGGCCGTGCCGAGGTCTTTCCCACGGCGATCAGGAGCCCCATGCCCATCGACGCAGCCAAGGCGCTCGCCGCCGAACCGCGGACCGGCGAGCTCTCCTGGGACCACAAGGACGTGCAGCTCTACCACCTGGGCATCGGCGCGGGCGTCCCCGCCACCGATCCCGACGAGCTGCGCTACACCCTGGAGTCCCGGCTGCACGTCCTGCCGAGCTTCGCCACCGTCGCGGGCGCCGGATCACCCGGGGTGATCAGCGGCCTGTCCATGCCCGGCGTCGACGTCGACCTCGCCCGTGTGCTCCACGGCGGGCAGAGCCTCCGGATCCATCGCCCCATCCCGGCCCGGGGCCGCGCGACCGGCACCGGCCGGATCGCCGCCGTGTACGACAAGGGCAAGGCGGCCGTCCTCGTCATGCGCACCGAAGTGGCCGACGACGACGGGCCGTTGTGGACCAACGACGCGCAGATCTACGTACGGGGAGAGGGCGGCTGGGGCGGCGACCGGGGACCGTCCACGCGGCTCGATCCGCCCGCCGGTGAGCCGGACCGGGTCGTCGAGCGGCACGTCCGCGAGGACCAGGCCCTTCTCTACCGGCTGTCCGGGGACTGGAACCCGCTGCACGCCGACCCCGATTTCGCCAAGCGCGCCGGGTTCGACCGGCCCATCCTGCACGGGCTGTGCACCTACGGCATGACCCTCAAGGCGGTCGTCGGCACGCTGCTCGACGGGGACGTGACCCGGGTGCGCTCGTACGTCACCCGGTTCGCCGGGGTCGTCTACCCGGGCGAGACGCTGCGCATCCGCATGTGGTGCCTGGACGGCGAGGTCCGGATCGCCGTGAGCGCTGTCGAGCGCGACGACGCGCCCGTGCTCGCCGACACCATCGTTCAGCACTCGTGAGCCAGTTGAGCCTTCCGACAGCCTGAGGGCCTTCCGAGGGGAGCCGCACCATGCGCGCAGCCGTACTGCACGAGATCGGCCAGGACAAGCTGGAGGTCCTCGACGACGTCGAGGCGGTGGGGTTCGGACCCGGCAAGGTGCGGATCCGGGTGCGCGCCACGGGGCTGTGCCACTCGGACCTGTCCGCGATGAGCGGGGTGCTGCCGCAGCCCGGGCCGTTCGTGCCCGGGCACGAGGGGGCGGGCGAGGTCCTCGAAGCCGGCGAAGGCGTCGGCCACTTGACGGCCGGTGACCGGGTCGTCGTGTGCTGGCTGCCCGCCTGCGGCGCCTGTCCCGCCTGCAAGCGCGGACAGACCGAGCTGTGCCTCGCCGGGTTCATGAACGCGGGCACCCCCAACTTCAGGCGGCCCGCCGGGGACATCTTCGGCATGGCCGGCACCGGCACCTTCACCGAGGAGGTCGTCGTCGACGCCGGGTGCGCGGTCCCGATACCCGACGACGTGCCCTTCGACATCGCCGCCCTCATCGGCTGCGGGGTGACGACCGGGCTGGGCGCCGCGCTCAACACGGCGGACGTGGAGGCCGGTTCATCGGTGGCGGTCATCGGGTGCGGGGGCGTGGGCATCTCCGTGATCCAGGGGGCCCGGCTGCGCGGGGCCGCCGAGATCGTCGCCGTCGATCCGGTCGTCTCCCGGCGTGAGGCCGCCCTGCGGTTCGGGGCCACGAAGGCCGTCTCGCCCGACGAGCTCCCCGACGCCAAGCAGCAGGTCACCGCCGGCGAGGGCTTCGACTACGTCTTCGAGGTCGTCGGCAAGTCCGCCACGGCACGGACCGCCTACGACACCACCCGGCGCGGTGGCACCCTCGTCGTGGTCGGCGCGGGCGCCATGGACGACTTCCTCCAGCTGAACATGTTCGAGCTGTTCTTCGACGAGAAGCGGATCCTGCCGTCCATGTACGGCGGCGGCGACATCCTGCGCTCCTACGAACGCACCATCGCCCTGTGGCGCGCCGGCCGCGTCGACCTGGCGGGCCTGATCACCCACCGGGTCCCCCTCGCCGACATCAACGAGGCCCTGGACCAGATGCGGACCGGGACCGCCCTGCGTACGTGCATCGAGATGTGAGGACACCGCCATGCCGCTGCCGCTCCAGGGACTGTCCGCGATCGTCACGGGCGCGGGCCGCGGGCTCGGCCGGGCCGAGGCGCTGGAACTCGCCCGGCTCGGCGCCGCCGTGGTCGTCAACGACTACGGGCAGCCCGGGCGGGACGGCACCGGCGAGGCCTGCGCCGGGCCCGCCGAGGAGGTCGCCGCCGAGATCCGCGCGGCGGGCGGAGCCGCGCTCGCGCACACCGGCGACGTCTCCGACTTCCGGCAGGCGCGCGAACTGGTCGAGTCGGCCGTCGCCGAGTTCGGGAAGCTCGACATCCTGGTCAACAACGCGGGCATCCTGCGCGACCGCATGGTGTTCTCGATGGCCGAGGAGGAGTGGGACGCCGTGCTCCGCGTGCACCTCAAGGGGCACTTCAACACCATCCGGTTCGCCGCCGCCCACTGGCGGGAGCGGTCCAAACGGGCCGGGGAGCCGGTGTTCGGGCGGATCGTGAACACCTCCTCCGAGGCGTTCCTCACCGGTTCCGCCGGGCAGCCCAACTACGCCGCCGCCAAGGGCGGGATCGTCGGCCTGACCACCTCCACGGCCCTCGCCCTCGGCAAGTACGGCGTCACGGCCAACGTGATCTGTCCGCGTGCCCGCACCCGGATGACCGAGGACGTCTTCGCGGGCGTCGAACAGCCCTCCGGTGACGGCCTCGACCCGCTCGCCCCCGAGCATGTCGCCCCGCTCGTCGGCTATCTGGCCTCGCCCGCCGCCGCCCATGTGAACGGGCAGCTCCTCGTGGTGCACGGCGGCATGGTGGCCGTCGTCGAACGGCCGCGCGTCGCCGCCCGATTCGACAGCAAGCAGCACACATTTACGTACGACGAACTGGAGGCCGTCCTCGGGCCGTACTACGCGGACCGGCCGGCGGGCGAGACGTTCGCGGCGGTGGAGGTGCTGGGGTTGAAGCGCGGCTGAAGAACGGGAAACAGCCCCACCCGTCACATGGGGGTGGGGCCGTTCGCCGTCCGGTCACTGACGTACCGTCAGGCCGCCGTCTCGGTCTGCTCGGTCTCCGTCACCGGCTTGCGGTGGCGGCCGCGAGGAGCCGTCTCGCCGTCCTGCGTGGAGATCTCGCCACGGTGCCGGCCGTGGCCGGCGGCGATCTCCTGGACGTCTGCATTGCGCGGCTGGTTCGTGCTGGCGTCGCTCATCGGATGGAATTCACCCCGTCAACATGATCTTTCTTACAGCCGGGCGAGTTTAACCGGCACCCCACACCCCGGATCCAGGCGGTCACACCAACCGGCACTAGTTCGTTACAAGCCGTCCCAATGGCGCCTCTTGCAGCGGGACCGGGCGTGGGGTGGAGGGGGCCGGAGGTGGAGCGGGGTCGGCTGGTGAGGCGGGTTGCGGGGGGTTTCCGGGGTGTTCCGGAGCCGGGGGGTGTCCCGCCGCGGTGGGTGCGGGTTCCGTGAGGTGCTCCGGTGCGGGGGGCGCCGGTTCCGGGGGATGTCCCGTTGCCGGGGTCGCGCCGACGGCTCGCGCGTCCGGCTCCGGCCCCGGGCGCGGCGCCATGGCGCCGGGCTCGGGCGCTACGGCCGCGGGCGGGCTCACCTGAGCCACGCCGCACGGCACGGCCTCCGTCGCGTACGGCAGACGCAGCACCCCGTCCGGCGTCCACAGACCGGCGCCCGCCAGCCACCCCTCGGGCGCCGGGAGATGGTGCACCCGCCGTTCGGCCGGCCGCCACACGCCGACCCACCTGCCGCGCGGCCCGTCGACACGCAGCGCCACCGCGCAGCTCTCCGGCGTCAGAATCTGCCCCGGCTGGATCGCGAACGGCGTGACGGTGCAGTCCCGCAGCCGCAGGCACTCCGGGAAGCGCACCGGCAGTGTGCTGCCCAGGACACCCCAGCCCAGCCGGTCCTGCCCCGGCGAGGGCGCGTCCGAGCGGATGAGCAGCAGGCCGCTGTCGTGGTCGGCCAGCAGCAGCCGGTCATCGCTGTCGGCGGAGATCTGGAGCAGCGGCGACATCTCCCCGCCGCGCTCCAGGTCCACCACGACTGCCTTGGTGGGCCCGCCGGTCTCCCGGTCCAGGGCGAGCAGCCGCCCCGTACGGTCCAGCCAGACCCCACCCGAGCAGCGGCCGGGCAGCTCGGCCAGCGGCTCGGGCCCGAAGGCGCCGCCCGCCACCAGCCACACCGTCGTCGAACGCGGGCCGACGGCCAGGGCGTACGCCCGCTTGCCGCCGGGGGCGGGCGGCAGCAGCCGCAGCCGGGCGGTGCCGTCCGGGCACTCGATCACGCCCAGAGGCAGCTCGCCGGTGCCGGGCCCGGTCGGGTACAGCAGCGAGAAGGCGTGCCGCCCGGCCACCAGACGGTGGATGAGGACCCGCCCGTCGCCCAACGGCTGCACCTCGGTGCCGGGCTCCTCGGGCTGGTTGCGGGGCAGGGGCACCGCGTACGGCTCGGGGCCGTCCAGGGTCCAGCGCTCCGGGAACCAGGAGTCGCCGGCCGACGCGAGGCGCGCGGCGTAGGCGCCGTCCGCGGTGAGTGTGCATCCTGCCGGCGCGGCCGCGTCGTCCTCGTGTCCCGCCGAAGGCTCGATCGCACACGCTGTCATCGTTCGGTCACCTCCAGTGACGAACGTAGTTTCGTGCGCGCGGGCGGGGAATCCGCAGGCTCCCGACTTCACACATAAGGGTGTTCCAGGAACGATTCGCCTGAGGATGTGGGGGCTTCTGTGCTCGGCGGGGCGACAACCGGCCGACGGGGCATGGGGCGGCGGCGGTGGCGGTTCGACGTCACAGATCAGCCGGGTAGCCTTGCACCCGTGCCCCGTCTGTCTGAAGTCATCGCCGCGCTGGAGAACCTGTGGCCCGCCGAGCGGGCCGAGTCCTGGGACGCGGTCGGCACCGTCGTGGGCGACCCGGACCAGGAGGTCACGCGCGTCCTGTTCGCCGTCGACCCGGTCCAGGAGATCGTCGACGAGGCGCTGAAGCTGGGCGCCGACCTGCTCGTCACCCACCACCCGCTCTATCTGCGCGGCACGACGACGGTCGCGGCGACGCACTTCAAGGGTCGTGTCGTCCACACCCTCATCAAGAACGACATCGCGCTGCACGTCGCCCACACCAACGCCGACACCGCCGACCCCGGCGTCTCCGACGCTCTCGCGGCCGCCCTGGACCTGCGGGTCACCGGGCCGCTCGTGCCGGACCCCACCGACCCCGAGGGCCGCCGGGGACTGGGTCGCGTCTGCGCCCTCGACCACCCGCTGACCGTCCGCGAGTTCGCCGCCCGTGCCGCCGAGCGACTGCCCGCCACCGCGCAGGGCATCCGGGTCGCCGGCGACCCCGAGGCGGTGCTGCGTACCGTCGCCGTCAGCGGCGGCTCCGGCGACAGCCTCTTCGACCAGGTGCGCGCGGCGGGCGTCGACGCCTTCCTCACGGCGGACCTGCGCCACCACCCCGTCTCCGAGGCCCGCGCCCACAGCCCCCTCGCGCTGCTCGACGCGGCGCACTGGGCCACCGAGTGGCCCTGGTGCGAGCTGGCCGCGAGCCAGCTCGACGAGATCTCCGACCGCCACGGATGGGACCTGCGCGTCCACGTCTCGAAGACGGTCACCGACCCCTGGACCGCCCACGCGGCCTCTGCCACTTCTGACCCCCTGGGAGCCCCGAACTGAACGCCGCGCCCGCCGACCAGATCCGACTCCTCGACGTCCAGGACCTCGACGTCCGCCTCCAGCAGCTCGCCCACCGGCGGAGGTCGCTGCCCGAGCACGCCGAGATCGAGTCGCTCACCAAGGACCAGACCCAGCTGCGCGACCTGCTCGTGGCCGCGCAGACCGAGGAGAGCGACACCGCCCGCGAACAGACCAAGGCCGAGCAGGACGTGGACCAGGTGCGCCAGCGTTCCGCCCGCGACCAGCAGCGCCTGGACTCCGGCGCCGTCACCTCCCCCAAGGACCTGGAGAACCTCCAGCGCGAGATCGCCTCGCTCGCCAAGCGGCAGGGTGATCTGGAGGACGTGGTGCTGGAGGTCATGGAGCGCCGGGAGTCCGCGCAGCAGCGGGTGGCCGAGCTGACCGAGCGGGTCGGATCCGTCCAGTCGAAGATCGACAACGCGACCGCACGCCGCGACGCCGCGTTCGAGGAGATCGACGCCGAGGTCGCCACGGTCACCAAGGAGCGCGAGGTCATCGCCGGTTCGATCCCCGCCGACCTGCTCAAGCTCTACGAGAAGCTGCGCGAGCAGCAGGGCGGCGTCGGCGCGGCGAAGCTGTACGCGCGCAGCTGCCAGGGGTGCCGGCAGGAGCTCGCCATCACCGAGCTGAGCGAGATCCGCAACGCGGCGCCCGACACGGTGATCCGCTGCGAGAACTGCCGCCGCATCCTGGTGCGCACGTCCGAGTCCGGTCTCTAGGTCGCTGGGAGCCGTTCCGGTGCGGGAGTTCATCGTCGAGGCCGACGGCGGGTCGCGGGGCAACCCGGGGCCCGCGGGCTACGGGGCCGTGGTGAGCGACGCGGCGACGGGTGGGACGCTGCGCGAGGCCGCCGAGTACATCGGCGTCGCCACGAACAACGTCGCCGAGTACCGCGGCCTCCTCGCCGGCCTGCGTGCCGCCCACGAACTGGACCCGACCGCGACGGTCCACGTCCGGATGGACTCCAAGCTCGTGATCGAGCAGATGTCGGGCCGCTGGAAGATCAAGCACCCCGACATGAAGCCACTGGCGGCGGACGCGGCCCGGATCTTCCCGCCCGGGCGCGTGACGTACGAGTGGATTCCGCGGGAGCGGAACAAGCACGCGGACCGGCTGGCCAACGAGGCGATGGACGCCGGGGCCAGGGGTGAGCAGTGGTCGGCTTCGGCTTCGACGGCGGAGCTGGACACCTCCGCCGGGGCTGTCACCCCGCAGGGCCCGCCGGGTGACGCGGCGGCGGGCGCCGCGAGGGCCCGCGAAGCCCTGGCGGCAGGTCGCGCCTCCGCCACGCCGACCGGCTCGTATCCGGAAGCCGGGCCTTCTCCCGTGCCGCCTTCCGTCCGCGGAGCGACGGAGCAGCCGGGCGGCGACGGCACGTCGGCCGGGGCGGATGCGGGCTCGGTGAAGGCGGATGCCGACGTTCGTGTTGCCGGGGCGGATGCTGATGCTCGCGCTGCGAGGGCGGATGCTGATGCTCGTGCTGCCGGTGCGGGTGCCGACGTTCGTGCTGCCGGGGTGGACGCTGATGTTCGCGAGGCCGGGGCGGATGCCGACGTTCGTGCCGCCAAGGCGGACTCTGACACTCGTGCAGCCGGGGCGGATGCCCACGTTCGCGCGGCCAAGGCGGATGCCGACGCCCGTGCCGCCAAGGCCGTCGCCACCCCCGGCTGGGCCCCCGCCGACATGGGCGCCCCCGCCACCTTCGTGCTGCTGCGGCACGGGGAGACGCCGTTGACGCCGCAGAAGCGGTTCTCCGGCAGTGGTGGCACAGATCCCTCACTCTCCGACGCCGGCCGGGAGCAGGCCGAGCGGGCAGCCGCCCTGCTAGCCCGGCGTGGCACGATCCAGGCGGTCGTGTCGTCGCCCCTCACCCGCACCCGGGAGACCGCCGGTATCGTCGCCGCCCGGCTCGGCCTCGACGTCAGCGTCGACGACGGGCTGCGCGAGACGGACTTCGGTGCCTGGGAGGGCCTCACCTTCGCCGAGGTGCGCGAGCGCCACCCCGACGACCTGAACGCCTGGCTGGCCTCCCCGGACGCCGAGCCCACCGGCGGCGGCGAGAGCTTCGCGGCGACCGCGACCCGGATCGCCGCCACCCGCGACAAGCTGATCGCGGCGTACACGGGCCGCACGGTCCTGCTCGTCACGCACGTGACCCCCATCAAGACGCTCGTCCGGCTGGCCCTCGGCGCCCCGCCGGAGTCCCTGTTCCGGATGGAACTGTCGGCCGCGTCCCTGTCGGTCGTCGCGTACTACGCGGACGGAAACGCCAGCGTCCGGCTCCTCAACGACACGTCCCACCTGCGCTGACCGCCGCCGCCTCGCGGGCCAGCGCCTCGACCCGCCCCCAGTCGCGGGCCGCGACCGCGTCCTGCGGAAGCATCCAGCTCCCACCCACGCAGGCGACGTTGGGCAGGGCCAGATACTCCGGTGCGGAGGCCGGGCCGATCCCGCCCGTGGGGCAGAACCGGGCCTGGGGGAGCGGCCCGGACAGCGACTTCAGATACGCCGTACCGCCCGCGGCCTCGGCCGGGAAGAACTTCATCTCCCGCACCCCGCGCTCCAGCAGCGCCACGACCTCCGAGGTGGTCGACACCCCCGGCAGGAACGGCACGCCGGAACCCCGCATCGCCTCCAGCAGTACGTCCGTCCAGCCGGGACTGACCAGGAAGCGGGCGCCCGCGGCCACCACCTCCGCCACCTGCCGGGGGCTGATCACCGTCCCGGCACCGACCACCGCCTCCGGTACCTGCCCGGCGATCTCCCGGATCGCCTCCAGAGCCGCCGGCGTCCGCAACGTCACCTCGATCGCGGGCAGCCCACCGGCGACCAGTGCCCGCGCCAGCGGCACGGCGTCGTCGGCATCCTCGATGACGACGACAGGGACGACGGGCGCGAGGTCCAGCACGGAGGGGGGCAGGGGAGAGGCCATGGCCGTATCCTGCCGCCGACTCAGCAGCATGCGCAAAGCCCATTGCGCATGCTGCAACACTCTCGGTGGAACCCTCAGTGGACCTCGGTCACCAGCACATCCAGCGACCACGCCTGCCCCGCCTTCGCAGGCGCTTCCGCCTCCACGACGTACCCGAGATCCCGCAGCGCCTCCACCAATTCGGCCGGCCCCTTCGGGGCGGCCCCGGTGGTCAGCAGGCTGCGCACGAGACGCCCCTTCGTCGCCTTGTTGAAGTGGCTGACGACCTTCCGGGTCGGCGCGTGCAGCACCCGCACGGACGCCGTCCGCCCGGCGACCTCGCCCTTCGGCTTCCACGCGGCGGCGTACGCGGCGGACCGCAGATCCAGCACCAGCCCGTCCCCGGCCACCTCGGGAAGCACCGACGCCATCGGCGCACGCCAGTGCGCGCCCAGCGCACCGAGACCCGGCAGTTTCACCCCCATCGAGCAGCGGTAGGACGGAATCCGGTCCGTCACCCGGACCGCACCCCACAGGCCGGAGAAGACGAGCAGCGACCGCGCGGCACGCCGCTTGGCGGAGGCGTCCAGGGACGCCAGGCCGAGGGCGTCGTAGAGCACCCCGGTGTAGATCTCCCCGGCCGGCCGGGCTCCCGCCGTGCGCAGCTCCGCGTTCTTCGCGACCTCGCCCCGCAGCCCCTCGCTCAGCCCGAGCACCTCGCGCGCCTTGTCCTCGTCGCCGGCGCACAGCTCGACCAGCTCGGTGAGGACGGCCTCCCGGGCGGCGGTCAGCCCCGGCAGCGAAAGGGACGCCGGCTTCAGCGGGGCACCGCGGCCGGAGGAGGCCTTGCCTTCGGACGGCGGCAGCAGGACAAGCACGCGTACTCCTTCGATCGAACTCCGCCGACAGCGTACGGGGAGCTCAGACACGCGCCCGGCCGAGGGCACGGACGAGCCCGTCGGCGTCATCGGCGTGCAGGCGGACGACCCGTACCTCCCTCCGACGCCCGAAGACGGTGACGTGCGTGACCGGCTCCGTCAGTTCGAGCGTGACGGTGGTCTGGGACCCCACCCCGACGTCGAGCTCGCCGTCGGCCCGCTCGTGCGTCATCCGCAGCTCGTGCCGCACCGAGGCGATCCGCTCCAGTGGGACCCGCAGGTCGACATAGACGTACTGGCGGACCCGCAGCGAGCCGTCGTCCGGATCCAGCACGTGCGGACGTACGACGGACGAGGCGTGCAGCGCGACGACGAAGACGATGCCGTACACGTCCAGGAAGAGGAACACGGCGTGGACGGTCGGCCAGTCGCGCAGCAGCACGGACATCGTGACGGTCTCGACGAGACACACGAACCCCAACCCGAACATCATCGCGCCCTGTCCGCGCGCGTATCCGAAAGTCCGCCCACTCCTCGCCCCGTGCGTGCGCCGCGTCACCCACAGCACGAGGCTCACGAGCAGCCGCGCCTCGTGCCGGACCAGCAGGCGCGCGGTCCTCATCGCCGCTCCTCGGTGAGGATGCGCAGTGTCCGGCGGATCGCCTCCGCCTGGGCCGGGGCCATGTCCTCGTAGAAGGCGCGCAGGACGCTGTCGTCGTGGTCGAGGTCCCCGATCTCCGGGAACAGGGCCGGGGGAATGCAGTCGGCGAGGACCCGGGCGGCCTCGGCGACGCGTGGATCGTCCGGCTCCGCGTCGGCGAGCGCGTCGAGCAGGGCATACGCCTCGTTGGCCCGCGTCATGGCTTCGGGCGGGCCGAGCACCTCACCCAGCGACGACACGAGCTGCTGCCGGGCCTCGTCAGGCATGGCCGTCTCCAGGAAGGCCATGATCTCGCGGTCCTTGGCCGCCATGGGTGAGTCCGACAGATGCGCCGCCCCCGCGAACAACGCGGCCAGCTCGGGCGACACCGGTCCTTCGGCCGGCAGCCCGCCCTCCGCCTCCAGCAACGCCCGCAACCGCCCCCGCCGCTCCCGGATGGCCTCCTCCTGCCGCGCCAGATCCTCGTCCAGCTCGGTCAGCACCTCGACGAGGTCCTTCCCCGCGTCGTCGGCCAGCACATCCCGCACCTCCGCGAGCCCCAGCCCCAACTCGGTCAGCCGCCGGATCCGCGCCAGCACGACAGCGTGCCGCAGCCCGTACTCCCGATACCCGTTCGAGCGCCGCTCCGGCTCGGGCAACAGCCCCAGATGGTGGTAATGCCGCACGGCCCGCGTGGTGACACCGGCAACGCCGGCGAGTTCTCCGATCCGCATGGGACCAGTAGAGACGTTGACGCTGCGGCAAGGTCAAGGGACCACGATCGAGGGAACGGTCCTCGATCCTGCGGACGGGTCCGCGCCGCTGTCCCAGTCTGGTCGGTGATCACGGAAGGGGAGCGGCACGGCATGGCGCAGGATCCGTACACGCAGCAGTCGCCGCTGGACTGGTTTGTCGAGCTGGACACTCCGGAGGGCTTTCGTGCGGAGCTGATCGAGGGCGAGTTCATCCTCACCTCGCTGCCGGACGGTCACCACGAGCACTGCATCAGCAGGATCGTGATTCAGCTCCATCGGCGCTCCGAGCTCGACCTCCAGTTCTCCGGCAACAAGGGCCTGAAGCTGGGGAATCGGGACGGCTACCCCCAGGACCATGTGATCCCGGATGGAACAATCGTCGCCCGCGCACCACGGCTCTTCCGGGGCGCGCCGCCCTGGATGCCCGGCGAGGGAGTCACCATGGTGCTGGAGGTGACTTTCACCAGGCCGGAGATCGATCGCGTGACCAAGCGCCGTTGCTACGCCCGTGGCGGTATCCCTCTGTACCTGCTCGTCGACCGCGACACCTCCTCGACGACCCTGTTCACCGAGCCGGAGAACGACGACTACCTCCGCTTCACCACCGTGGCCTTCGGCAGACCGATCGCCCTCCCGGAACCCTTCGCCGTCGACCTGGACACCACCGACTTCCTCTGATCCCCTGTGAGGCGGGGAGGTAGTACGAGGTGAGCACACGGGGGCGGATACGGGAACAGGCCCGCTGGGCCAGGGCGCGGCTGGGGCGTGAGGGGCCGCCCCTCGACCTGCTCACCGCCCACTTCGATCAGCATGTCTACGCTCCGCACGCCCACTACGAGTTCACCATCGGCGTCACGGTCGGCGGCTCGGAGGTCATCGCGTACCGGGGCGGTCTGATCCACTCCTACCCCGGCTCGATCGTCGTTCTCGAACCGGGCGAGATGCACACCGGCGGTCCGGCCGCCCGCGAGGGCTACGCCTACCAGGCCCTGTACGCCGAGCCGTCCCTCCTCACCGACGGCACGCTCGGCTGCACCCCGCACTTCCGCGACCCCGTCCTGCACGACCCCGAACTGGCCACCGCCCTTCGCGCCGCCCACACCGACATCAGCGCCTGCCCCGACCCCCTGGAGGCCGAGTCCCGACTGCCCTGGCTGCTCACAGCCCTGGCCCGCCGGCACTCCACGGCCCGGGCGAGCGAGGACACCGTGCCCGGCACCGGCCACATCGCGCGGGCCGTGCGCGACCGCCTCGCGGACGAGCTGCTGGAACCCCCCTCCCTGGCCGACCTCGCCACCGACCTGGGCCTGTCCCGCTACCAGCTGCTGCGCGCCTTCCGTACGACGATGGGTGTGCCGCCCTACGCCTGGCTCGCCCAGCACCGTGTGGCCAGGGCCCGCGGCCTCCTGGAAACCGGCCTGCGCCCCGCCGAGGTCGCGGGCCTCGTCGGCTTCGCCGACCAGGCGCACCTCACCCGCTGGTTCCGCCGGGTGCTGGGCGTGACCCCGGCGGCGTACCGCAACAGCGTTCAAGACGCGGCGGGGTGAGGGGACCGAGACTCGCCGTATGACTGCACGCGGCTGGTTCCTGTTCTCCCTGATGGGAGTGGTCTGGGGCGTCCCCTACCTGATGATCAAGGTGGCGGTGGACGCCGTGTCCCCGTCCATGGTGGTGTTCACGCGCTGCGCGCTGGGCGCCGCGCTCCTGCTCCCCTTCGCGCTCCGCCAGGGCGGCCTCGGCCGTACCGTCCGGACCCACTGGAAGCCGATGCTGGCCTTCGCCGTCATCGAGATCATCGGCCCCTGGTGGACCCTGACCGACGCCGAACGCCATCTGTCCAGCTCCACCGCCGGACTCCTCATCGCGGGCGTGCCGATCGTCGCCCTCATCCTGGCCCGCTTCTTCGGCGCCGAGGAACGCGTGGGCGCCCGTCGTGTCGCCGGACTCGCCCTCGGTCTCGCGGGCGTCACCGTCCTCACCCTGCCCCACCTCACCGGCGGCGATGCCCGCTCCCTGGCCGAGGTGCTGGTGACGGTCGTCGGCTATGCCACCGCCCCGCTGATAGCCGCCCGGCATCTCAAGGACGTCCCGACCCTCCAGCTGATCACCCCCTGCCTCACGCTCGCCGCCGTCGTCTACGCCCCAGCCGCTTACCTGACCCGGCCCGCCACCATGCCCTCGGCCGAGGTCCTGGCCGCCCTCGCCGGCCTCGGCATCGTCTGCACCGCCATCGCGTTCGTGGCCTTCCTGGAGCTGATCAAGGAGATCGGCCCGACCCGGGCCGGCGTGATCACCTACGTCAACCCGGCGGTCGCCGTCGCCGCGGGCGCCCTTTTCCTGGACGAGGAGCTGACCCTCGGCATCGGCGTCGCCTTCACCCTGATCCTGGCGGGCTCGGTGCTGGCCACGGCCGCGGCGCCGAAACGGGAGATCCGCCGGGTACCATGGTCGACACGGCAGACGAGCCGGGCGGACGGCCGCGTGGAGTCCCCCTGACGGGGAGCTCCCCGAGGAACGTCCGGGCTCCACAGGGCAGGGTGGTGGCTAACGGCCACCCGGGGTGACCCGCGGGACAGTGCCACAGAAAGCAAACCGCCGAGGGCTCCGGCCCTCGGTAAGGGTGAAACGGTGGTGTAAGAGACCACCAGTGCCTGGGGTGACTCAGGCAGCTAGGTAAACCCCACCCGGAGCAAGGTCAAGAGGGAGCGCCTCTTCGAAAGAATGGGTGCTCCTGCGCGGACGATCGAGGGCTGCCCGCCCGAGTCCGCGGGTAGACCGCACGAGGCCGGTGGCAACGCCGGCCCTAGATGGATGGCCGTCGCCGAAGGGCCCGTGAGGACCCCTCGGAACAGAACCCGGCGTACAGCCCGACTCGTCTGCCGCCACCTGCGGCTTTGCCTCGGAAAGGGCCTCTGACCTGCGTCGGAGGTTCTTTCCGATCTTTCAGGGGCTTGCCGCGTTAGGCCGCGAAAAGTCCCTCGGAAGTCCCTCAGACAGCGCTGGAAGTCCCTGAGAAGTCCCAGGAGCAGAGGAGCGGGCGACGCCTCTCAGCTGGTTCGGATTGATCGGACACAGCGTTGTTGATCTGCCTGCGGCTCTGCAACTGCCGTGAGGTAGGACGCGGTCTGCGGTGGAGTGGTGGAGGTCTGGGCACCGGTGTACTCGTAACGCTTAGGTCTCGGGTTCGAATCCCGAAGGCGGCTCAGTAGGCGAGCCGTGGGTGCTCCCACGGCAGTGCCGGCGGGGCATGGACTGCCAGGGGGCGTCGGGAATGGCATCGAGTCCCGCGAACGGTCGGGCCGCCGCAGGTGGGTGATCGAGCGGACGATCTAGTGGTTGTCCGGCTACCGCCGGCTCAGCCCCCCGCTACGAACGCCACTCTCGCAACTACCAGGCCTTGCTCGGCCTCGCCGCAGCCCTGTGCTGCTGGAAGCGACTGGCCAGAAGGCGGCGAAGCCCCGCGCAAGTCGGCGTCATCGGCCGTCTTGCGCGCCAACTGGGAGACCTTGTCCGTGGAGCGCTCGTCACCGTCGCTGCCGGTCTCGCGTGCCAGACGGACGGCATGCTTGCCGCAGAGGAATACTCCTTGTCCGTCCGTCAGCCCCCAGCGTGTTCATCAAATCCACTTGCGCGCCGCCTCGTCATACCGCACCCAGCTGTCGGAATTCATGCGAAGCGCGGGGGAACATGGACGAGAGGATGCTCGAATGCAGCTCTCGGTCGAGGGAAGAGGCGAGGAATTGCGTGCAGGATACGGGGAAATGCTCCCAGCGGTCGCCGCGCGCCTCGTTCACCATGACAGTCCACTGGTCCGGCTCGCGGCCAGGCCGAACAAGCCAGTAGAGGAATTCTCCGTTGTCCGTGGTCGCCCATGGGATGACTCTGGACCCCTCGACTTCCAGTTCCGCAGGCTTTTTTCGAATTCCCACTGATCTTCCAGGTCTTCGGCCTGATGCTCTGCCCATTCGATGAGGTCGTAGTTCTCATCAGGGCAGCCAGGCTCCAGGACGTACAGCGGCTTCCGGCTGCCGCTGCTTCGGCCGGCCGGCCGGCGCCCATCTGATGTGCGGCGTGGCCGCCGGGCGAGACGCTGCGGACCGGCCGGGAGCCGTGCACCGGCTCCCACTGGTGGCGGGCGATCACCGGCTTCGCCTGCCGCTCGGCACGGCGGTGCCGGCCACGCTCGCCGGAATCCGGCTCGCCTTGCGCAACTCCCGCGACGGACCCGCCCCCCTCCCCCGTAGAGCAGACGACAGACAGCTCACAGGGAGGGGAGCCGGACGTGGCAGGGCACAGGGGCAAACGTGTCAGAGGTGTGGCGGCCGCGGTGGCGGCGATGGCGGCGCTCACCGCGTCACAGGCGCCGGGGGCGGTCCCTGCGCGGGCCTCCGCACCGGCGCCCGGTCAGGCACCTGCCGAGGACGGACCGAGCGTGTCCGGCGACGCCCCGTACCGCACCGAGTTTCCGCCGCTGCGGACCGGGAAGCGCGCGGGCGGCGGGGCGGCGGTGGAGGAGGTGGGCGGCGCGCTGCCGGCGAGTGTGTTCGCCGCCTATCGGCGGGCCGAGGAGCGGCTCGCGCGCGAGGCGCCCGGCTGTCGGCTGCGCTGGCAGCTGCTGGCGGCGATCGGGCAGGTGGAGTCGGGGCAGGCGCGGGGCGGCAGGGTGACGTCGGACGGTACGACCGTGGCGCCGATCCTCGGGCCGCGGCTGGACGGCGTGGCCTTCGCGCTGATCCGGGACACCGACGGCGGCGCCCACGACGGGGACACGGCGTACGACCGCGCGGTCGGGCCGATGCAGTTCATCCCGTCCACCTGGGCCCGCTGGGGCGCGGACGGCAACGGCGACGGGCGCAGGGACCCGAACAACGTCCTCGACGCGGCACTCGCCGCCGGACGCTACCTGTGCGCGGGCGGCCGGGACCTGTCGGACCCCGCCCAGCTGGACCGGGCGATCCTCGGCTACAACCACTCGGCGGCGTATCTGCGCACGGTCCGGGCCTGGTACACGTACTTCCTGGGAGGGCACCGGGTGGTACCGGACAGCACCGTCGCGCCCTCCGCCCGCCCCGAGCCGTCGCGGTCTCCCTCGAAGCCGAAGGAGGCCTCGCCGGCTCCCTCCGCCCGCCCGAGCACCCCGCCTTCCCGCATCCCGTCGCCCCCCGCCTCCCCGGCCCCGGCCAGAACCCGCCCGGCCCCCGACCCCGGGAAGCCGCAGGAGCGTCAACTCCCCGTCCCCGACCCGGACATCGAGCTCCCCGGCGACGACCTGCTGCCCAGCGGCGCCTCACTGACCAGTAACAGCGCGGACTCGATGACCGTCTCCCCCTCCACAACCGCCGATACTCGGCGGTAATGTCGCCACCCGCCGGACAGCACGAGACCGGCGGGTGAGCGCGAAGGGGTCCTCATGGCGACGGACATGCCTGCGGACATGCCCGCAGAGATACCTGCGGAGGTGCACGCGGCCGAAGAGCGGTGGCGGCGCATGTGGAGCCACCGCGAGCACTTGCTCAAGGTGGCCCGGCGCAGGTCGATGAGCCCGGAGGACGCCGAGGACGCGGTGCACGAGGCGATGCTGCGCGCCGCCGAGCGGCCCGACCTGGACGAGGAGCGGCTCGCGGCCTGGCTGACGACGGTGACGATGCGGCTGTGCGTCGACCGCTACCGGCAGGTGAACCGCGAGGCCGAGGTGCGTACCAGCCCGACGCTCATCGCCCCCGGTCCGGTGCCCGTCGAGGAGGCGGTGTGCGACCGGGCCGAGGCGAAGTGGCTGGCGGTGCGCAGTGGTGAGCTGCCCGCGCGGCAGGCCGAGGCGCTGCGGCTGAAGTCGGAGGACCTGGACGTCGGCCAGGTCGCCGTCCGGATGGGGCTGAGCTACCGGACCGTCGAGTCGTTGCTGGCCCGGGCCCGGCGGACGCTGCGGCAGTCGCTGGCTGCCACGTTCGGGGTCGCGCTGTTCCTGATCGGGTGGGGACGGCCGCGCGGAGTCGGCAGGGTACAGGCCGTGGCGGTCGCCTCGACGGCGTCCCTGGTGGTGGCGGGGTTCGTGCTGCCGTACGCCCTCGACGGCAGCGGAGGCGGGGGCGGGGGCGGTACGGCGCCTCGGCCCGCGGTCGCCTCGCCGGACGCGGAGACGCTGCGGCCGGACGGCGGTGGCGGGGGCGGTACGCCTCGGGGGACTGAGTCCGGGGCTTCGGCAGCCGAGCGCGGAGCGGTCGAATCCCCCGCCGGTGAATCATTCCTCCCACTGTCCGTGCCCTCACTGCCGGAGGTCCCGGACGTTCCCGAGGTCACGGTGTCGCCGCTGCCCGTGCTGTCCACGCCGGAGATCCCGCAGGTGCCCGACGTCCCGAAGCCCGACGTCCCGAAGCCCGACGTTCCCGACCTGCCGGTGGAGCCCTCCGCCGTGCCGACGGACACGGCGGTCCCGGAAGCTCCGGAGGCTCCCGACGCACCGTCCGCCTCACTCCCCGTGCCCACACCGAGCCCGCTTCCGTAGCGCCCGGAAACACGCCCGGAAACCCGCCCGAAAAAAATCCGCCACTCGAGCGACGGACGCCCCGCCCCTCCCCGTAGAGCAGATGTCGGAGCTGCTCCATGGGCTGAAGGGTGGACCGGATGGGTGTCGAGATCTGTGTGGAAGGGCTGACCAAGTCCTTCGGTCACCAGGTCATCTGGCAGGACGTCTCGCTGACGCTGCCCGCCGGGGAGGTCTCGGTCATGCTCGGCCCCTCCGGCACGGGCAAGTCGGTGTTCCTCAAGACGCTCGTCGGCCTGCTCAAGCCGGAACGCGGCTCCATCACGATCCAGGGCCGGGACATCACGAAGCTCCGCGAGCACGACCTGTACGAGGTGCGCAAGCTGTTCGGCGTGCTGTTCCAGGACGGCGCGCTGTTCGGCTCGATGAACCTGTACGACAACATCGCCTTCCCGCTGCGCGAGCACACCCGTAAGTCCGAGAGCGAGATCCGGCGCATCGTGCTGGACAAGATGGACATGGTCGGGCTGATCGGCGCGGAGGGAAAGCTGCCCGGCGAGATCTCCGGCGGCATGCGCAAGCGCGCCGGGCTGGCCCGGGCCCTCGTCCTCGACCCGGAGATCATCCTCTTCGACGAACCCGACTCGGGCCTCGACCCGGTCCGCGTCGCCTACCTCAACCAGCTGATCGTCGATCTCAACGCCCAGATCGACGCGACCTTCCTGATCGTCACGCACGACATCGCCTCGGCCCGCCAGGTGCCGGACAACATCGGGCTGCTGTTCCGCCGCGAGCTGGTGATGTTCGGGCCGCGCGAAGAGCTGCTGACCAGCGACGAACCCGTCGTACGGCAGTTCCTGAACGGCCGGATGCAGGGCCCGATCGGCATGGCGGAGGAGAAGGACGCCGCCCAGGTCGAACAGGAGCTCGCGCAGGTCGACGACGGCGTGCGCGGTCAGGAGCTGGCTCCGCGCCTCCTGCCGGGACCGGGCATCACCCGGCCGCCCCGCTGGCAGGCGATCGCACGGCGCGAGGCCCAGCTCCATCAGAAGGAGGTGGCCGGCGCATGAGCCTGTCACCGGTCGGAGCGCTGCGGCACTCGGGCAGCCTCTTCGCGATGGCGCTGGACGTCGTCCGGACGATCCCCCGACGGCCCTTCCAGGCGCGGGAGTTCATCCAGCAGACGTGGTTCGTCGCGAGCGTCACCATCCTGCCGACAGCCCTGGTCTCCATCCCCTTCGGGGCGGTCATCGCGCTCCAGATCGGCAGCCTGACCCGGCAGCTGGGCGCCCAGTCCTTCTCCGGGGCCGCCTCCGTGCTCGCCGTGCTGCGCGAGGCCTCGCCGATCGTCACCGCGCTGCTGATCGCGGGCGCCGGCGGCACGGCGATCTGCGCCGACCTCGGGGCGCGGAAGATCCGCGACGAGATCGACGCGATGCAGGTACTGGGCATCGACCCCATCCACCGGCTGGTCGTCCCCCGCGTGCTGGCGTCGATGCTGGTCGCGGTGCTGCTCAACGGCCTGGTGTCGGTGGTCGGCGTGGCGGGCGGCTATTTCTTCAACGTCGTCCTGCAGAACGGCACTCCCGGCGCCTACCTCGCCTCCTTCACCACCCTCGCCCAGCTCTCCGACCTGTGGGCAGCCGAGGTCAAGGCGCTGGTGTTCGGCGCGATCGCCGGGATCGTCGCCTCCTACAAGGGGCTGACCGCGAAAGGCGGACCCAAGGGTGTGGGAGACGCCGTGAACCAGTCGGTGGTGATCACCTTCATGTTGCTGTTCGTGACCAACTTCGTGATGACCGCCGTGTACTTCCAGGTCGTCCCCCAGAGGGGTTAGCCGATGAGACTCATCGACCGCCCACTGAAGTCCCTCGAGGCGCTGGGCACACAACTCTCCTTCTACGGCCGCTCGTTGGCGTGGACCGGGCGCACCCTGCGCCGCTACAAGAAGGAGATCCTGCGGCTGCTCGCCGAGGTGAGCTTCGGCCGGGGAGCGCTCGCCGTCGTGGGCGGCACGGTCGGGGTGATCGCCTTCCTGTCGTTCTTCACCGGCACGGAAGTGGGGTTGCAGGGGTACGCCGCGCTCAACCAGCTCGGCACCTCCAACTTCGTCGCGTTCCTCTCGGCGTACTTCAACACCCGCGAGATCGCCCCGCTGGTGGCCGGGCTCGCGCTCTCCGCGACCGTCGGCGCCGGGTTCACCGCCCAGCTCGGCGCGATGCGGATCAGCGAGGAGACCGACGCGCTCGAAGTGATGGGCGTGCCCTCGCTGCCGTTCCTGGTGACGACCCGGATGATCGCCGGGTTCGTCGCGGTGATCCCGCTGTACGTGATCGGCCTGCTGTCCTCGTACCTGGCCGCCCGCACCATCACCACCGGCTACTACGGGCAGTCGGCGGGCACGTACGACCACTACTTCCAGCAGTACCTGCCACCGGTGGACGTCCTGTGGTCCTTCGGGAAGGTGCTGGTCTTCGCCGTCCTGATCATCCTGGTGCACTGCTTCTACGGCTACTACGCGAGCGGCGGCCCGGCGGGCGTCGGCGTCGCGGTGGGCCGCGCGGTGCGGACCTCGATCGTGGCGATCAACGTCCTGGACTTCTTCCTGTCGCTGGCGATCTGGGGCGCCAGCACGACCGTACGGATCGCGGGGTGAGCCGCCGTATGAGGGTGCTGAGACTGCGGTTGTACGGTGTCGTCTTCATCGCCGTGCTCGCGTTGCTGCTGTCCCTGTCCGTCGCTGTCTACCAGCAGGCGTTCACGCCGGTCGTGCGGATCACGCTGGAGGCCGACAGCCTCGGCAACCAGCTCGATCCGAGGGCCGACGTCAAGCTGCGCGGGCTGCTGGTCGGCGAGGTGCGCGAGGTGCGGGCCGACGGTACGAAGGCGACGCTCGACATCGCGCTCAAGCCGGAGCATGTCGCCCACATCCCGTCCGACGTGCACGCGCGCCTGCTGCCCAAGACGCTGTTCGGCGAGAAGTACGTCGACCTGGTCCCGCCCGCTGGTGCCGGGTCCTCGTCAGCTCGCCCCATCCGCGCCGGTGACGTCATCACCCAGGACCGCACCCGCGTCGGCATCGAGGTCCAGCAGCTGATGAACGACCTGCTGCCGCTGCTGCGGACCGTGCAGCCCGGCAAGCTCAACGCCACGCTCTCCGCGTTCGCCACCGCCCTGGAGGGCCGCGGCGACCGGATCGGCGACAACCTCACGCGACTGGAGGCCTACCTGCGCCGCCTCAACCCGCACCTGCCGTCCCTGAAAGAGGACATCGCACGCTTCGCCGACGTCGCCGAGGTCTACGGCGACGCGGCGCCCGACCTGATGGAGATCCTGCGCAACACCGTCACCACCAGCCGCACGATCGTCGAGAAGAAGGACCAGCTGGCAGCGGCGCTGAAGAGCACGGCCACCGTCGCGGGCACCGCGGAGGACTTCCTCGACGCGAACGGCGACCGGCTGATCACCCTCGGCCGGGTCTCCCGCCCCACGTTGGAGCTGTTCGCCCGCTACTCCCCGCAGTACCCCTGCCTGCTGGCCGGCCTCGTCCGGCAGGAGAAGGTGTCCGAGGAGGCGTTCCGGGGCGGCAAGATGCACATCACGCTGGAGGTCGTACGGCCGCAGGGCGCGTACGAACCGGGTGAGGAACCGCGCTACGGCGAGCGGTCCGGTCCCGACTGCCGTGACCTGCCGCACCCTCCGGTGCCGGCACCCGGGGCCCGCCTCGACGACGGTTCGAAGCCGGGGAGCGCCTCCTCGGGTCCGCACGGAGTCTCCGCCACCCGGGCCGAGCAGCGGGCCGTCGGCTCGCTCGTGGCGCCGGTGCTGGGCGTGCCCGCGGACGAGGTGCCGCCGGTCGCGACGCTGCTGTTCGGGCCGATGGCGCGCGGGACGGCGGTGAGCGTCGCATGAGCACCACAGGAGCCCGGCAGACCGCCGCCCCGCTGATCAAGTTCAGTCTCTTCGCGCTCGTGACGGTGCTGGCGACGGCCCTGCTCGCCGCCACCATCGTGAACATCTCCTTCACCCCCGCGCACGAGTACCGCGCGGTCTTCAGCGACGTCACCGGCCTGGAGAAGGGTGACGACATCCGGGTGGCCGGAGTGCGGGTCGGCGAGGTCGAGGGCATCCGGATCAAGGACCGGACGCTGGCCGAGGTCACCTTCACGGTCAGCCAGGACCGGCCGCTGCTCACCAGCACGGGCGCCGTCATCCGCTACCGCAACCTGGTCGGGCAGCGGTACGTCGCGCTGACCGAGGGCGCCGGCGACGGCACCCGGCTGCGCCCCGGCGGCACGATCCCGCTCGCGCGCACCCAGCCCGCCCTCGACCTGAACGCGCTGCTGAACGGCTTCAAGCCGCTGTTCGCCGCGCTCAGCCCGAACGACGTCAACCAGCTCGCCACCGAGATCATCAAGACCCTCCAGGGCGAGGGCGGCACCGTCAACAGCCTGCTGACGCACACGGCGTCGCTCACCACGACGCTGGCCGGCCGCGACAAGCTGATCGGCTCGGTGATCGACAACCTCAACACCGTGCTGAAGACGCTCGACAAGCGCGGCGCCCGCTTCTCCGGACTGCTCAAGCAGCTGCGCCGGGTCATCTCGGGCCTGTCCGCCGACCGCAAGCCCATCGGGGAGTCGCTGGTGAGCATCGGCGATCTGACGGAGGCCACCTCGGGCCTGCTGAAGGACGCGCGTCCGCCGCTGAAGGACGACATCGCGGAACTGACCGACCTCACCGGGACGCTGAACGACAACGAGAAGACCGTGGAGGGCGTGCTGAAGAGGCTGCCGAACAAGCTCAACGAGCTCACGGGGACGGCGTCCTACGGCTCGTGGTTCAACTTCTACCTGTGCGACTTCGACGGCCGGATCGTGCTGCCGAAGACGAAGCAGGTGCTCACGCCCGAGATGCACGTGGCGAGGGCGAGGTGTGGGGCATGAGCCGCGGGAAGCGTCCGGAGCCGCTGTTCAAGGTGCGGGTGGAGCCGCCGAAGCTGCCTCGCGTGCGACTGCCGAAGGTACGGCTCATGCCGCGCCGCAAGCCGCGCCCGCAACCGCTGATCAAGGTCCGTGTCGAGCCGCCGAAGCTGCCGAGGATACGGCTCAGCCGCCCGCACCTCGGCCCCTTCCGCGATCGAAACCCCGTCGTCATCGGTGCCGTCGGACTCACCGTCCTCGCGCTGCTGACCGTGGCCGCGTTCAACGCCGACCGCCTGCCGGTGATCGGCGACGGCGAGACGTACAGCGCCGCCTTCGCGGAGGCGGGCGGTCTCAAGCCGGGTGACGAGGTGCGGATCGCCGGGGTCAAGGTCGGCAAGGTCGAGGAGGTCGACCTGGACGGCGACCACGTCAAGGTCACCTTCAAGATCAAGGGCGAGCCGGGGTTCGGCACCGAGACCGGCGCGTCGATCCGGGTCAAGACGATCCTCGGCGCGAAGTACCTCGCCCTGCACCCCGAGGGGCGGGGCCAGTTGGAGCCCGGCAGCGAGATCCCGCTGAAGCGGACCGTCTCCGCGTACGACGTCGTGCAGGCGTTCAGCGATCTCACCACCACGACGGAGAAGGTCGACACCGACCGGCTGGCGAAGGCGCTGGACACCATCTCGACGACCTTCGAGGACTCCCCTTCCGAAGTACGGGCGTCCATCAAGGGCCTGTCGCGGATCTCCCGGACGGTGGCCTCGCGCGACAAGGCCCTCAAGGAGCTCCTCGACCACGCGAACGGCGTGACGGGCGTCCTCGCCGACCGGTCGAGCGACTTCACCGCCCTGGTCGAGGACGGCGACAAGCTGTTCAAGGAGATCAGCAAGCGGCGTACGGCGATCCACAAGCTGCTGAAGACCTCCGCCGCGCTCGGCATCCAGCTCTCCGGCCTGGTCCAGGACAACGAGAAGGAGATCGGGCCCGCGCTCAAGGGCCTCAACACCGTGGTGAAGATGCTCGAACGCAACCAATCCAGCCTGGACCGGAGCATCAAGCTCCTCGCCCCCTACGTGCGGGTCTTCACCAACACCCTGGGCAACGGCCGCTGGTTCGACTCCTACGTCCAGAACCTGGTCGCCGCCCCGGTGGTACCGCGGACGGGAGGCGGGCAGTGAACAACCGCTGGAAGAAGAGTCTGGCCGTGCTGACCGCCCTGGCCCTGATCGCCGCGCTCACCTACGTGCTGTGGCCGCGGACCGAGCCGGCCCGCGTCACGGCGTACTTCCCACGCACCGTCGGCATCTACCCCGGCTCGGACGTCCGCGTGCTGGGCGTGCGGATCGGCGAGGTCAAGAAGATCACGCCGGAGGGCGGCCGGGTGCGGGTGGAGCTGGAGTACGACGCGGACCGCAAGGTCCCGGCGGACGCGCAGGCCGCCATCATCAACTCCTCGGTGGTCAGCGACCGTTACGTTCAGCTGCTGCCGGTGTACCGGAGTGGTCCGGTGCTGCGGGACGGGGACGAGATCCCCGAGTCGCGTACGGCCGTACCGGTCGAACTGGACCGCGTCTTCGACAGCCTGCACACCACGGCCGAGGCGCTCGGCCCCCAGGGCGCCAACAAGGACGGCGCCCTGTCGCGGTTGCTCGGCGTCAGCGCCGACAACCTCGACGGCCAGGGCGAGAACCTCCACCAGATGGTGGAGGACCTCTCGGGGGCGGTCACGACTCTCTCCGACGGCCGCACGGACCTGTTCGGCACGGTCCGCAACCTTCAGGTGTTCACGGCGGCGCTGGCGGCGGACGACAAGAGCGTGCGGTCGTTCAACAGCAGCCTCGCCAAGGTCGCCGAGCAACTCGCGGGCGAGCGCAAGGACCTGGCGGCCGCGCTGAAGAACCTCGGCACGGCGCTCGGTGACGTGTCCGACTTCGTGAAGAAGAACAAGAAGTCGCTGACCTCGAACGTGGCGGGCCTGAGCAAGGTGACCAAGGTACTCGTCACGCAACGTGCGGCGCTGGAGGAGCTGTTGGAGGTCGCGCCGACGGGCATGTCGAACCTGAACAACGCCTACAACCCCTCCGCGGGCACCCTCGACACCCGCAACAACCCCGACCATCCGCAGGATCCGGCGTCGCTGCTGTGCTCGATCCTGAAGACGACCGGGGAGAAGACCGACTGCAAGGACCTGAGGGACCTCTTCGACTCCCTGCCCGAAGTGCCCCAGGGCACCGCGGCCACCGGCACGGTCGACCGCACCCTCGGCGGAATCCTGGGGGCGAGCGCATGAGGCCACTGCGCAAGGGCGGGGCCGTCGCCTGGGCGGCCGTCGGGACGCTGCTCCTGTCCGGCTGCGAGTTCAACGGCTGGTACGACGTCCCGCTCCCCGGCGGAGCCGCCGCCGACGGCCACGCCTACCACGTCACCGTCGAGTTCCGCGACGTCCTGGACCTGGTGCCGCAGTCGGCGGTCAAGGTCGACAACGTCACCGTGGGCGCGGTGGAGAAGGTGGAGCTCCAGGGCTGGCACGCGAGGGTCCGCCTCCGGGTCGCCGACTCGGTGAAACTGCCCGCCAACGCCATCGCCGGGCTGCGGCAGACCAGCATGCTCGGCGAGAAGTACGTGGCGCTGTCCAGGCCGCTGGACAACACGCCGGTCGGCCGGCTCGGCGAGGGTGATGTGATCCCTCTGTCCCGCAGCGGCCGCAACCCGGAGGTCGAGGAGGTGCTGTCCGCGCTGTCCGCCCTCCTCAACGGCGGCGGCGTGGCCCAGCTCAAGACGATCACCACGGAGCTGAACAAGGCCCTGGAGGGCCGGGAGAACCGGGTCAAGTCCCTGCTCAAGGAGCTCGACACCTTCATCGGCGGCCTGGACGACCAGCGCCAGGACATCGTCCGCGCGCTGAAGGCCGTGGACCGGCTGGCCAAACGGCTGGGCAAGGAGAAGACGACGATCGCCGAGGCCGTCGACACGATGCCGCCCGCCCTGAAGGTCCTGGCCGACCAGCGCCGCGACCTGACGAGGATGCTCACCGCCCTGTCCAAGCTGGGCAAGACCGGCACCAAGGTGGTCAACGCCTCGCACGACGACACGGTCGCCAACCTCAAGCAGCTGCGGCCGATCCTGCGACAGCTCAACAAGGCGGGCAGCGACCTGCCCAACTCCCTGGAGCTGCTGACGACCTACCCGTTCCCGCGCAACGTGGTGGACGCCATCAAGGGTGACTACGTCAACCTGCACATCACGGCGGACCTCGATCTGGCCGGCATCTACGGCAACCTGACGGACGAACCGGGAGGCGGGAACGGCGGGGACACTCAGGTACCCGAGCTTCCCGAGCCCCCGGACCTGCCGGACGTACCGGACCTCCCGGACGGGCCGGACGTGCCGGGCGCGCCGACGCCCACCGCACTGCCGAGCAGACCGAACCTGCCGTCGTCCCCGTCGGCCCCCTCGGGCGGCGACGACCCGCTGTGCCCGCCGGTGTGCACCGCCGACTACGGCTCCAGCGGCTCCCGCACCGGGGGCGGCTGGCCCGAGGGGATCAACCTCGAACTCGCCGAGCTGATGCTGAAGGGGGTCCAGCCGTGATCACCCGCACGGTCAAGGCGCAACTGATCGCCTTCGCCACCCTCACCGCCGTAGGTGTGTCGTACGTCGGCGCCGAGTACACGGGCCTGGTGGACGAGGTCCTGGACCGCGGCTACACCGTGCGGGCCGACTTCGCCGACTCCGGGGGTGTCTTCCCCGGCGCCGAGGTCACGTATCGCGGGGTGCCGGTGGGCAAGGTCGGCGCACTGCGCCTGGCCGGCCCGGACGGGGTCTCGGTCACGCTCGACATCGAGGACGGGGCGCCGCGCATCCCGGCGGACACGCTGGCAGTGGTGGCGAACCGTTCGGCGGTGGGCGAGCAGTACGTCGACCTTCAGCCCCGCACCTCCCACGGCCCGTACCTGCTGAACGGCAGTTCGATCCCGCGCGAGAGCACGCGGGTGCCGCTGTCGACGACGGACATGGTCCTCAGCCTGGACCGCCTGGTGAACTCGGTCGGCAAGGACGACCTACGGGTCACGGTCGACGAGTTGGGCAAGGCTTTCGCCGGCACCGGCCCGAATCTGAGTCGCCTGGTGGACTCGGGCAACACCCTGGTCGGGTCGGCGTCCGAGGCGCTGCCGGAGACGATCGCCCTGATCGAGGACTCGCGGAAGGTCCTGAAGACGCAGGCCGACCAGGGCTCGTCGATCAAGTCGTTCGCGCGCGATCTGGCGGCACTCTCGGCTCAGTTGAAGACCAGCGACGGGGACCTGCGCAAGCTGATCGGCAACGCGAGGCCGGCGGCGCAGGAGCTGAACTCGCTGCTGAAGTCGACCGGGCCGCAGCTGTCGGTCCTGCTGGCCAACCTGATCAGCGGCGGCCAGGTCACGCTGGCCCGCCTCCCCGGCGTGGAGCAGGCCCTGGTCACCTTCCCGCTGATGGTCGAGGGCAGCTACACGGTCGTCCCGGGCGACGGCACCACCCACTTCGGCCTGGTCCTGAACGCCGACGACCCGCCGGCCTGCACCCAGGGGTACGGCACGGCACGCCGCGACCCCGCGGACACCAGCACACGCGAGGCGAACACCGGCGCCCGCTGCACGCTCCCGCGCGGCAGCGAGTCGTCGGTACGGGGCGCGCAGAACGCCCCGGGCGCGTCGACCGCCGACCGCGGCGCGAACCAGGCGACGTACGTCACCCCGTACGACCCGGAGACCGGCACCACCACCGGCCCGGACGGAAGCAACGTCGAGATCGGCTCGACGGGCGGCCAGCAGGCCGTGTTCGGAAAGGAGTCGTGGCAATGGCTGCTCGTTGGCCCCATGGCATGAGGCCGGTGCGCCCCGGAGTGATGACGGCGGGACTCGTCGCGGCGACCGTCATCACCACAGCACTGTCACTCTGGCTGACCCTCGGCCTCTACGAACAGCGCGAGGCGGACCAACGACGCCAGGGCGTCCTGGCCGCGGCCCGCCAGTCGGCGCTGAACTTCACCTCCCTCGACTACCGGCACTACGGCCGCGACAGCGCGAACGTACTGGCGGGCGCGACCGGCGACTTCAAGAAGCAGTTCACCGCACAGACCGACCAGTTGACGAAGCTGGTGGCGCAGAACAAGTCCGTGTCGGAAGGCCAGGTCCTGGAGGCGGGCATCGTCCGCTCCGACGAGAACTCGGCCCGTGTGCTGGTGGTCGCCGACAGCAAGGTGACCAACACCGCCGTGCCCGAGGGAGAGGCGCGCACGTACCGGCTCCAGCTCGACCTCGTACACAAGGACGGCCGCTGGCTGACGTCCGACGTCGAGTTCGTCGGCTGATTCACGGGCCGATCCGCCGACCGACAAGCACCGACGAGGAGTACGAGGAGTACCAGCATGCCGAAGACGACCACCGGCCGCGCCCCCGGTCCCGGCACCCGCCGCACCATGACGGCGGCCGCCCGCGCGGCGGCGAAGCGCGCCGAACGCGGCCACCGCGAAGCGGGCGAGGCGACGGCCGGCGACGAGGAGTCGCCGCGCCGGGCCGACCGGCCGTTCGCCGGACGCACCGTCCTCATCGAGGCCCCGAAGGACGGCTGGGACGACCCGCCGGAGCCGTCGCCGGAGTCGTTCGAGGAGGACGGGCCGGAAGAGCGGAGCGAGCCCGGCCCCGGCGGCCGTCGGAGGCTGCTCACCTCGGTCCTGGCCGTCCTGCTCGTCGTCGGCCTGGTCGCGCTCGCCGCCCTGGGATGGCAGTACCGCGACGGCCGCCTGACGGAGACCGCCCGGACCGAGGCGCTCGCGGCCGCGCGGAAAGCGGCCCCGATCGTCCTGTCGTACGACTACCGCCACCTGGACAAGGACTTCTCGAGGGCCCGCGCCCACCTGACCGGCGACTTCCGGGACGAGTACGGCAAGACCACGAAGACCGTGGTCGCCCCGACGGCCGAGAAGTACCACGGCGTGGTGAAGGCAAGGGTCGCCGCCCCCGGCTCCGGCAGCGCCCCCGCCGCCTCCGTCGTCTCGGCCTCCCCCGACAAGGTCGTGGTCCTGCTCTTCGTCAACCAGGTCACCGAGAGCACCCAGGTAACGGGTTCCCGCGTGGACCAGAACCGGGTGCGGATGACGATGGACCGCACGGGCGACGGGTGGAAGGTGAGCGCGGTGGACGCGCTGTGAAGGCAGCGATCAAGCTCCCGAGTCCACCGCGGACCTCAGCGCCTCGGTGAAGGACCTGGCCCACGCCTCGACCGTCTCGTGGGTGAACAGGTCCGTCGAGTACTCGAAGGTGACCGTGATCGTGTCGGCCTCGGGGGCGATCACGACGTAGAGCTCGTTGCGGGCCACGCCCTGGACGGGGAGGGCGCGGATGGTGGTGGAGACCTCCTGGAGATTCAGGGTCGGGGGCTCCGTGGTGATCACTGTGAACAGGACCGTGGGGAAGAGGGCGTCCTTCAGCTCGGGCGAGACCAGGGACACCACGTCCGTCAGGGGGAGTTCCTGGTGGTCGAGGGCCGTGAAGAGGGCGGTGCTCAGCTGGGACACCAGGTCGGGGAAGGTTCCCGCTTCGGACAGCCGGGCCCGTAGGAGTACGGCGTCGCCCAGGATGCCGACGATCTCGGAGCGGTCCCGCTGGACGCGGTTCGCGCTGGAGGCCGCCAGGACGATGTCGTTCCGCTCGCCGCAGAGGTCGCCCAGCCAGGTGGCGAACGTGGCCGCGAGGACCGTGTAGGCCGTGGTGCCCAGGCGGGTTGCCGTGCTGGTGAGGCGGGCCGGTGTGTCGTCGGTGATGGTCCAGGTGTGCAGGGCGCCCCGGCCGGAGAGCTTGCCCGGGTGCGGGTGGTCGTAGGGGAGGGGCGGGCGTAGCGGGATGGTGTCGAGTTCCGTGCGCCAGAAGTGTTCCAGGGCTGTCCTGCGGTGGTCCGGCAGGGAGTGTTCCGATCGGGCGAAGTCCGTGAACTGAGCGACGGTGGCCGGCAGTTGTGGGGCCTTACCGGACCGTCGCGCGTTGTACAGCTCCTCCAGGTCGCGCCTGATGAGGCTCAGGGACCAGCCGTCACACACCGCGTGGTGGAAGACCGTCACCATGACCCAGTGCTCCTCGGCGAGACGGGCCAGGCGGAAGCGGAAGAGAGGGATCTGGTCCAGCGTGAACGGGGCGCGGACCTGCTCGCGGCACCAGCGGTCCACGTGCTCCGCATCGCCGGCGTGGGCACGGAGGTCGGTGATCGGTAGCGTCACGGGGACGTGGGCCAGGGCTTCGACCTCGTACCGTCCGTCCGCTCGGCGGACCGGCCTGCTGCGGAGGGCGTGGTGGCGTGCCACCAGGTCCATGAGGGCCTGGTGCAGGATCTCGGGGTCCAAGTCGCCGTTCAGGTCCATGCGGTGGGCGATGTTGTAGACGCTCGGGTCGGGGAGTGCGTGGTGGCGCCGCCACAGGCGGCGCAGGGTCGAGGGCATCGGCGCGGTGTCCACGACACGGTGACGTGTCGCGATGCCCCGGATCGTCGGATCCAGGAAGAAGTCGGCCATCGTGAGATCGACGTCCGCCTCCTCCCGCATGCGGTTCAGCAGCCGGATCGCGTTCAGGGAGTGGCCGCCGAGTTCGAAGAACGATGTGGTGACCGGTATCGGCCGCGTGCCCAGTTCCTCGCCCCACAGGTCGCGCAGCGTCTTCTCCAGGGCTGTCGTCGGCCCGGTCTGCGACGGCTCGGCGGGCTCGTCCACCGGATCCGGCAGGGCCGTGCGGTCCAGCTTGCCGGAGGCGTTCACCGGGAGGCGGTCGAGGGCCACCCAGCGGCGGGGCACCAGATGGTCCGGCAGTTCGGCGACCAGTTCGGTGCGCACGGAATGCCAGGACGCCGTCGGTTCGGTGGGCACCACGTACGCGACCAGCTCCATGTCACCGTGGCGGTCCCGGCGTGGGAGGACCGCCGCGTCCCGGACCCCGCTCAGCGCTGTCAACGCCGACTGGACCTCGCCCGGTTCGACGCGGTAGCCACGGATCTTGACCTGGTCGTCCGCCCGGCCCCGGTACTCCAGCGTGCCGTCCGTGCGCCGGCGGGCCAGGTCGCCCGTGCGGTACAGCACCCCGCCCTCGCCGTCGTCGAGGAACGCCGCGGCGGTCTCGGCGGGGCGGTTGTGGTAGCCGTGCGCCACCGGTATCCCGCTTACGTGGATCTCGCCGACGGCGCCGACCGGGACCTGCCGGCCCGAGTCGTCCAGCAGCAGGATGCGCGCTCCCGGCACCGGTGTGCCGATCGGGGGCCAGTCCTCGCCGGCCGGGTCGACGCGGTGCGACGTGACGATGACCGACGTTTCCGTGGGGCCGTACTGGTTGTGGAGCGCGCAGTCCGGGTGCGTGGCGAGGAAGCGGCGGAAGGCGGGCGTGAGCTGGAGTGCCTCGCCCGCCGAGAACAGCTCGCGCAGGGAGGGGAGGCGGGGGGCGGTCTCCATCAGGTACTTCAGGGGGGTGCAGGGCATGAACATGCGCTGTACCCGGTGGTGGCGTACCGCCTGCGCCAACGCCGCGGGGTCGTGCCGTACGGCGTCGTCGACGAGGACGAGCGCGGCTCCCGAGGCCAGCGTCGTGAAGATCTCCTGCACGCTGACGTCGAACGCCGGTGACGTCCACTGGAGGGTGCGGAGCGCGGGGTGGCGGCGCAGATGGCCGTGGACCAGGTTCGCCGGGCCGCGGTGGGGTACGACGACGCCCTTCGGGCGGCCGGTCGAGCCCGAGGTGTGAATGCAGTACGCCGGGTCCTCCGGGCCCGCTCCGCCCGGGAGGGGGGTGGACGGCAGTGTGTCGTCCGTCTGTTCCATGCGCAGGACGGGCAGTTCCGGCGCGAGGTCCGGGTGCCCGGTGAGCGCGGTGCCGGAGGTGAGCAGGAGCACGGGTGTGCCGTCGGCGAGCAGCAGCGACAGACGCGGGGTGGGGAGTGACGGGTCGAGGGGGAGGTATGCCGCCCCGCTCTTGAGCACCGCCAGCAGGGCCGTGATCAGGTGCGGGCCTCGCGGCAGGAGTACGGCGACCCGTTCTCCGCGTGCCGCGCCCCTGGTGCGGAGCTGCCGGGCGAGGCGGTTGGCCGCCGCGTCCAAGTCCGCGTAGGAGACCTGTTGTTCCCCGCTGATCAGCGCCGCGGCGTCCGGAGTGCGGTGGGCCTGTTGTTCGAACAGGCCGTGCAGAGTGGCCGGGGCCCCTTCGCCGGGGTGCTCCGGGTGGGACAGGGCCGCGCGGTCCGCGGCCGTGAGTGCGGTCAGATCCGCGAGCGGCGCGCCCGGTGTGTCCAGCGCGCGGCGCAGGACCTGTTCGACGTAGTCCACGAAGCGGCGCACCGTGGCCTCGTCGAAGAGGGCCGTGTCGTACTCGACCATGAAGCGGACGCCGCCCGCGTGGTGGGTGAGGTAGACGCTGAGGTCGAACGGGGCACGGGAGCTCGGGACGTCGAGCAGGGCGGCCGTCAGGCGGGGCGGGTCGAAGAGGGCCTCGCCCTCGTTCTCGTACTCCACCATCACCTGGAACAGCGGATTGCGGCCCGGGTCGCGACGCGGGTTGAGCGCGCCGACCAGTTCGTCGAAGGGGACAGCGCGGTGTTCGTACGCCGATGTGCTGCTTTCCCGGACCCGGTGCAGCAGCGTCGGGAAGTCCGGATCGCCGGTCAGGTCCAGGCGCAGCGGCACGGTGTCGAGGAACAGGCCCACGTGGTCTTCCGCGCCCGCGGGGCGGGCGGCTACAGCGGTGCCGATCACCACGTCCCGTTGCCCGCTGAAACGGCCCAGGACCGCGCCGATCGCGCCGGTCAGCGTCATGAAGAGGGTGGCGCGGTGCCCGGCGGCGAACTTCCGCAATCCGGCCGTGAGTTCCGCGTCGAGGGCGTGTGTGAGGCTCGCGCCCGCTCCCGTCCTGACCGGCGGGCGGGGGCGGTCGGTGGGGAGCGTCAGGTCATGTGCGTCGCCGAGGTGCTGTCGCCAGAAGTCGAGGGACGCGGGATCCGGCTGGGTGGCCGCCGGCAGTTCGGACAGAGGTCGCGGTTCCACTCCTCCGCCCCGGCGTGCGCGGTAGTACGCGGCCAGGTCGCGCGCCAGCACGGCCGTGGAGGAGGAGTCGAACACGATGTGGTGGGCCAGGAAGAAGAGCAGGTGGTGGTCCGCGGAGAGGCGAAGCAGGCGGGCCGCGACCAGCGGGCCCGTGGAGAGGTCGAGCCCGTGGTTGTCCGCGAGCGTCGACCGCAGGACCTCCTCCTCCGTCGAGCCCGTGTGGTCCTCCACCGGGCAGTCGAGCGGCATACGGTCGCGGATCTCCTGGTACGGGACACCGGCCGTGTCACCGAAGACCGTGCGCAGGGCCGGGTGCCGGTCCGCGACGCGGTGCAGCGCCCATTGCAGCGCCTGGACGTCCAGGGGGCCGTCCAGGCGGATCGCCTTGGGCTCGTGGTACATGGCGGTGCCCGGGTGCAGTTGCTCCAGGAACCAGATGCGGCGCTGGGCGGGGGTGAGCGGCCGTCGGCGCGGCTCGGGCAACGCCTGCGGCCCGGTTCCCGGACTCGTCCTGCGGACCCGGTCCAGTAGCGGCAGCGCCGCCAGCACCTTCTCCTTCGGTACGCCGAAGTCCACGAAGCAGGCGATCTCGTCCGCTCCGGCCTCCCGCAGTCGCCGTACGGTCTCCGCGGCCGTCTGCTCGTCGCCGATCAGCGCGCGGGAGTCGCAGTAGCGCTCGTAGGCGCGACCGAGGAGGAACTCCACGTCCTCCTCGGGCGTGTTCTCCAGGTCCACCTGGAAGCCGAGACTGTTGGTGACCTGGTCGAAGAGGGAGAGCGAGGAGCGCAGATACGACAGGAAGGGCCGGTACGCCTCGGCCCGCGCCCGCTCCGCGTCGTCCTCCAGGTAGGTGTGCACGAGCACCACGACCCGCCCGGCCGCCGGGTCGAGACCGTGCTCGGTACGGCAGCGCCGGTACAGCGCGATGTTCTCGGCCAGTTGCTCCACCGTCTGCGTCATCAGGTTCGTGACCACGCCGAGGTCCTCGGCGGCCGCCCGGCGGTAGCTGTCCGGGTTCCCGACGACGGCCACGTACATCGGCGGCCGTTCCTGTACGGGGCGAGGGTGCAGGCGGAGCTCGACGGGGGTGCCGTCGCCCGCCGTCGTCTTCACCGGCTGTCCCGACCAGAGGTCCCGTACGGTCGCCAGGTGCTCGTACATCACCTCCCGGTGCCGGCCGAAGTGCTGCGGCGCGAGCGCGAAGTCGGTGGCGTGCCAGCCGCTCGCGAAGCACAGGCCCGTCCGGCCGCCGGAGATGTTGTCGACCACCGACCACTCCTCCGCGACCCGGGCGGGATGGTGCAGCGGCAGCACCACGGAACCGGCGTGCAGCCGGATCCGGCTGGTCCGGGCGGCGAGGGCCGCGGCCAGTACGGAGGGGTTGGGGAAGAGCGCGCCGAAGGAGTTGAAGTGCCGCTCGGGGAACCACAGGGCGTGGAAGCCGTGCTGGTCGGCGAAGTCCGCGGCGGCCATGATCAGGCCGTATTTGTCGTGGTCGGTGTCCTGGGGGTAGTCGCCGAAGAAGTAGAGGCTGAAGTCGAAGGCAGCAGGGGAGGGGGCGGAGGGTGTGGGCGCGGGTCGGGGGACAAGGGGTGCCGTCCGTGCCGGAGTGGGCGGTGCCGTCGTGGTGCCGGACGTCGCGAGCACGTCCAGTTGGCGGGAGATCATCTCGCCCACCTGGCCGACGAGTTGCTCCGCCAGCCGTAGCTGCTGACCGAACAAGGCGTGCAGCCCTTCCGGGGACTCCGACGGAGCAGTGGGCACCGCCGGCTGCTCGGCCACCGGTTCCTGGACCACTGGTTCCTGGACCACTGGTTCTTGGACCACTGGCGCATCTCCCCGCAGTTGCGTGACCCGTTCGGCCAGCCGGCGCGGTGTGTCGGCCGAGTCGAACACCTCCCGGACCGGGACACGGGCGCCGTACCGCTGTTCCAGCTCCGTCGTCATGCTCATCAGAGAGAGCGAGTCGGCGCCCAGGTCGAAGAAGGAACTGTCCGGTGCGACGTCGGCGGTGGGGCGGCCGAGCCTGTCCGCCGCCAGTTCCCTTATGACGAGCAGGACTTCGCCGTCCGGTATGACGAGCAGGGCCTCGTCGTCCGGCCCCGACTTCCCAGGAGCCGGCGCCGGCACCGACACTTCCGCCCGGTACGGCACCGCACGCCGCCGCAGCGGATGCCCCGGGAGCGGCATCCGTCCCCCGTCACCGGTCAGCGCCTGCCAGTCCAGGTCGGCGCCCCTGCCGTACAGCGAGCCGAGCGCCGTCAGGAACCCCTGTGCCTGCTCGGCTGCCCCGTCCCCTTCGCCCTGCCCGCTCAGCCAGCGGCTGTCGGGTACGCAGTGCCGGCCGAGGCCGGTGAGGGTCCGCCCGGCGCCGATCTCCACGAAGTCCCGGCAGCCCTGTTCGACGGCCGTGTCCATGGCGAGGTCGAAGCGAACCGGCTGCCGGGCCTGCCGGCAGAGGTACTCCACGTCGACCGTCCAGCCGGCGAGGCGCAGCTCACCGTCGGCCGTGGTCACCAGCGGGGTGCGCAGCGGACGGTACGTCGCGCCGCGCGCACGGGTCCGGAACTCGTCCAGGGCGTGGTCGATCCCGGCGGAGTGGAACGCCCGGTCGACCGGCAGCGCACGCCACCGCAGGCCCTCCTGGTCGAGCAGCCCCGCCGCCTCCTTCAGGGTCTGCGGCGGGCCCGAGAGCACCTGGGCGTGGGGGCCGTTGACCGCGGCGAGCTCCGCACCCGCGGCCAGCGCGATGCGCCGCGCGGTGGCCCGGTCGGCCCGGACGGCGAGCATGCCCCCGGCCGGGCAGCGGGTCTGCATCAGCCGCCCGCGCCAGGCGGTGAGCCGCAGCCCGTCCTCCAGCGTCAGGGCACCGGCCGCGTACAGGGCGGCGTACTCGCCGACGCTGTGCCCGAGCAGGAGCCCGGGGCGTATCCCGGCCGCGCGCCAGGCGTCCGCCAGGGCCGCCTGGTGGGCGAAGAGGGCGGCTTGCGCCGTTTCGGTGGGCCAGATCTCGTCGTCCGCGGGGCGGTCGGCGGGAGCGGGGGCGGTCAGCAGCCGGGCGAGCAGGCTGCCGCCCAACTCCTCGGCGTAGACCTCCTCGCACCGGTCGAGCGTGGCCCGCGCGGCCGGGTGCGCGGCGTACAGGCCGTTCGCCATGCCGCGACGGGCACTGCCCTGGCCCGCGAACGCGAAGGCGATGGGGCCGAGAGGGGAGGGCGTGAGGTGGTGCTGTTCCCCCAGCGCGCGGGCGAGTTCGCCGGCCGTGCGGCCGGCCACGGCGGTGCGTGCCGCGCGGTGCGGCCTGCCGAGGGCCAGGGTGGCGGCCACGTCGGGGGCCGGGAGGCCGGGCCGGGCCAGCAGCTGGTCGCGCAGCCCGGACCTGAGCTCGTCCAGGGCCTCGGGGTCGCGGGCCGACACGGGGACGAGGACGGGCAGTTCGGGGGCGGGGCGAGGGCGTGCGGGCGGGGCCTCCTCCAGCACCACATGGGCGTTGGTGCCGCCGACGCCGAGCGCGCTGACCCCGGCCCGGCGGGGCACGCCGTCCGGCACCTGCCACGGCCGCAGCTCCGTGGCGAGCGCCAACGGGCCATCGGACAAGGGCAGTTCTGGGTTCGGACGGGTCAGGTGCGGTGTCGGCACCAGGGTGCGGTCGCGCAGCATGAGGACCGTCTTGATGAGCCCGGCCATTCCGGCACAGCTGTCGAGATGCCCGATGTTCGGCTTCACCGAGCCGACCACGCAGGGGCCGGAGCGAGCTGATCCCCCCGTGCCCTCGCCCAGCGCCCGCCGCAACGCCGTCAGCTCCACCGGGTCCCCGAGCCGCGTTCCCGTGCCGTGCGCCTCCACGTACGAGATCGTCTCGGCGGGAACCTCCGCCCTGCGCAGCGCCTGACGTACGACCTCGGCCTGTCCCTCGACACCGGGCGCGCTGAAGCCGACCTTGGAGGCGCCGTCGTTGTTGACCGCGGAGCCCAGGATCACCGCGTGCACGGTGTCGCCGTCGGCCAGCGCCCGGTCGAGGCGCTTGAGCAGGACGGCGGCGACGCCGTTGCCGCCGACGGTGCCGTCGGCCTCCGCGTCGAAGGCGCGGCAGCGTCCGGTGGGGGAGAGGATCGATCCGGGGTGGCTGTGATAGCCGGTCTCCTGGGGCAGGTGCACGGCCGCGGCGCCCGCCAGTGCCAGGTCCGTCTCCCCGGTGAGCAGCGCCTGGACCGCGAGGTGCACCGCCACCAGGGATGTGGAACAGGCCGTCTGCACACCGATCGCCGGGCCGGTGAGGCCGAGCCGGTAGGCGACGCGGGTGGCGAGGAAGTCCGGCTCCTGACCGATGGCCGACTGCATGCCGGCGGCCGGGTCCGCCGGGTCGAACGGTGAGCCGGTCGCGGGCCGCTGCTGGTGGTCGTAGAGGTTCATGCCCGACCCGGCGAACACCCCCACCCGGACGCCGGGCGCGGTCGCCGCGTGGCCGCCGTCCTCCAGGGCCTGGTGGCAGCACTCCAGGAACAGCCGGTGCGCGGGATGCGTCAGTCCGGCCTCCTTGGGGCTCATCCCGAAGAAGTCCGCGTCGAACTCCTCCACGCCGTCGAGGATCCCGGCGGCGGGCACGAGGCCGGGCGCGCGGCGCTGCTCCGGCGACAGGCCCGCCGCCGCGAGCTCCTGCTCACCGAAGACCCGGACGCTGTCGACACCGTCCCGCAGATTGGCCCAGAACTCCTCGACCGAGTTCGCGCCGGGGAAGCGCAGCGACAGTCCGATGACGGCGATGCGGCGGTCGGGGGAGTCCGCGGGGGAGGCGCCCTCGGTCACCGTCTCGGGCCCGGTCGTCGTCGCCGGTGCGCTCGCCAGGTGTGCCGCGAGTGCCGTGACCGTCGGGTGCTCGAAGAACGCGGTCTGGGCGATCGGCGTCCCCAGGCGTTCCGCCAGCCGGTTGCGCAGGCGCACCAGCAGTACGGACGTCAGGCCGAGTTCGTAGAACGGCACGTCCGCGTCGGCCGGGCGGCCCAGTACGGCGCTCAGTTCCTCGCGGACGGCCCGGGTCACGGCGTCCGCGTCCGCCCGGGCGGCCGGTGCCGCGGTCGGCGCGGCGTCGAAGCCACCGGCGACCAGGCGGCTCTGGAGTTCCGCGCGGCGCACCTTGCCCGCCGGCGTCCGCGGGAACTCGCCCGCCGGGACGGGCAGGACGTGCGCGGCGGTGAGCCTGAGGCGGGTGAACAGCGCCGCCTTCACCTCCGCGGCGATCCGCGTGTCCTCGGCGGCGCCTCGGCTCACGAAGAACACCGCGAGGTCCTCCGTGCCCCGCTCCGGGTGCGGGATGCCGCAGGCGGCGACCTCGCCCTGGCGGACGCCGTCGACGGCGGTGGCCGTCTCCTCCACCTCGTGGCAGTAGACGTTGTGGCCGTTGAGGACGATCACGTCCTTGCGGCGGCCTGTGATGACGACCTGGCCGTCGTCGAGGAAGGCCAGATCGCCGGTGTCGAGCCAGTCGCGTCCGGCGGGGTAGGCGGCGGCGTCCGCCTCGGGGTTGTTCACGTAGCCGGGGGTGAGCCGCGCGGCCGAGTGGACCTGGAGCCTGCCGATGCGGCCCGGCGGGGCGAGGTCGCCGCGGTCGTCGACGATGCGCAGGGTGACGCCGTGCGCGGGCGAGCCGGAGGCGACGAAGGTGACGCAGTCGGCGTCCGGGGTGTCTTCGCCGGCCCGGACCAGGTCGCCGCCCAGGCTGTTCTTGAGCAGGCGGTGCACGGTGCCCGGCCGGTCCAGCCGGCCGTAGGTGACGGCCGTGACCGTCTCGGCCATGCCCCACACCGGGGCGATGTGCTCCTCGCGCACGCCGTACGGGGCCGTCGCGTCGAGGAAGCGGCGCAGCACCGGCAGCACGACCCGCTCGCCCCCGCACACCAGCGACTTGAGGCCGCTCAGGTCCCAGAGGCGGTCGGCCCGCTCGGCGAGCGCGTCCGCGACCAGCCGGTAGGCGAAGGTCGGTGCCCAGCCGTGCTGCGCCCGGTGTTCGTGGAGGAGGTCGAGCCAGCGCAGCGGGTCGCCGAGCACCCGCTCGGTGGGCGCGTGGACGTTGGTGCAGCCGGTGAAGACCGCGAGCAGGTGGTAGAGCAGGAAGGCGCCGCTGTGGTCGACGGGCAGCCAGTTCACCATCGTGTCAGCCGGGCGGACGTCGAGGATCCGCCGGCTGCTCGCCGCGAAGTCCGCGAGCCCGGCGTGCGTCAGCCGGGCGGCCTTGGGGGCGCCGGTGCTGCCGGAGGACAGCATCAGCAGGGCCGTGTCGGAGGGGGCCGGCTCGACGAGGTCGTCGTGGCCGTCCGCGGGCGGCGCGTCCAGGCAGGCCGCGGCGAGGGCGACACGCGGCGCGGGCGTGGCGTGGGCGAGGGCCGCCGCGCCGGGTGCGTCGGTCAGGACCAGCGGCTGGTCGAGCAACGCGCAGGCCTGCCGTAAGCGTTCGAAGGCCGGGGAGCCCGGCGCGGGATGCTCGGCGATGGCCACCGGTGAGGCGCCGCCGAGCACACACGCCCAGAAGGCGGGGAAGAACTCGGCCAGCGGCAGCCCGCACAGCACCACCGTGTCGCCGCGCCGCAGCCCGTGCGCCCGCAAGCCGGTGAGCATACGGCGTGCCGCGTCCAGCAGTTCGGGATACGACCGTGAGCTCGCCGTGCCGTCGGCGGTGACGGTGACGACGGCTCCGCCGGGAGCGGACCGGGCGGCGCCCAGCAGCGCCCGCACGGCGTCGACCGGATCGCCCTCCGTGCGTTCGGGTTCAGGGCCCCGGCAACTGGCTTGCCCCCGCAGACGTTCCATGCGCGTGCTCTCCCTTTTCTTCGCCGGACGGCGGGTGATGTGAGTGGTCCTCGCCTGTGGACGTGTGGTTCTCGCCGGTGGGCGGGTGGTTCTCGCCGACGGATGGGTGGTTCTCCTCGGTGGACGGGTGGTCCTCCCCGGCGGACGGGCGGCTCTCGCCGTTGGGCGGGCGGCCGTCGTCGGCGTGCGAGTACGAGTCGCCGTCGGCCTGGCCCGGCCGGCCCGTCCCCCGTCGACCCCCCGTGAACAGCAGCAGCGCCAGCGCCCCGCACACCGCCGCTCCATGGAAGGCGCCCACGACGGCCAGGGCGGGCAGCGCCTCCAGGGCGGCCGCCGCGGCCATCGTGCCCAGGGCGAATCCGGACTGCTCGGCGGTGGCGGACAGGCCGAACAGGCGGCCGCGCTGCCGGTCGGGGGCCGCCTGGAGGCGCGACGTGTAGACGATCTCGGTCCAGCCGTCCGCGAACCCCGCCGCCACGGCCGCCGCCATCAGGGCCGGGGCGGGCAGCCCGGTGAACGCCGCCACGAAACAGAACGACATCGCGCAGGTGCCCGCCGCGAACGCGCGCTCGCCCCAGGACGCCCCGTGCGACCGGCGTTTGAGGACCTGGTGGGCGAGCAGGGTGCCCACGGCCCACGCCGACCAGAACCGGGTCATGAACACCGCCGGATCGGACGGTTCGGCCGCGTGCGCCGCCAGCGGCAGCGCGACGTTGTGCGACGCGGACGCCAGCGCGTCGAGACCCCGCAGCGCGATCATGCCGAGGGTCGCTCCGGCGAGGCCCGCCAGACGCAGGCGCTGCCGCAGCCGCTTGCCGTGCCCCGGCGAGGACCCGGCGCCGGCCCGTTCCTCCCCGGACACGTCACGCGGTTCGTCGTCCGTGCGCGGCCGAAGCACCAGCACGGCCACCGCGGACACCGCGAAGCTCGCGGCGTTGACGGCGAAGGCGACACCGAAGCCGCCGAGGGCGATGACCGGCGCGGCCGACGCGAAACCCAGCACCGTGGCGACGGAACGGGCCGTGACCAGCACGCCGTTCGCCCGGGCGTGACTGTCCTGCCCGACCATGACCGGCACCGCGCTGCGCAGGGCGACGTTGAAGAACGTGTTGCCCGCGCCCAGCACGACCACCGCCCCGAGCAGCACCCACAGCGGTGTGTCCGACGCCTGGAGCGCGAGCACGACCATGGCGAGGGTCTGGGCGAGGTCCGTGACCACCATGACGGTCCGGCGCGTGACCCTGGCGGTCAGCGCCCCGGCGGCGAGGCCCGCCGTGACACCGGCCAGCAGCCGTACGGCCATCACGACGCCCACGCCCAGCGCGGTGCCCGTGACCTCGTACGAGAACAGGCTGAGTGCGATCAGATTCAGATAGGTCCCGTACGCCGACACGGCATGCGCGGCCACCACGGCACGAAACCGCCACTCCACCCCCGTCACCGGACTCCTCAACCTGGTTGGGCCAGGGTCGGCCGCTCGGCGCTTTTCACCGCAGCGTAACCCGACGGGGAAAGGTGAACGGGCTCTTGTGCGTTATCCGTTGATCAGAGCGACGGACGCGGCACGTCCGCATGTGTCGACTGCGCCGTGGACCGTCGGGTCACCCGCTCCAGATGCCGGGCGAAGACCTCCCGCGCCTCCGGCGTCAGGGTCCGCAGCACCACCAGTGCCGTGATGACGACGTCGCACAACTCCGACTGCACGTCGTCCCAGGTGTGCGTCACGCCCTTGCGCGGGTTCTGGCCGGTCGCGCCGATGACCGCCTCGGCGACCTCCCCGACCTCCTCGGACAGCTTCAGGATGCGCAGCAGCATGCCCTCGCGGCCCTCGATCGGGCGGTGGGAGTCGAGCCACTCCCACAGGGTGTCGATGGTGGCCCACAGCTCGGGCGCGGACGGCGTGTGATCGCTCATGGGGGCAGCCTGCCACGCGGGTACGACAGCGCCCCCGCCCCTTCCGGTCCCGCTCTACTCCATGTACTCCTCTTCGAACAGCGGGTCCTGCTCGCCTTCCTTCGCCTTCCGCAACCGCCGGGCGCGCGCTCCCACGACCAGCGCCGTCCCCGCCGCCGTCGCCGCGAACGCCGCCGGAATCATCCAGCCCCGGTTCACCGCGTGCCCGAGCACATGGTCCAGGGAGAGCCTTCCCGGGCCGGTGACGGCCAGGCCGGCCGCCGTGAGGCCCAGCGTCGCCGCGTACTCGTAGCCGCCGCTCTGGTTGAAGAAGCCGTTCGGCGTGTGCACCGCGGCCGCACCGGCCATCGCACCGGCCGCCGCGGCACCGGCCGCCGGTGTGGCGAGGCCCAGGGCCAGCAGCGCGCCGCCGCCGGTCTCCGCGAGGCCCGCTCCCGTCGCACTCGCCTTGCCGGGGACGTAGCCGACGGACTCCATGAACTGGCCGGTCCCCTCGATGCCGTGCCCGCCGAACCAGCCGAACAGCTTCTGCGTGCCGTGCGCGGCCAGCACACCGCCCGTCCCCAGCCGAAGCAGCAGCAGGCCCAGATCACGTCGGTCGTAACGCCTCACGTCGTCTCCCGGAGCAGACAGCAGGAACAGAGAACCACTCCCCGTCGCGTTTCCACCGTCGCACCCCTGACACCCCCCGGACCCGCCCGGGACGCCGTTCGGGTGGCACGGGTGGCGTGGCCGAGTGGCCGGTACGAGGCTGACTGCCATGACGATTCAGACCACGCGACTCAGCGATCCGGCCGTCCGTGCCTTCGTGACCGCCGTGAACAACCACGACCGCGAGAGCTTCATGGCGCTCCTCGCGCCGGGCGCGACCATGGCGGACGACGGCTCCGACCGCGACCTCGCCGACTGGGTCGACCGGGAGATCTTCTTTTCCCACGGCCACCTTGAGGTCGACAACGAGTCCAACGGCGGCCGCGCCCTCCTCGCCCGCTACAGCAACGACACCTGGGGCGAGATGCGCACCCGTTGGAGTTTCACCGTGGACGACGACGGCAGGATCACCCGTTTCGAGACCGGGCAGGCCTGAGAAACCCGCCCCGCCGGGGGGCTTGTGTTCGAGTGCACTCCAACTCCTAGCCTCCCGGACATGGAAACCACACGGCAGCTCGGACGCAGCGGCATCGAGGTGAGCGCCCTCGGCTTCGGCTGCTGGGCCATCGGCGGCGAATGGCAGGGGACCGACGGGCAGCCGCTCGGCTGGGGCAGGGTCGACGACGAGGAGTCGGTGCGGGCGGTGCGGCGCGCCCTCGACCTGGGCGTCACCTTCTTCGACACCGCCGACACCTACGGCACCGGACACAGCGAACGCGTGCTGGGCCGGGCCCTCGGCAAGCGCAGGGCCGATGTCGTCGTCGCCACCAAGTGGGGCAACGTGTTCGACGAGAGCACCCGGACCCGCACCGGCGGCGACGCCTCTCCGGCCCACCTGCGCCGCGCCCTGACCGCGTCCCTGGACCGGCTCGGCACCGACTACGTCGATCTCTACCAGTTCCATCTCTCCGACGCGGACACCGAGCAGGCCGCCCCGCTCCGGGACGCCTGCGAGGAGCTGGTCCGCGAGGGGCTGATACGGGCCTACGCGTGGAGCACCGACGACCCCGCACGCGCCGCCGTGTTCGCCGAGGGGCCGCACTGCGCCGCCGTCCAGCACACTCTCAACGTCCTCCAGGACGCGCCCGAGATGATCCGGCTGTGCGAGGAGGTGGGCCTCGCGAGCATCAACCGCAGTCCGCTCGCCATGGGGCTGCTCACCGGGAAACGCCGGGGCGGGCAGCCGTTGGAGGCCGGGGACATCCGCAGCAGGCCTCCGGCCTGGCTCCAGGGCTTCGGTGACGGATCCGGCGCCGACCCGGAGTGGCTCGCCCGCGTCGACTCCCTCAGGGACGTCCTCACCAGCGAGGGCCGCACGCTCGCCCAGGGCTCCCTGGCCTGGTTGTGGGCACGCAGCTCGTGCACGATTCCCATCCCCGGATTCCGTTCGGTCGCCCAGGCGGAGGAGAACGCGGGAGCACTGGAGAAGGGGGCACTGACCGGCGAGCAGCTGGCCGAGGTCGACCGGCTGCTCGGGCGGTGAGCATTGCGGGAGCTTGGGCGAGTCTTTGAACGTTCCGTGCACGCCGACGTGGTTTCGCTTCGTAACGTCGCGGGATGTGTGACTCCGCCCGGCTGTCCAGACGTTCCGTGCTCGCCCTGGCCGTGGCCGCCCCGGTGGCCGTCGCGGCACCGGCCCGGGCCTCCGGGCCGGTGCTCGGCGGTGACCGCCTCGGCGGCGACGCGGTACAGGTGGGCAGCACCACCGGACTGCCCAGGGGACTCACCGCCCGGTCCTGGCTGGTCGCCGATCAGGACAGTGGCGAGGTGCTGGCCGCCTACCGGGCGCACCGGCGGCTGCCGCCCGCGTCCACGCTGAAGATGCTGTTCGCCGACACGGTGCTGGACCGGTTCCCGCCCAGCAGCCGGCACCCCGTCACCGCCGCCGACCTCGCCGGGATCCCGGCGGGCTCCAGCCTCGTCGGGATCCGGGCCGGGACCACGTACACCGTCGGCCAGCTCTGGCAGGGCGTCTTCCTGCGCTCGGGGAACGACGCCGTGCACGTCCTCGCCCATATGAACGGCGGTGTGGCGAAGACCGTGGCCGAGATGCGGGCCAAGGCACGGGAACTCCAGGCCCTGGACACGCACGTGGTCAGCCCGGACGGCTTCGACCACCCGGGTCAGCTGTCCTCGGCGTACGACCTGACGCTCTTCGCCCGGCACGGGCTGCGCGACCCCGGCTTCCGCGCCTACTGCCGTACGAGAACGGCCGACTTCCCGGCCGGGGGCGGGAAGACGTTCCAGATCCAGAACACCGACCGGCTGCTGGGCGGGGCGTGGGGCCTGCGGGCGTATCCGGGGCTGATCGGAGTGAAGAACGGCTACACGACCCAGGCCGGCAACACCTTCACCGGCGCCGCCACGCGTGCCGGGCGCACCCTGCTCGTCACCGTCATGCACCCCGGCAACAGCGCCGACGCCGTCTACGAGGAGGCCGCCGCCCTGCTCGACTGGGGCTTCGCGCACGGGGCGTCGGCACGGGCGGTGGGCACGCTGGTCGAGCCGGTGAGCGAGGGGCGGGGAGCGGAGCCGCCACCCGTGCGCGGGCCCGCCGCCGCCGGCAGGGCCGCGCGCGGGCCCTCGGCGGGGCGGCTGGTGGAAGGTGCCGGGACCGCGGTCGCGCTCTTGGCGGGCTGCGCCTGGGCGTTGCGGCGGTGCAGGGCGTCCGGGCCCGCGAAGGGACGGCACCGCGAATGATGTCCACCGGCCGCCGTACGGCACCCGGCCCTTGACGTAAACGGCAGTCGTTCCACACGCACCGGTGCGTACCCCGCGGTCCCACGCGGGGTCCACCCCCACCCGGTGCCGTGGAACGACTGCCGTCGCCCCCCTGGACATGGCCTACGGAAGCCCTCAGATGGAGGTTCTCTGCTCCAACTGTGAAGCTTTCGTGTAGGAGAGTTGAGCATAAGCGTCCGGCCGGCCGCAATGGGGCGGACGTTCAAATTCCGTTTGTGCAGGTTGACGAGTTGACGAGTTCGCGCTCCCTGACTCAACCCCGCCCGACGTACGGCATCGCGGTGGCCAGTACCGTCGCGAACTGCACGTTCGCCTCCAGCGGCAGCTCCGCCATGTGCCGCACCGTGCGGGCCACGTCGGCGACGTCCATCACCGGTTCCGGGGCGACCTCGCCGCTCGCCTGAAGCGCTCCCGTCCGCATACGGGCCGTCATGTCCGTCGCCGCGTTGCCGATGTCGATCTGCCCGACGGCGATGCCGTACGGCCGCCCGTCCAGCGACAGCGACTTGGTCAGGCCGGTCAGCGCGTGCTTGGTCGCGGTGTAGGCCACCGAGTGCGGACGGGGCGTGTGCGCGGAGATCGAGCCGTTGTTGATGATCCGCCCGCCCTGCGGCTCCTGCTCCTTCATCTGCCGGTACGCCGCCTGCGCGCACAGGAACGCCCCGTTGAGGTTGGTGTCCACCACGTGCCGCCACGCCTCGTAGGGCAGCTCCTCGACCGGCACGCCGCCGGGCCCGAACGTGCCCGCGTTGTTGAACAGCAGGTCGACCCGCCCGAAGCGCTCGACGGTGGCGGCGAACAGGGCGGTCACGTCCTCGGGCCGTGAGACGTCCGTCCGTACGGCGAGAGCCGCGCTCCCGGGCACCAGGGCCGCCGTCTCCTCCAGCGCCTCGGCGCGCCGTCCCGCCAGTGCCACCGACCAGCCGGCGCGGAGCAGTTCCACGGCGACCGCCCGGCCGATGCCGGAGCCCGCCCCGGTCACCACCGCGATCGCATTTTCCTTGGCATTCATGGGCCCGCAGCGTACGGGAGGGCCCGCCATGCGGAACTCACCCATCCGTCACGCGAGTGCTGTGTACGTGTCAACCAGGTGTCGTCCCCGGCCACTCCAATGCCCCCTGAGCCATTCGTCAGGGGAGGACCGGATGACACCCACAGCACACCCGTCCCAGCACGCCCCCGAACTCCGCGCGGCCGCCCGGCACATCGGCCGCCGCCGCTTCCTCACCACCACCGGCGCCGCCGCCGCGCTGGCCTTCGCGACCAACCTGCCGTCCCCGGGAATCGCGGCCGCCGCCGAACTCGACGCCGCGCGGATCAACGAGAACCCGTTCACGCTGGGCATCGCCTCCGGCGACCCCCAGCCGGGCTCGGTCATCCTGTGGACCCGCCTCGCACCCGCCCCGTTCCAGGCCGACAGCGGACTCCCCGCCGAGCGCGTCACCGTCCAGTGGGAGCTGGCCCACGACGAGCGGTTCCGCCGCGTCGCCCGGCGCGGCACCGCCACCGCGCACCCCGAGTTCCACCACACCGTCCACGTCGAGGTCAGCCGCCTGGACGCCGGCCGTGTCTACTACTACCGCTTCCGCGTGGGCCGTTGGATCAGCCCGACCGGCCGCACCCGCACCGCCCCCGACCCCGGCAGCCGCGTCCCGGAACTCACCCTCGCAGCCGTCTCCTGCCAGGCCTACCACGACGGCTACTACACGCCGTACGCCCATCTCGCCACCGACGACGTCGACCTCGTCCTCCACCTCGGCGACTACCTCTACGAGTACGCCGTCAACGCCGTCGGCGGCCAGCGCAACTACACCGACCGCACGCTGCCGGACCTCTTCGACCGCGAGACCCTGACCCTGGACGACTACCGCCTGCGGTACGCCCTCTACAAGTCCGACCCCGACCTGGGCGCCGCGCACGCCGCGCACCCCTTCGTCGTCACCTGGGACGACCACGAGACCGAGAACAACTACGCCGACGACATCCCCGAGAACAGCGTCCCGCCGGAGGAGTTCCTGCTGCGCCGCGCCTCCGCCTACCGCGCCTACTGGGAGAACCAGCCGCTGCGGCAGCCGCAGCGCCCCGCCGGACCCGACATGCGGCTCTACCGCCGGCTGCACTGGGGCCGGCTCGCCCAGTTCGACGTCCTCGACACCCGCCAGTACCGCTCCGACCAGGCCTACGGAGACCAGGCGCACGTCCCCGGGCCCGAGTCCGACGACCCGGCGCGCACCATGACCGGGGCGACGCAGGAACGGTGGCTGCTCGACGGCTGGCGCTCCTCGCGGGCGCTGTGGAACGTCGTGCCGCAGCAGGTCCTGTTCGCCCGGCGGCACATGGACGCCACCACCCCGTCGCGGGTGTCGATGGACGCCTGGGACGGCTACAGCGCCTCACGCCGGCGCGTCCTCGACGGGGCGAAGGCCGCCGGCGTCGAGAACCTGATGGTGCTCAGCGGCGACGTGCACGCGGCGTACGCCTTCGACATCAAGGACGACTTCGACGACCAGTCCTCCGCCACGCTCGGCACCGAGATCGTCGCGACGTCGGTCTCCAGCGGCCGGGACGGCGCCGACAGGCCCGCCACCTGGGACACCTACATGTCCGCCAACCCGCACCTGAAGTTCTTCAACGGGCGGCGCGGCTACGTCACGGTCGCCCTGGGACGGGAGTCGGCGCGGGCCGACTTCAAGACCGTGCCGTACGTGACCCGGCAGGGGGCGCCGGTCACGACGGCCGCGTCCTTCGTGACGGAGGTGGGGGAGCAGGGGCTCAAGCCGGCGTGAGCTCGGCCGTGAGGTCCTCGTCCGGGGTCTCGCCCGGGTAGCGGACGCCGACGCGGTCCCGGATCGCGTCGAGCGTCCGCATCACCGCGAGCGTGCCGTCGAGCGGGACGAGCGGGGACTCGGTCTCACCGGCGCGCAGCGCGCGCATCACCTCGGCCGCCTCGTGACGGAGGCTGTTGCGGGGCCCGTCCGCCGGGTCGGCCGTGAACTCCTCGGGGTCACGGCCGTCCCGGTGCAGCACGAAGCGGTCCGGGAAGAAGAAGCCGTCCGGGATGTCGATACGGCCCTGCGAGCCGGTGACCGAGGCGGAGGTCGCCGTACCGCCGACGATGGAGCAGTGCACCGAGCCTAGAGCGCCGCTCTCCCAGGAGAGCAGTGCTCCCGTCTGGAGATCGACGCCCTCATCGGAGAGCACCGCTCTCGCGGCGATGTCCGACGGCTCCCCGAGCAGCAGCTGCGCGAACGACACCGGATACACGCCGAGATCGAGCAGCGCGCCCCCGCCCAGCTCCGGGTTCCGCAGTCGGTGCGAGGGCGGGAACGGCCCAGCCAGCCCGAAGTCGGCCTGGACGGTGCGCACTTCACCGATCGCGCCGTCGTCGACCAGCGACTTCAGCCGCCGCACCAGCGGATTGCAGTACATCCACATCGCCTCCATCAGGAAGCGCCCGTGCTCCCGCGCCAGCGCGACGAGTTCCGCCGCCTCGCGCACGTTCAGCGTGAACGGCTTCTCGCACAGCACGTTCCGCCCGGCCGCCAGACACAGACCGGCGGCGGTCCGGTGCGCCGTGTGCGGGGTGGCGACGTAGACGACATCGATGTCCTCGTCCCGGGCGAGCGCGTCCCAGTCGCCGTACGCCCGCGGAATCCCGAACCGCTCCGCGAACGTCTTCGCCGACGCCTCCGACCGGGACGCCACCGCCACGACCTCGGCGTCCGGCAGGTCGATCAGGTCCGCGGTGAACGCCGCCGCGATACCTCCGGTCGCCAGGATCCCCCACCGCACCGTGTCCGCCGTCATTCCCGCCCCGCCTTCACCTCGTAACCCGAGCAGTCCGTACGAGCTGAGAGCATAGGTGGCGATCGACTCGAAAAGGGAGGGACTCATGCCCGAGGGTGGGGCGTCCATATCGAACACCGCGCAGGGGGCCGCAGCCGGGGCGGAGCCCCCCGGCCTCACAGCGCACCGCCGCACCGGGCTCCTGGTCACCTTCCTCCTCGGCAGCCTGACCGCCGTACCCCCGCTGGCGATGGACATGTACCTCCCGGCCCTGCCGGAGGTCACCCGCGCCCTGCACGCCCCCGCAGCGACCGTCCAGCTCACCCTCACCACCTGCCTGGCCGGCATGGCGCTCGGCCAGCTCGTCGTCGGGCCGATGAGCGACCGCTGGGGACGCCGTCGCCCCCTCCTCGCCGGACTCGGCGTCTTCGTCGTCGCCACCGTCCTGTGCGCGCTCGCGCCCACCGTCGAACTCCTCGTCGCCTTCCGGCTGGCCCAGGGCCTCGCGGGCGCGGCCGCCATCGTCATCGCCCGGGCCGTCGTCCGCGACCTGTATGACGGCATGGCCATGGCCCGCTTCTTCTCCACCCTCATGCTGATCTCCGGGGTCGCCCCGGTCGTGGCGCCGCTGATCGGCGGGCAGGTCCTGCGCGTGACGGACTGGCGGGGCGTGTTCGTCGTCCTCACGGTCATCGGCATCCTGATCGGGGCCCTGGTCTGGACGAGGCTGCCCGAGACCCTGCCGCCCGCGCAGCGCCACAGCGGCGGCGTCGGCGAGGCCCTGCGCTCGATGCGCGGCCTGCTCGCCGACCGCTCCTTCGCCGGCTACACCCTCACCGGCGGCTTCGCCTTCGCCGCCCTGTTCGCCTACATCTCGGCGTCCCCCTTCGTCATCCAGGAGATCTACGGCGCCTCCCCGCAGACGTTCAGCCTGCTGTTCGGCGTCAACTCGGTCGGGCTGGTCCTCGTCGGCCAGATCAACGGCAAGGTCCTCGTCGGCCGGGTCAGCCTGGACCGCGTCCTGGGGACCGGCCTGACGATCGTCATCACCGCCGCGATCGCGCTGCTGCTGATGTCCCTGGGCGTGTTCGGCGAGGTCGGTCTCGCGCCCGTCGCCGTCGCGCTGTTCGTCCTGATGTCCGCGATGGGCATCACCCTGCCCAACACCCAGGCTCTCGCCCTGATGCGCACCAAGCACGCCGCCGGCTCGGCGTCCGCCCTGCTCGGCACGTCGTCGTTCCTCATCGGCGCGATCGCGTCCCCGCTCGTCGGCGTCGCGGGGGAGGACACGGCCGTCCCGATGGCCGTCGTCCAACTGGCCGCCGCCCTGGTGGCACTGGCCTGCTTCGTGGGAATGTGCCGACCCTGGAAGACGGACGGAAAGACGGACGGGAGGCCGGACGGAAATACGGCCGGGAAGCCGGACGGGCACACGGCCGGGAAGTCGGACGAGAAGACGGCCGGGAAGTCGGACGAGAAGACGGACGGCAGGCGCGCGAGCGTGGAGGGAGCGGACAGCTGAGCGCACCAAGACTGCGCGACGGCACGCCGGAACGGGCCGGACTCGATCCCGGGGAACTGCGTCACCTGGTCCGGGAGGTCCACGTCCTCACCACCGGGCAGCGCCCCTGGGCGCCCGGCGCGGTCGTGGTCGTCGGACGCGGCCCGGTGATCGCCGTGGAGGAGGCGGCGGGCTGGGCCGTGCGGTACTCGGCCTACGACGAGGACACCGACGCCGGCGTGGAACTGCCCGTCGAGGACCGCGTCCCGATGACCGTCGGCACCCCCTTCGACCTGGCATCCCTGACGAAGCTGTTCACTGCCGTGGCCGCCGTGCAGCAGATCGAGCGCGGCACCCTGGGCATCGACGCGAAGGTGGGCGCGTACCTGCCCGACTTCACGGCGGCCGCCCGCCACGGCATCACCGTACGGCAGCTGCTCACCCACACCTCCGGGCTGCGGCCCGAACTCCCGCTGTACGACTGCGCGGACGCGGCCGGGCGGCTGGCGGCGCTGCGCACGGAGGCACCGACCGGCGCACCGGGCACGTACGGCTACTCCGACCTGAACATGCTGCTCCTCCAGCACGTCCTGGAACGCATCACCGGCCGCACGCTCGACGTCCTCTTCCGCGACGGCATCACCCGGCCGCTGGGCATGACGGCGACGGAGTTCGGGCCGCGCCCCGGGGCGGCGGCGACAGAGGACCAGCGGCGGCCGTGGGCCAAGGCGGACCGGGGGATGCTGCGGGGCGAGGTGCACGACGAGAACGCCTGGGCCCTGGGCGGCGTGGCGGGCCACGCGGGCCTGTTCTCCACCGGCCGGGACCTCGCGGTGTTCTGCCGCACCCTCCTCGCCGGCGGCTCCTACGGCCCGGCCCGCATCCTCGGCCCCGACTTCGTCGACCTCCTCTTCACCCCACCCGGCCTGGCCTTCTCCCTCGACCAGCCCTGGTTCATGGGCGACCTGGCGGGGCGCGGCGCCGCGGGCCACACGGGCTTCACCGGCACGTCCCTCGTCCTCGACCCGGCGACGGACACGTTCCTGATCCTCCTCACCAACGCGGTCCATCCCCGTCGTCGCCACCCGGACAGCGCGCCGAGGGCGGCGGCGGGGTCGCGGGTGGCTCGGGCGGTGCGGGGGATGTGAGAGGGGGAGCGATGGTGTGCGGGGCGGTCATGAGGGGGCGGGCGCGAGCATCGCTCTCCTAATGAGGGTGTGGCCGGTTCGAATCCTGCCGGGGGCACCAGTGAGTAGGCCGCCTATGGATCTCCGTAGGCGGCCTTTTGTCATCGCACTGACCTCACAGCTGGCTCAATGCCCGGTCCCCCATGAGGCGTCTCGGTCGAGGGGAAGGCCCGCGCCGCGCTCGCCGGTACTCCTCGTAGAGCCGGTGGCCGGTCAGGCATCTGCCGATGGCCTCGCCGCTGTCGTCTGCGGTCCGGCAGTCCGGGCACCCGGGGAAGTGCAGGAGCATGCGCAGGTAGGCGGCTCGCTCGGGGGCGTTCGGGCACTGGTGTTCGTTCTTCTCGTAGTGGTCGCACAGGGCGCGGACGGATCGGGCAAGACGTTGCGAGTGGGCGATCCGGGCGGACGGGGTGCGGTCGAGCTCGGCTCTCAGCCGCAGCCGGGCTTCCCCGACGCAGAAGAGCCCACAGGCCCGCGCCACAGTGTCCTCGGGCAGTGCCTGCACGACGGTCTCGACCTCGGGAACGGCCAGCGTGAGGTGCCCGCGCAGTTGGAGTGTGAGCGTCTCCAGCCCGTCCGGTGAGAGCTCCTCGGCGTCGTTGGCGAGCGTGCTGTCCGCACAGGCACGCATCGTCTCGAGGTCCAGCGGCACAGCCTTGCTCGCGGGCGCGGTCATGACTCGTCCTCTTCGCCCGGGCAACCACCCGCCCAAACGAGCGCCTGCACGTCGGCTGCCGCGCACAGTCGGCCCGGCCGGAGCATGGGGACAGCCCAGTACGACTCTTGCGTCTGCTCGTCGAACTCCGTGCGGTCGCGTCGCGGTAGGCCGAGGCAGGTGCCCTCGCCCAGGCACTCCGCGATCGGCTCGCACCACGTCTGTGCGGTGCCGGGCGGTACGAGGGCGTAGTAGCGGCGGAATTCGGGGTCATGGATGACCGGGGCACCGCCGAGGCACCGAGCCGGCCGATCGGTCACGGTGTACTGCTCAACGCTGGCGACTGCCCGATGCACGATCCGCTCGGGCAGACGAACCGCCTCGAAGGCCTTCCCCAACGGGATCACGGCGAGCTTCGCGGCGCCGCTCCCCTCTCTACGCGCGGTGTCGGGTGACGGATGCGCCGATGCCAGCCACCGCCCAACAGTCCCCCATTCCGGCGCATTCGCCGGGGATGGGCAAGAAGTCCCCGGGAACCTAGTCCCTCTCATGTCGACGCTCCTCAGCAGCGTTGGCCACGCCCCGGGGCCGGTCGCACGGTCGCCGGGGTCCTTGCGGGAAGACCCTTGCGCCAAGCACCGCTTACTCCCATCCCAAGCCCCATAGGGCCGCCCTATATTGGGGTTATGGGGGACTTCCGCACGGACCTCTGGTCCCATCCCGTACTCGCCACAGCGGTCACCGACGAAGACTGGGGCCAGGTCTTCCGCACCTACCGGAAGCTCACCGGCCTGAGCCAGACCAAGCTCGGCGAACTCGTTGGCCTGGTCCAACCCGACGTCTCCGACAACGAACGCGGCCGACGCCGAGTGACCTCGCGAGAAGTGCGGCAGCGCATCGCCACCGGGCTCGTTATCCCACCGTCCCTTCACACCCCAGGGGCACAAGCGAAGACGGCACCGGTCCCCGCACTCGCGATTACCGGTCCCGGCCCCGACGAGGACCTCCTGGCCCGCGTGACAAGCGTCGTCGACACAACACACCACGTCGACGCCCCCACCCTGGACTGGCTGGACCGCCTCCTCGCCGAACACCGCCGTGCCGAGGACGTGATCGGCTCCCGCCCCCTCGTCGACGTCATGCGCAACCAGCTCCACACCGTCGTCGACCTCTACGCGGGCGCCCGAGGTCCTCTCGCCGACCGCGTGGTGCGCCTCGCCTCCGAACACGCCCAGTTCCTCGCCTGGATGGCCCAGGACCAGGGCCGGACGGCAGCGGCACTGGCCTGGTACGACCGCAGTCACGAATGGGCCCTGGAAGCCGGCGACCCCAACATGGCCGCCACCACCCTCAGCATGAAGGCCCACATGGCCTGGTCCGGCGGACGCGGCACCCGATGCGTACGTCTCGCCGAAGCCGCCCGCTGGTCCGCGCCCGGCACCTCCCTCGGCGTCCAGGGTATGGCCGCCCAGATGGCTGCCCGCGGCCACGCCATCAATGGCGACGCCGACGACGCCCAACGCCTCCTCGACGAAGCACAGACCCTCATCAACCGCGCCGCCGAACACCCGGAGAACGAACCACCGTGGATGTACTTCTACGGCGAAACCTGGTTCACCCTCCAACGCGGCATGGCCGCACTGCACCTACGCCACTGGCAAACAGCCATCGACCACCTCACGACCGGGCTGGACGCCCTGCCGCAGGAGTACCGACGCGACAGAACCTGGTACCGCGCGTGCCTCGCACACGCCCTCGCCGGCGCCGGCGAAGCAGCTCAAGCCTTCTCAGTAGCCGCGACAACCGTCCCCGACGCCGCAGCCATCGGCCGCCCCCACTCCTGGAATGAACTCCACAGCACAGCAGCCGTACTCCTGCGGCACGGAGCCAAGGAAGGACCCCAACTGGTCGCCGCACTACGAGAACACGACTGAACAGGCCCTCCACCACAGTGTGCCGCTCACCTCCAGCCGGACACACCCCGAGCGGATCGGACCGGATCGCACAAGCGGGGTACACAACACCTCCTTTTCTGCGACACTTCACTTTCGCTCGTTCATCTCGGGGGACTCATGGACATCGAACTCGCCGACCTGCTCGCATCCCTCCGGTCGGAGATCCACCGCGCGCGGCTCGAAGCGGACAGCCAGGACGTCAAGTTCCGTATCGACTCCATCGATCTTGAACTCCAGGTCGCCCTGGAGAAGTCCGCCGAGGCCAACGCAGGCGTGCGGTTCTGGGTGGTATCGCTCGGCGGCAAGGGCAGCGCGAAGTCCGCGCAGACCCACACGGTCAAGATCAGCCTGACAGCCGAGACGGACACGGGTGAGCTGGTCCGGACCAGTGACGACGTTTCGGACCTGCTGGCGACGAACTAACCGCTGAATGAGCCCTGTCGACACGGCCCGGGTGGCCGAGGTCCTGGTCAGAGGCAGCGACAAGGCCGAGTACGGGTCCGGTTACCGTGTCGCGTCCCAGCTCGTCCTCACGGCGGGCCACCTTTTCGGCGACGAAGCGGAGGACGTCGTCTGCACGGTCCTCCTCGGGGGACGTGACGACCAGTACCCCGCTACGCAGGTGTGGCGGAGCACCACGCAGGATCTGGCGCTGCTGCGCCTCGACGAGCCCGTGCCGGACAGGGTTCCGGCCGCCGTCTTCGGGCGTCTGCCGGAGGGCGCGGGCAGCGTCCCTTTCGCCTCGGTCGGGTTCCCCGCCTTCGCTCTGCGGCCCGAGTCGAAGGGCAGGGAGGGACTGCAACGACGCGAGAGCAAACAAGTCACCGGGTTCGTGCAGCTCGGCTCGAACATGAAGTCGGGGTTGCTGGATCTCACATTCACCACCACCCCGCCCCGTGAACCGGCGCGAGGCATGCCGGACCCCTGGCTCGGCATGTCCGGCGCCGCCCTGTTCGCCGAGGGCAGCGGGACGCTGATCGGAGTGCAAGCGCAGCGACTGCCAGCGGCGGGCACCAACAGCTCAGAGGCCGAGCCGATCGCCACGGCGCTGGCCGATCCGGAGTTCTGCGCCGTGCTCGCCCGCAACGGAGTACCGACCTGGACCGTACCGGTCGGTCTGCCGCAGGACGACGAACAGGGGCCGCTGCGCCCGGTCATCCCGCAGCACGAACTCATCGACGGCTTCCCGGACTTCAAGAAGAACCTCACGCCGGACCGGCTGGCCTTCGTCTCGCCGGGCAGCGACCATCCGGCCGAGCCCGAGAATCTGTTCGTGCGGTTGGTCAACGCGCGGGACACGGGCGTGCTCCTGGTGGGCGCGGCGGGCACCGGCAAGACTCGGACCTGCCTGGAAGTGGGCCGGCTCGCCCTGGACGCGTGCTGGCGGGTCCTGCACGTGGTGCCCGGCGAGGAAGAGTCGGTGACCGTGCGAATCGCTCAGGAAGTGTTCGCGGAGCCGACCCCCGTCCTGGTGGTCGTCGACTACCTGAACGAGGCGCAGCTCGATCTGACGGCCCTGCGGCACCAGCTGCTGCCCGAGGCCCGACGCCGCCATGTTCACGTTGCGCTGCTCGCCTCCGTGCGTCCGGGCTGGCTGAAGCTGAAGAAGTCCAACAGTCCCCTGCTGAACGAGCTGTTCGAGGAGGTGGAACTGCGGCAGGACGACGAGTTCCAGCGGCTGGTGGCGAGCAATGCGCTGACAACCCTGGCGCCAACGGCCATCCGCCGCCTGGGCATGGACCGCATGCTGGCGATCTGCGGGCGCCGCCCGATTGTGGCCCTGCTGGTCGCTCGGGAGATGGAGCGCCGGATGGAGGCGAGGCTGTCCCTGCCCGAGACGGCAGGCCTGCGAGAAGGCGGCGAGCTGCCCGTCTGGCTGGTCAACCGACTCCGCGAGGACGAGCTGACCGTGCCCGGACGTCCGAACACCTACTCCCCTGCCCGCGCCTCCTACGTCCTGGTGGCCGCCGCGGCGGCCGCCGCGGCCTGCCCCCAGTCCCGCGCCCCCGTCATGGCCGCTGCCCAGGCGGCCCTCACCGAGGCCATGCCGACCGGGGAGGCGGTGGCCGACGTACCGGGCGCCGAGGCCGTGGTGACGACCCTCGTGTCGCTGGGCTGGCTGGAGTCCGACAGCGAGGGCGTGCTCTCCGTCGCCCACGACATCGTGGCGGACCAGCTGATGGAGTCCGTTCTCCTGCCGGAGCGGGACGCCACCCCGGATGTGGCCGGCTCGTACGCCATGCTCGCCGGCTGCCTGACCAGCCCCCGCACCGTCGGGCGCTTCGCGGTCAACGTGACCCGTCTCGTCAACGACATGGCGCTGGTCGACCGCGCGGGCCCCGTGACCGCCGTACTCAACGACTGGTTCACCGACCATGCCGACACCGTCGGCCGCATCATGCGGTACGACTCCAACGTCGGCAGCTACGCCCTCGGCGCCGTCTGTTCGGGATCGCCCTGGTCCGCCGCCGCGGTCCACTGTTGGGAACAGATCGTCGGCCCCTGGCTCGCCGACTTCGGCACCGATGTCAACGCCCGCCACCTCCTCTACCGCGGACTGCGGTATCTACCGGACGACAGTGCCCAGCGCCTCGTCCGCACCGCACTGGCGTGGCTGAGGTTCCACGGGCAGACGAACGAGGCGAAGTTCGTGCTCCGGCCCCTGCTGTCCCGGAACATTCTCAGTGCGGGTGACGCCCGGAAAGCCATCACCACCGCGCTCGCCTGGCTCAGCACCGACGACCACATCGCCCACCTCGACGCCCAATTCGTCCTCAGCCCGCTACTCGACCGCACCGACCTCACCCACGACAACGCGCGCGAAGCCATCGCCACCACCCTCGCCTGGCTCGACACGGACAACCACAAAGCACACTCCGACGCCCAGTTCGTCCTCAACAGCCTGCTCGACCGCACCGACCTCACCCACGACGAGACGCGCCGAGCCATCACCACCGCCCTCGCCTGGCTCGACACCGACGACCACATCACCACGGCCCAAGCCGGCTACGTCCTCGATCCGCTCCTTGAGCACACCGACCTCACGCCGAGCCAGGTACGGCAGGCCATCGCGTCCACGTTCGCCTGGTTCAGAGCGGACGATCGCGGCATCCACCTCGACGCCCAGTTTGTCCTAAACTCACTTCTCTCGCGCGACGACCTCACCCTCGACGACGCGCGCAAAGCCATCACCACCGTGTTCACCTGGCTCGACACCGACAGCCACGCCACGGCTCTGGAGGCGCAGTTCGTCCTCAATCCGCTGCTCGACCGCACCGAACTCACCCCCGGAGAGGCCGGGAAAGCCATAGCTGCCGCCCTCACCTGGCTCGACACCGACCACCACGCCGCCATCGTGGGGGCCGAGTTCGTGCTAGGCGCGCTGCTCAGGCGGCTCCCGAGCGAAGAAGTGCCCGCTCAACTGACCGGGTTCATCGAGAAGTGGCTCGACGCGCGGATGCCGACGCCGGACTTCTCGTTCATGAGCAAGTGGGTGCTGCGCAAGAGGCTCATGAATCCCAAGATCCTCAGGGCGCTGCTCTCCTGGGTCCAAGCCAACCCCGATCACGAGGATGTCGTCCCGCGTATGGCCGCGGCCGCCCCGCAGGTGGGCCCCCACCTCACGTCGTGGGAGAGCACCCGCGACTGGTTCCGCGCCGTCGAGCTCTGTCTCGATCACGCCGAAGGGCGCGGGGCGGCGAGCAATCTCAACGGCGTCCTCGACGTCCTCATGTGCCAGCTCGCAATCGGATTCACCACTGGGGTGGGGGCCGCCTGGGTGGACGACTGCATCCAGCGCTGGATCGCCCTGCCGTTCTCCATGAACGCCGCCGTGTTCCGCCCACGCGTCACCATCATCGCGCGCTGCCATGCCATGGTGCTCAGCGGCCGGATCACCGGGACGGAAGCGAGGGAATTGGCCGAGCGCCTGCGCCGGTGGGCTTCCGGGTGGCCCCCCGACGAACGTAAGGACGAGGCCCTCCATTTCATCGACACCCACATGCTGTTGAATCCCGACCACCACCACCACAGGCACCGGCCGACATCACTCCCTGAACCGCGCCCCGGGTCGTCCGTCGACCGTGCGGCGCTGAGTCCCGCACCACAACCGCACCATATCGAGCGGGGAACAGCGGGGAATCACGGTGAAAGCAGTCGATCCTGACGAGGCGATGGCCCGGCCGTTCGTCCAATGCAGCGCGCTCAGCGGGCGCAGAGTTCCGCAGCTCCCAAGCTGAGGGCCTGGCCTTGGGCCGAGGTGCAGAGGGGTCGAGCCTCAGAGGGCCAGCACGCACTTGGCGCGAGCCCTTGAAATACTCGATGCCTTGGACAGCAGACGTACGCGAGACTTCCATCCATGGCAGAACGCAGGGACATTGCACAGTACCGCCGCCTCTGGGAAATGCACCCAGAGCAGAAGGAGCTTGACCTAGCGCTTGGCTTCATGGTCCACCAAGCCGCGACGCTGGAGTTTTTCCTGCATCAGGCAGTTCGACGGTTGGTCGGGGGACGGTACGCAACCCTCGTGACCGCTGGCATGCAGGCTTCCGGCCTGCTCGACGCTATCAAGCGGATCGTGGACGTAGGAGCGGTCTCGGAGGAGGCCGCGAGAGAGATGGCCGAGCTTTCTCAGTGACGAGGTCTGGGATCTCCCTGACTTCACGCCCACGCTGGCTCCAAGATGTACGCAACCGTTTCCAGGAGATGCACGCTACTGCTCTCAGCATTTGACACCTCCACCGAGGAGGGCCGCGGCGCTGGCAACGGTTCCCGGATGGCCGGCCCGATATCCTGCGCGAAGTATGGACTGGAGGTTCCGGTCGGCGGCGGAGACCCAACACTAATGATCACCGGAGTCACCAGGGGGATCCCGCAGCATGACCGGCACCACGGAGGCCCTTGGCGGGTCGGCTGCAGTCGACGATGCAGCACGAAGTGTCACGCGCCCGTTCTACGTATACGCCGTGCTCGCCAACACGCTGTTCCAGCGCGGCGTATTCGTCCTCTTCCTTTATCAGCGCGGCTTCTCCGTCGGGCAAGTGGCCATACTGCAGACACTGCTCTACCTGGTCAGTGGGATTGCGGAGTTGCCGACGGGAGTCATCGCCGACCGAATCGGCAGGCGTGCCGGCATCGTGATCGGCCAGATACTGATAGCTGGATGTCTGCTCGGTCAGGTGGCGTTCTCCAACTACTGGGTGTTCCTGGCGCTGTTCATCGGGCAGGGCGTGGGCATGGCATGTGTGTCCGGTTCGGACACCGCCCTGCTGTACGACCTGCTCGTGCGTCGTGATGCAACGGCCAGCTACGTCAAGATCAAGTCCCGGTTCACCATGCTCGGGACGGTCACCTCGGGAGCCGCCATCGTCCTCGGCGGCCAACTGCAGCAGATTTCCTGGGGAGTCGTCTACGTCGGTTCGGCGGCGTGCCTCGTCCTGGCCATGGTGGTGCTGATGTCAGGGGTGCCCGAGATCCGCGGCGCGGACGCGGTGGACGAGCAGGACGGAGCCGAGGAGCACGGCGACGCCACAGCATGGCGGGCGATGCTTCGGGTCGCCACGCCGGCGCTCGTGACGCTTGTCGTGGTGTCCGGATTGATGCATGCGACTTTGACGCCGTACATCATTTTTACGCAGAAGACCCTCTCCGATCAGGGAGCGGGCACCGCATTGGTCAGCGTGGTCATAGCGGCGGGATTCTTCGCCGGCGGGCTCACTCCATTGCTGTCAGACCGCGCGGACCGGCGCATCGGGTATCGGGTCATCGTCCCGGTGTCTCTCCTCACGCTCGCCGTGGCGCTCGGCCTGAGCGGCCTCGGCCTTGTCTGGGTCACCATCGCCGCGTTCCTGGTCCTGGCCGGGATTCCCGAGATCACCGCCGTGATCGTGGACAACGTGTTCAACGAGGCAGTGCCGTCGCGCCACCGGGCGAGCCTGCTGTCGATGATCGCATTCGTGGAGTCGGCGCTCATCGGCATCGGCTATCTCGTCCTCGGCGCGCTCATGGACGGGTTGGGCTCCAGTGTGGGCATGGCCACCTACGCCGCGGTCCCCCTGCTGGCATGTCTCCTGTGGCTCCCGGTGCTCTTCCGAGGGGCACGGGTGACCACCGAGATCGAGAAGCCCGCCGACCAAAAGGCATCCTGAAACAGACCATCTCGCGCAACGTCCTACCCGATGGCAGGGGCGCTGCTCGTTGACATGTCGCTCCCAGTCAGCGACGGAGCTGTCATCGCGACGATCAGCGCCAAACGGGATGGGAAGAATTTCGCCACTGAGAAAACCTCAGTGACACCGGGGTACCGGGGCCGGCCGCTGATAAAGCGCGCCCGAACGCCGAACGCCGAACGCCGAACGCCGAACGCCGAACGCCGATGTGGGAGATCCACGGTCCGGACGTGCGTGAAGCCCTACTCGCAGTACCGAACCAGGCTGGCGTTCGTCGTCCATGATGAGGATGCAGGTGAACTTCTGCCTGGAGGGCAAGGACCACAGCAAGCCCGCCACCTCGTGCCACAGTCGTGCCAGATCTGGGGGTCCGGCATGGTCAAGAGGGGTTACTGGCGGACGAAGCCGCGCGTGTCAGCTCGGTCAAAGAAGCCCAGGTCAACCGCCCGGCGCCCCAGCCTCTCTCCTGAAGCGGGTGTCGTGTTGAGGTGTGTCAGGCTGCATGGGCTTCAGGGCGTTCGCGAGGTGGCCGCGTCAAGACCTCCGCGAGGGGCTTCCAGAAGCCGAGCGCTCCGTCACCGACGGCCAGAAGCGGGGTGCGCATCCCGCGCCGGGCGCCATCGCGTAGCAGGTCGGCCCGGGACTCGGCCGATTCGCGGTAGCCGTCGGCCATCGCGATCAGCTCCATCCGACCGGTCTCTCCGTCACGGCCGGACGGGTGAGTCCCCGGGCTCGGGGCCTCGTAGAATCGCCGCGTGAACGCCCCCGCACCCCCGGCCGAAACCCTCCGCGCCGCCCTCGCCGGTCTGCTCGACGGGTTGCCGCCCCGGCAGGCCGCGCAGGCGGTCGAGCGACTGATCGCCAGCTACCGCGGGGCCACCCCGACCGACGCCCCGATCCTCCGCGACCGGGCCGATGTCGCCGCCTACGCCGCTTACCGCATGCCCGCGACCTTCGAAGCGGTCCGCTCCGCGCTGGAGGCGTTCGCGGAGGCCGTGCCCGGGTGGGGGCCGGGCGGGCACACCGACGTCGGTGGCGGAACCGGCGCCGCCGCCTGGGCCGTGAGCGCGACCTGGGGCGGGAAGCGGCCCGTCACCGTGCTCGACTGGGCCGAGCCCGCGCTCGCGCTCGGCCGGGAGATCGCCGCGGCCGACCCGGCGCTGCGGGACGTACGGTGGCAGCGCTCTCGGATCGGAGCGGCGCTCACCTTGGAGAGCACTGATCTCGTCACCGTCTCCTACGTCCTCAACGAGCTGACGGCCCCCGACCGCACCGCCCTCGTCGACGCCACCGCGGCCGCGGCCCAGGCCGTGGTGATCGTCGAGCCGGGCACCCCCGACGGCTACGCCCGCGTCATCGAAGCCCGCGACAGGCTGATCGACGCCGGCTTCCACGTCGCCGCCCCCTGCCCGCACAGCGCCGCCTGCCCCATCGCCCCGGGCACGGACTGGTGCCACTTCTCCGCCCGGGTCAGCCGGTCCTCCCTGCACCGCCAGGTCAAGGGCGGCTCCCTCCCCTACGAGGACGAGAAGTTCAGCTACGTAGCCGCCGCCCGCTTCCCCGTCACCCCGGCACCGTCCCGTGTCGTACGGCGCCCGCAGATCCGCAAGGGCCAGGTCCTCCTCGACCTGTGCGAGACGGAACCGTCCCTGCACCGCACCACCGTCACCAAACGCCACGGCGATCTTTACAAGGCGGCGCGGGACGCCGACTGGGGCGACGCCTGGCCCCCGGCACCATGATCGGAGCTCCTGTCAGGTACGCATAAGATCAACTTCGCGCCCTCGGGCGTGAGCAAGGCGTACCACAGAAACGGGAGGACCCTTTGAAGAAGCTTCTGATCGCCCCGGTGGCGGTCGCGGCCCTGGCCCTGGCCGGGTTCGTGCCGAGTGCCTCCGGCACGGCGACCGTGCGGAACGACGACATGACCACCGTCGCGGCCACGGCGAAGTGCAAGAGCCTCACGGCGCTTTCGAACGTCAATGTGCGCAAGTCGGCCAGCACCAAGTCGACCATCCTGCGCCTCTGGTACAAGGGCACCAAGGGCTGTGACATCAAGGGTGTCGACGGCGGCTCGTACAAGAACGCCTGCGGCATCAAGAGCTACCACTACTGGCGCAAGGTCAACTACCGCGGCACCGTGGGCTACGTGCCCAACGTGTGCGTGAAGTACTCCTGACCGACCCAGCGGAACAACGCCTCCTCCGCCGACGCCCGGTCGGCGGGGGACAGGTTCGCGATCTCGATGTTGTGATTGCCTCCCGGGACCCAGAGGACCCGGGAGTCGTGGCCGCCGGGGTCGAAGTACTCGGCCACGGAAGGGTCCTGGGTGCCGTTGACGACCAGCATCCGGCTGCCGCGCCGGCGGGCCCAGCGGTCGATGCCCGGCATGGCCGCCGCGTCGAAGGCCATGGGGATGTCCCGGGGGACGAAGGTGCGCGCCTCGATGCCGCCCGAGTGGCGCAGCAGGTCCGCCAGATGGTCGGTGGGCACATCGCCGTACCCCAGCTGCGTGCCGATCTGGTACCAGTACGGGACGTACCGCCGCCCCGCCGTGTCGGCGTAGAAATGAAGCCCCGCCGTGTCGTCGAGCCAGGTGTACAGCTCGTCGGCCGTCGCCTCCGGGCCGGGGATCGTGGCGACATCGGCCGCGCTGCCCCGCTGCCAGAACATGAACAGCACGCGCAGCACGGCGATCTCGAAGGCCTGGTCGGCGCTGCCGATGATGCGGAAGGTGTCGTTGTTGGCGGCCGCCCAGGCCTCGTAACGGGCGACCATCCCGGCCCGGTCGAGCAACAGCCGCCGCTGCGCGGACTTGACGGCCTCGCGGCCTGCGGGGGTGCCGACCGCCTCGAGGAAGCGCAGGTACGCGGAGTCGTCACGGTCGTCGACGTCGTTCGGGGCCGAGTAGACCACCGTGCCGTCCACGTCCTGGGGGTGGAAGCGGCGGTGGTAGACCGTCGCCGTGCCGCCCTTGCTGCTGCCGGTGGAGACCCACGCGCCGGGGTAGAGCCGGCGGAAGAGGGCGGACGACGCGGTGGTGGTCGTCGGCGGCCTGGCGGATCGTGAGGTGGGCGTAGCCGGTCCCCGCCGGGCGTGACGTGCCGAAGTAGCGGTGTTCCACCTGGAGTTGGTTGGCACCGAGCAGGATCGTCGGTTCGCTCCGCCAGGGCGAGACGACCGCGTGGTAGCCCGTGGTGGCGAGGACCATGGGACGATCGGCGGCGGTGTGCAGCAGGGTGAGGCGCTGCTCGAAGGTGCCGGCCGCGGGGTTCCTGTGGTCGACCGGCCGGCGCAGGCCCAGGACGAAGTGCCGGTAGCCCGGTTCGGCGTCCTGCCGCTCCTCGATCAGCCGCAGACCGGGCAGTGCCCGCAGCGCGTCCGCGATGTCGCCGGTGCCGGGACGGGCCGCTCCGGCCGCCGCCCGGGCGGGCAGGCCGTCGTCGCGGCGAGACCCGCCGCCGAGACGGCCGTCGCCGCCGAAGTGAGCAGTCGTCGTCTCGTCCACACGCGCATGGGGAGTCCTCCCGGGTGTCCGTCGGTCGCGGTGTCACGACCGCGTTCAGTACATCCGCCGGACATCCCGGGAGGATCCCGCGCGCGAGGGGACGGCCTCCCCCGGGCGGGGGAGGCTCACGACGACGCGTCGGTCGTACGGCCCTCCTGTCGTTCCTGCTGCTGCCGCTTCTCCTGGAGCTTGCGCAGCAGCTCCCGTTTCTGGGCCTGCGGGTCGAGGCCGCCGCCGATCCGGCCGCCCCGGCCGCCGCCGCGCAGCGCCTTGCGGCCGAGCTTCTGGCGCGATCCGCCGACACCCAGCAGGTTTCCGGCTCCACCTCGGGTCATGTCGGGCTCCTTCTCTGATCGACCCCCGCGACGAGACGGTTCGTCTCGCGCATGTTCCTCCACTGTCCGCGAGACGTTCCGTCTTGTCAACCTGATAAATTCGACCCATGGCCGCACAGAAGTCCGCCCCGCCCGCCCCCGGCAAGCCCGCCCCCGACGCATCCCGGCGCAGCGAGAAGTCCCGCCGCGCCATCTATGACGCCGCCCTCGCGCTCGTCGTGGAGGCCGGCTATCCGAAGACCACCATCGAGGGCATCGCCGCCCGCGCCGGTGTCGGGAAGCAGACGATCTACCGCTGGTGGTCGTCGAAGGCGGACGTGCTGATGGAGGCGTTCCTCGACCTGAGTGAGCAGTCCCTGCGGGAAGCGGGGCCGGAGCCGTACGCCTTCCCCGACACCGGCGACGTCGCCGCCGACGTCAAGGCCGTCCTGCGCGCCACCGTCGACCAGCTGCGCGACCCGAGGTTCGAGGCGCCGTCCCGCGCGCTGGCCGCCGAGGGCGTCGTCAACGAGCAGCTCGGTCGCGAGCTCGTGGCCAAGCTCATGCAGCCCTCACTCGACCTCTACATCGGCCGGCTGCGCGCCGCACAGGACGCCGGGCAGGTGCGGCCCGACATCGACCCGCGCATCGCCCTGGAATTCTTCATCTCCCCGCTCGCCCAGCGCTGGCTCCAGCACACCGGCCCGATCTCCTACGAGTACACCGACACCCTCGTCGACTACGCCCTTCACGGCCTCGCGCCCCGCTGAGCGGCCCGCGCGAGGCGCCCCGGCGCGTCCGTGATCACCCCGTCGCAGCCCAGCGCCAGCACCCGGTCCCGCTGCGCGTCCGTCACCACGGTGTGCGCCCACACCCGCCGGATCCCCGAGTTCACCGCCCGCACGAGATCCGCGTCACGCGCCTCGTGGTCCACGTCCAGCAGGTCCACGTACGACCGCCAGCGCTCCGGGCGGTCCGTGCGCAGTTGCCACGCCGAGCGCCACAACTGGGCGAGCAGACCCAGGCGATGGGCGCGCCGGGCGACCTCCGGGTCGTTGGAGTTCACGAACACCGAGCGGGTCAGTCCGCGGGCCCGGATCAGGGCCGCCAGCCGGTCGAGACTGCGCGGGTCCTTCGCCTCCAGCATCAGCACGATCCGCCCGCCGAAACGATCCAGCACCTCCGCGACCGTCGGCGGCCGCTCCGACCGCCAGCTGCCGGGCAGCGCGTCCTTCGGGCGCAGCCGGACGCCCTGCCACTCCCGGGCGTCCAGGCCTCGCACCTCGCCGCCCAGGTATGTGGTGCGGTTCAGGGTCTCGTCGTGGAACACGACCGGCGTGCCGTCGCGCAGCAGCCGCGTGTCGAAGTCCAGCACCTGCGCCGTACCGCGCTCGTAGGCGGCCATCAGCCCCGTCATGCTGTTCTCGGGGACCTCGTGGGCGCCGCCGCGGTGGGCGACGTAGGTGATCCGGGGGAGCGCCGCCACGGTCAGGGGGCCGGTGCCCCACTCCAGCGGGCCGGTGCGCCGCTCCAGCGACAGGGCCGGGGCGGCACCGACCGGTCCCGTGAGGGTCAGCGAGACCACGGAAACCGCGGAGGCGAGGCCCGTCAGCGCGATCCTTGTGACCATGGCGACCACGGTAGGACGCCATGTCATGGCAAAGCGTGCAATGACACCCGATCACGGTGCGGAGTGCGCCTCGCCCCACGGGCATATGGCTCGCCCCACCGGTACGTGTCTCGGCCCTCCTGCCCCGGATGTGGGCACTGGCCCCCCGGCGCGCTGGAAGATGGGACCATAGGGCATGCTGTTCCGCACGACAGCGAGGCGAGGGGATAGATGAGCGCGGAGTACGGCGGCCGGACCGGCCTGCAGGGCAAGCTCACCCAGTGGCTGCGCGCCGGGCGCCGGCCGAAGGAGACCGCCGGTGACGGCGGCCGTGAGGCCCTGCTGCTCGCCGCCGCCGGCGCGGGACTACCGCTCGCGCCCGCCGCCCACCCGGTCGGCTATCGCTGCTCCTGCGACCGCGTCGGCTGTCCCACCCCGGCCCGGCATCCGGTGTCCTTCGCCTGGCAGACGCAGTCGACCACCGACCGCGCCCAGATCGAACGCTGGGCCCGCCATCAGCCGCAGGCCAACTTCATCACCGCGACCGGCATGGTGCACGACGTCCTCGACGTGCCCCTCGATGCCGGTCGCAGTGCGTTGGAGCGGCTGCTCGCCGACGGTGTCGAGGTCGGGCCCGTCGCCGAGAGCGACGACGGCCGCATGCTGTTGTTCACCCTCACCCGCGGGACGCCGGAGGACGAGGACGAGTGGTGGCCGTGCGAACTGGACTGCCACCCCGAGACGATGGACGAGCACCCCGGGCTGCGGTGGCACTGCCGTGGCTCCTACGTCCTCATGCCGCCGGCGCGGCTGCCCGGGGAGGACCAGACGGTGCACTGGGTGCGCGGGCCCGAGCATCCGCTGCCGGATCCGCTGACTCTGCTGGAGACCCTGACCGAGGCCTGCGCCCGGTACGTCGGTGAGGACGCCGACCACGCCGGGGCGGCCTGGCCGCTGCGGCACTGAGCCGACCCGGCTCTGTCCTGACCTGACCTGTCCTGGCCTGTCCTGTCCTGGCCTGTCCTTTTCTGCCTCTGTCTACGAGCCTTCCGCCGACGTCATTCCCTGGATCCGGCCGAGGATCGTCACCTGCTGGTTTCCGCTGCCCTTCGGCGGGTCCAGCGCCACCTCGTTGGAGACGAACTCCATCATGAGGGACTGCTTGATCTCGCCGGTCGTCAGCGCGAGAACGTCCTTGTTGGGGACGGGGAACGACGTGCCCGCGTAGGCCGTCTGCTTCTCGTAGTGCCGTGTGGTGAAGAACACCAGTGCGCCGCCGTCCGCCGTGCGCAGGGCGAGGGGCTGGTAGTCGCCGTTCGTCAGCGGTTCGTCGATGTACTGGGTGACCAGGCCCGGCTTCTTGGAGTTCTTCACGCGCAGGGCGCGCCACTGGCTGGTGTGGGAGCCGTCCGCGAAGGTGTCTCCGCCGTTCTTGAGGTAGGCCGTGTAGTCCTGGCTCAGGTCGCCGGGGCCGGCGGCCAGGCCGGTCGAGTTCACGGGGACGGACTCGGCCCAGCCGTCCGCGTCCTTCTTGAACTCCGGGACCTTTCCCGGCGCGACGAGGGTGAGGTACGCGACCTGGAAGGGGTCGTCCAGGCTGCTGCGGGTGAACACGAGCAGCCAGCGGGCCTTGCCGCCCTTGTTGCCCGCCGCGTCGACGAGGAACCAGCGGGGCCAGCCGGCCTTCTTGGGGATCGTGTACTTCGCGTCCGTCAGCTCCAGGGGAGTGTGGCTCGGGTTGCCCTCCGGGCTGTTCGCCTTCCCGGCCTTCAGGCGTGCCGAGTCGATGTCGGCCAGGGCACCGGTGGTGTGGTCGGCGTCCAGGGAGGCGTCGTAGGCCTTGTCGGCCTCGTTGTACGCGGTCGTGAACTCCTGGAGGGCCTTGGCGGCTTCGGCGCGGGTGGTGGACGGGAGGATCTCCCGTTCGCCGTGCACCACGACGCATCCGCTCGCCGTCAACGACAAAGCGGTCACCGAGGCCGCTATGAGGGCGCTCCGGGCGGACCTGCGGAGCGTTCGAGGGTCGCGATCCCTGCTCATCGGGTTCCTTCACCTTCCCCTTTCCGGAGGCGAACCCTACCGGGTGCCTCCGGCGGTCGGGCGGGGGTGGGTGTACCTGGGGAGGTCGGGCTGTCGGGCCTACGCGGTGGTGGTGGTCGGGGCCGCGCCGGGGGTGCCCGTCCCGGAGAAGCGGCACCCCGCCACACCGGGCCGCGGACCCACCCCGCGCCGGCAGCGACGTCGAGTGCCCGTCACGCCCTGTCGCGCACCGGCGTTGTCGTGGTCCGGCCCCGTCCGAAACCCGCCGGTGACAGGAACAGCGCCAGGGTCGGGATCAGGTACAGCAGCCACACCGTGACCTGGAGGACGGTCGGGTCGGGCTGGAAGTTGAAGATGCCCTTCAGGAGGGTGCCGTACCAGCTGGACGGATCGACGGTGTCGCTGATGTCGAAGGCCAGGTCCTTCTCGCCCGGCAGGAAGCGGGCCTCCTGCAAGTCGTGGAAGCCGTACGCCAGTACGCCCGCGGCCACGACGACCAGCATGCCGCCGGTCCAGGTGAAGAACCGGGCGAGGTTGATGCGCAGGGCGCCCCGGTAGAACAGCCAGCCCAGGAGGACCGCCGTCAACAGGCCCAGGGCGACACCGAGAAGGGGACGCGGACTGCCGTCGCTCGCCGCGTGGACCGAGGCCCAGACGAACAGGGCCGTTTCCAGACCCTCCCGGCCCACCGCCAGGAACGCCGTGGCGACCAGCGCGCCCGTGCCCATGGCGAGGGCCGCGTCCAGCTTGCCGTGCAGTTCGGACTTCAGGTGCCGGGCGGTGCGCCGCATCCAGAACACCATCCACGTCACCAGCCCCACCGCGACGATCGACAGGGAGCCGCCGAGCGCCTCCTGCGCCTCGAACGTCAGCTCCTGCGAGCCGAATTCGAGAACGCAGCCGAAGCCGAGCGCGAGGGCGACCGCGATGCCGATGCCGATCCAGATCGGCCGCAGCGCGTCCCTGCGGTCCGTCTTCACCAGGTAGGCGATGAGGATGCAGACGACGAGGCTCGCTTCCAGTCCCTCGCGCAGGCCGATCAGGTAGTTGGAGAACAACGGGCTCAGACCTCCTTGGAGAACAGCGTCCGGCCCCACCAGTCGTCCTTGTCACGGACGCCCGGCGGGATGGCGAAGAGCGCCGAACCCACGTGCTGGATGTACTCGTTGAGCGCGTCCGTGGCCAGGTTGCGCTGGATCGGGATGAAGCCCTCGCGGACGTCCCGCTGGTAGGCCAGGAAGAACAGGCCCGCGTCCAGGCGGCCCAGTCCGTCCGTGCCGTCGGTGAAGGAGTAGCCGCGGCGCAGGATCGTCGACCCGTGGTTGGCGTCGGGGTGCGCGAGCCGGACGTGCGCGTCGGGCTTCATGGCCTTCAGGAACGGCTCGTCGCGCTCCTTCGCCTTGCCGACCGGGGCGCCCTCGCCCTTGTCACGGCCGAAGATGTCCTCCTGCTCCTGGAGCGAGGTGCGGTCCCAGGTCTCGATGTGCATGCGGATGCGGCGGGCGACGAGGTAGGAGCCGTTCGTCATCCAGGACGGGCCGTCCTTCTCGGCCACCCACACGAACTTCTTCAGCCGGTCCGTCTCCGTGCCCGCGATGTTGCGGGTGCCGTCCTTGAAGCCCATCAGGTTGCGTGGCGTCTGTGCCTCGGGCGTCGTCGACGACGTCTTGCCGAAGCCGAGCTGCGACCAGCGGATGACGACCTTGCCGAAGCCGATGCGGGCCAGGTTGCGGATGGCGTGCACGGCGACCTGCGGGTCGTCCGCGCAGGCCTGGACGCACAGGTCGCCTCCGCTGCGGTTCTTGTCCAGGTTGTCGCCCGCGAACTTCGGCAGATCCACCAGGGCGGCCGGTCGTTGTTCCGCCAGGCCGAACTTCTCGAACAGACTCGGGCCGAAGCCGATCGTGAGGGTCAGGCGGGAGGGCTTGAGGTCCAGGGCCTCGCCGGTGTCGTCCGGGGGTGCCTCGGGCAGGCCGCCATAGCCGCCTTCGCCGACAGGGTGCCCGGCCGCCATGCGGCGGGCGGCCTGCGTCCAGTCCTTCAGCAACTGGACGAACTCCGCGCGGTCGTCGGTCGTCACGTCGAACGCGGCGAAGTGCAGCCGGTCCTGGACGGGGGTGGCGATGCCCGCCTGGTGCGGGCCGTGGAAGGCGATCGCGGTTCCGGCCCCCGGCGCGGAGTCGTCGTCGGTGCGGGCCATGGCCACCGCTCCGCCCGCCGCGGCGGCGCCGAGTGCCAGACCCGCGCCGCCCCAGCCGAGCAGGGAGCGCCGGGAGGGAGACGGCGTGCCGATGTCGTTGTCCGTCATGGGCGCGGCCTCTACTTCGCGACTGCGGCAGCGAGCTTCGACAGGGGCTCCGCCAGCGCGTTGACCGCGTCGGAGAGCTCCTTCCGGTCGGCCTTGCCGACCTTGTCGTACGAGGTGAAGTCGTACGACGTCGTGTCCGGGCGGTACTTGTCGAGCAGCGTGTCCAGGGCGGCGAACTGCCTGTCCAGTTCCGTGGTGAGGGCCTTGTCGTTCTCCTGCGCGACCGGCTTGAGCAGCTCGTACGCCTTCTGCGCGCCCTCGACGTTGGCCTTGAAGTCGACCAGGTCGGTGTGCGAGTAGCGCTCCTCCTCGCCGGTGACCTTGCCGGTGGCGACCTCGTCGAGGAGTTCCTTGGCGCCGTTGGCCATCGAGGTCGGGGTGATGTCGGCCTTGCCGACCCGCTCCTGCCAGTCCTTCAGGTCGGTGATGAGCTGGTCGGCGAGCTTCTTCTCCCGGTCGCCGATCTTCTTGTCCTGCCAGAGGGCCTTCTCCAGGCGGTGCCAGCCGGTCCAGTCCGTGGCGGGGTCCTGGCCGTCCTCCAGGCCGTCCTCGCGGACATCGACCTTGGGGTCGATGTCGCCGAAGGACTCGGCGACCGGCTCGGTGCGTTCCCAGCCGATGCGGGAGGGGGCGTACGCCTTCTTCGCGGCTTCCAGGTCGCCGTCCTTGACGGCCCGGGCGAAGGCTTCGGCCTTGGGCAGGGTCTCGTCGGCCTGCTCTTGCGTGTAGGCGCGGTAGGCCGCCACGGCCTCGTCCAGGCGCGGGTCGCGCTTGACCGCCTTGCCGCCGGTGGCCTTGACGGCCTGGCGGATGCCCTTGCCCTTCATGCCGGGCTTGCAGGCGATCTGGTAGTCGCCGGCCTTCACCTCCGCGGTGACCCGCTGCTTGGTTCCGGGGCCTATGTTCTCGCGCTCGGTGACCACGCGGTCGTCGGGGAAGAGCACGTAGACCTCGGTGACCTTGGAACCCTTGTTCTCCACGGCCAGTTCGACGTGCCCGGCAGGGAACTCCTTCTTGGACACCTCGCACTTGTCGTCCGTGGCCGTCACCTGGACCACGTGGTCACCGTCCTTCGCGCTGCTCTTCTCCGTGCAGCCGGTGACGACGGTCAGAACCGCCGCGGCGGCGATCGCGACGGAAACGGGGCTGGCGGGTCGCATGCGGGCTCCAGGAGGACGGGGAAGGTGAGGCTCACCTAAGGTATAGAGGGATTGCCTAAGTGGCTCAAAATCGCCCCCATAAAGCGGTCAAGGGAAGGTCAAAGGTCGCGTCTCGGGGTGATGGGGAGCGCTTCCGTACGCGGGTTTCGGAAGAACCTCCACCGACCGGTCGTAGACCTCGGGGCCTCCGTGACCGCCCGGTCGTCGTCGGCCACTTGGGACGACCTGGCCGCCCGGACGATGTTTGAATGCCCCCGTGACTGACTACGACGTGCTCCGCGTCTTCTGCGGGCCGAACGGCGGATACGGCAACGAACTCGGTGTCGTGCGCGAGGGTTCGGTGCTGCCCGAGCGGAGTGACCGGCAGGCGTTCGCCGCGAAACTCGGGTTCAGTGAGACCGTGTTCGTCGACGACCCCGAGCGCGGTGTGATCGACATCTACACGCCCACCCTGCGCCTGCCCTTCGCCGGGCACCCGTGCGTCGGGACGGCCTGGCTGCTCGACGTGCCAGAGCTGGTCACGCCCGCCGGGGTGGTCGGTGCCCGGCAGGACGGGGAGTTCTGCTGGATCGAGGCGCGGGCGGAGTGGGTGCCGGAGCGCACCCTGCGGCAGTACGGCAGCGCCGCCGAGGTCGACGACCTGGCCGTGCCGCCACCGGGGGAGTGGGTGTACGCCTGGGCGTGGGAGGACGAGCCCGCCGGACGGGTGCGGGCCCGGGCCTTCCCCGGACGCGGCGACGGGATCGACGAGGACGAGGCGACCGGGGCGGCGGCCCTGCTGCTCACCGACCGGCTCGGCCGGGCCCTCAACATCACCCAGGGCGCGGGCTCCCAGATCCTGACCGCGCCCCAGCCGGGCGGATGGACCGAGGTCGGCGGCCGGGTCCGTCTCGAACGCTGACCCGAGCGGTGCGCGTCCCTACGGGTGGACCAGCGCATGTGCGGTACCGAACGGGGACCTCTGGGCGTGACCCCTCACCCTTCGCGAGAGGAGCCCCGGTGCGCATCCGGTCCGCTCTGGCCGCAGCCGCCCCGACCGCCGCCGTCACTGTGTCTCCGGGGCCGCTCACGCCGACAGCGGGAACTCCTCGCCCAGCGCCTGGAACACCGCGTTGTTCAGCGCGTACGCCCGCTTGCACTCGGACACGATCCGCTGCCGCTCCAGTTCGTCACCGGGTACCGCGTCCAGCAGCTCCCAGTAACCCCGCTTGAAGGCGGCCGGGTTGGGGATCTGCTCGAACACGTAGAAACGGACCCCGTCGCCCTTCTTCGGGAAGCCCCACGTCCTCTCGGCCGTATCGCGGATGATCTGCCCGCCGGAGAGGTCGCCGAGGTAGCGGGTGTAGTGGTGGGCGACGTAGCCGGCAGGCCAGGTACGGGCGCAGTCGGAGATCCGCCGCGCGTACTCCTGGGTGGCGGGCAGCGCGCTGACGCCCGATCGCCAGTCGGGGCCGCGCAGGTACTCCAGGTCCTGTTCCAGCGAGGCCATCCGGAACAGTTCCGGGCGGACGAAGGGACCGGCCACCGGGTCCCCGGCCAGGCGCTCGGCGCCGGACTCCAGTGCCCCGTACACGAACCACAGCTGCTCCGTGTAGCGGGCGAACGCGTCGACCCCCAGTTTGTGCCCCAGCAGGTCGCTCATGAACGTCGAGCCCCTGACCTCCTCGTGCTGCTCGCGGGAAGCGGTCCGGATGACGGTCGAGAAGGATTCCATGGGCCCACTTTCTGTTCCCGACGTCGTGTCGGTAAAAACCGTACTCCGGAACCATGGAAAAAGCCCGCCCTCCGAGGAGAGCGGGCCATCAGGGGCGGGGGCGGCGTGCTACGGCAGCGTGAGGACCTCCGCGCCCGACTCCGTCACCACCAGCGTGTGCTCGAACTGGGCCGTCCGCTTCCGGTCCTTTGTCACGACCGTCCAGCCGTCGTCCCACATGTCGTACTCGTGCGTCCCGAGCGTCAGCATCGGCTCGATCGTGAACGTCATCCCGGGCTGGATGACCGTCGTCGCGTGCGGGCTGTCGTAGTGCGGGATGATCAGACCCGAGTGGAACGAGCTGTTGATGCCGTGGCCGGTGAAGTCCCGGACCACCCCGTAGCCGAAGCGCTTGGCATACGACTCGATGACCCGGCCGATGATGTTGATCTGCCGGCCCGGCTTGACCGCCTTGATCGCCCGGTCGAGGGACTCCCGGGTCCGCTCCACCAGCAGCCGCGACTCCTCGTCGACGTCACCGACCAGGTAGGTCGCGTTGTTGTCGCCGTGCACGCCGCCGATGTACGCCGTCACGTCGAGGTTGACGATGTCGCCGTCGCGCAGGACCGTCGAGTCCGGGATGCCGTGGCAGATGACCTCGTTGACCGAGGTGCACAGCGACTTCGGGAAGCCCCGGTAGCCGAGCGTCGAAGGGTAGGCGCCGTGGTCGCACATGTACTCGTGCGCCACCCTGTCCAGTTCGTCCGTGGTCACCCCGGGGGCGATCAGCTTCGCGGCCTCCGCCATCGCCCGGGCGGCGATCCGGCCGGCGATCCGCATCGCCTCGATCGTCTCGGGCGTCTGCACCTCCGGTCCGGTGTACGGCGTCGGCGCGGGTTTGCCGACGTACTCGGGGCGGCGGATGTTTCCGGGCACGGGACGGGTGGGGGACAGCTCCCCCGGTACGAGCAGCGACTGGCCAGACATGCCAGCGAGTCTAACCAGCGGCCATGGGGGAACATGTCGATGGCGAGAGGAGCTGGTCATGGCCCTGTTCAAGAAGCGCACGGTCGGCAAGCCGGGTGAGTGGTACTACTGCCTGGAGCACAAGAAGGTCGAGGAGGGGCCGGAGTGCCCCAACAAGGACCGGTTCGGGCCGTACGTCTCCCGTCCGGAAGCCGAACACGCGATGGAGACCGCCCGCGCACGCAACCTCCAGTGGGAGAACGACCCCAAGTGGCACGACGCCCCGGCGGGCGGCCGGAACGACGAGTAGGCGCACCCTCGCGGCTGCGCGCCGGTCGCGCAGCCGCACCACCGGCGAAGCCGGCCCTACCAGCGCGCCGGCGGAGGGGCCGTCAGGTGTTCCGCCAGTCTCGCCACCCTGTCCCGGAAGCGGCGGCGGCCACGTGGCGCCGGTAGGGCGTTCTCCCCGGCCGCCGCGCTGACCAGGTGCTGGACCGTGTCCAGGTCCAGCTCCGAGCCGTCGGGGACGGCCAGGGTCTCATGGGCCATCGCCGGCAGCTCGCCCTCACCGGGGCCGAGGGACAGCACCGTCGCCCCGGCGCGCCGGGCGTCGGACACCCGTTCAAGGAGGGGTGCGGCAGGCGCCTCGGGGGACACCACCAGCAGCGTCTCGCCCCGCCGGGCCGCCTCCAGCCGCCCGAGGCCGACCGCCAGATGCGCCGGGTCCGAGAGACGCGCGTCATGCCGTACCAGCGTCGGGGCCAGCTCCGGTGTGCCCGACCACGCCGCCTCGTCCACCAGATGCGCCGCCAGGTGCCACGGCTCGTACTCCGGCGTGCCCACGAGCAGCAGCCCGCCGCCGTGCGACACCACCGACCCCCGCAGCGCACCGGCGAACCGCCGCGTGGCGCCCAGCCACTCCGTCCCGGAGAGCACTTCCCGCAGCAGCGCGACCCGTACGGCATCCATACGACCGCAGCCTGCCCCAACCGGTCACTCGTGATGTGGAATTCACCACGAATTCGCCCGGCTCGGGCAGGTGGACCGGTCATCCGTTCCGTCGTCGAACATCCGGAGCGCGACGACGGCGGTCTCACCTGGTCCGCGCCGAAGGACACCACCCAGGACGCCAGGAAGCCGCACCGGCACGGGCCCCCGCGCCTCCACCGGCGGCGGCACCACCCTCGGTGCCCACGAGACCAGCACCTTCCGCCGGGTGCCCGTGACGGAGCTGACCTGAGCCGATGACGGCGGCGGACGTAAAGTCGGGGCCATGACCTCTACCGACAGTGCTGTCACCGACAACGCCCAGAAGGCCCCCGCCAAGGACCCCTGGGACCTGCCCGACGTCTCCGGACTCGTCGTCGGGGTGCTCGGCGGGACCGGGCCGCAGGGCAAGGGCCTCGCCTACCGGCTCGCCCGGGCCGGACAGAAGGTGATCATCGGCTCGCGGGCGGCCGAGCGCGCCCAGGCCGCCGCTGAGGAACTCGGACACGGCGTCGAGGGCGCCGACAACGCCGAGACCGCGCGCCGCAGCGACATCGTGATCGTCGCCGTGCCGTGGGACGGCCACGGCAAGACCCTCGAATCCCTGCGCGAGGAACTGGCCGGCAAGCTCGTCGTCGACTGCGTCAACCCGCTCGGCTTCGACAAGAAGGGCGCCTTCGCGCTCAAGCCCGAGGAGGGCAGCGCCGCCGAGCAGGCCGCCGCCCTGCTGCCGGACTCCCGGGTCACGGCCGCCTTCCACCACCTGTCGGCCGTGCTGCTCCAGGACCCGGAGATCGACGAGATCGACACCGACGTGATGGTGCTCGGCGAGGTCCGCGCCGACGTCGAGATCGTGCAGGCCCTCGCCGGGCGCATCCCCGGTATGCGCGGTATCTTCGCCGGGCGGCTGCGCAACGCCCACCAGGTGGAGTCGCTGGTGGCGAACCTGATCTCCGTGAACCGCCGGTACAAGGCGCACGCGGGGCTCCGCGTCACGGACGTATGACGGCATGGGGGACACTGGACGGCACCAGCAGTGCCCGCAGTGTCCCCCGACAGGAGTCGACCCGATGCCCCGCCTCGCCCTCTACGCCCTGATCGTCTGCGTCCTCGCCGTGGCCGCGGCCGTGGTCTCCTTCACGCGGGGCAGCTTCCTGGGGATCGTCTGGGTGCTGCTGGCGGGCCTGTCGTCCAACATGTGCTGGTACTACGTGAAGCGCGGCAAGCAGGAGAAGTCCGTCACGGGCTGACCCGTCAGGGAGCGGCCGAGCAGAACTCGTTCGAGCCCTGCCAGAAGCGGTACAGCTCCTGACCGCAGTACGTCTCGAAGTCACTGATCCCGAAAGACTTCAGGACCGAGTCGACCACGTCGAAGAACACGCCGTTGACCGCGGGCAGCCACAGCAGGGCGAACACGAACAGCAGGCCGAACGGCGCGAACGGCTCCACCTGCCGCCGGATGTTGTACGACAGCCAGGGCTCGATGACGCCGTAGCCGTCCAGGCCCGGCACCGGCAGGAAGTTCAGCAGCGCGGCCGTCACCTGGAGCAGCGCGAGGAAGGCCAGGGCGAACCGGAAGTCGCTCGGCACGCCGTCCAGCGCGTCCAGCCAGAACGGGGCCGTGCAGACCACCGCGAACAGCACGTTCGTCAGCGGGCCCGCCGCGGAGATCAGACTGTGCCGCCAGCGCCCCTGGATCCGGCCCCGCTCGATGAACACGGCCCCGCCGGGCAGCCCGATCCCGCCCATGATCACGAAGATCACCGGGAGGACGATGCTGAGCAGCGCGTGCGTGTACTTCAGCGGGTTCAGCGTGAGGTAGCCCTTCGCACCGACCGAGATGTCGCCGCTGTGCAGGGCGGTGCGCGCGTGCGCGTACTCGTGCAGACAGAGCGAGACGATCCAGGCCGCCGTCACGAAGAGGAACACGGCGACCCCGGGCTGCTGCGCGAACCCGGTCCAGGTCGCCCACCCCGTGACCGCCGTCACGGCCATGATCCCGACGAAGACGGGACTGATCCGCCGCTCACTGCGGCGGCTGGTGGCGGTGGTCATGGGACTCCCTGCACTCTCGAACACGCGATGGGACGCCCGACGGTACCGGGCGCAGGGGGAAAACGTCTCGCGCGGGGCGGTCGGTTCCGGGGGGCAGGGGCAAGAGTTCCGGGGCCGCAGGGGCATGAGGCTTCTCCCCGTGCCCATCGGCCGGCCCCGTGCGGCCCGCCGCCCCGCCGAACTCCGTGACCGGCTCTCGGCGTACCGGGGACAATGGTCCCCGTGCGCTACCGCATCCTCGGCACCACGCAGGCGCTCCGCACCGACGGCACGGTCGTTCCGGTGGGCGGGGCGCGGCTGCGTGCGCTGCTGACCGTGCTGGCCCTGCGGGCCGGCCACACCCTCCCCGTGGGGCTGCTCGTCGACGAGGTGTGGGGCGGTGATCCGCCCGCCGACGCCCCGGGGGCGCTACAGGCGCTGGTAGGGCGGTTACGGCGGGCGCTCGGGCCGGACGCGGTCACCTCGGCCGAGGGCGGGTACCGGCTCACGGCCACGCCCGACGATGTCGACCTGCACCGGTTCGAGCGGCTGGCCGGTGAGGGGCTGCGGGCCCTGACCGACGGCGACCCCGCCAAGGCGGCCGGGATCCTGGACGACGCCCTCGCCCTGTGGCGCGGGCCGGCCCTCGCCGACCTCCCCGACCGCGCCGCCGAGGCGGCCCGCCTGGACACCCGCCGCCTGGACGTGCTGCGCGCCCGTCACAGCGCCGCCCTCGCCCTCGGCCTGGCCGAGCACTCCCTGCCCGAACTGACCGCCCTGTGCGACAGCCACCCCCTGGACGAGCCCCTCCAGACCCTGCGCCTGCGCGCTCTGCGCGACGCCGGCCGCACGGCGGAGGCGCTGGACTCCTACGAGAACGTGCGACGGCTGCTCGCCGACCGGCTCGGGGTCGACCCGGGAACCGAACTGCGCGCCCTGCACACGGAGTTGCTGACCCTGGACGACGGCCCCGGAGACGCGCCCCAGCCCGCCGGCAATCTGCGCGCCCGCCTCACCTCCTTCATCGGCCGGGAAACCGACATCGAGACCATCCGGGGCGACCTCACCACAGCCCGGCTGGTGACGCTGCTCGGACCCGGCGGGGCCGGAAAGACACGGCTGTCGCAGGAGGCCGCCGAGACCGTACGGCACGCCATGCCGGGCGGTGTGTGGCTGGCCGAGCTCGCCCCGGTCGACGACCCCGCCGCCCTGCCGGAGGCCGTGCTCACCGCCGTCGGCGCCCGCGAGACCGTGCTGTACGGCGCCGGCGCCGAGGGCATCCGGGCCGCCGTCGCCGACCGGCTCGACGACCCTGTCGAGCGGCTCGCCGAGCACTGCTCCAGACCCCGCATGCTGCTGATCCTCGACAACTGCGAGCACGTCGCCGACGCCGCCGCCCGGCTCACCGAGGAACTCCTGGAGCGCTGCCCCGGCCTGACCGTCCTCGCCACCAGCCGTGAACCCCTCGGCGTGCCAGGGGAGTTGCTGCGCCCCGTGGAGCCGCTGCCCGAACCGGTCGCGCTGCGGCTGCTCGCCGACCGGGGCGCGGCGGCCCGGCCCGGCTTCCGCGTCGAGGACGACCCCGAGGCCTGCGCCGAGATCTGCCGGCGCCTCGACGGCCTGCCCCTGGCCATCGAACTCGCCGCCGCCCGGCTGCGGATGCTCACGCCGCGCCAGATCGCCGACCGGCTCGACGACCGCTTCCGCCTCCTCACCTCGGGCAGCCGCACCGTACTGCCCCGCCAGCAGACCCTCAGAGCCGTCGTCGACTGGTCCTGGGACCTCCTCGACGAGGGCGAACGGGACGTCCTGCGGCGGCTGTCGGTGTTCGCGGGCGGCTGCGACCTCCCCGCCGCCGAGGCGGTGTGCGGGCCGCTCGCCCTGGAGGCCCTCGGCTCGCTCGTCGACCGCTCCCTGGTGGTGGCCGTCCCGCCCGGCGAGTCGGCCGACGGCGAGATGCGTTACCGGCTGCTGGAGACCGTCGCCGAGTACGCCGCCGAGCGGCTGGACGAGGCCGGGCAGCGCGCCGAGGCCGAGCGCGCCCATCTGACGTACTTCCGCGAACTCGCCCGCGTCACCGACCCGCTGCTGCGCGGCTCGGGCCAGCTCACCGCCATCCATCGGCTGGAGCGGGAGTACGAGAACGTGCGCACCGCCCTGCGCCACGCCGTCGCCCTGCGCGACGAGCAGGAGGCACTGTGCCTGGCGCTGTCCCTCGTCTGGTACTGGCAGATGCGCGACCTGCGCATCGAGGCCCGCAACTGGTGCCGCGAGGTCATGGCCCTCGGCCCCGACCCCTTCACCGAGCCCGTCCGCAGCGCCGCCCCGGTCTGGCAGCGCTGCACCGACGCCCCGCCCCCCATGACCGGCGAGGTCCTGTGGGAGGCCCGGCGCGGCATCCACCTGGCCCATCTCGCCTGTATGGACACCGAACTGGACGCCTGGCAGAACCCCCGGTCCCAGCAGAAGCTGCGGACCATCGCCCGGACCTACGAACCCGGCCTCCCGCAGAACTGCCGGCTCCCCGGCCTGCTCTGGTTCTTCGCCGTGATGCTGACCGGCGACATGGACCGGCTGCGCGTCATCATCGACGCCTCCATCCGCACCTGCCGGGAGACCCCCGGCTTTGAATGGGAGCTGGCCTCCTGCCTCCAGATGCGGGCCAACTTCCTCGCCAACCGCACCGACTGGGCGGGCGACGCCGCCCGTGACGCCGACGAGTCGCTGGAGATCTACCGGCGCCTCGGCGACGCCTGGGGCACCGCCGAGGCCCTCTCCGCGCGCGCCGAGGCCCGCGAGCGCAAGGGCGACTACGCGAGGGCCGCCGCCGACTACGAGGCGGCCATCGGGCACGCCGAACACCTCGGCGCCCGCGCCCAGGCGGCCGTCCTCGGTGCCCGGCTGGGCAGCGCGCTGCTGGAGGCGGGCGAGGGCGAACGCGGCGAGCGGCTGCTGCGTGAGGTGATCGCCCAGCACGAGGACTCGCACAGTGAGGCCATGCCCGCCGCCCGCCTCTTCCTGGCCGGCCGGCTCGGCACGACGGGCCGCGTCCCGGAGGCGCGCGAGCATCTGCGGCGGCTGCGCCAGGACTTCCGGATCGCCCACTTCATCGTCTTCGACGCCTACATCCTCGGCGTGGAGGCGTGGCTGGACGCAACGGAGGGACGGTACGAGGAGTGCCTGGACCGGATCCGTAAGGCGCTGGAGCGGGCCGCCGACCCGCTGTCCGAGGCCATCACGCCCCATATGCGCTCGGGGTACCTGATCATCGGTGCCTGGGCCCTGGCCGCTCTCGACGGCGGGCGGCGCGCCGTGGACGCGGCCCGTTGCCTGGGCGCCTTCGACGCCCGGCTGCCACCCGACCACGTCGCCCAGCGCCAGGAGCGCGAGGCCCGCGAACAGGCGGAACGGCGCGCGCGTGCGGCCCTCGGCGACACGGCGTACGACGCCGCGTACGCGGAAGGCGGCGGCCTCTCCATCGAGGAGGCCACCGCCCTCGTCTGACGCGGACCGGCCGCGACCGGTCAGCTCTTCGTGCGGAACTTGTGGATCGCGACGGGCGCCATCAGCGCCGTGATCGCCACCGACCAGCCGAGCGTCACCCACAGGTCGTGCGCGACCGGCCCGCCGACCATCAGACCGCGCGCGGCGTCCGCCAGCGTGGACAGCGGGTTGTAGTCGGTGAAGGCCTGCAGCCAGCCCGGCATCGACGTCGTCGGCGCGAAGATCGACGAGCCGAACTGGAGCGGGAACAGCACCAGGAAGCCCATCGCCTGCACGGACTGCGCGTTCTTCAGGATCACGCCCAGGGTGAGGAACACCCACATGATCGACGAGGCGAACGCGGTGGACAGCGCCACGGTCGCGAGCAGCCCCGGCCAGCTGGTGATCTCGAACCCGACCGCGACGGCGACGATCATCAGCACGGCGGTCGCGAACAGCATCCGCAGCAGCTCCACCGAGATCTTCGCGAAGAGCACCGAGCCGCGCCCGATCGGCAGGGACCGGAAACGGTCCATGACACCGGAGTTGAAGTCCTGGCTGAAGCCGGTGCCGACGCCCTGGGACAGCGTCATGCTCATCATCGCGATCATGCCGGGGATCACGTACTGCACGTACCGGTCCTGCCCGCCGCCCAGTGCCTGCCCGATCGATCCGCCGAAGACGAACACGAACAGCAGGGTGAAGACGACCGGCATGAACAGCGCGTCGGCCATCGACTCCGGGTCCTTGCGGATCCACAGCAGGTTGCGGCGGATCAGGGCCCCGGTGTGGCGCAGGTGGCCGCGCAGCGAGATACGGGCGTCCGCCTCGACGTGGTCGAGGGGAACGGTGGCGGCGCTCATACGGCGACCTCCTGACGGTCTTCGGCGGGCACGGCGTCCTGCGGGGCACTGGCGCGGTGGCCGGTGAGGGACAGGAACACCTCGTCCAGGCTGGGGAGTTCGGTGGTGACGGAGGAGAGGGTGATGCCGCGCGCGGTGACCGCGCCGACCACGGCGGTCAGCTGCTCGTCGCTGAGGATCGGCACGAGGACGTCACCCCGGTCGGTGTCCACGGTCGTGGTGGCGAGCCCGGTGATCCCCAGCTCGTCAAGCGTGGCGGCGAGGGGCCGCAGGTGCACCGGATCGGCCGGGCGGATCCGCAGTGCCCGGCCGCCGACCTTCGCCTTCAGCTCCTCGATGGCGCCGTTCGCGATGACCTGACCACGGTCGACGACCGTCAGCTCGGAGGCGAGCTGCTCGGCCTCCTCCATGTACTGGGTGGTGAGCAGCACGGTGACCCCGTCGCCGACCATGCGCTTCACCTCGTCCCACACCTCGTTGCGGGTGCGCGGGTCGAGCCCGGTGGTCGGCTCGTCCAGGAAGAGCACGGCCGGCTGCCCGATCATGGACGCGGCCAGGTCCAGCCGCCGCCGCATACCTCCGGAGTACGTCGCCGCCGGCCGCTTGGCCGCCTCGGTCAGCGAGAAGCGCTCCAGCATCTCGTCGGCCCGGCTGCGGGCGTCCTTGCGGGGCAGGTCGAGCAGCCGCCCGATCATGTACAGGTTCTCCCAGCCCGAGAGCTTCTCGTCCACGGAGGCGTACTGTCCCGTGAGCCCGATCACCCGCCGCAGGTGCCGGGGCTGCCGTACGACGTCGTATCCGGCGACGGTGGCCTGACCCGTGTCGGGGGCGAGCAGGGTGGACAGGATCCGTACGAGGGTCGTCTTCCCGGCTCCGTTCGGCCCGAGGACGCCCATCACGGTGCCCTCCCGCACATCCAGGTCGACCCCGTCCAGTGCCTTGGTCTCGCCGTAGTGCTTCACCAGCCCCCGCACGGTCACAGCGGCGCCGCCGGTGTTCTTGTCGATTCGCGTCATGCCCCTGACGGTGTCAGCTCCCACCGACAAATCACCGACAGACCGCTGACAGCCCTTGTCGGTGGTCCCGGCCGCGGTCCCGGCAAGGGGACAGCCCGTCGACGGGGGAAGATCGACGGGCTGTCCGTGGTACCGCTATGGCTCTGGTGGACGGAGTGTTCCTAGTGGACGGAGTGCTCCTGCAGCGGGAACGTTCCGCCCACCACGTCCTCGGCGAACGCCTTCGCCGCGTTGCCCATGACCGCACGCAGATCGGCGTACTGCTTCACGAACTTGGGCACGCGCCCACCGGTCAGACCCAGCATGTCGGTCCACACCAGCACCTGGGCGTCCGTCTCGGCCCCCGCCCCGATCCCGACGGTCGGAATGTGCAGCACTCGCGTCACCTCGGCCGCCAGCTCCGCCGGAACCAGCTCCAGCACCACGGCGAACGCACCCGCGTCCTGCACGGCCTTCGCGTCCCGCAGCAGCTGCTGGGCCGCCTCCTCGCCCCGCCCCTGCACGCGATAGCCCATCGAGTTGACGGACTGCGGGGTCAGGCCGATGTGTGCCATGACCGGGATGCCGGACTCGACGAGCAGCCGGATCTGCTCGTGCGACCGCTCGCCCCCCTCCAGCTTCACGGCCTGCACGCCCGCCTCCTTCACCAGCCGGGTCGCCGAGCGCAGTGCCTGCACCGGACCCTCCTGGTAGGAGCCGAAGGGCAGGTCGCCGACGATCAGGGCGCGCGAGGTGCCCCGTACGACCGCCGCCGACAGCATGGTCATCTCGTCGAGGGTGACGGGCACGGTCGTCTCGTACCCGAGGTGGCAGTTGCCCGCCGAGTCGCCGACGAGCATGACCGGGATCCCGGCCTCGTCGAAGACGGACGCGGTCATGGCGTCGTACGCGGTGAGCATGGGCCACTTCTCGCCGCGCTCCTTGGCGGCGGCGATGTCCCGCACGGTGATGCGGCGGGTGCCCTTGCCTCCGTACAGCGTCTTGCCGCCGTCGGAGGCCTTCTTCCGATCAGTCTGGGCAGCCGGAAGCTGCGTCATTGCACGGCTCCTAACACGTCATCTCGAGGCGCCCTGACGGCGTCCCCGGACCACGTCCATGGTGGCACCTCGTGTCATCCAGGGCTAGGGGAGCCCCTGTGAGTTCCGCTCCCGGCATCCTGGAGCACAGTGCACGTAAGGGCTCGGTAAAAGTATTTCAATACGAGACGGTCTCGTATTGAAATGGTCCTAGGGTCGATGGCATGACCACTCCTGCCGACCGTGCCGCCCCCACCGGCCCTCGCATACCGGAAGCGGTGCACCGGCGCCGATGGGCGATCCTCGGCGTGCTGATGCTCAGCCTGCTGATCGTCGTACTGGACAACTCGATCCTGAACGTCGCCATCAAGACGATCTCCACCCCCGCCCCGACCGGCCTGGGGGCCACGCAGAGCGAGCTGGAGTGGGCGATCAACGCCTACACCCTCGTCTTCGCGGGCCTGCTGTTCACCGCCGGGCTGCTGGGGGACCGGCTGGGACGCAAGAAGGTGCTGCTCGGCGGACTCGCCGTGTTCGGCATCGGCTCGGCGCTCGCCGCCTTCTCCGGCTCCCCGGGCGAGCTCATCGCCTTCCGGGCCGTCATGGGCCTCGGCGCCGCGTTCGTCATGCCGGCCACCCTCGCCGTCCTCATGCACGTCTTCGAGCGCGAGGAGCAGCCGAAGGCCATCGGCATCTGGGCCGGCGGCGTGGGCCTCGCCATCGCCATCGGCCCGATCACCGGCGGCGTGCTCCTCGACCACTTCTGGTGGGGCTCGGTCTTCCTCGTCAACGTGCCGATCGTGCTGCTCGCGCTCGCGCTGATGCTGTGGCTGGTGCCCGACTCCCGCGACCCGAAGCCCGGCCGCATCGACCCGGTCGGCGTCGTGCTGTCCGTCGTCGGCCTGGTGCTGCTCGTCTACGGCATCATCAAGGGCGGCCAGCTCGCCGACTTCACCGACGCCACGGTGCTGTCGACGATCGGCGCCGGTCTCGCCGTGCTCGTCGCCTTCGTGGTGTTCGAGAAGCGCACCGACCACCCGTCCATCGACGTCACGTACTTCAAGAACAAGGTCTTCTCGGCCGCCATCGCCGCCATAGCGCTGGTCTTCTTCGCGCTGATGGGTGTGACCTTCTTCTCGGTCTTCTACACGCAGAGCGTGCGCGGCTACTCGCCGCTCCAGACCGGTCTGCTGATGCTGCCGCTGGCCGCCGCCCAGATGATCTTCGCACCGCGCGCCCGGCTGCTGGTCGACCGCTTCGGCAACAAGGCCACCACGACCGCCGGCATGCTGGTCATCGCCGCGATGCTGGCCGCCTTCGCCACGCTGGACGCCGACACGCCCATCTGGATCCTGGAAGTGATCTTCTTCCTGATGGGTACCGGCATGGCGCACATCATGACGCCGGTCAGCGTCGTCATCATGCAGGCACTGCCCCGCGAGAAGGCCGGCTCGGCCTCCGCCCTCAGCAACACCTTCCGGCAGGTCGGCGGCGCCCTCGGCATCGCCGTCCTCGGCTCGGTGCTGTCCACGGCGTACCGCACGGGCATCGAGGACGAGCTCGGCCGGCTTCCGTCGGCCGTCCGGCACACCGCGGGGGAGTCCATCGAGGCCACCCTCGGCGTCGCCGCGAAGCTGGGCCCGCAGGGCAAGGCCCTGGTCACCCCGGCCTACGACGCGTTCCTGCACGCGATGCACGTCACCGCCCTGTGGGGAGCGGGCGTCGCACTGATCGGCGCGGTCGTCGTGGCGCTGTTCCTGCCCGGCAGGCAGCCGGAGCCCCGGGAGGGGGAGAGGGAGTTGTCGGACGCGCCGTCGTAGACCTGCGAGAGTCATTCCCATCCTGCCCCGGAAAGGACAGAGCGACGTGAACCTCGCCGAACGGCACTCCCGGCCGGACGGCCCCTCGAGGGGCCGCCCCAGAAGCGAGGCCGTCGAGCGCGCCATCATCGAGGGCGTGATGAGGCTTCTGGAGGAGGGCGTGCCCCTCGCGGAGCTGTCCATCGAGCGCGTCGCCCGCACCGCCGGCGTCGGCAAGGCCACCATCTACCGCCGCTGGAGCGGCAAGGAGGAACTCTTCGCCGACGTCCTGCGCGCCGCCGAACCCCCCGGCCCCCCGCTCCCCGGCACCTCCATGCGCGACGACCTCGTCGTCCTGCTGGAACAGGCGCGCCGGCGCGGCCTGGCCAACCGCTCGTCGGCGATCCTTACCAACGTGCACGCCCAGATGAAGAGCAGCCCGAAGATCTGGGCGGCGTACGAGGCCACCGTCCTCGCACCGCGACGCCGGCTCGGCCTGGAGATCCTGCGCCGGGGGCAGGAGAACGGCGAACTGCGCACGGACGTCGACATCGAACTGCTGAGCGACATGTTCATCGGTCCCGTGCTCGTGCGCTCCGTCCTGCGCCCGGACGCCGACCTCCCCGACGACCTCGCCGCCCAGGTCGTCGACGCACTCCTCGAAGGCCTACGACCCGTCAGTTCCGCTGCTCAGCGGCCCTAGTGTGCGCGTTTCGTCACAGACGGCGCTTACTCCGGGCCGGATCGGAACTTCCCCCACGGGCTCGATCGTCCTCGCCCCCGTACGGCCGTCGAGGGACGGCAGGAACGGGACGGATCATCCCCTAGGGTCGTAGACACGGGGGCGATGGTGTGCACGGCAGGCAGTGAGGCGACGGTATGGCGCAGCAGGCGTACATGACGGAGACGGACAACGGCGGCTCGGGGCACGAGCCCCGGGGAAACCGGCTTCGGCGCCTGTTCGACCGGCTGCTCGGCGGCCGGCGCGGCGACCGGCGGATCTGGCGGCGTGGCGTTCTCGTGGCCACGTGCGCGGTGCTGCTGGCCGTGGTCATGCTGCTGCACTCACGCATCCCGAACACGATCGGCAACCTGGGCAGCCTCGTCGAGACGTTCCTGCCCTGGCTCGGCCTCTTCGTCCCGGTGCTGCTCATCCTCGCCGTGGTCCGCAAGTCCGCGACCGCCCTGATCGCGGTGCTGCTGCCGGCGATGGTCTGGCTGAACCTCTTCGGCGGCCAGCTCACCGACAAGACCGCCACCGGCGGCGACCTCACCGTGGCCACGCACAACGTCAACGCGGACAACCCGGACCCGGCCGGTACCGCCCGTGACGTGGCCGCCTCCGGCGCGGACGTGGTGGCCCTGGAGGAGCTGACGCCGGACGATGTCCCGACGTACGAGCAGTCGCTGGACTCGACGTACCCGTACCACTCGGTGCAGGGCACGGTCGGGGTGTGGAGCAAGTACCCGCTGACCGGCGTGCGGGCCGTCGACATCGACTTGGGCTGGACGCGGGCGATGCGCGCCACCGTGACCGCCCCGGCCGGGCAGGTCGCGGTCTACGTCGCCCACCTGCCCTCGGTGCGCGTGAAGATGGAGGCCGGGTTCACGGCCCGGCAGCGCGACCGGAGCGCCGACTTCCTGGGCGAGGCCATCGCCCACGAACCGCTGAAGAACGTCGTACTGCTCGGCGACCTGAACGGCACGATGAACGACCGCGCGCTCAACGCCGTCACCTCCCAGATGCGTTCCGCGCAGGGCGCCGCCGGCAACGGCTTCGGGTTCAGCTGGCCGGCGTCGTTCCCGATGGCGCGCATCGACCAGATCATGGTCAGGGGCCTGAAGCCGGAGAGCTCGTGGACCCTCCCGCAGACGGGCAGTGACCATCTTCCCATCGCGGCCCGTGTGAGTGTCACCACAGGCGGCTGAGGAAAACCGCAGCTCAGGTCCTGTTCGGCTGGGTCCGGCAACCGAGGGTTCACCTCTCGGCGACCTCGCGGAATAGTCGGCCTGCGAGACTTTGTTCCGTACTTGAACATACGAAGTCGCAAGTACGAATCCCCGTAAGTCTCGAAAGGCTCCCTCATGCCCCTGGCCCTGCTCGCCCTCGCCGTGGGCGCCTTCGGCATCGGTACCACCGAGTTCGTGATGATGGGGCTGCTGCCCGACGTCGCGGACGACCTGAACATCTCGATACCCAGCGCCGGCCATCTGGTGTCGGCGTACGCGCTGGGCGTCGTCATCGGCGCCCCGCTGCTGGCGGCGGTCACCGCCAAGATGTCCCGCCGCACGGTCCTCATCGGCCTGATGGGGCTGTTCGTCGCGGGCAACGCGCTGTCGGCCCTCGCTCCCGACAACGGCTGGCTGCTGGCGGCCCGCTTCCTGAGCGGTCTGCCGCACGGCGCCTTCTTCGGCGTCGGCGCCGTCGTCGCGACGAACATGGTCGCGCCCGAGCGCAAGGCGCGCTCGGTCTCCCTGATGTTCCTCGGCCTGACGGTCGCGAACGTCGCGGGCGTGCCCGTCGCCACCCTCATGGGGCAGCACTTCGGCTGGCGAGCGACCTTCCTCGGCGTCAGCGCCATCGGTCTGGCGGCGATCGCCGCGCTCGCGTACCTGATCCCGCACGACCACGAGCACACCACCGCGAAGGGCCTGCGCGGCGAACTGGCCGCCCTGCGCTCCGTCCCGGTCTGGCTGTCGCTCGGCACGACGGTCGCGGGCTTCGGCGCCCTCTTCGCGGCCTACAGCTACATCACGCCCATGCTCACGGACGCCGCCGGTTACGCCGGCGCCAGCGTGACCCTGCTGCTGGCCCTGTTCGGCGTCGGCGCGACCGCCGGCAACCTGCTGGGCGGCCGCCTGGCCGACCACTCCCTGCGGGGCACGCTGTTCGGCGGCCTGGGCGCTCTGGTGGCGGTGCTGGCGCTGTTCCCGCTCCTGATGCGCACGGAACTCACCGCAGCCGTCGCCGTGATCCTGCTCGGCATGGCGGCCTTCGCCACCGGCTCCCCGCTCCAGCTGATGGTCATGGACAAGGCCGCGTCGGCTCCGTCCCTGGCCTCCTCCGCCAACCAGGCCGCCTTCAACCTGGCCAACGCCGGCGGCGCCTGGATCGGCGGCCTCGCCCTGGCCGCGGGTTTCGGGGTCACCTCCCCGGCCCTGGCCGGTGCGGCCCTGGCCGTGCTCGGCCTCGGCGTGGCGTCGCTGGCGTACGCGGTGGACCGGCGCAGTGCGCCGGCCGGCGGGCGCGAGCGGGTCGTGGCCGGCCATGTCCCGCAGGAGGCGGAAGCGGTGCACCACTGAACGAGGCCGGTGTGCCGGCGCTGTGACTCGGGCGGCGGTCCGCGGGTGTGTACCTGCGGACTGCCGCTCTGTGCGTACGGGGCCGCCGCGTCTGCTTCTGCGCAGGGGCCGCCGCGCACGGCGACCGAGAGGGCCCGGCAGGTTGGTCTCCCGCTTCGGCGCACGGGGAAGGCAACGCCACAGAACCTCTCGTGGTCAGGCGCGACGTGCCGCCACAACCGCCGAACTGGAGGGCGTGGTGAGGACTTCGGTGGCGTCCAGGCTCGGGTGGGTGAGGTAGAAGAGGCGGAGCTCGTCCACCTCGCCCTCGAACCGGGGCGGCCAGTCGGCCGACGGGGTGAAGTCGTCCAGGACGAGAAGGCCGCCGGGTGCCAGCAGTTCGACGACCCGTTCGGGGGCGTCCCGCTTGCCTCCGCCGTCACAGAAGAAGACATCGAACGGGGCGTGCCGCTCAAGCAGCCGCCAGTCCCCGGTCAGCACACTGACGCGGTCGTCGTCCGAGAAGACACCGGCCGCCCGCCGGGCCAGCTCCTCGTCACGCTCCACGGTGACGAGACGCGCACCGGCCCCGAGACCACTGTGCAGCCAGGCGGTGCCCACGCCCGAGCCGGTGCCGCTCTCGGCGACGACCCCGCCGGGCTTGGCGGCGGCGGCCAGCCTGAGCAGCCTGCCCACTTCAGGAATGCAGCTCTTGGTGAACCCCGCCTCGGCGGCGATCCGCTCCGCGGCCACCACACGGTCCGGAACCACACGCTCTGCCATGATCAGCCCCCTGTCAGTGTCAGCCGACGCTACCTGACCACTCCTCAGCGAGCTGACCAGCTGGCCGAGTTCGTCGAACCGCCAGTCGAAGGCATCGGCGCTCGTCGGCGGGTCCCCGACCGGCCGGTCAACATAGGCGGTCCGCATGCCGACCGCCTGCGCTCCACGGAGGTCCCAGGCGTGGGCGGCCACCATGAGTACGCGTTCCGGCGGACAGCCGGCGGCGTCGACGGCGAGCCGGTAGACCTCCGGCGCCGGCTTGTACGCCTGGACGGCTTCGGCGGACAGGGCCTGGTGCCAGCGCAGCCCGGCGTGTGCGTTGAGGTGCAGCAGCGCCGTGCGACCGGCGTTGGAGAGCCCGATCACAGGGAACCACCGTGCCAGCCGCCCGATACCGGCGACGGAGTCGGGCCAGGGCGGCAGCCGCTGACCCGCTGTGGCCAACCGGGCGATGGTCGCGGGGTCGGAGAGTCCGACCCGGCCGGCCACGCGCCGCGCGGCTTCCGCGTCGATGGTCTCGGTGCCGACGTACGCGCGGAGTCCTTGCCGGATGCGTCGCTGTTCGAGCTCGCTGTGCTGTTGCCACAACGTGAGCAGGCCGTCGGCAGCCGCCTCGTCCGACGCGGGTACGGCTTCGCGAATCGCCGCTCGAAGTCCCCTGGGCTCGTCGACGAGTGTGCCGAGGACATCGAAGACGACGACCTCGATGTCGCGGATCTCGGTCACGCGTCCTCCCGGCTTCGAGCTGTCGAAGTCACCACTCAAGGGAGTGACGATGTTGTCACCGTCCATGTCACCGGTCAAGACGGTGACGCAGACCTCACGTTCGTGAGCGGCAACGCGGCCCTCGACCTCGCCGGCACCGTCCTGTCGCGCCGAGACGACTCCGTGGACCTCCTGGGGTGACGGCAGACGAGCCAACCTTCGAGACCGCACTGTCACTGCGAGAGGCGGTCTGCCGACTGGCTCTCGACCGCCGCTTCGACCCGGGCAGCCTCGCCGTCGTCGACGACACGGCCGCCGGGCCGGTGTGCGGTTTCAATGAGTGCGGCAACCGGGTCGAGGCGGCGGCCTGTCGGGCACGGAGACGGGGCTCTGCCCGCCCTGCGCGGCGGCGCGAGAGGACGTCAGAGCGACTCCCGCCACCCGTTCGTGATCGGCAGTCGCCGGTCCTTGCCGAAGCCCTTCGCCGAGATCTTCGTCCCCGGCGGGTACTGCCGCCGCTTGTACTCCGCCGTGTCGACCATGCGCAGGGTCTTCGTGACCAGCGCCCGGTCATAACCGGCCGCGACGATCTCGTCGGCGCCCCGGTCCTGGTCGACGTACAGCTCCAGGATCGCGTCCAGCACCGGGTAGTCGGGGAGCGAGTCCGTGTCCACCTGGCCCGGGCGGAGTTCCGCGCTCGGGGGCTTGGTGATGGAGTTCTCGGGGATCGGCGGGGTCTGGCCGCGTTCCCGGGCGGCCCGGTTGCGCCACTCGGAGAGGCGGAAGATCGACGTCTTGTAGACGTCCTTGATGGGGCCGTAGGCGCCGACCGAGTCGCCGTAGAGCGTGGAGTAGCCGACCGCCAGTTCCGACTTGTTGCCGGGGGCCAGGACGATGTGGCCCTCCTGGTTGGAGATGGCCATGAGCAGCGTGCCGCGCAGGCGCGACTGGAGGTTCTCCTCCGCCAGGCCCGACAGGCCCAGCGCGCCCATGTACGCGTCGAACATCGGCTCGATGGCGACCGTGCGGTAGTTCAGACCGGTGCGGCGGGCCAGTTCCGCCGCGTCGTCCTTGGAGTGGTCCGAGGAGTACTTCGACGGCATCGACACGCCGTACACGTTCTGCGCGCCCACCGCGTCGCACGCGATCGCCGCGACCAGCGACGAGTCGATGCCGCCCGACAGGCCGATCAGGACCGACTTGAAGCCGTTCTTCGCGACGTACGCCCGCAGGCCCACGACCAGCGCCGAGTAGACCTCCTCGTCGTCGTCCAGGCGGTCCGCGTAGCCACCGGTGAGCTCGGGCTCGTACGGCGCCAGAGGCTTCTCCGACAGGACCACCCGGTCGATGCGCAGGCCGTCGTCCACACGCTGTCCATTGGCGACTCCGTCGCGGGCCGCCGGCAGGTCCAGGTCCAGGACGACGCAGCCCTCGGCGAACTGCGGTGCCCGTGCCACGACCTCGCCGTCCTTGTCCACGACGATCGAGTCACCATCGAACACCAGCTCGTCCTGGCCGCCGATCATGGCGAGGTACGCCGTGGTGCAGCCGGCCTCCTGGGCCCGCTTGCGGACCAGCTCCAGGCGCGTGTCGTCCTTGTTGCGCTCGTAGGGCGAGGCGTTGATCGAGACCAGCAGGCCCGCCTGCGCCGAGCACGCCGCGGGGACACGGCCGCCGTCCTGCCAGAGGTCCTCACAGATGGCCAGGGCGACATCCACGCCGTGGACGCGCAGGACCGGCATGCTGTCGCCGGGCACGAAGTAGCGGAACTCGTCGAAGACGCCGTAGTTCGGCAGGTGGTGCTTGGCGAAGTTCAGGACCACCTCGCCGCCGTACAGCACCGCCCCCGCGTTCTGTGGCGCGCCGGCCGGCTGGCCGTACTTCGGCTGGGCGGTCGCGCAGCGGTCGAGGTAGCCGACGATCACCGGCAGGTCACCGAAACCCTCGTCGGCCAGGCGGGCGGCAAGGCTCCGCAGCGCCGCCCGGGAGGCCTCCACGAAGGACGACCTGAGGGCCAGGTCCTCGACGGGATACCCGGTCAGCGCCATCTCGGGGAACGCCACGAGATGCGCTCCCTGCTCGGCGGAGTGCCGGGTCCAGCGGACGATCGACTCGGTGTTCCCGGCGAGGTCGCCGACGCTCGAGTCGATCTGGTTCAGGGCGAGACGTAGTTGAGGCACGGGCCCAGTGTAATCGTCAGAGCGACGCAATGGGGTGGTGTGGGTCACCCCACACCACCCCTCTCCCCTTGCGGAGGTCAACGTGCGGTAATCAGCGGCGCCGGTACGACTCCACGTAACTGCTCGCGGGCGTGCCCACGCCGGTGACGTCGTCGTAGCCCCTCACGGCGGACAGCGAGCTGTCCTTGCCCAGGCTGCGCACGGACGTGGCCAGGCCGCCCGTGGCGTCGTAGCCGTTCACGAAGTCGACGCGGGCCACGGCCAGGCCGGAGCCCGTCGGGTTGTCGGTGACGTCGTGGTAGGACTTCGAGCCGGCCTTCGCGTAGATCGCCGGGTTGGCGAAGCCGATCGGCTTGCCGCCGCGGGCCTCCTGGGCCAGGGCCTGGATGGCCGCGATGGTCGGCGCGGCGAGCGAGGTGCCGCCGATCCGGTACTCGCTGTACGCCTGCGTCCTGCCGTCGGGCAGGGTCTGGGTCTGGCCGACCAGGAAGCCGGTGTTCGGGTCGGCGATCGCCGCGATGTCCGGGACGACGCGGTTGCCGTCCGAGCTGTTGGCCTTCGCCAGTGCGCCCGGTACGACGCCCTTCTGGTACGAGGGCTCGGCGACGGTCCTGCTGGTGCCGCCGCCCGCGCCGGAGGTGAACGCGCCCGGGAAGTCCGTCCAGCTCTTGCCGTCGGACGACAGGGTCGCCTTCTCGGTGCCCCAGCCGGTCTCCCACAGGTACGTGTCGTTCTTGCCGACGGCCAGCGAGGTGCCGCCGACGGCGGTCACCCACGCCGAGTTGGCCGGGGAGTCGACCTGCTTCGTCCCGGAACTGGCGACCTCGTCGCCGTCGTCGCCGGAGGAGAAGTAGAAGCCGATGCCCTCGACCGCGCCCAGCTGGAAGACCTGGTCGTAGGCCGCCGCGAGATCGGGAGTCTGCGCGGCCTCGACCTCGCCCCAGGAGTTGGAGACGATGTCGGCCAGGTGGTGGTCGACGACCTTGCCGAGCGCGTCGAGCAGGTCGCTGTCGTTGCAGGACGCGGCGCCCACGTAGGTGACGTCCGAGGCCGGCGCGACCGCGTGCACGGCCTCGACGTCCAGGGTCTCCTCGCCGTACCAGCCGGAGGCCGAGCAGTTCTTGGTGTCGGTGTACTTCTTGGGCAGCACCTGGTGCAGCTGGCCGGTCTTCCAGGCCGCGTCGCCGTGCTTGCCGGCGTAGGTCGCCGAGTCGTAGGCGATCGTCGGCGAGGCGTACGCGTCCGTGATGGCGACCCGGACGCCCTTGCCGGTGCGCGTGCCCGCGCCGTAGGCGGCCCGCAGCTGCTTGCCGGTGTAGCCCTTGACCACGTACGGGATCTTCGTGCCGTACGCGTCCGGCAGCGTGCTCGCGGTCTTCGAGCCGTAGTACGAGGAGAACGGCCCGGCGTTGCGGAACACGGTGTCCGGCGGCGGCAGCTGGTCGTCGTGCGTGACCATGTGCGGGGCGTTGTCCAGGCCGGTGACGGTCAGCACGGCGTCGGCCAGGCTCGCCGGCACGGAGGCGGTGCTCGCCGGGGCGCGGTAGGTCTTCGAGCCCTTGGCGAAGTTGTGCAGCTGGGCGCCGAACGCCTTCTCCGCGGCGGCCACGTCACCGGTGACGGAGACGTAGTGCGCCGTGACGCCGGTGACCTTCAGGCCGGCGGCCGTCAGCCAGGCCTTCACCGCCGCCACCTGGGCCTTGGTCGCGCCGAAGCGTGCCTGCGCCTGCTTGGCGGTCAGGTACTTGCCGTACGAGGCCGACGCCGGGTCGGAGACGGCCTTGGCGTACGCGGCGAGGCCGGCCGCGTCGCGACCCCGGAGATAGACCCGGGCCGACATCCCGGCGCCGTCGGAGGCGGCACCCTTGTCGGCCCTGGCCGTGGCCCACGCGGGCTTGGTCCCGGCGAGCAGGTCGCGGAGCGGGTGGTCGGCGGCGTGCGCCGCGGGTATGCCGAGCGCCAGCGCACCGGCGAGCATCGGCAGTGTCGCTGCCATGCTCAGCCCGGCGCGCACCTTGGCGCGGTTGGATCTCATGGAACCCCCTGTGCGGTTCGTCGCGAGTGGATCACTCGACGGTCGCCACTCTCGCGACGAACCGTTCATGCCAGGGGAATGCGCACCCCAAGAAGCGCTCTACGGAGGCCAAGAAGAGCCCAAGAAGCCGCAACGCAAGGCGATTTGTGGCTTACGCCCCAGGAGTTGAGGTTTTTCACCCTACGAGCGCGGCGCGGCGCCCCGCTCCTTCAGCATGTCCGCCATCAGGCCGATCTCCGACTGCTGTGCGTCCACCATGCCCTGCGCGAGCCGCTTCTCCACGCCCACCGTGCACGTGTCGACGCAGCCCTCGGCCATGTGGACGCCGCCCTTGTGATGGTCCGTCATCAGCTGGAGGTAGAAGACCTCCGCCTGCTTCCCGCTGAGTTCGCCGAGCTTCTTCAGCTCCGTGTTGGTCGCCATGCCCGGCATCAGCGCGCCGTCCTTGCCGGAGGCCGTGTCACCCATGTCCATCCAGGTCATCGGCGGCTCCGAGGACACCTTGGGCAGCCCCCACAGGTCGAGCCAGCCGAGCATCATGCCGCGCTGGTTGGCCTGCGTCTGCGCGATGTCGTACGCGAGGCGCCGCACCTCCTCGTTCTTCGTGCGGTCGCGCACGATGTACGACATCTCCACGGCCTGCTGGTGGTGCACCGCCATGTCGCGCGCGAACCCGGCGTCCGCGGACTCGGCGGAGGGGGTCCGGCCGCTGCCGTCGTCCCCGGCGACGGCGTAGGTGATGGCACCGGCCGCGACGAGCGCCGTCACCGCGGCCCCCGCGATCAGACCGGCCTGCCTCACTGCGACAGCCCGTTCGTGCAGGCTGCGCCCGGCTCGGGCGTCTGCTTGCCCTGGACGAACCTCTCGAAGAAGGTGTCGACGTTCGGGTCGCTCGCGCCCGTCACCGTGCGCTGGTGACCCCACGCCGAGAGCATGATCGGGTCCTTCTGGTCGTCCATCGGGCTCATCAGCGTGTACGGCGTCTTCTTCACCTTCGCCGCGAGCGCGTCGACGTCGGCCTTCTTCGCGTCGGCGTTGTACGTCACCCACACCGCGCCGTGCTCCAGCGAGTGCACGGCGTTGGTGTTGTCGATCTCCTTGGTGTAGACGTCGCCGTTGCAGTTCATCCAGGCCTGGTTGTGGTCACCGCCGACCGGCGGCACGGAGGCGTACTTCACCGCCTTGGTGACGTGGTTGCGGGCCAGCTTGCCTTCCCAGGTCTTCACGCCGTCCTTGTCCGTGACGAACTTCCCCTTGGCCGAGGAGTCGCTCGCCGCGGTGTCGCTGCCGCCGTCGTCGGACTGGGACCGCACGAGCACGACACCGCCGGCGACGAGACCGCAGACGATCACGACACTGGCCGCGATGGTGAGGATCCGGTTGCGGCGCTCACGGGCCTGCTCGGCGCGCCGCATCTCCTCTATCCGCGCCTTGCGGTCCGTGTTGCTCTTCTTGGCGGAGCCCATGAGGTGTCCTTCGTGGGGAAAGTGGGACGGTCGGGTGAGCTGATCGTAATGGGGGAGACCGGGCCCCCCGTAGAGCGGCCGCAGGAAATGGGCTGAATCGATACGGCACCGACAGGTGCCCGACAGCTTCCCCGGCCTGTTCGAACCTGAGACCGGATTATTTGAACCTGAGATTCCGATTACTTACGCTTCGGGCATGCGGCTGCTGCGCTCCACCGACCTGGCCCTGCGGGTCCTGATGCGGCTCGCCGTCGCCGGCGAGTCGAGTCCGACGACCCGGGACGTCGCCGCCGGCATGGACGTGCCGTACACGCACCTGGCGAAGGTCGTCGCCGAGCTCCAGCACATGGGCCTGCTGGCCGCCCGTCGCGGCCGCGGCGGCGGCCTCACGCTCACCGAGCAGGGCCGCACGGCGTCGGTGGGCGCCGTGGTGCGCGCCTTCGAGGGCGACGGCGACGTCGTCGACTGCGAGGGCCCCACCCCCTGCCCCCTGAACTCCGCCTGCCGCCTGCGCGGCGCCCTGCGCCGGGCCCAGGAGGCGTTCTTCGCCTCCCTGGACCCGATCACGGTGGCGGACATCGTGGCGGAACCGACAGGGGCGCTGCTGCTGGGGATCTCGCGGGGACCCTCCGGGCCTGTCTGACGGATCCCCGCTACGCCTGCCCCGCCAGCCACAGGTCCGGCCCGAACACCTCGTAGTGGACGTCGGCCGGTGCCACGCCCTTGTCGATCAGCTGGGCCCGTACCGCCCGCATGAAGGGCAGCGGCCCGCACAGGTACGCGCGCGTGCCCGGCTCGACCGGGACGTCGGCGAGGTCGACCAGGCCGGACCGGGTGCCCGCCGGGGCGTCCTGCTCGTACCAGAGGTGGACGGCCGCGTCGGGCAGTTTGGCGGCGCAGGCCTCGTGGTCGGCGCGCAGGGCGTGGGTGGCGGGTGAGCGGTCGCCGTGTACGACGGTGACGGGGGCGCGGTGCCCCGAGCCGGCGAGGTGGGCCAGCATCGCGGTCATGGGGGTCACGCCGATGCCCGCCGAGGCCAGCAGCAGCGGAGCGTCGGGTCCGGCGTCCAGGACGAGGTCGCCGTAGGGCTCGGACAGCTCCAGGACGTCACCCACCGCCACATGCGCGTGGAGATGGTTCGAGACCTCGCCGTCGGGGGTGCCGTCGCCGTGCACGCGCTTCACGCTGATCTGCCGGAGGTCCGGGGCGGGCGCCCCGGAGAGGCTGTACTGCCGTATCTGCCGGGCGCCGTCCGGGAGGACGACGCGGACGGAGACGTACTGGCCCGCGAGGAAGGCCCGCACCGGACCGCCGTCGGCGGGCCGCAACCGGAACGTGGCGACATCGGCGGTCTCGGCGACGCGCTCGACGACCTCCCAGGCCCGCCAGGCGTGCCCGCCCCGCTCCTCCCGGAGCCGCTTCTCGACGGCGATGAGGGCGTTCGCCATCAGCCAGTAGACCTCGTCCCAGGCGGCGGCGACCTCGGGCGTGACGGCGTCCCCGAGCACGTCGGCGATGGCGGCGAACAGGTGCTCGTGGACGATGTCGTACTGCTCGGCCGTGATGCCGAGGGAGGCGTGCTTGTGGGCGATGCGGTGCAGCATCGCGTCCGGCCGCTGCTCCGGGTGGTCCAGCAGATGCGTCGCGAAGGCGGCGACGGAACCGGCGAGCGCCTGCCGCTGGGTGCCGGCGGCCTGGTTGCCCCGGTTGAACAGGTCGTTCAGCAGCTCGGGGTGGGCCGCGAACAGCCCGGCGTAGAAGCGCTCGGTGATCGTGTCGAGGGCCGCGCCGACGGCGGGGAGGGTGGCGCGGACGGTGACGGCGGACTGCTCGGACAGCATCGGGACTCCTCAGGACTCGACTGCCGCGCACGGTATTTAAAGTTGCATCTGAAATGCAAATTAAGTGTGTGGGGCAGCGGACCGGACCGGCCGTTACGGATGTCGATGCGAGCAGGCACTATGGGCGGAAGAGCAGTACACCTGCCGTACGCGAGGCGTTCTGCCCCGGGCAGCCCGGGCGATCATGGTCCGCAACGCGTACGAAATGCTCGTGTGGTGGGATGCTCAGGTGCCCGACCGCCTCCCGTGGTACGGAAGACAGGCGGCCTGACCAGCAAGGATGGGGAAGCGGAAGATGGACAAGCAGCAGGAGTTCGTGCTCCGGACGTTGGAGGAGCGTGACATCCGGTTCGTACGCCTGTGGTTCACGGACGTGCTGGGCTTCCTCAAGTCCGTCGCCGTGGCCCCGGCCGAACTGGAACAGGCCTTCGACGAGGGCATCGGCTTCGACGGCTCCGCCATCGAGGGCTTCGCCCGCGTCTACGAGTCCGACATGATCGCCAAGCCGGACCCGTCGACCTTCCAGATCCTGCCCTGGCGCGCGGAGGCCCCGGGCACGGCCCGGATGTTCTGCGACATCCTCATGCCGGACGGCTCCCCGTCCTTCGCCGACCCGCGCTACGTGCTCAAGCGCGCCCTGGCCCGCACCTCCGACCTGGGCTTCACCTTCTACACCCACCCGGAGATCGAGTTCTTCCTGCTGAAGGACCGGCCGCTGGACGGCAGCCGTCCGACGCCCGCCGACAACTCCGGCTACTTCGACCACACCCCGACCAACGTCGGCATGGACTTCCGCCGCCAGGCGATCACCATGCTGGAGTCGATGGGCATCTCGGTCGAGTTCTCCCACCACGAGGGCGCGCCCGGCCAGCAGGAGATCGACCTGCGGTACGCAGACGCGCTCTCCACGGCCGACAACGTCATGACGTTCCGCCTGGTCATGAAGCAGGTGGCGCTTGAGCAGGGCGTCCAGGCGACGTTCATGCCGAAGCCGTTCTCCGAGCACCCCGGCAGCGGCATGCACACGCACCTGTCGCTCTTCGAGGGCGACCGCAACGCCTTTTACGAGTCGGGCTCGGAGTACCAGCTGTCGAAGGTGGGCCGCTCCTTCATCGCGGGCCTGCTGCGGCACGCGGCGGAGATCTCCGCCGTCACCAACCAGTGGGTCAACTCCTACAAGCGCATCTGGGGCGGCGCGGAGCGCACGGCGGGCGCGGGCGGCGAGGCCCCGTCGTACATCTGCTGGGGCCACAACAACCGCTCGGCGCTGGTCCGCGTCCCGATGTACAAGCCCGGCAAGACGGGCTCGGCCCGGGTCGAGGTCCGCTCCCTGGACTCCGGCGCGAACCCCTACCTGTCCTACGCCGTCCTCCTCGCCGCCGGCCTGAAGGGCATCGAGGAGGGCTACGAGCTCCCGCCGGGCGCCGAGGACGACGTCTGGGCCCTCTCCGACGCGGAGCGCCGCGCGATGGGCATCGAGCCGCTCCCGCAGAACCTCGGCGAGGCCCTGACCCTGATGGAACGCAGCGACCTGGTCGCCGAGACCCTCGGCGAGCACGTCTTCGACTTCTTCCTGCGCAACAAGCGGCAGGAGTGGGAGGAGTACCGCAGCGAGGTCACGGCGTTCGAGCTGCGGAAGAACCTTCCGGCGCTGTAAGGGCACGGGGGTTTCCGCCGGAGCGACACGCAGGGCCGACGGGGAGGACGCCGTCGGCCCCGTCCCGGGCGAAGCCCGGCGGGGTCACCCCCTCTGCCGCTTCAGGTCCGCCAGCAACTGGTGCAGCGGCTCCGTAGCCCGGCGGCGGTACTCCTGGATCGCCCAGCCGTTGCCGTCCGGGTCCTGGAAGTGCATGAACGTCGCGCCGTCGTCGGGGGCGTACTGGACCGGCTCGGAGACGTCGAGACCGCGTTCGACTAGTTCCGCGTGGGCCGCCTTGATGTCGGCGACGCACAGTTGCAGGCCCTGGTAGGAGCCGGGGGCCGGGGTGGGGCCGGGGGTCATCTCCCAGATCGAATCGCCGAGGGCGATCGAGCAGCCGGAGCCGGGAGGCGTCAGCTGGACGATCCGCATCCCGGGCATGACCTCCTGGTCGATGTCCACGTGGAAGCCGACCTTGTCCCGGTAGAAGTCCCGGGCACGGTCGATGTCGGTCACCGGCAGCGGAATGACTTCGAGTGTGAAGTCCATGGCGTGACTCCTTTGTCAGGCATCGGTGAACCGCCACCTCGTCTGGCTGAACGGATCCACCTTACCGGCGATCTTGCGTGAGAGCCCGGCGTTGACGCCGGGGGACGAAACGCATCTCGGGACTGCTCTGACGGGCACCTTGGAACGGACGTTTTGCTGCTCGATGTAGTGGCGGACGATTGCCGGCGGTGCTCCGCCGCAGGATGCGGAGAAGTACGAGGGCGACCACAGGTGTCCGTGCATGATGGCGGGGTTGATCCGGCGGGCGGAGACGCCTTTGAGGCTGTTGACCAGTTTCGAGACGGCGAGCTTCGGTGGGTCGTGTACCAACAGGTGAACATGATTGTGTTCGCCGCTGAACTCCTTCAGTCCACCGAAGTCCTCGAACGCAGTTGCTTACATCGTGAGCAATTCCGGTTGGATGTGATCTTTCGCAGCGAGCGGCCACGGAGCGTCCATACGGTGCCCGTGTGGTGTGGAACGACTGTCTGCGCGACCGGAAGGAAGCGCACGCGGCGGGGCTGCCGTATGTGAAGTCGGCTGAGTTGTCCCGGCTGGGCATCACCCAGGCCAAGCGCACCGAGGAGCGCGCCTGGCTCGCCGATGTGTCAGCAGTCGTCCTGCAGCAGTCCCTGCGGGACCTGGACACCGCCTACAAGAACTTCTTCGACTCAGCCAAGGGCAAGCGGCAGGGCCGGAAAGTGGGGCCGCCCCGGTACAAGTCGAAGAAGGACACCCGGCAGTCGATCCGCCTCACCACCAACGCCTTCGCCCTCCAGAACAATGGCACGGTGTCCGTGGCCAGGGTCGGCAACCTCAACGTCAAGTGGTCCCGTCGGCTGCCGGCGTCCGACGGCCGGAAGATCGACAGCCCCCGCTTCCTGCGCCGGGCGGAGAAGAAACTCAAGCGCCTTCAGCGGGAGCTGTCCCGTAAGGCCAAGGGATCGAAGAACCGGGCCAAGGCCCGCCCCAAGGTCGCACGCCAGCACGCCAAGGTGGCCGACCGGCGCCGGGACTTCCACCACAAGGCATCCACACAGATCATTCGCGACAACCAAGCGGTGTACGTGGAAGACCTCGCGGTGTCCGGCCTCGGCCGCACACGGCTCGCCAAGTCCGTGCACGACGCGGGCTGGTCCTCGTTCGTCGGCATGCTGGAGTACAAGGCGGCTCTGCACGGTCGTACCTTCGCCAAGGTGGACCGCGCTTTCCCGTCCACGCAGGTCTGCTCGGCCTGCGGATTCCGGGACGGCCCCAAGCCCCTGCACGTCCGGCAGTGGACGTGCGACGGATGCGGCACCGTGCACGACCGCGACCACAACGCAGCCCGCAACGTCCTCTTCGAAGGACGCCGTATCGTCGCCGCCGGACGGGCGGAGACACTAAACGCCTCGTGGAGCGCAGGTAAGACCAGGACGAAAGTCCCGGCACAGCGCGGTGAAGCAGGAAGCCTTCGGAAGGGTCAGACGACCCAGACCGGAATCCCAGGACTTCATGCCAGGGAGCACGTCAACGAAGCCGAAAACGTGTGCGGCGTCACCGCGTAGACGGCGGTGTGTCCACGCAACCGCACCGCCTGCCGATCCCGGACTCCACGGCACGGATCATCATCAAGCAGACGGGCATGGCGGTCCCCCCTTGTGCCCTTGAAGCAATGGGGGAGTGCTGGCCCCCGCCCGGCCGCACCGTCGTGATCCAAAACAGCTCCGGCTGCCGTGAACCGCACTCCGCCGTCGGCAGCCGCGACGGAGCACCCCACAGGGGAGACCGACCCCGTCCGCCTGACGAACTCATCGGGGCCTCCACCGACGTCTGCGGCTACGCTCAAAGACGTACGACCTTGATCCGAAGAACATCCGAGGCAAGTCCGAGGGAGGCCGGAATGACGGCGGCGCCGGGGCGCAGGAGCAGTACCTTCACGCGGCTGCTGCGGCACGGCTTCACCGACGCCTCCGCCGCCGAGCGGCTCCTGGACAGCGCCGAGCTCGTGCCACTGCGCGACGACCCGGTGCTGCTGGACGCGCTGGGCGCGACCGCCGACCCCGACCTCGCGCTGCTCGGGCTGGTCCGGCTGCTGGAGGCCCAGCCCGAGCACGGCGCCCGCCGGGAGCTGCTCGACACGCTGATCTCGTCCAAGCCGCTGCGCGACCGGCTGCTCGGTGTGCTCGGTGCCTCCACCGCCCTCGCCGACCACCTCACCCGGCACCCGGACGACTGGCAGGCGCTCGTCATGTACGAGGCGTACGACCTGCACCCGGGGGTGGAGGAGTTCGAGGCCGGTCTCGCGGAGGCCACCGACGCCGTCTCCCTGCGCGTCGCCTACCGGCGCTGCCTGCTGTCCATCGCCGCCCGGGACGTGTGCGGCACCACCGGTGTCGCCGAGTCCGCCGCCGAGCTCGCCGACCTGGCCACCGCCACCCTGCGTGCCGCCCTCCGCATCGCCGGGGCTGCCGCGCCGGAGGACGTCGCCCTGTGCCGGCTCGCGGTCATCGCGATGGGCAAGTGCGGCGGCCACGAGCTGAACTACGTCTCCGACGTGGACGTCATCTTCGTCGGGGAGGCCGTCGAGGGCGCCGACGAGACCAAGGCCGTCCGGGCCGCGACCCGGCTCGCCTCGCACATGATGCGGATCTGTTCGGAGACGACAGTCGAGGGGTCCATCTGGCCGGTGGACGCCAACCTCCGGCCCGAGGGCAGAAACGGTCCGCTCGTGCGGACCCTCTCCAGCCACCTCGCCTACTACCAGCGCTGGGCCAAGACCTGGGAGTTCCAGGCGCTGCTCAAGGCCCGCCCCGTGGCCGGCGACCTCGGCCTCGGCGAGGAGTACGTCGCCGCCGTCCAGCCGCTGGTGTGGAAGGCCGCCGAGCGCGAGAACTTCGTCCCCGACGTGCAGAAGATGCGCCGCCGGGTCGTGGAGAACATCCCCGTCGCCGAGGTCGACCGCCAGCTGAAGCTGGGCCCGGGCGGCCTCAGGGACGTCGAGTTCGCCGTGCAGCTGCTCCAGCTGGTGCACGGCCGGACCGACACCTCGCTGCGCAGCGGCACCACCCTCGACGCGCTGAAGGCCCTCGCCGCCGGCGGGTACGTCGGCCGGGCCGACGCCGCCCAGCTCGACGAGGCCTATCGCTTCCTGCGCTCCATGGAGCACCGGATCCAGCTGTTCCGGCTGCGGCGCACCCACCTCGTGCCCGAGGACGAGGCCGAGCTGCGCCGCATCGGCCGCTCCCTCGGGCTGCGCACCGACCCGGTCGCCGACCTGCACCGCGAGTGGAAACGGCACGCCACCGTCGTACGGCGTCTGCACGAGAAGCTGTTCTACCGGCCGCTGCTCGACGCGGTCGCCCAACTCGCCACCGGCGAAGCCCGGTTGAGTGCCGAGGCGGCCCGGGAGCGGATGGTCGCCCTCGGATACGCCGACCCGGCCTCCGCCCTGCGCCACCTGGAGGCACTGGCGTCCGGCGTCACCCGCAAGGCCGCCATCCAACGCACCCTGCTGCCCGTGCTGCTGGGCTGGTTCGCCGACTCGGCCGACCCGGACGCGGGTCTGCTCAACTTCCGCAAGGTGTCGGACGCGCTCGGCAAGACCCCCTGGTACCTGCGGCTGCTGCGGGACGAGGGCGCCGCCGCGCAGAACCTCGCCCGTGTGCTGTCCGCCGGCCGGCTCGCCCCCGACCTGCTGATGCGCGCCCCGGAGGCGGTGGCGCTGCTCGGCGACGGGGACGGCGGCGGTCTGGAACCGCGCTCCCACGCCCATCTGGAGCAGGAGATACTCGCCGCGGTGAAACGGGCCGATGGTGCCGCCCAGGCGGTCACGGCCGCCCGCGGTGTGCGCCGCCGCGAGCTCTTCCGCACGGCCGCCGCCGACATCGTCGGCTCCTACGGCACCGAGGAACAGGCCGCCGAGGCCGACCAGGGCGCCCTGGTGGACCGGGTCGGCGGCGCGGTGTCGGACCTGACGGCCGCGACGCTCGCAGGCACGCTCCGGGCCGTGGTGCGGGAGGGCTGGGGGGACAGCCTGCCCACCAGGTTCGCGATCATCGGCATGGGCCGCTTCGGCGGCCACGAACTGGGCTACGGCTCCGACGCCGACGTGCTGTTCGTGCACGAGCCGCGCGACGGCGTCGACGAGCGGGAGGCCGGGCAGGCCGCCAGCAAGGTCGTCTCCGAGATGCGCCGGCTGCTCCAGATCCCCAGCGCCGACCCGCCCCTCCTCATCGACGCCGACCTGCGTCCGGAGGGCAAGTCCGGCCCGCTCGTGCGGACCCTCACGTCGTACGCGGCCTACTACCGCCGGTGGTCCCTGACATGGGAGTCGCACGCGCTGCTGCGGGCCGAACACGTCGCTGGGGACGAGGACCTGGGCCGCCGGTTCATCGAGCTGATCGACCCGCTGCGCTACCCGGCGGACGGGCTCGCCGACGAGGCCGTGCGCGAGATCCGGCGGCTGAAGGCCCGTATGGAGTCCGAGCGGCTGCCGCGGGGGGCCGACCCCAAACTGCACGCCAAGCTGGGCCCGGGCGGTCTGTCCGACGTGGAGTGGACGGTGCAGCTGATGCAACTGCGGCACGGCGCGGCCGAGCCGGGCCTGCGCACGACCCGGACGCGAGAGGCCCTGGCCGCCGCCCGTACGGCCGGTCTCATCACGGAAGAGGACGCGGCCATACTGGACGAGGCCTGGGTACTCGCGACCCGCGTCCGCAACGCGGTCATGCTGGTACGCGGCCGGGCCGGCGACACGTTCCCCACGGAGCCGCGTGAACTCGCCGCCGTGGGCCGCTACCTGGGCTACGGACCCGGCCATGCCGGCGACATGCTCGACGCGTACCGGCGGACGGCACGCCGGGCCCGGGCCGTGGTGGACGAGCTGTTCTACGGAGTGGCGGAGCGCTAGGGCCTGTCCGACGGGTCAGGCCCTGGTGCCTGTCCAACAGGGCTTCGGGCTTGCGCTTTCCGTTGCGGCAACTTCTACCGTCATGTGTGTGGCCGGAGAGACCGGCCCGGCGAGGGAGGCACCGGCAATGGCCTGGTCGATCGCGGAGGTGGCGCGGATGTCCAAGGTGACATCGCGGACGCTGCGGCATTACGACGAGATCGGCCTGCTGCCGCCCGCATGGATCGGGAGCAACGGGCACCGCTACTACGAGGAGGCCGATCTGCTGCGGTTGCAGCAGATCCTGCTGATGCGGGAGCTGGGCCTGGGGCTGCGCGAGATCCAGGCGGTCCTGGACAGCCAGCTCGACCAGGTGGCCGTGCTCCGTGAGCACCACCAACGGCTGCTCGCGGAACGGGACCGGCTGGAGACGCTGGCCCGTACGGTCGGCCGCACCATCGCCGAACTGGAAGAAGGTGAGGGCAAGGGCCATATGACGAAGATCAACAAGCCGGAGAACCTGTTCGAGGGGTTCCAGGCTCCCCCCGAGGCCGAGGCCGAGGTACGGGAGCGGTGGCCGCAGGCGTGGGAGCAGTCCCAGCAGGCCGTCGAGGCGATGACCTCCGAGGACATGGAGCGCTGGCAGCGTGAGGTGACGGCGCAGATGATCCGTATGGCGGAGTTCATGGTGGCCGGCACGCCGGTGTCCGACCCTGCGGTACAGGCCGAGGTGGACGCCAACTACCAGGGCATCTGCCGGTTCTGGACCCCGTCCGCGGCCGCGTACAAGGGAGTGGGCCAGACCTATGTCGACGACCCACAGATGCGGGCCAACTTCGACAAGATCGCCGACGGTCTCGCCGTCTACCAGCGCGATGCGATGATTGTGTACGCCGATGCCCGGCTGAGCTGACCGCACGCGCCCAAGGGCTGTTCGGCGGGTCATGAGCGCAGCCAGAGGCGAATGGCTGCGACGGTCACGGTGCCGTGGAAGATGTATGCCCCCTTGTCGAATCGGGTGGCGACGGCACGGAAGCCCTTGAGGGCGTTCCTCGGTTCGGGGATGGTGTGCTTGATCCGGCGCCGGCGCAGATACCGGCGGTTACGACGGGATGAGTACGCCTTATCGTCGCTGAGGTGATCAGGCCGGGTGCGCGGGTGACCGCCACCCGGCCGTCGTACGCGAACGCGCTCGAGGACCGGGATCGACTGAGGTGCGTCGCCCCACTGCCCTGGCGTGATCAGCACCGCCAGGGCCGACAGCCGCCGTCTCCGGCGAGATGAAGTTTCGTGGTCAGACCTCCCCTGGCCCTACGGACTGGCGAGGTGACGGAGGCACCGGTGCGACTGACGGTGACCGGGGGGTACGTGGTGTATCGGGGGCAGTGAGGCACGGGCGGCTTCAGCCGGTTGGGCACCGCCGCGGCCGGAGGGGGTCAGGCCTTGGTGGAGGCCACCGGTACGCGCGGGCTCCGCGACGCGCCGGCGTCCCGCCTCGGCACGCCCTGCGGCAGTGCGTACGGCTGCCTCCCGTACCACACCCCGGCCACAGCGAACCCGAAGGCCAGGCAGAGCACACCACCGACGGCATCCAGCCAGAAGTGGTTCGCCGTGGCGACGATGACCACCAGCGTCAGCGCCGGGTACAGCAGGCCCAGCACCCGTGCCCAGGGGATCTTCGCCAGGGCGAAGATCGTCAGGCCGCACCACACGGACCAGCCGATGTGCATCGAGGGCATCGCGGCGTACTGGTTGGACATGTGTTTCAGGTCGCCGGACGCCATCGATCCCCAGGTCTGGTGGACCATGACGGTGTCGACGAAATCGCCGCCGTTCATCAGCCGCGGGGGCGCCAGCGGATACAGGTAATAACCGGCCAGAGCGACGGCGGTCGTCGCGAACAGCGCCAGGCGGGTCGCCGCGTACCGGCCGGGATGGCGACGGTACAGCCACACGAGCACACCCAGAGTCACCACGAAGTGCAGCGTCGCGTAGTAGTAGTTCATGCCGATGATCAGCCAAGTCACCGAGTTCACGGCGTGGTTCACCGACTCCTCGACGGCGATGCCCAGCTGGTGCTCGGCCTGCCAGATCCAGTCGGCGTTGCGCAGTGCCTCGGCCTTCTGCTCGGGCACGGCGTTCCGGACGAGTGAGTACGTCCAGTAACTCACCGCGATCAGCAGGATCTCGAACCAGAACCGGGGCCGGCGGGGGGTGCGCAGCCGGGGGAGGAGACTCTTCCCCGGATCGGCCGCGACGAGGTCCGGAACGGCCGCTTCCCGGTCGTCCAGCGTCGTCACGGTCGTGTCACCCATAGGCACAAAGTCTGCCAGAAAAGTCCTGTCCCCCCGATCATCCTCCGCTCTGGTGCGGACCGCATGTTCTGCGGCGAAATCCAGCCGCGGAACTCAGGGGCGAGCGCGGTCCTCGGGTGCCGAAGCGGTCGAGCCGCGCACCACCAGTTCCGGCATGAACACGAACTCGCTGTGGGGTGCGGGCGTCCCGCCGATCTCCTCCAGCAGCGTGCGGACCGCCGCCTGGCCCATCGCCGGGACCGGCTTGCGGATCGTGGTCAGCGGCGGGTCGGTGAAGGCGATCAGCGGAGAGTCGTCGAAGCCGACCACGGAGACGTCCGTCGGAACCTCCAGGCCGCGCTGCCGCGCCGCCCTGATCGCGCCCAGCGCCATCATGTCGCTGGCGCAGACCACGGCCGTGCAGTTCCGCTCGATCAGCGCCGCGGCCGCGGCCTGCCCGCCCTCCAGGGTGTAGAGGGAGTGCTGGACCAGCTCCGTCTCGACGGTCTCGGCGGCCAGGCCCAACTGGTCCTGCACGGTGCGCACGAACCCCTCGATCTTGCGCTGCACGGGCACGAACCGCTTGGGCCCCAGGGCCAGGCCGATCCGCGTGTGCCCCAGGGACACCAGGTGCGTCACCGCCAGGTTCATCGCGGCGCGGTCGTCGGGTGAGATGAACGGCGCCTGCACCTTCGGAGAGAAGCCGTCGACCAGCACGTACGGCACGCCCTGCGCGCGCAGCCGGTCGTAGCGTTGCATGTCGGCGGTGGTGTCCGCGTGCAGCCCGGAGACGTAGATGATGCCGGCGACCCCGCGGTCCACGAGCATCTCCGTGAGCTCGTCCTCGGTGGAGCCGCCCGGGGTCTGGGTGGCCAGCACCGGCGTGTAGCCCTGCCGGGTCAGCGCCTGGCCGATGACCTGGGTCAGGGCCGGGAAGATCGGGTTCTCCAGCTCCGGGGTGATCAGGCCCACCAGGCCCTCGCTGCGCTGCCGCAGCCGCACCGGGCGTTCGTAGCCCAGCACGTCGAGTGCGGCCAGCACGGACTGGCGGGTGGTGGCGGCGACGCCCGGCTTCCCGTTGAGGACGCGGCTGACGGTCGCTTCGCTCACCCCCGCCTGAGCAGCGATGTCGGCAAGCCGTGTGGTCACAGCACTGGACTGTAGCGGTCGGGGTTCTGCCTGCACACCGACGGGACGCCTGGTGCGGGTCGGCGCACGGCCCGCTGCGGGTTGCTTGGTCATCGCGGTCCCTCGAAGTCGTGGTCGGCGTCCGATCCGCAAGGGATGATTCCTCCGGCGGCAACGGATGGCAAGTGCTTGCAGAGTCTTGCACAGCTGTCCGACTCCCTGCCGAACCCGGAAATCCCGGGTCCACAACGGTCAGGGGAGGTCACGGCGGGATAACCATCCGCACCTCTTGCATCTTTTTGCTGCAAGGTCTTTCGCGACTCCTTCAAGCGCGGCTAATCTCACCGACGCCCGGCGGCCAACGGCGCAGTCGGCAGCACGAAACGGGCTTTCACCCTCAAGGAGAACTCATGCGGCGTGGCATAGCGGCCACAGCGCTGGTGGCGTCCCTCGCCCTGGCGGCGACGGCGTGCGGCGGAAGCGACAGCGGCGGCGAAGCCGACGGTCCGGTCACCATCACCTGGTGGGACACCTCCAACGCCACCAACGAGGCGCCGACGTACCGGGCCCTGGTCAAGGAGTTCGAGGGGGCCAACAAGGACATCAAGGTCAACTACGTCAACGTCCCGTTCGACCAGGCGCAGAACAAGTTCGACACCGCCGCCGGCTCCAAGGGCGCCCCCGACGTGCTGCGTTCCGAGGTCGGCTGGACCCCGGCCTTCGCCAAGAAGGGCTTCTTCCTGCCGCTGGACGGCACCGAGGCCCTCGCCGAGCAGGACAAGTTCCAGCCCAGCCTGATCGAGCAGGCCACGTACGACGGCAAGACCTACGGCGTCCCCTTCATCACGGACACCCTCGCCCTCGTCTACAACAAGGAACTGTTCAAGAAGGCCGGCGTCGAGGCCCCCAAGACCTGGGACGACCTGAAGAAGGCCGCCGCCACCATCAAGGACAAGACCGGCGTCGACGGCTACTGGGGCTCCACCCAGGCCTACTACGCGCAGAGCTTCCTCTACGGCGAGGGCACCGACACCGTCGACGTCGACGCCAAGAAGATCACCGTCACCTCGCCCGAGGCGAAGAAGGCCTACGGCACCTGGCAGAGTCTCTTCGGCGGTAAGGGCCTGCACAAGGCCGACACCACCGCCGACGCCTACGCCCACATCCAGGAGGCGTTCGTCAGCGGCAAGGTCGCCTCGATCGTCCAGGGCCCGTGGGAGATCACCAACTTCTACAAGGGCTCGGCGTTCAAGAACAAGGACAACCTCGGCATCGCCACCGTCCCGGCCGGCTCCACCGGCAAGGCGGGCGCCCCGACCGGCGGCCACAACCTCTCCGTCTACGCCGGCTCCGACCCGGCGCATCAGAAGGCCTCGCTGAAGTTCCTCAACTTCATGACCTCGGCGAAGGCCCAGGAGACCATCGCGCTGAAGAACTCCACGCTCCCCACGCGCGAGGACGCCTACACCGCCGAGGTCAAGGCCGACCCCGGCATCGCCGGCTACCAGGGCGTGCTGTCCTCCGCCCAGCCGCGCCCGGCGCTGCCCGAGTACAGCTCGCTGTGGGGCCCGCTCGACGACGAGCTGATCGAGATCGCGGGCGGCAAGGAGTCCCTGGACGAGGGCCTCGGCGACGCCGAGACCGCCATCACCAAGCTGGTGCCGGACTTCTCCAAGTGACCGCCGCGTGGCCGCCGGATCCCCCGGTCATGGGGGACGGGACCCGGCGGCCACCGGCCTGCGCGTGCGCCCGGGCCTGGGCAGCTCCCCTTGAACTCCTTGGACCTCCAGAAGGTGTCGAACCATGACAGTCGTCATCGACCGAGCGACCGGCAAGCGGCGCGGTGAGCGGGAACCGCGGCCCGGGCCGGCCCAGCGGCTGAAGAACGGCTTCCACAAGCACTGGTACGCCTACGCGATGATCGCGCCGGTGGCGATCGTGCTCGGCGTCCTCGTGCTGTATCCGCTGGCGTACGGCCTGTACCTCACCCTCACCGACGCCACCAGCCTCAACACCGCCCGTACGATCGGCGTCAATCACATCGACGCCACCTACCGGTTCATCGGCCTGGACAACTACGCCGACATCCTGTGGGGCCCGACGGCGTACGACCGCTTCTGGTCGCACGTCCTCTGGACGGTCTTCTGGACGGCGGCCTGTGTCGCCCTGCACTACTGCATCGGTCTCGGCCTCGCCCTGCTGCTCAACCAGAAGCTGCGCGGCCGCACCCTCTACCGGCTGATCCTGGTGCTGCCCTGGGCCGTGCCGACCTTCGTCACCGTGTTCGGCTGGCGGTTCATGCTCGCCGACGGCGGCATCATCAACTCCGGCCTGGACTTCCTGCACCTGCCGACGCCGCTGTGGCTGGAGGACACCTTCTGGCAGCGGTTCGCCGCGATCATGGTCAACACCTGGTGCGGTGTGCCGTTCATGATGGTCTCGCTGCTCGGAGGGCTCCAGTCCATCGACGCGAGCCTGTACGAGGCGTCCGAGATGGACGGGGCGGGCGCCTGGCAGCGGTTCTGGTACGTCACCCTGCCCGGCCTTAGGTCCGTCAGCACCACGGTCGTGCTCCTGGGCGTGATCTGGACCTTCAACCAGTTCGCCATCATCTTCCTGCTGTTCGGCAACACCGCCCCGGACGCCCAGATCCTCGTGACGTGGGCCTACCATCTGGGCTTCGGACAGCAGCCGCGCGACTACGCCCAGTCCGCCGCCTACGGAATCCTCCTCCTGTCCATCCTGATCGTCTTCACCTCCTTCTACCGCCGCTGGCTGAACCGCAACGAGCAGCAGCTCGCGATCTGAGGCAGGAGTTCGAAATGAGTACGACCACCGTCGAGACCTCCGCCGCGGACACCGAGCGGCGACCCGCCGACGTGCCCCGCAAGGGCCGCCGCCGCGGCGAGCACAGCCGCGCGGCCTCCCTCGTCTCGCACGCCATCCTGATCGGCGCGAGCCTGACCGCGCTCTTCCCGATCGCCTGGCTGCTCTTCCTGTCCCTCGGCCCGGACAAGGACGACTACCTCCACCCCGGACGTATCTGGGGCAAGATGACGCTCGACAACTACGCGTTCGTCCTGCAGGACACCAGCTTCTTCGACTGGCTGAAGAGCACGCTGGTCGTGGTGCTGGGCACGACGCTGATCGGCGTCGTCGTCGCCGCGTCCACCGGCTACGCGGTCTCCCGCATGCGGTTCCCCGGCTACCGGAAGCTGATGTGGGTGCTGCTGGTCACCCAGATGTTCCCGATCGCGGTACTGATCGTGCCGATGTACCAGATCCTCTCGGATCTCCAGCTCATCGACAGCTACCTTGGTCTCATCCTTGTCAACTGCACCACGATCGTGCCGTACTGCGCCTGGCTGATGAAGGGCTATTTCGACACCATCCCGTTCGAGATCGACGAGGCCGGGCGCGTCGACGGGCTGACCCCCTTCGGCACCTTCGCGCGGCTGATCCTTCCGCTGGCCAAGCCGGGCCTCGCGGTCGCCGCGTTCTACAGCTTCCTCACGGCCTTCGGTGAGGTGGCGTTCGCTTCCACGTTCCTGCTGAGCGACGACAAGTACACGTTCGCCGTCGGTCTCCAGACGTTCGTGAGCGAGCATGACGCGCAGCGCAATCTCATGGCCGCGACCGCGGTTCTGATCGCCATACCGGCCGCCGCGTTCTTCTATCTCGTGCAGAAGAACCTGGTGACCGGGTTGACCGCCGGCGGCACGAAGGGGTGACCTCCGCGACTCGACCGGCTGCGGCTCTCGTCGTGGCTGGTCGCGCAGTTCCCCGCGCCCCCAGAGGGCGCGGACGTGGCGGCCGCGGTGCCCTCCCCCCAAGCTCTTCGAGCAGGGGGGGACCCCCAGACCCCGCTGTGCCGCGGCCGCCTCTCACCCACCCACCTCACGCTCACATGACCACACCTCTGTTACGCATCAAGGACGACATGAGCCAGCAGCACCCAGCCGCCCCCAACCCCACTTCCCCATCGGCGGTCGCCACCGTCGCCAAGCGTCGCGACTGGTGGCGGGACGCGGTGATCTACCAGGTGTACCCGCGCAGCTTCGCCGACAGCAACGGCGACGGCATGGGCGACCTGGAAGGTGTCCGCACCCGTCTGCCGTATCTGCGCGACCTCGGCGTGGACGCCGTGTGGCTCAGCCCCTTCTACGCCTCGCCGCAGGCCGACGCCGGCTACGACGTCGCCGACTACCGGGCCGTCGATACGATGTTCGGCAATCTCCTGGACGCCGACGCGCTGATCCGCGACGCCCATGAGCTGGGCCTGCGGATCATCGTCGACCTCGTGCCCAACCACTCCTCCGACCAGCACGAGTGGTTCAAGCGGGCCGTCGCCGAGGGCCCGGGCTCCCCGCTGCGGGACCGCTACCACTTCCGCCCCGGCAAGGGGGCATACGGCGAACTGCCGCCCAACGACTGGGAGTCGATCTTCGGCGGCCCGGCCTGGACCCGGGTCACCGAACCCGACGGCACGCCCGGCGAGTGGTACCTGCACCTGTTCGCCCCCGAGCAGCCCGACTTCAACTGGGAGCACCCGGCGGTCGGCGACGAGTTCCGTTCCATCCTGCGCTTCTGGCTGGACATGGGCGTCGACGGCTTCCGGATCGATGTCGCGCACGGTCTGGTGAAGGCGGAGGGGCTGCCCGACCTTGGATCCCATGACCAGGTGAGGCTGCTGGGCAACGATGTCATGCCGTTCTTCGACCAGGAGGGCGTGCACGACATCTACCGGCAGTGGCGGCTGATCCTCGACGAATACTCGGGGGAGCGTATCTTCGTCGCCGAGGCCTGGACACCGACCATCGAGCGCACCGCCCACTACGTCCGCCCGGACGAACTGCACCAGGCGTTCAACTTCCAGTACCTCAGCACCCACTGGGACGCCGCGGAGATGCGCGAGGTCATCGACCGCACGCTGGAGGCCATGCGCCCGGTCGGTGCCCCCGCCACCTGGGTGCTGTCCAACCACGACGTCACCCGGCACGCCACCCGGTTCGCCAACCCGCCCGGCCTCGGCACCCAGATCCGCCTGGCCGGTGACCGGGAACTGGGCCTGCGCAGGGCCCGGGCCGCGACCCTGCTGATGCTCGCGCTGCCCGGCTCGGCCTACCTCTACCAGGGCGAGGAGCTGGGCCTTCCGGACGTCGTGGACCTGCCGGACGAGGTGCGCCAGGACCCGGCGTACTTCCGGGGCGCGGGCCAGGACGGCTTCCGCGACGGGTGCCGGGTGCCGATCCCGTGGACCCGGGCCGGGTCGTCGTACGGCTTCGGCGACGGGGGCAGCTGGCTGCCGCAGCCGGACGGCTGGGGCGAGCTGAGCGTCGAGGCGCAGACCGGCGAGCCGGGCTCGACCCTGGAGCTGTACCGGGCCGCGCTCGCCGTGCGGCGCGAGCAGCCCGACCTCGGCGCCGGCTCCTCCGTGGAGTGGCTGCGGGCGCCCGAGGGCGTGCTCGCCTTCCGGCGCGGGGAGTTCGTGTGCGTCGCGAACACCACCGGCGAGTCGGTGGCGATGCCGGCGTACGGCCGGGTGCTGGTGGCGAGCGGGGAGATCATCGAGGTCGACGACGAGGCGAAGGTGCCCGCCGACACCACGGTGTGGTGGACCACCGTCTGATTTTCCGTTGAATTTCGCACGGCCCGCTGCCCTTTCGGGTGGCGGGCCTTTAACATCTGCGTCACCGCAAGGTTTCTGAACCTTGCAGCAAGAACCTTCAACGAAGAAGGAAGCCCCGCATGGCACGCAGACACCTCTCCGCCGCCGTCGCGCTCGCCGCAACTGCGGTTGTCATGAACCCGACCGGTGCGCAGGCCTCCCCACCTGGCACCAAGGACGTCACCGCCGTCCTCTTCGAGTGGAAGTACGCCTCCGTCGCCCGCGAGTGCGGCACCACCCTCGGGCCCGCCGGATACGGCTACGTCCAGGTCTCCCCGCCCGCCGAGCACATACAGGGCCCGCAGTGGTGGACGTCGTACCAGCCGGTCAGTTACAAGATCGCCGGTCGGCTCGGTGACCGCGCGGCCTTCCAGAGCATGGTGAACACCTGCCACGCGGCCGGTGTGAAGGTCGTCGTCGACACGGTCGTCAACCACATGTCGGCGGGCAGCGGCACCGGTACCGGCGGCTCGTCGTACACGAAGTACGACTACCCCGGCCTGTACTCCTCGTACGACTTCGACGACTGCACCTCCCGGATCAGCGACTACCAGGACCGCTGGAACGTCCAGCGCTGCGAACTGGTGGGCCTCGCCGACCTCGACACCGGAGAGAACTACGTCCGCGGCGCCATCGCCGGGTACATGAACGACCTGCTCTCCCTCGGTGTCGACGGCTTCCGCATCGACGCGGCCAAGCACATGGACGCCGCCGACCTCGCGAACATCAAGTCCCGGCTGAGCAATCCGTCGGTGTACTGGAAGCAGGAGGTCATCTTCGGCGCCGGCGAGGCCGTCCAGCCCACCGAGTACACCGGCAACGGCGACGTCCAGGAGTTCCGCTACGCCTACGACCTCAAGCGGGTCTTCAACAACGAGAACCTCGCCTATCTGAAGAACTATGGCGAGGGCTGGGGCTACATGGGCAGCGGCGTCTCAGGTGTCTTCGTCGACAATCACGACACCGAGCGCAACGGCTCCACCCTGAACTACAAGGACGGTGCCACCTACACGCTGGCCAACGTCTTCATGCTCGCCTGGCGCTACGGCGCGCCCGACATCAACTCCGGCTACGAGTTCACCGACCACGACGCCGGCCCGCCGAACGGCGGTCAGGTGAACGCCTGCTGGCAGGACGGCTGGAAGTGCCAGCACAACTGGCCGGAGATCAGGTCGATGGTCGGCTTCCGCAACGCCACCCGCGGTGAGCCGGTCACCAACTGGTGGGACAACGGCGGCGACGCCATCGCCTTCGGCCGGGGCGGCAAGGGCTTCGTGGCGATCAACCACGAGTCGGGCTCCCTGACCCGGACCTACCAGACCTCGCTGCCGGAGGGGACGTACTGCAACGTGCAGAACAACACCCCGGTGGCGGTGAACTCCGGCGGACAGTTCACTGCCACCCTCGGCGCGAACACGGCCCTCGCCCTGCACGCGGGCAGACCGAACTGCTGAGCGCGAGCGCCCCGATGCGGCGCGTGAGGGATTGACGCTTCCGGAACGCCGCCCTACGTTCCCTCCCCAGTGGCAACTCCCTGAACGCTGTTCAACATCTCGAACACTCGCCCCTCGGAAACCCCGAGGGGCGATCGCCTACCACTGGGAGCGCTCCCATGACGGGACGGATCACGCTGCGCGGGCTCAGAAGGTGGACGGTGACGTCCCTGGCGGTGCTGATGACCACCGCCGGTGTCACCGCGGGGGCATCGCCGGCGGACAGCCGGGCGGACGCCTCGGCGACCGTCAACGGGTCCACCCGGCACCAGCCGATCGACGGCTTCGGCATCTCCGAGCACTTCGGCCGGGCCGAGATCATGCGAGGCTCGCAGGGCCTGCCCGCCCAGCGCCAACGCGAGATCCTCGACTTGCTCTTCAGCAGGACCACCGGCGTCGGGCTGAGCATCCTGCGCCTCGGCATCGACTCGGGCATCCAGCCGACCGACCCCGGCGGGCCCGACGCGACTCCCAAGTACGTCTGGGACCGCAACGACAAGGGCCAGGTGTGGCTCGCCCAGCAGGCCAAGGCGTACGGCGTGAACCGCTTCTACGCCGACGCCTGGAGCGCCCCCGGGTACATGAAGACCAATGGGACCGACGCCAACGGCGGCACCCTGTGCGGGCTGTCCGGTGCGAGCTGCGCGAGCGGCGACTGGCGCCGGGCGTACGCCGACTACCTCGTGCAGTACGCCAAGTTCTACGCCCAGGAGGGCATCCGCGTCACCGATCTCGGGTTCGTCAACGAGCCCGACTACACCGCGACGTACGACTCCATGCGGCTCACGCCCGCCCAGGCGGCCGAGTTCACCAAGGTCTTCGGCCCGGTCGCGAGGGCCGGTGGGTACAAGGTCGTCTGCTGCGACTCCTTCGGCTGGAACCAGCAGAAGAACTACACCAGGGCGATCGAGGCCGACGCGACGGCCCGCGGCTTCGTCGACACCCACGCCGGCCACACCTACGCCAGTCCGGTCGACGGTCCCCTGCCCACCCGGAAGCGGACCTGGATGTCGGAGTGGTCGCCCAACGGCACCACCTGGAACGAGGCCTGGGACGACGGCAGCGGCTACGACGGGTTCACGGTCGCCTCCGCCGTCCACGACGCCCTCACCAAGGGCAACACCAGCGGCTACGTGTACTGGTACGGCGCCTCGACCGGCGCCACCCGCGGGCTGATCCAGATGGACGGCGCGAACTACCACGTCTCCAAGCGCCTGTGGGCCCTGGCCAACTACAGCCGCTTCATCCGGCCCGGGGCCACCCGCATCGGCGCCACCACGTCCGACGGCAACCTCAGGCTGTCGGCGTTCCGCAACACCGACGGTTCCGTGACGGTCGTGGCGCTCAACGCGGCCGGCAGTGCCACCCCGGTGTCGTTCAGCCTTCAGAACATCGGGTTCACCAGCGGGACGGCGACCCCGTATCTGACCAACGGCTCCCACAGCACCGCCCGGCAGCCGGCCGTGCCGGTCAGCGGGGGATCGCTGAAGGCCACGGTTCCGGCCCGCTCGCTCGTCACCTACACCATCCAGCGATAGGAGACACGATGCGCCTGACGCGACGTCTGGGAGTCCTGGTCGGCGGGCTGGCCCTGCTGCTCGGTGCCCTGGTCTCGCCGACCTCGGCGTCGCCGGACGCGGCGGCCGCCCTGCCGAGCAGCTTCACGTGGAACTCCAGCGGGTCGCTCATCTCCCCGAAGTCGGACGCCACGCACCAGCTCAGCGCGATCAAGGGCCCGTCTGTCGTGTACCACAACGGCCGCTGGCACGTGTTCGCCAGCACCACGACCACCAACGGCACGTACAGGTTGGTGTATGTCAACTACCCGTCGTTAACACCCCACCACACGTTCGCCACCGCTCACCCCATCGAGTGATGCGCGCACTCTGGCCGCATCCGCCCGAGTGATACCCGGCCGCTACGCGGCCGGGCGGACACAGCGATACCGCGGCGCTCCGCGCCGCGAGCCCGAAGACGCGATTCCTCCCGGGGGCGAAGCCCCGGGGTTCCTCGCAAGAACAGGCTGAACTTCGCCGGCTGGCAGCAGGCCGCCTCCGCGCAGCACCGCTACCTGGACCGGACGGCCATCGGCTCTGGGTGCAAGGCCGCGCCGCAGGTGTTCTACGTCGCGCCGCGGAAGCTCTGGTACCTCGTCTACCAGACCGGCGACAACGCGGCGTACTCGACCACGACGGACATCAGCAACCCCAGGTCGTGGACCGCGCCGAAGAAGTTCTACGCGAACGGCATGCCGCAGATCATCCGGGACAACATCGGCAGCGGCCACTGGGTCGACTTCTGGGTCGTCTGCGACAGCGCCAAGTGCTACCTGTTCTCCTCCGACGACAACGGCCACCTGTACCGGTCGGAGACCTCGCTGGCCACCTACCCGAACGGCTTCACCAACACCGTCATCGCGTTGCAGGACTCCAGCAAGTACCGCCTGTGGGAGGCCGCCAACGTCTACAAGATCACGGACTCGAACACCTATCTGCTGCTCAACGAGGCGATCGGCGGCGACGGCGAGAGGTACTTCCGGTCCTGGACGTCGAACAGCATCGCCGGCCGCTGGAGTCCGCCGGCCGACACCGAGTCCAATCCGTTCGCGCGCTCGAACAACGTCACCTTCAGCGGCACCCCCTGGACCCGGGACATCAGCCACGGCGAGATGGTCCGCCACACCAACGACCAGACACTGACCGTCAATCCGTGCCGGCTCCAGTACCTCTACCAGGGTATGGACCCCGCGGCGAGCGGCCCCTATAGCACGCTCCCGTGGCGGCTGGGTCTGCTGACGCAGACCAACTCGACCTGCTGAGAGCGCCGCTGAAAAATCTTTCCAACAGTTTCAGGACTCTTGCTGTAAGCGTTTCGGCGGCGATACGGTCGCGCGGGGTCGGACCCGAGAGAGCCGCAACCGCAAGGAGTCCACGTCAGTGATACCGAGATGGCGTGCGCCCTCATGGCGCCGAACCTCCCCTGCCGGACGGGTCGCTGCGGTCACCGCCACCGCGCTGGCCGCAGCACTCGTCCAGCCTCTCGCCGCCGGGGCGGCCACCCCGCCGGCGCCCCCGCCCGACGCGAAGCTCGCCGCCGAGCCCGCCCGCCACGACGCCACCCGTGAGCAGTTCTACTTCGTCCTGCCGGACCGGTTCGCGGGCGGCGACCCGCGCAACGACAAGGGCGGGCTGACCGGTTCGCGCCTGTCCACCGGCTACGACCCCACCGACAAGGGCTTTTACCAGGGCGGCGACCTCAAGGGCCTGGCCAAGAGGCTCGACTACATCAAGGGTCTCGGCACCACCGCCCTCTGGATGGCCCCGATCTTCAAGAACCAGCCCGTGCAGGGCACGGGGGCGAACGCCTCGGCCGGCTACCACGGCTACTGGATCACCGACTTCACCCAGGTCGACCCGCACTTCGGCACCAACGAGGACCTCGAGACCCTCATCGACAAGGCGCACGCCAAGGGCATGAAGGTCTTCTTCGACGTCATCACCAACCACACGGCGGATGTCGTCGACTATGAGGAGAAGTCGTACGACTACCTCTCCAAGGGCGCCTTCCCGTACCTGACCAAGGACGGCGTGCCCTTCGACGACGCCGACTACGCGGACGGGCGGCGGGACTTCCCCGGGATCGGCAGCGGGTCCTTTCCGCGCACGCCCAGGGTGACCAGGAACAACAAGGTCCCGTCCTGGCTCAACGACCCGACGATGTACCACAACCGCGGCGACTCCACCTTCGCAGGTGAGAGCTCCGCGCACGGCGACTTCTCCGGGCTCGACGACCTGTGGACCGAGCGGCCCGAGGTCGTACGGGGCATGGAGAGGATCTACCAGCGCTGGGTGCGGGACTTCGACGTCGACGGCTTCCGGATCGACACCGTGAAGCACGTGAACACGGAGTTCTGGACGCAGTGGGCCACCGCCCTCGACGCCTACGCGGCCAGGCAGGGCCGCGACGACTTCTTCATGTTCGGCGAGGTCTACTCGGCCGACACGGACGTCACCTCCCCGTACGTCACCCAGGGCCGCCTCGACGCCACGCTCGACTTCCCCTTCCAGGAGGCGGCCCGCCAGTACGTCTCCCAGGGCGGCAGCGCGCAGAAGCTCGCGAGCGTCTTCGGCGACGACTACAAGTACACGACCGACAAGGCGAACGCGTACGAGCAGGTCACCTTCCTCGGCAACCACGACATGGGCCGGATCGGGTACTTCCTGAAGCAGGACGACCCGAAGGCCACCGACGCCGAGCTGCTCAGGAAGGACAAGCTCGCCAACGAGCTGATGTTCCTCAGCCGCGGCAACCCCGTCGTCTACTACGGCGACGAGCAGGGCTTCACCGGCGCGGGCGGCGACAAGGACGCCCGGCAGAGCATGTTCGCCTCCCGCACCGCCGACTACCTCGACGACGACCGGATCGGCACCGACCGCACCCACGCCGAGGACGCCTACGACACGAGAGCACCGCTCTACCGCCAGATCAGTGCTCTCGCGGGGCTCCGCAAGGCCAACCCCGCCCTGGCCGACGGCGTCCAGCAGCAGCGGTACGCGGCCGACGGCCCGGGCGTGTACGCCTTCTCCCGCACCGACGCGAAGAGCGGCATCGAGTACGTCGTCGCCGTCAACAACGCGGACGAGGCGAGGACGGCGACCTTCGCGACCGGTTCGGCCGGCATGACCTTCGAGGGCATCCACGGCACCGACGACTCCCTGAAGAGCGACGGCGACAGGAAGCTCACCGTCACCGTCCCGCCCGGCTCGGTAATCGTGCTCAAGGCGGCCGGCAGGCTCGCCGCGCCCGCCACCGAGCCGACGGTCACCCTGAAGGCCCCGGCGGCCGGCGCCACCGGCAGGGTGGAGCTCTCCGCCGATGTCGACGGTGGCCGGCTCAACCGTGTCGTCTTCGCCGCCCAGGTCGGCAACGGCGCGTGGCAGACCCTCGGCTCCGCCGACCACGCCCCGTACAAGGTCACCCAGACCGTCGCCGAGGACGTACCGCCGGGCACGCCCCTGCGCTACAAGGCGGTCGTGGTCGACTCGGCCGGCCGCACCGCGAGCGCCCTGGCCGCCTCCACCACCGGCACCCCGCCCGCCCAGGAGCCGCCCAGCGCCTCCTCCCGCGACCACGCGATCGTCCACTACAAGCGCGCCGACGGGAACTACGACGACTGGGGCCTGTACGCCTGGGGCGACCTCGCCGACGGTGAGGCCACCCAGTGGCCCGACAGCCACCCCTTCACCGGCCGTGACGCCTACGGTGCATTCGCCTACGTCAAGCTCAAGCCCGGCGCCTCGAACGTCGGCTTCCTGGTCATCGACAAGGACGGCGGCAAGGACGTCGCCACCGACCGCACGATCGACGTCACCAAGACCGGCGAGGTCTGGATCGAACAGGGCAAGGAGACCGTCACCACCGAGCGCCCGGACCACCCGGCGCCGGACAAGACCAAGGCCGTCCTGCACTACCACCGCGCCGACGGGAACTACGACGGCTGGGGCCTGCACGTCTGGACGGGCGCCGCGCACCCCACCGAGTGGTCGAATCCCCTGAAGCCGGTCAAGACTGATACGTATGGTGCGGTCTACGAGGTACCGCTCAGCGACGGTGCCACCAGCCTCAGCTACATCATCCACAAGGGCGACGAGAAGGACCTGCCCGCCGACCAGTCGCTCGACCTCCGGGCCAACGGCCACGAGGTGTGGCTGTTGAGCGGCCAGGAGAGGTACTTGCTCCCGCAGCCCGCGGGCACCTCGGCCGCCCTCGACCTGACCACGTCCAAGGCGGTCTGGATCGACCGGAACACCCTCGCCTGGAACGGCTCCGAGGCCGCCGCCTCCACCCAGCTGCTCTACGCCCGCGACGGCTCCATCGCGGTGCGGGACGGTGCCCTGACCGGTGACGCCAAGTGGCTGCGGCTGTCGAGGAGCGAGCTCACCGACGCCCAGAAGGCCCGGTTCCCGCACCTGGAGGAGTACGACGCCTGGACCGTCGACCCACGCGACCGCGACCGGGTCCGCGAGGCCCTGCGCGGCCAGGTGGTCGCGACGCGGCACGCCGTGAACGGCGCCGTGCTCGCGGCGACCGGCGTCCAGGTCGCCGGTGTCCTCGACGACCTGTACGACGCGACGAAGGCCGACCTGGGGCCGACGTTCTCCCGGGGCCGCCCCACGCTGTCCGTCTGGGCACCGACCGCGCAGCACGTGGCACTGGAGATCGGCGACTCCACCGTGCCGATGAACCGCGACGGCAGCACCGGCGTCTGGTCCGTCACCGGCCCCAGGTCCTGGAAGGGCAAGCCCTACCGGTACGTGGTCAAGGTCTGGGCGCCCAGCGTCCGCAAGGTCGTCACCAACAAGGTCACCGACCCCTACGCGGTCGCCCTCACCGCGGACTCCGAGCGCAGCCTGGTCGTCGACCTCGGCGACAAGTCCCTGGCACCGAGCGGCTGGTCGACGTACACCAAGCCCAAGGCCGTACCGCTGCGGGACGCCCAGATCCAGGAGCTGCACATCCGCGACTTCTCCGTCGAGGACCGCACAGCGAAGCACCCGGGCACCTACCTGGCCTTCACCGACAAGGCGAGCGACGGCTCGAAGCACCTGCGCGAGCTGGCGAAGGCCGGCACCTCGTACGTCCACCTCCTGCCCGCCTTCGACATCGCCACGATCCCGGAGCGCGGGGCCGACCAGGCGAGCGTCGACTGTGACCTGGCCTCCTACCCGGCCGACTCCGACAAGCAGCAGGAGTGCGTCGGGAAGATCGCCGCGAAGGACGCCTACAACTGGGGCTACGACCCGTACCACTACACGGTCCCCGAGGGCTCCTACGCCAGCGACCCGGACGGCACGGCCCGTACGGTCGAGTTCCGCAGGATGGTCAAGGCGCTGAACGACGACGGCCTGCGGGTCGTGATGGACGTCGTCTACAACCACACCGCGGCCGCCGGCCAGGAGGGGACGAGCGTCCTCGACCGGATCGTGCCCGGCTACTACCAGCGGCTTCTCGCCGACGGCTCGGTGGCGAACAGCACCTGCTGTGCCAACACCGCCACCGAGAACGCCATGATGGGCAAGCTCGTCGTCGACTCGATCGTCACCTGGGCCAAGGCGTACAAGGTCGACGGCTTCCGCTTCGACCTCATGGGGCACCACCCCAAGGCCAACGTCCTCGCGGTCCGCAAGGCCCTCGACGCGCTCACCCCGCGGAAGGACGGCGTCGACGGCAAGGAGATCATCCTGTACGGGGAGGGCTGGAACTTCGGTGAGGTCGCCGACGACGCCCGGTTCGTCCAGGCCACCCAGAGGAACATGGCGGGCACCGGCATCGCCACCTTCTCCGACCGGGCCCGTGACGCCGTGCGCGGCGGCGGCCCCTTCGACGAGGACCCCGGCGTGCAGGGCTTCGCGTCCGGCCTCTACACCGAACCCAACTCCTCGGAGAACAACGGCACTCCGGCCGAGCAGAAGGCCCGCCTGCTGCACTACCAGGACCTGATCAAGGTCGGGCTCTCCGGCAACCTCGCCGGCTACCGGTTCACCGACACCGGCGGCAAGGAGGTCAAGGGTTCCGAGGTCGATTACAACGGCTCACCCGCCGGCTACGCGGACGCCCCCGGCGACGCCCTCGCCTACGCCGACGCGCACGACAACGAGTCCCTGTTCGACGCGCTCGCCTTCAAGCTGCCTGCCACGACGAGTGCGTCCGACCGGGCCCGGATGCAGGTCCTCGCCATGGCGACGGCCACCCTGTCCCAGGGCCCGGCCCTCTCCCAGGCGGGCACCGACCTGCTCCGCTCCAAGTCCCTGGACCGCAACTCCTACGACAGCGGCGACTGGTTCAACGCCGTCCACTGGAACTGCGCCGACGGCAACGGGTTCGGCCGCGGACTGCCCATGGCGGCCGACAACGCCGACAAGTGGCCCTACGCCAAGCCCCTGTTGAGCAAGGTCAGGGTGGGCTGCGAGCAGATCGAGGGCGCCTCGGCGGCGTACCGCGACCTGCTGCGGATCCGTACCACCGAGCGGGACTTCTCCCTCGGCACCGCCGAGCAGGTGCAGTCCCGGCTCTCCTTCCCGCTGTCCGGCAAGGACGAGACACCCGGTGTGATCACCATGCGGCTCGGTGACCTCGTCGTCGTCTTCAACGCCACGCCCGAGCGGCGGGAACAGCGCGTCCCCGCACTCGCCGGGACCGGATACCGGCTGCACCCGGTGCAGGCGGCGGGGGCGGACTCTACCGTCAAGTCGTCCTCCTACGCGGCGGAATCGGGCACGTTCGCCGTTCCGGGGCGTACGGTCGCCGTCTTCACCCGGGCCGCCGGATAGCCGCACTACGTTGGGTGGGGCAGGCCGCGACCGACGGCCTGCCCCACCCACATACGCCCCGAGGGGCTGTCGAGATGTACGGCAACAGCGCGCAGCAGACGCCAGGCACCACCGTGCTGGTCGTGGACGACGTCGCGGCCAGCCGGTACGCCATGGGCGCGGTGCTGAGCCGGGCCGGCCACCAGGTCGTGCCGGTCGCCAGCGGCGGCGAGGCGCTCGTCGAACTCGACGTCCGGCTGCGGGACGGAACTCTGCCCGACGTGGCCCTCGTCGACGTGGGCCTGCCGGACATGAGCGGCTTCGAACTGTGCCGCCGGGTCCGGGCGCAGCCGCCCATGGCCGCGCTGCCCGTCGTGCACTTCTCCGCCGCCGCGACCGCGCCCGGCGACCGGTGCCGGGGACTGGACGCGGGCGGCGACGCCTATCTGACCGTGCCCGCCGAGCCGCAGGAGATCCAGGCCGTCGTACGGGCCGCCGTGCGCGGGGCCCGCCGCAGCACGGGCGCCGAGACCGCCGTCCACCGTCTGACGCTGCTGTCCGAGGCCATCGTCAGCGTGCAGGCCGCCCGCTGCCCGCGGGAACTCGCCGCCGCGGCCGCCGACGGCGCCGCGCACCTCACCGCCTCGCCCGCCGTGGTGTTCGTGATCGGCCCGGACGGCGAGCCGTACCGGGGCACGGCCCGGTGCCGCCCCGCACCGGCGGACAGCGGCGCGCACCAGGCGGCGGCACGGCTGGTCACCCGGCTCGCGGAGGGCCGCACGGGCGTCACCAGCACCGTCGTCCCCGCGCCCCTGTGGCCGACCGGGATGTTCCGGCCGGGCGTCGAGGAGGACGCACGCCTGACCGTGGCGACCGCCCAGGACGGCCGGACGGCGGTCTGCCTCGCCACGCCCGTACGGCGCGCCGCGATCACCGACCCCGCGGCCGACGGGCTGCTCGCCCGCCTCGCCCAGGCCTGCGCGCTCGCCGCCGAGCCGCTGCTGCTGTACCGGGTGGAGCGGCATGTCGCCCTCACCCTCCAGCACAGTTTCCTGCCCCAGCCGCACAAGCTGCCGCATCTGCCCGGCGTCGACATCGTCGTCCGCTATGTGCCCGCCTCCCGGCAGACCGAGATCGGCGGCGACTTCTACGCCGCCCTGCGCACCGGCGACGGTGTGCTCACCGCCGTCGGGGACGTCGTCGGGCACTCGCTGGACGCGGCCACCGTCATGGTCGAGATCCGGCACGCGCTGCGCGCCTACTGCGTGACCGAGAGCGACCCGGTGGTCCTGGCCGAGGGGCTCGACCGGATGCTCCAGCAGTACCACCCCGACGTCACAGCCACCGTCTGCCTGGCCCTGATCGACCCCGGCAGCGGGCGGGTGCGGATCGCCAACGCCGGGCACATCCCGCCGCTGATCCTGCGCGACGGGGGTGGTGCCGACTACGTCGACGCGTGCGGTCCGCTGCTCGGGCTGGGTCTGGAACGGCCCGCGCCGACCGAGCGGCACCTGGCCCCCACCGACCGCCTCCTCATGGTCACCGACGGCCTCATCGAGACCCGCGGCACTCCCCTCGAGACCTCCCTGGAACAGCTCCGCACGGCCGCCGCCGACGCCCCGGCCGGCCTCGACACCCTCTGCGACGTGCTGCTGGGCTGTTTCGGCCGGGACCGGGAGGACGACATCGCGATGCTGGCCCTGCGGTTAGGGTGAGCCCGTTGGCCGCCCAGAACAGGAGTGCTCATGCCGCAGATCACCGTCGACTATTCCGCCGACCTCGCGGACGACTTCGACCGGCCCGGTTTCGCGAAGGCGCTGCACGAGGCAACCGTCGAGATCGCGGCCGCCAAGCCGCCGGCGTGCAAGACCCGGTTCCGCCGGACCGAGGACGTCGTGGTCGGTTCCGAGACCGAGGGGCACGCCCATGTGCACGTCCACATCGCGCTGCTCGCCGGCCGTACCGAGGAGACCAAGGCCCGGCTCGCCGAGGCCACCCTGGAGTTGGTGCGCACCTACGTGAAGTCCGCCGCGGGGCGCCCGCTGCACGCCTCCGCCGAGGTGCGCGAACTGGACGCGTCCTACCGGAAGTTCGTGAGCTGAGCGATCTCAGGTCGCCAGTGCCGGCAGGCGGCCTGCCAGTGTGGCGAACGGGCCGTCGGCCGGCTCGTCCTGGGCGATGCGGCGCATCAGGGCGGCCATCTCCGCGTCCTGGGCGGCGCTGACGGCGGTGAGCGCGGCGAAGTCGTGGACGAGCTGGACCTCCAGCTCGGCCCGCGGAATGCGCCGGCCGTCCAGCCAGATCAGCGCCGTCGACTCGGCGAGCGAGATCCAGGAACGCACGACCAGTTCCAGCCGCGCGGGCGGATCGGTCACGCTCAGGTGCGAAAGAATTTGGACATACGCGGCCTGCCGTACGGAGTCGATGAGCGCGTTGGTCGTCGAGGAGCCGACGGCCGGACCGCCGCGCATGAGGGCGGAGAAACCGGGGCCGTGCTCGTCCACGAAGTCGAAGAAGCGGCGCATCACACGCAGCAGCCGCGCCCCCAGCGGCCCCTCGTGCGGCTCCACGAAACGGGCCGCGAGATCGTCCGAGGCCCGCTTCAACGCGGCCTCGTACAGGCTGAGTTTGCCGGGAAAGTAGTGGTAGACCAACGGGCGTGAAATGCCCGCGGCCGACGCTATCTCGTCGATGGAGACCTCGTCGGGCGAGCGGCGGCTGAACAGTTCGAGGGCGACGCCGATCAACTGCTGCCGCCGCTCCTCGACTCCCAATCTGCGGCGAACCCCGGTAGTCATGCGAACACCTTACCGATCGATTCCGGCCTCGAACGGATCGGATCGATCGGGGATGGTCACCCGGGTGTGCCGGGCGGGCGCCTCAACCGCCGGTCAGCGCAGTCCGCCGATCGAACGCCCGTCCCGCAGCGTCCCCTTCAGCTCAGCCCGCGCACCCCGCTCGGCCGGCACGGTCAGCAAGCTGGTCTGCGACGACCCACCGACCCCGCCCGTCGCCCGGATCGACGCGGTCTCCCGGCTGCCGGCGGCCAGCAGATACCAGTCGCCCGCCTTTGATTTCCACAGCACTCCGGCCAGTACGTGCGGGTCGCGTGCCCCGCACGCCAGGACGTTCTCGGCCTTGGCCGCCACCGCCCCGTACGTCCCGCCCGGCGTGTGGAACTGGGCCAGCACCCGCGCCCCGCCGCCCCGCCAGGTCTCGGCCCGGGTGCACACCCAGGCGGCCGACCCGCTCGCGTCCGGCAGCGGCTGCTCGTTGAACGCCCAGGCGTTGACGCTCCGCACGCCCGCGGAGCGCACCGTGCCCAGTGAGCAGGCGAGCGGCTCCCACACGCGGAGCGCCTCGGCACCGGACGTCTCGCCCGGGGATCCGGGCCGTCCGGCGGTGAGCCGGGCCGGAACCAGTTCGCCGAGGTCGGTCAGCAGCCGCGTGCGCGTGCCGTCGGCCAGTTGCAGCACGTTCCACGACGCGCACGCGCCGGCCCGCAGGACCGGGCTGGCCAGCGGCGCGGTCACACCGCCGGTGAGGGCCAGGTCCATCGCGCCGGAGGCCGGCTTCATCAGGTCCCGCTCAGCCGCCTTCTTCACCCAAGGGGCGATCAGATAGCGGACATTGCCGTCGGCCCGGCCCAGGACCACCGCGCCCGCCTCGGCCCGGCCCGCGCCGTCGACCCGGGCGAAGTCCAGGGCGGCGCCCCGCGTGCCCTCCTTCGGCTCGGCGTACCGGGCGATGCGCAGACCGTCGTAGAGGATCACCACGCGTGCCGCGTCGACCGTCCCCGCGTACAGCAGCTGGGGTGGTCCGGCCGGGCCGCCGGACGGGGTGCCGCGTGTCGCGGACACCCGGACCGTCTCCCCGGGGCGGGCCCAGACGGCCAGGGCGCGGCGCAGCAGGGCCGAGTCGCCGGTGAGATCACCGCGGGCCGGCCACACCGAGAAGTCGGTGCGCGCCGAGCCGCGCCACGCGGTGGCGGAGACCCTGGTCAGCTTCGCCGGGTCCAGGGCGGCCTGGGCGGCCGGGTTCCGCGCGTACGGCGGCGCGGCGGCGCCGCCGGGGCCCCAGCCCTCGCCGGGCAGACCCAGCAGCGCCCCGCACACCAGCAGGGCCGCCCCGGTGGCCAGCGCGGCCTTCAGGTGCTGGCGGCGCCGCATCAGGTCGGTGGGGCGGGCCTGGAGCGAGCAGGGGTCGAACTCGGGGGAGTCGAGCAGCCCGTACTGCGCGGGGATCCCGTCGGCCTCCAGCAGCGCACCGTCCGCGTCGGCGACACCCGCCGCCGTGAGCACCTTGCGCACGCCGTCGTCCGTCAGCCGCTCCAGGCCGCGCAGCGCGTACACGGCCCGGGCCGGGCCGGACAGGGTGGACAGTCGCTGGTCCAGGGCGAGTTCGTCGGCGCCGCCGGACCGCGGGAACAGCTTCAGGCCCCACACCTGCGGCAGCACCGGCGGCAGCTGGGACCGCTTCGGCCACGCCTTGCGCTTCAGCGGCAGCCCCGCCTCCAGCGCCGTACGCAGCACCTGGAGACGGAGCAGGGCGTAGCCCGGATCGCCGTCATGGCCTGTCGACTGGGCCGGGATCACCGGAGCCGGTGTGCGGTTGCGGGGAAGTGCGCGCTGAGTGAGGGAGTGTGCGGTGAGGACGCGCCTGCTGCGGCCCAGGCCCGGCGGCAGCACCAGATAGGCGAGCCGCACGAGCCGCGGATAGTGCTCGACGAGCGCGGCCTCGGCCTGCTCGACGTCGACGACCGGGCCGGCGGGGGAGGGGGGCGCGGGGCGCTGGGCGACATCCTGTGACTGCACGTTCAGCAGAACGAGCGAATCGGAGGATGGTCACCTGACCGCGAGGCGTCACGCCCCCGGCTGCTCCCCGGGTTCCACGAGCGCCTGGGCGTAGTACGCCGCCGAGCGCTGGTAACGGGTCATATGAGGCGCCAGCGTGCCCAGGGCGAGGGACAGCGCCTCCCTGTCCCTGCCGAGGCTCGACAGGCACAGGGCGAGGAAGAACCGCACGGGATCGTCCAGCTCGTCGGACGGGGCGTCCAGTTCGGCTTCGAGCAGCTCGACGCCCTCCGCCGCCTGCCCGATGTTCCGCAGGGAACTGGCCAGCTGGATCTTCGTGCGGCGGGCCTTGTAGGGGCTGACGCCGGCGAGTCCGCGCGCCAGCGCCTCCCGGTACAGCGGGACCGCCTTGTCCGAGCGGCCCGTGGCGTCCCAGGCGCCGGCCTGCTCGAACGGCCCGAGCGGGCTGCCCTCCGGCAGTTCGGCGACGAGGGCGTCGACGTCGGCACGGAAACGGGCCTCGCCCTCCTCGGTTTCGGCGTAGTCGTCGAACCGGTCCCACAGGGCGGCCACGCGATCTTCCCAGTCCTGGTTCACCGGGACACACTCGCACGGGAGTGCCTCCGGAGACACCGGATTTGAGCACCACGGGCTCCGCAGCCGTATCGAAGGCGAGAGAGCCTCTGCCGGGGCTCCGTGCGGCATGCGTCCGGACCGTGCCGTGACAAGGACCGGAGGAACAGATGAGGGTGACCCGACCGATGCTCGCGCTGAGCGGGGCGGTGGCGATACTGGCGCTGACCGGCTGCGGATCCGGCGGCAAGGACGAGGCGGCCGTACCGGAGGCGGTGACCGGCAGCCTGGAGCACATCGCGGCAGAGGCCGAGTGCAAGCCGAACATGCAGACCGACGCCGACGAGATCCGCCAGGCCCTCTGCAAGAAGGGCAAGGAGAAGTACGTCCTCGCGACCTTCGCCACCGACCGCGGGCAGCGCGAGTGGCTGAACGAGGCGAAGGACTACGGCGGCTACTACCTGGTCGGACGCAAGTGGGTCGCCGTCGGGGAGGAGAAGACGGTCACGGAGCTCCGGGGCAGCCTCGGCGGAATCATGGAGGAAGGCTCCGAGCACATGAATCCCGGTGGTAGTCACAACAGCGGCGGTCACAAGAGCGGCAGCCACCACGGCTGACCGCGCGGCCCGGGCAAGCGAAAGCCGGCGGTGGGAAATCCCACCGCCGGCTTTCACTCACGTGCGGACTACTGGCAGTCCTCGCCGTTGTTGATGCACTGGACCATCTGGTTCATCACGTTCTCGTCGAAGAAGTTGATGAAGTCGTTGTGGTCGGTGATCGGCTTGTGCAGCTGCTCCGGGAAGCCGTCGAGCGCGTACGCGTTCTGCACCTGCCCGTTGTCGATCTGCGGGGCCGGGATGTCGTAGACCAGCTTGGCCTGCAGCTGGGGGATCGCCTGGAACCCCTGGGGGCAGCTGCCGTCCGCCTGGACGAAGGCCACGTGGTCGCGGTGGTTGGCACTGTCGATGTTCTGACCGTCCCAGCAGCTCTGGAAGTTGGACGTCCGCACCACGGAGCTGCCCTCGGGGCAGATCGGGTACTTGTCCGTCACCTGCCGGTCCTCGAAGCCGGTGCAGCTCCAGGAGGTGTTGGCGTTCTTGAGGCCGTTGGTGAAGGCCTTGGCGTCACCGGTGATGATGCGCAGGGCCGTCGGCATCGCGACAACGTCGCTCTTCTTGTTGCCGACGAACTTCAGCTCGGCCTGGGCGACCTGCTGGATCGTGCCGACGTTGCCGTCCTGACCGCCACCGGGGGCGTTCGCGTCGACTTCGTTCTGCCCGTCCTGGACACGGAGGACCGGCCAGTAGTACGTCGACTTGTCACCCTGGTTCTGGCAGCTGGTGTCGGCCTGGAGGAACTGCTCGTCGCTGGTGAACGCGTCGTTGTCCTGGTTGCCGACGTAGTCGTGCGCGTGCTGCGCACCGTTGCTGACACCGGGCGCCACGATCACGTTGTCCGAGTTGCGGTTCTCGTTCTCGTTGGTGCCGCAGTTCGTGGTGAAGCTGCCGGTGGAACCGCCGTCGCCGTTCGCGGCGAGACCGTTGGGCAGGTTGCGGGAGTTGGGCTGGACGTCCTCGATGTTGATGAAGTCGTCGGCCGCCGGGCCGTTGTCGGCCTGACCGCCGTTGCCGCCCTGACCCTGGTCCTGGCCGTTGTCACCGCCCTGGTCCTGACCGCCCTGGTCCTGGCCCTGGTCCTGACCGTCGTTGTTCTGGCCGTCGTTGTTCTGACCGCCCCCGGCGTTGCCGTCGTTGGTGTTCGCGTCGGCGGCCATGCCCTGGCACTCGGCCATCTGGGCGAGGTTGTCCGGGGCCTGGCCACCCACCCGCCGGATGTTGATGCCGATCCGGTCGATGGCGGCGGTCCGCTTCGACTTCAGCGGGCCGAGGATGGCGTTGTTGACGAAGCCCGCGTCACCGGCCTGGGCCTGACGCGTGGAGGCCAGCCGGGAGTAGGCCTCGCTGATCTGCTTGTCGAGGTTCGCCAGCTCCTTGTCCACCCCGGCGCGCGCGCCGTCCGGCACGTCGGTCAGCTGCTGTCCTACGTCCGGGCACTGGATCGTGGCGATCTGTGCTCCCGCGGCCTTCGTCTGGTTCGCCGAGTTCTCCTCATGCGCCGAGGCATAGAAGTTTGCCCAGATCAGCCCGCCCCCACCGAGCGCTAGGGCCGCCGATGCGGCTATGGCCTTGGTGGCCATCGGCGTCCGGCGTTTTCTTGTGTTGCGTCCCATGGAACTCCTCTGACTTCCTTTTTCGGGGGCATCGAGGCGCCCGACAGGAGTGAAGCGGCTCCCTTCCATACGGAGGCCGTCCCAGGGGTGTTCAGATGTCTCGGAAATTGATGCGAGATTCGTGAGGGAGCTGTGTTCTCAACAGCCCCTCCCGCACCGGGAGTTGTTGATCATCGACGGTGGGTGAATAAACAGGCCCGGTTTCACCGGCCGTGGTCGAGATACGCGAGAACCGCCAGCACGCGCCGGTTGTCGTCGTCCGAGACCTCGAGTCCCAGTTTGGCGAAGATGTTCGCGGTGTGCTTGGCGATGGCCCGTTCCGTCACGACCAGCCGCCCGGCGATCGCCGCGTTGGACCGGCCCTGCGCCATCAGCTCCAGCACCTCCCGCTCCCGGGGCGTCAGCCGCGCGAGCGGCCGGTCGTCGCCCGCCTGCCGCGCCAGCAGCTGCTGGATGACCTGCGGATCCATCGCCGTCCCACCGGCGGCGACCTGTCGCATGGCGTCCACGAACTGCTCGGCGTCGAACACCCGGTCCTTCAGCAGGTATCCGACCCCGCCGGTGCCGTCGGCGAGCAGCTCACGCGCGTACAGCTGCTCCACGTGCTGGGAGAGCACCAGCACCGGCAGTCCGGGCCGCTTCCTGCGGGCGTCGAGCGCGCACTGGAGCCCTTCGTCGGTGTGCGTGGGCGGCAGGCGTACGTCGACCACGGCGACGTCCGGTGCCAGCTCGTCCAGCGCGGCGGCCAGTTCGGGACCGGACTCGACGGCCGCCGCGATCTCGAAGTCGTGCGCCTGGAGCAGCCGGACGAGTCCGTCGCGCAGCAGGAAGAGGTCTTCGGCTAGGACAACGCGCAAGGGATCTCCATGGTGACCATGGTGGGACCGCCCGCGGGGCTGCCGACGGCCAGGACGCCGTCGAATGTACCCAGTCGCCGCTCGACCCCGGCCAGCCCAGAACCGGCCCCGATCACCGCACCTCCCTTGCCGTTGTCGGTGACGGTCGCCCGCAGATGGCCGTCCGTGTGGTGCAGGTCGACCCGGATCCGGTCGGCGCCGGAGTGCTTCACGGCGTTGGTGAGCACCTCGCTCACGGCGAAGTACGCGGCCGACTCCACGGGCGCCTCCGCCCGCCCGGGCAGGTCCACGTTCACCTCCGTGGCCACCGGCAGCCGCAGCGCCAGCGCCCGTACGGCGTCACCCAGTCCGCGCTCGGCCAGGACCGGCGGATGGATGCCGCGCACCAGCTCGCGCAGTTCGGACAGCGCCTCGACCGAGGACCTGCGGGCCTGCGCGATCAGCTCCTTGGCCTTGGCCGGGTCCTTGTCGAGGAGTGCCTCGATGGTGCCCAGGTCCATGCCGACCGCCACCAGCCGGGCCTGGGCCCCGTCGTGCAGGTCCCGTTCGATGCGCCGCAGTTCGGCGGCGGAGGTGTCGACGGCATCCCGCCGGGTCTCGGTCAGGACCCGTACCCGCTCGGCCAGTTCGCGCTGTCCGGAGCCCAGGACGGCCTGGGTGAGCCGGAAGTGGACGTCCAGCAGAAGCGGGGTGAGGAAGTGCGCGAAGAAGAGGATGACGAAACCCAGGGCGGCGGCACCGAGCGCGGACACCTGCCCGGTGACCTTGACGAACCCGTACCAGTACCCCTCGGGAAAGACCCGCCACAGCCCGGCCGCGAGCGCGAAGCCCTCCAGCGGGTACAGCCACAGCGCGGCGGGCAGCAGCACGGTGAGGAACCCCGCCGTCATGTCGACCGGCAGCCACATCAGGTCCCGCCAGGTCGCCGGGTCGCGCAGCATCCCGACGGTGCGCGTCCACGGGTTGGCGTCCCTCGGCAGCGGCCGGTACGCCGGAGGTATCCGCACCCCGCCCCACTCCGCCGCGAGCACCCGCCGCCAGTTCGCGAACGCCCGCACCCCCGTCAGCACGTACGGCGTCGTGACGAGCCCGATCCCGACCGGGATGAGCGCCATGGACACCAGGGACAGGGCGAGGCACAGCACCGCCCCCGGCAGGGAGACGAGGGCGATCCCCAGCCCCCGCATCGCGGCGAGCCCGATGCTCCGCCCCTTCGTACGCCCGGTGCCGCTCTTCGTGTCGATGGTCATGGCGTCAGTCTCGCCGAGCGGGGGTGCGGGGGCACTGGGCCGGAACCCCCGGTCGGGGGTGGTGCTACGTACACCTCGTACGTCTCCGCCTCTTACGTCTCAGCCCGTCCCGAGCACCTTCGCCTCCACCTCCGGGTCGAGGCCCGAGCGCGGCCGGTCCGGGCGCTGGGGTGCCACGCCGCCGACGTCCTCGAGCCACCGCCAGGTGTCGGCCACGGTCTCCTCGACGGACCGGCAGCTCAGCCCCGCCCCGAGCGCCCGGGTGACATCCGCGCCGTGCAGGGCGTCGTGCAGGTCGCTGCCCGGGGGCACCCACACCGGCAGCTCGGTCCACGGCGCGATGCCGGCCTCCAGGATCACCTCGGGCTCGGTCCACCGCAGTTCGGCGCCGCCGCCGGTGACCCGGACACACGCGTCCAGCAACTCGCCCATCGTGGTGTGCCCCCGCGGGCTCATCAGGTTGTACGGCCCGCTCAGCTCCCGCTCGGCCGCGAGCAGGATCCACTCGGCGAGGTCACGGATGTCCACGTACTGGAGGGGCAGGTCGCGCGGGCCCGGGGCCAGCACCGGGCCGCCGCGCGCCATCCGGCCCAGCCACCAGGGCAGCCGGCCGATGTTCTCGTACGGACCGAGGAGCAGCCCGGCCCGTACGAGCACCGACCGGTCCTCGCCGAAGGCCTCCAGGACGGCCAGTTCGCCGCCGCGCTTGTCCCGCGGGTAGTCGGTCTCGTCCGCGTCGGCCGACGCGCCCTCCACCAGGGGGGCGTCCTCGCCGTATCCGGCGGGCGGGGCCCACGCGTACACCGAGCAGCTCGACACGTACACGTACCGGCGGGCGCGGCCCCGCAGCAGCCGCGCCGCGTCCCGCACCGCGCGGGGCGCCGCCGACCAGGTGTCGACGACGACGTCCCACTCGCCCGGCTCCTCGGCGAGGGCGGCCAGACCGTCGGGCGTCGTGCGGTCGCCGAGCAGCGACCGCACGCCCGGCGGTGCCTCGTGCCGCCCCCGGTGGAAGACGGTCACCTCCCAGCCCCGCCCCAGGGCCGCCTCCACGACGGCCCGGCCCGCGAACTCCGTACCACCCAGCATCAGAAGTCTCATGCCGTTGACTCTGCCCGCCGGGGCGACGGGAGGGAACGGGGATCTGCCGTCAGCAGACGGGCGGGCGCCGACCGCTCAGCGAGCCACCGGAGGCACCGGGGGCACGTACTTGTAGCCGACCCGGCGCACCGTGCGGATCGTGTCGCGGTGCTCGGCACCCAGCTTGCGGCGCAGGCGGGCGATGTGGACGTCGACCGTACGGCCGTCGCCCACATGCCCGTAGCCCCACACCGTGCCGACCAGCTGGTCGCGGGTGTGCACCCGGCCCGGGTGCGCCACCAGGTGGGCCAGCAGCTCGAATTCCAGGTACGTGAGGTCGAGCGGCCGCCCGGCCACCTCGGCGGTGCGCTGCACGGTGTCGACGCGGATCAGCTGCTCGCCGCCCGGCCCGGGGCCTTCGGGGCCTTGGCGGCGGGGGGCCTCCGGCCGGCCCGGCACCGCCATCGGGAACGGCGGCTGCTGGTCGGCCGGAACGAGCACCAGATAGCCGATCATCGGCGGCTGCCCCGGCAGCGTGGGCAGGGTGTGCTGGGGTGCCGGGAGCCAGGTGGCACCCGGAGGCAGCAGATCCGCGACGGTCACCACCTCGTCCCGGTCGACGGCACGCAACCGGTGCCGCGAACCGTTCGTCGAAGGGGTGTTGAGCGCGGCGGTGGACAGAGAACGAGTGGTCGCAGAACGAGTGGTCGCCATGAGAGGTCAGCTCTTTCGCGCGAGAGGTTCGTCGGAGAAGTCGACGGCCGCGAACGGGTGGTCGGGCTCGCCGAGGGACGTACGCGGTTCGCGCTGGCCGAAGGCCGGGGGTGTACGGCTTTAGAGGGCCGGCGCGTTCGTCGCGCGGCAACACACCCGGTCGAAGTCGTGGTCCTGACGGGACGGCCAGAAGGGCTCGAGGTCATGGCGACCCGTCGCGGTGTGCTTCTGGTAGCTGGCCATGGGGCCATTGAAGCAGACCGGGGCCAGGTGCAGGGACCCTCCTCTCACAGCTTGGACATCCGCCGGGCGGGCGCAACGCGAGGGGGCGCCCACCGCGAACGGCGAGCGCCCCCTCGGAGCCTTGTGGCGTCGGTCAGACCTGGCCGGCCTTCTCCAGCGCCGAGCAGCAGGTGTCGACGAGCAGGCGGGTCACCACGTACGGGTCGACGTTGGCGTTCGGACGGCGGTCCTCGATGTAGCCCTTGCCGTCCTTCTCGACCTGCCACGGGATACGGACCGAGGCGCCGCGGTTGGAGACGCCGTAGGAGTACTCGTTCCACGGGGCGGTCTCGTGCAGACCGGTCAGGCGGTCGTCGATGCCGGCGCCGTAGTTCTTGACGTGGTCGAGCGGCTTGGAGCCCTCACCGAGCGACTCGGCCGCGGTGATGATCGCGTCGTAGGACTCGCGCATCGCCTTGGTGGAGAAGTTGGTGTGCGCACCGGCGCCGTTCCAGTCGCCCTTCACCGGCTTCGGGTCCAGCGTCGCGGCGACGTCGAAGTCCTCGGCGGTGCGGTAGAGCAGCCAGCGGGCCACCCACAGCTGGTCCGAGACCTCCAGGGGGGCGAGCGGGCCGACCTGGAACTCCCACTGGCCCGGCATGACCTCGGCGTTGATGCCGGAGATGCCCAGGCCCGCCTTCAGGCAGTTGTCCAGGTGGGCCTCGACGACGTCACGGCCGAAGATCTCGTCGGCGCCGACACCGCAGTAGTAGCCGCCCTGCGGGGCCGGGAAACCGCCCTTGGGGAAGCCGAGCGGGTAGCCGTCCTTGAAGAAGGTGTACTCCTGCTCGATGCCGAAGATCGGCTCCTGCGCCGCGAACTTCTCCTCGACCTCGGCCAGCGCGGCACGGGTGTTGCTGGCGTGCGGGGTGAGGTCGATGTTCAGGACCTCGCACAGCACCAGGATGTCGTCGCCGCCGCGGATCGGGTCCGGGCAGGTGAAGACCGGCTTGAGGACGCAGTCCGAGGCGTGGCCCTCGGCCTGGTTGGTGGAGGACCCGTCGAAGCCCCAGATCGGCAGCGCGTCGAGACCGGCGGGGGAGCCCGCGATGATCTTGGTCTTGGAACGCAGCTTGGCCGTCGGCTCGGTGCCGTCGATCCAGATGTACTCAGCCTTGAAGGTCACGGGCCACATCCTTCGGGGGTGTGTCTGGGCGCGTATCGCGGGTGCTTGCGGCGCTGCGGCACTGGGGCGCCGCTCAATGCCCGGCAGCCTGTCAACAGGCGATTTCCCGGCCATTGCTCGAATGTGAACCCCGTGTTACCTGGTGTCGCTGTGCCTTACCTCACGCTGTGAGGGCGTTTGGTCCCGGGGAGGGACTGGTCACCGGCTTCCCTCCGTCAAGCCGGTGACCAGCGCCGCGTGTCGCGCAGTGCGCCCGGTCCGGCTGCTCCTGGCCGGGAGCAGCCGGACCGTTGACACGTACGAGGAGGCGGCCGAGGGGTGGGCCGCCGCCTCAGTGACTCACTCGCCCTCGTCCGTCCGGCGTCACCCCACCTTCTCGATCACGGCCCGGCGGATCAGGAACTTGCCGGGCTCACGGACCTGTTCGAATGCCGCGTTGTTGAGCAGCACACAGCTGCCGGAGACCGAAGTGACCTCCACCGTCGTGGACTTGTCGTTGTCCAGGTTGGTGACCTTCAGCTTCGTGCCGGCCGGGAACTGGTTGCTGGACGCGGCGGGCGCACCGCCCTCGCCGGAGAGTGTGACGGTGGAGCCGCTGCACACCTGCTGCCCGGAGCCCGCGGCGCCACCGCCGGGGTTCTCCGCGGGGGCGGACTGCGCGGGCTGCGACGGCTGTGCGGGCTGGGAGTCCTGAGCCGACTCCCCCACCACGCACCCCGACGCCTCCTGCTTCCGCTGGATCTCCGCGACGACCGCCTCGCGGTTGGCGATCCGCGCCTCGGACCGCGCGTCCGGTTCGGCCCGCTGGTCCGCGATGAACTTCTGGTTGTTGCCGAGGGCGGTGGCGAGTCCCTGGCAGACCGTCGACTCCGTCGCCGACTTGGGGGTTTGCGCGGCGTTCGACGTACTCGCCATGACGAAGGCCCCGCCTCCCGCCACGGTCGCCGCGCTCACCAGCAACGCGATCTTCTTCTTCGTACCGAGAGTTCTCCTACGCGACATGCGCGCCTCCTGAAGAGGTAGGGGAGCGTACGCCGCTATGTACGAGATACCGAACAAGGTTACTCAGTGGTTACAGGAGTCACCGAAGTAACCTGCGTCACACAAAGGGGAGATGTCCAGGGGGATCTTCAACGGGAGAGGGCGTCCCGTACGTCCTCTTCGGTGCGCGCGACCACCGCCGTGCCGTCGTCCGCCGTGATGATCGGCCGCTGGATCAGCTTGGGGTGCTCGGCGAGGGCCCTGATCCACCGCTCCCGTGAACTCGCGTCCCTGGCCCACTCGTTGACGCCGAGGTCCTTGGCGGCGGCCTCCTGGGTGCGGGTGATGTCCCAGGGCTCCAGTCCGAGCCGGTCCAGCACGCCCCGGATCTCGTCCTCGCTCGGCACGTCCTCCAGGTAGCGGCGGACGGTGTAGTCGGCGCCCTCGGCGTCGAGCAGCTGCACGGCGCTGCGGCACTTCGAACAGGCCGGGTTGATCCAGATCTCCATGAGGCCACGGTACGCCCGTCGGAGCTGTTCGAATTTCGGCCGGCTCACGCGCCCCTCGCGGACCTGCCGTGACGCGATGCCAATTTCCGTGCTCACCTGGGCTTTTGGTGGACTCTGCGGACTGCCTGATGTCAGTGCCGGGCGGTAAACTGTAAGCAGTGTTCGAGGGTGGTGCCGGGGTCGCCGAGGACTCCGGTGAGCCGCCCTGACCGCGACAGGAGGATGCCTGTGCCCGCTGCCGCACTCAAGCCGAAGCCGCTGCCCACCCAGTCCACCGCGAAGCGCCCCGTCCTGCTCGACCTGCCGTACGTGCCCGTGGAGAAGCGGCCGCTGCCGCCGGGCCGGCCGCGCGAGTGGTACGTCACGCACAACCGGCGCCTCAAGGCGATGCGCCTCGCCATCGCCCTGCTCGACTCCGGCGTCTACATGCCGAACCAGGCCCGCAACGAGAGGATCCGCAGCACGGCGGAGCAGATCGGCGTCCACCCGCCGTCGGACACGACGTGCCACATGGTGAGGGCGCTCATGCGGTACGCGCGCTGATCCGACCCGACCCGACCCGATCCCGAGCGCCGGGTGCCCTGTTCCGCAGGGTGCCCGGTGCTTCGTCATGCCACCCGGCCCGGTGCCGCGAACACCGGCGGGTTCAGGCGGGCGAAGCCCTCCTGTCGCTCGTACGGGAAGTAAGGGTACGGCGCCGGGCGGTGGCTCGCCGCGTCGAGCTTCGCCACCTGCTCGGGGGAGAGGCTCCAGCCGACGGCGCCGAGGTTCTGGCGCAACTGCCGCTCGTCGCGGGCGCCGATGAGCACGGAGGACACCGTCGGCCGCCGCAGCAGCCAGTTGAGGGCGATCTGCGGCACCGCCTTGCCCGTCTCCTCCGCGATCTCGTCCAGCGCGTCGATCACGTCGTAGAGGTGCTCGTCGGCGACGGGCGGGCCGTAGTCGGCGGTGCGGTGCAGTCGGCTGCCGGGCGGGAGCGGTGTGCCGCGGCGGATCCTGCCGGTGAGGCGGCCCCAGCCGAGCGGGCTCCAGACGATGGCGCCGAGGCCCTGGTCGAGGGCGAGCGGCATCAGCTCCCATTCGTAGTCGCGGCCGATGAGGGAGTAGTACACCTGGTGGGCCACATAACGCGGGTGGCCGTGCCGTTCCGCTGCCGCGAGGGACTTCATCACCTGCCAGCCGGAGAAGTTGGAGACGCCGGTGTAGCGCACCTTGCCCGCCCGCACGAGCGAGCCGAGCGTCTCCAGCACCTCCTCGACCGGTGTCCCGGCGTCGAAGGCGTGGAGCTGGAACAGGTCGAGGTGGTCCGTGCCCAGCCTGCGCAGGGCGTCCTCGCAGGCGCGGATCAGCCGGGAGCGGGAGGAGCCCGCATCGCCCGGTCCGTCGCCCATCGGCAGGCTCGTCTTGGTGGAGACGATCACCTGGTCCCGGCGGCCCTTGATCGCCTCGCCGAGCACCTCCTCGGACGCGCCGGCGGAGTAGACGTCGGCGGTGTCGAACATCGTGAGCCCCGCGTCCAGGCAGATGTCCACCAGGCGGCGCGCCTCCCGCGCGTCGGTGGTGCCCCACGCGCCGAAGAGCGGGCCCCGGCCGCCGAAGGTGCCGGCTCCGAAGCTCAATGCCGGAACCATGAGTCCGGACGCGCCCAGTCGCCTGTATTCCATCCCGATCCCCTTCCGGGAGCGACCCAGTCGTTAATGGGTCTGCTGTTCCGTTAGTAGTGATTAAGGTAGCAACGTGAAGGGCTTAATGGAACAGGAGTGCCGTTATGGCTGATGGAGACGAGCCGGGGACCGTCCGGCCCGGGGGGCGCACGGCGCGGGTCCGGGAGGCGGTGCTGCGGGCTGCCGAGGACGCCCTGACCGAGCAGGGGTTCACCGGCCTGGACCTGGCAGACATCGCTCGCCGTGCCGGTGTGGGCAAGACGACCGTCTACCGCCGTTGGGGGACGGTGACCGGGCTGGTCGCGGACCTCCTGGCGGACATGGCCGAGCAGTCGGCGCCGCGCACCGAGACCGGTTCGCTGCTCGGCGACCTGACGGCGAATGCCAGGCTCGTGCAGCGGACTCTGACGGACCCTCGACAGGGGCCGCTGTTCAAGGCGCTGATCGCCGCCGCCACCGGCGACACGAAGACGGCCGCGGCGCTGCACCGCTTCTACGACATCCGCGTCCGGGAGTGGGCCCCCTGCGTCCGGCAGGCCGTCGACCGGGGCGAGGTACCCGAGGGCACCGACACACACGAGGTGGTCCGTGCCGTCTCCGCCCCGCTCTACTACCACCTGCTGATCAGCGGCGGCCGCCTCGACGAGTCGATGGCCGACCAGGCTGCCGAGGCGGCGGCGACTGCGGCGCGGGCGGGAGTCTACGTACGGCCCTGACGCCCCGCGGACCCGACGCCCCTCCTGGCTAAGCCGCCAACTCCTTCTCCATCGGCGTACGAAAACGCGGCGTGATCCTGGTCGTCCCCAGCCACCCGCTCAGCCGCTCCGCTTCCGTCTCGATCGCCGCGAGCGCCTCCCGGCCCACCCCCGCCTCGTCGAGGATCCGCCAGACGATCTCCCCGTCGGGCCGCTGGGCCCACCCTCCGACCACACGTCCGTTCCACCACACCGTCGGCCCGACGTTCCCGCTGCGGTCGAACAGCCGGGGCCGCAGCTCCGGCGCGAGATACCAGTCGCGCTGCTGCCATCCCATCGCCGTCGGGTCGAGGGCGGGCAGCAGCGCGGCCCAGGGCTCGACGGGCGCGGCCACCTCGTCGAGGTCGCCGTCGGTCACGTATCCCGTGCCCACGTCCAGCGACACCGACTCCGCTCCGATCGCGGACAGCGCCCGGCGGACCTCTGACACCCGCCACCCCGTCCACCACTTCAGATCGGCCTCGGTCGCCGGACCGCACGCGGCGAGCCACAGTCCCAGCAGCTCCGCCTGCGCCTGCGCCTGCGCCGGGTCCAGTTCGGGGTGCTCGGGCGCCACGGACCAGCGGAACTGGCTGGACGTCCAGGAACCGAGCGGCCGGCCGCGTACGACCTTCCCCTCGACGCCCAGCACCTTCAGCAGCCGGGTCGAGACCGTGTGCAGGCCCTCGTAGCTCTTGCCTGCCGCGTACACGAACTGCTCCCGCAGTCGCGGCTCGTCCTGGGCGAGTTCGGCGGCCGTGGCCTGCCCGCGCCGGGCCAGTGCCGCCAGCGCCGACTCCTCGACCTCCTTCAGCCAGGCCGCGTCCGGCGCCCCGGCCGCCGCCATGTCCTTGAGCAGCACGGCCCGCTCCTTTGCGGCGACCGCCAGGCCGGTCGAGGCGTGCACGACGGCGGTCAGGGCCGTGGGGAACACGAACACCGTGTGTCGCATGCCGTGCATCCGCACCAGGGAACGGTCGTCGTACAGCGCGCGCCCGGTCTCCGCCACCGTCTTCGCGGGGTCCGCCAGCCGCGCGCCCACGGCCAGGTACACCGTCGCCGGGTCCGTGCCGTGCAGGGCGACGAGCGAACCGGCGACCTCCTCGGGAGTCGACGCCCGCGCCTGCCCGGCCAGCCGCTGCCGAAGCCCGAGCCGGGCCCGCCGCTCCGCCACCCCGATGTACCGCTGTGCCCCTGCCATACCGGCCCCCGTTCGCCACGTCTCTCCGCCCCGACTCCATCATCGCGAACGCCAGTGACAATCGGCCGTCATCCCCTCGGCCGTCATCCCCACCGGCCACCGCCTCTCAGGCGTACCGCTCCAGCAGCCCCGCCACATACGCCTCCAGCCGCCCGCCCAGCACCTCCGGCGTCAGATCGGTCCGGCCCAGCTCCCGCCACGGGCCCGCCAGCTTCGCCGCGTCGGGGGCGTAGGCCAGGGCGTCGAGCAGCCGCCAGTACAGGTGGTCCGGGCCGTCGGCCAGGCACCGGCCACCGTGTGCCTCGTAGCGCTCCCGGAAACCGAGGCCGTACTCCGGGCCGTGCAGCAGCGCGAGGGCCGTCGAGCAGTGTGCGACGTCCAGGTCGGCGGGACCCCACGACGTCTCCACCCAGTCGACGACACCGCTGATCCGCAGGCCGGCCCCCGAGCCGGTGAACAGCACGTTCCCCGGGTGGAAGTCACGGTGCAGGAAGCAGCCCTCGTACGGCGGCGGGTCGCGGCGGATCACGTCCACTGCTCGTTCCCACATCTCATCCCCCTCGGGCGCGAGGACCCGCTCAGGTGACGTCCACGCCTGATACAGCCGCGGGCGCTCCTCGGGGACGATCCGGTGGATCCGGGCCAGCTGGGCCGCCAGCAGGTCCACCCGTAGGTCGAGGTCCTCCTCGTCCACCCGGACCCGGCCCGGCAGCACGGACATCAGCAGGGACGGGTGGTCGCAGTGCTCGGCGGTCGCGTCCACGCCGGTCAGCTCGGGGGCGGGCACGCCCTCCTGCCCGGCCAGCAGTGTGAGTACGTCCGCCTCACGGGCGAGCAGCCCGGGGGCGTGCCGCCGGAAGAAGGGCTTCACGAAGGTCCGCAGGGCGAGTGCGGTGCCGTCGTCGAGGGTGAGCTGCCGCATCTGGGCGCTCCAACCACCCGTGAGGAAAGTGGACTTGTCGACCGTGCGGCCCTTCGGGAGCTGCTTGGCCACCCACGCGCGGGTCGCCGTCCAGCCCTGCTCGCCGAGCCCGGTCAGGACAGCGGTGACGAACTCCCGCCGGTCACCCGGGTGGTCACGGAACCACCGGCCCAACCGGTGCTCCACCTCGGGAAGTTCCCAGTGGGTGAACTGGGCGCGGCGGGCCAGCGCCTCCGAGACGGCCTCCGTCACGGCGGGCGGGATGACCTCGTCCGTGCCCGGCGCCGCGAGCACCGCCCGCCCCTCGTACCCCCGCAGGGCGTCGAGCGCGGGCGACTCACGCCAGCTTCCGGGTCGCCGGATGATCTCGCTGAACCGCCCGTCACCCATGCCGAACGGCACGTCCCACGCCTGAGCCGCGTACACCGCCGGCGCGCACAGCCCCAGCGCCGCCACGCGGTCCCCGTAGTGCCGGGCGAGATCGGCCACCGTCTGGCCGCTCATGCTGAAGCCGATGAGGACCAGCGGCCGGTCCACGCCCACGCGGGCGTCGATGACGGACACGGCCTGCTCGAAGCGGCGGCGCAGGCTCAGTTCGCGCAGCAGGCCGGTGCTCTCCCCGTGCCCGGAGAAGTCGAAGGCGAGGGCGTGGCAGCCGTGGGCGACGAACTCCGACAGCAACGGCATCAGCCGCTCCTTGCTGCCGTTGCCCGCGCCGTGCAGCAGCACGACGTTCGCCCTGGCCGGCTCACCCGGGCCGGTGCCGCCGGACAGCCCGCCGAGTCGTTCACCGTCGACGGTATGCGTGAAGGGGATCAGCTCACTCATACCCGTCATTCACCCACGCGGCCGGGCCTCGTGAGGGGCGATCACGCACAGCGGGCGATCAGAGACCCGGCGCGCCCCACACGGGGAACCAGCGGCCCAGGTCCTGCTCGATCGGCAGGTCGTCGGCGAGCGCCGCCCGCACCTGGAGTTCCAGCGCGTTGTCACGCCGCTGAGGTTCTCCCGGCAGGGGCGCGAACGGGTAGAAGGTGCCGCGCTTGTAGAGGTAGACCAGCGCAAGCCGCCGGCCCGAACGGTCGCGGAACCCGGCCAGGGAGCACAGCAGTTGGGGGCCGAACCCGTTGACCTCCATCTGGCTGTTCACGGCGTGCAGGTCCGTCACGAGCGGTGCAAGCTGGTCGGTGCCGCGGTGCGAGACCAGCCAGGAGTAGCCGTAGTCGTCCCGCCGCAGTTCCACCGGCGGGCCGTCGCGGTCGCTGTCCGCGTCCAGCAGCGCCTGCACCTCGCGGTGGATCTGCTCGAAGGCCGCGCCCTCGACCGTGGCGAAGCACACCGCGCCCTGCCCGGTCGGGGTGAAACCCGCAGCGGCATCCAGCGTCACGGCTGCCGACGGCAGCGCGAAGAGCCGGTCGAGATCCGGCGCGACCGGCTTCGTCCGGCCGAGCAGTATGTCCAGCAGCCCCATGCCCCGCTCACACCCCTCCCGGTGCCGCCTCGCCCAGCTCGGCGGAGATCCGGCCCAGCTGGTCGAGCCGCTGCTCCAGGCTCGGGTGGGTCGAGAACAGCCGCGCGACACCGGGCTCGCGGCCCAGCGCGGGCGTGAAGTAGAAGGCGTTGAAGGCCTGGGCCGTGCGGAGGTCCTTCGTCGGGATGCGGGCGATGTCCCCCGACACCTTGGTGAGGGCGGAGGCCAGCGCCGAGGGCCGGCCGGTGAGCAGCGCGGCCGCGCGGTCCGCGGCCAGCTCCCGGTACCGGGACAGGGACTTGATCAGCAGGAAGCTCACCGCGTACACGGCCGCCGACACGCCCATCACCGCGGCGAAGACCACCGCCGTGTTCTGGTCCCTGCGGCCCCCGCCGAACAGCTGCGAGTAGAACGCGAACCGCACGATCAGCCCCGCGAGCACACCGAGGAACGAGGCGACCGTGATCACGGCGACGTCCTTGTGCGCCACATGCGACAGCTCGTGCGCGAGCACGCCCTCCAGTTCGGCCGGCTCCAGGCGCCTGAGCAGCCCGGTCGTCACACAGACCACGGCGTGGTCGGGATTCCGCCCCGTCGCGAACGCGTTGGGCATGTCCATATCGGACACGGCCACCACCGGCTTGGGCATGTCCGCGATGGCGCACAGCCGGTCCACGACCCCGTGCAGCTCGGGATACTCCTCCCGCTCCACGACCCGCCCACGCATAGCGAACAGCGCGACCCGGTCCGAGAACCAGTACTGCGCCCCCAGCACCGCCGCCGCGACCACCACGATCAGCACCCACGACTTCAGCAGCACGATCAACGCCGCGACGAACCCCACGTACACCAGCCCGAGCAGGAACAGCGTGATCCCCATACGGGTGGTCAACCGCCGGTCGCTCCGGAAACGGCTGTGCATCTGCATCACCCCGCAGTCAGGCACTCGCCCCGCTGCCAGTGTGCACCCGCCCCTGCCATGAACGGGTCGCGATCACCCCCAGGGCCGGCAAAGCTGTCAGCAGCCCCCGGCCACCGCGTACCCGGGCACGGACGGCCACCGAACCGTCAGCACCACCGACTCCTCCTCGGCGAACCAGGAGTGATCGACCCCGCGCCCCCACACGACGTAGTCCCCCTGCCGCTCCAGCAGGACGCTACGACCGGGGAGCTCCACGCGGAACCGCCCGCTGATGAGAACCAGCAGCGCGGTCCGCCCCTCACCCCGCACCCACCGCGACCGCTCGTCGCCGGCCGGGTGGACACCCCACTTGATCTCGACGGCCTCGCTGCGGCGCGGATCGCCGACGTCCTTGAAGTGCCCGAGGAGCCACCCCCGGTCCAGAGCCGCGTCCTTGCCCGCGTTGCCCACGTACACACCGTCATCCACGTGGCCGGACGCTAGCAGTGCCTTGATCGGCCCCGCGCACCCCCTAGTAGGGCGCCCGGAAGTTGATGTACCCGAGCAGCAGGATCACCGCGGCCACGGAGCCGAGCACCACGACCGTCGACACCCACGACGAGCGGGACCCACGACCCGACGACCTGTGGTCGGGCTCGGGCCGGAAGGGCACGGGCCCGGGCGGATTGTGCTTCCAGCGCGCGGCGAGCATACGGGCCCGCGCCGAGGGCTCCTTGTGCTCGGCGCTGTCCGCCCATCTGAGGTCGAACTCGCGCTCCTGGCCGTCCTGTTCGTGCTCAGGCATTCCCTCTCCACCCCCGTGTGGGTCCTGGCAGCAGAATAGAACATACGACCGCGCCCCGCCGTCCGTACGGACAGCGGGGCGCGGTCGTGGTGCCTCGATCAGGCGTCGATCACACGTCGAAGTAGAGCTCGAACTCGTGCGGGTGCGGACGCAGCTGCAGCGGCGCGATCTCGTTCGTGCGCTTGTAGTCGATCCACGTCTCGATCAGGTCCGGCGTGAACACGTCGCCCTGGAGGAGGAACTCGTGGTCGGCCTCGAGGGAGTCGAGGACGGCCGGGAGCGAGGTCGGGACCTGCGGGACACCCGCGTGCTCCTCGGGGGCGAGCTCGTACAGGTCCTTGTCGATCGGCTCGGCCGGCTCGATCTTGTTCTTGATGCCGTCCAGGCCCGCGAGCAGCAGCGCCGAGAACGCCAGGTACGGGTTGCCGGAGGAGTCGGGCGCGCGGAACTCGACGCGCTTGGCCTTCGGGTTCGAGCCCGTGATCGGGATACGCATGGCCGCGGAGCGGTTGCGCTGCGAGTAGACCAGGTTCACCGGGGCCTCGAAGCCGGGGACCAGGCGGTGGTACGAGTTCACCGTCGGGTTGGTGAAGGCCAGCAGCGACGGAGCGTGCTTGAGGATGCCGCCGATGTAGTAGCGGGCGGTGTCCGACAGGCCCGCGTAACCGGCCTCGTCGTAGAAGAGCGGCTGGCCGCCGGTCCACAGGGACTGGTGGACGTGCATGCCCGAGCCGTTGTCACCGAAGATCGGCTTCGGCATGAAGGTCGCGGTCTTGCCGTTCTGCCACGCCACGTTCTTCACGATGTACTTGAAGAGCTGGAGGTCGTCGGCGGCGGCGAGCAGCGTGTTGAACTTGTAGTTGATCTCGGCCTGGCCGGCGGTGCCCACCTCGTGGTGCTGGCGCTCGACCTTCAGGCCGGCGCGGTCCAGCTCCAGGGAGATCTGGGCACGCAGGTCGGCGAAGTGGTCGACCGGCGGGACCGGGAAGTAGCCGCCCTTGTAGCGGACCTTGTAACCACGGTTGTCCTCGAGGGCGCCGGTGTTCCAGGCGCCGGCCTCGGAGTCGACGTGGTAGAAGGACTCGTTCGCGCTGGTCGCGAAGCGGACGGAGTCGAAGACGTAGAACTCGGCCTCGGGACCGAAGTACGCCGTGTCGGCGATACCGGTGGAGGCGAGGTAGGCCTCGGCCTTCTTCGCCACGTTGCGCGGGTCACGGGAGTACTGCTCGCCCGTGATCGGGTCGTGGATGAAGAAGTTGATGTTCAGCGTCTTGTCACGGCGGAACGGGTCGACACGGGCGGTCGACAGGTCCGCGCGCAGCGCCATGTCGGACTCGTGAATGGCCTGGAAGCCGCGGATGGACGAGCCGTCGAAGGCCAGCTCCTCGTCCGCGTCGAACGCCTCAGCAGGCACCGTGAAGTGCTGCATCACGCCCGGGAGGTCGCAGAAGCGGACGTCGATGAACTTGACGTCCTCGTCCGCGATGAACTTCTTGGCCTCGTCGGCGTTCTGGAACATCCAGCTCCTCCTACTCCCGACCGTCCCGCCGGGGTGGTAGTTCGTTCGTGCGGCCAGTGCGGGTGGCACACGCTGACCTAGACCCTAGGGACGGGTGGTTTCTCTGGCGTGACTCATTTGTTTCGCACAAGTTAACCGGCTCACCTTCCACCGTAGCCCCGGCGCACCCCGCCGTGCCCTGGTCATTTACGGGCGCAGTACCGTGGACGGGTGGACAACAGGCAAGCACTCGGATCGTGGCTTTCCGGGCCCCGTGCGGCCGCCGAAGAGGCCGGTGTCGACTTCGGATACCGGGGCGAGCAGCTCGGTCTGCCCGAGGAGGGGCCCGGCTCGATCGCCCGCCCGGGGCGGCGGCTCGGCGCCCTCGCCGTGGACTGGGGCCTGAGCCTCCTGATCGCATACGGTCTCATCACCCAGAGCTACAACGAAGCGGCCCAGATCTGGGCGCCGCTCATCATGTTCGCCCTGATGGTGCTCACGGTCGGTACGGTCGGCTTCACGCCGGGCAAGCGGCTCCTCGGCCTGCGGGTGCTCGCCCTGGACACCGGCCGCGTCAGCCCGTTGCGCGCGGTGCTGCGCACGGTTCTGCTCTTCCTCGCGATCCCCGCCCTGATCTGGGACCGCGACGGCCGGGGCCTGCACGACCGGCTGGCGGGCACGGTCGAGGTCCGCATCTGACACGGCCGACGGCGAACGCAGCGCGGCCGAAGAGGAACGAAACACGGCCGACGGCGAACGACGCCCGATCGAAGACACACGAAGAAATCTGAGACGCACGAAGAAGGGGCGCCCGGAGTGGTCCGGGCGCCCCTTCGCGTGTCGTGTGCGGGCTGTCAGCGAGCCTTCGGCCCGCCGCCCCTCGGCATCCGCATGCCCTTCGGCATCGGCCCCTTCGGCAGCGGCATGTTGCTCATCAGGTCGCCCAGGGCACGCAGCCGGTCGTTGGTGGCGGTGACCTGCGGCCCGGTCAGCACGCGCGGCAGCTTCAGCATGGTCGTGCGCAGCTTCTTCAGCTCGACCTGGCCCTCGCCCGTGCCCACGACCAGGTCGTGCACCGGGACGTCCGCGACGATGCGGTTCATCTTCTTCTTCTCGGCGGAGAGCAGGGACTTCACCCGGTTCGGGTTGCCCTCGGCGACCAGCACGATGCCGGCCTTGCCGACCGCGCGGTGCACCACGTCCTGGTTGCGGTTCATCGCCACCGCGGGGGTCGTCGTCCACCCCCGGCCGATGTTGTCGAGCACCGCCGCCGCGGCACCGGGCTGGCCCTCCATCTGCCCGAAGGCGGCCCGCTCGGCCCGGCGCCCGAACACGATCGCCGACGCGAGGAAGGCGAGCAGGAGGCCCAGGATTCCGAGATAGATGGGGTGACCGATCAAGAAACCGATCGCGAGGAAGACACCGAAGGTGACGATTCCGACTGCCGCGAGTACAAGACCGATCTTCTTGTCGGCCTTGCGGGTCATCTTGTAGGTCAGGGCGATCTGCTTCAGTCGCCCGGGGTTCGCAGCGTCCGCTGCGGTTTCCTTCCTCGCCATGCCACGAAGTCTACGTGGCCCCACAACCGCCTACGACGGCAGTGTCCGCGGGGAGCCCGCGGGGGAGGGGAGCGGGCTCAGGGATGGACGGAGAGGGACTGGGAGACGGACTGCTCGAGGACGCGCTGCGCCTCGACCCGGTCCTTGGCGCGACGGCGGTCCTCCAGCACGGAGGTCCAGGCGTTGCGGCGGGCGGTGCGCTGACCGCTGCTCAGCAGCAGCGACTCGACGGCACGCAGGGCGGTGGTGAAGGACGGAATCGCGGTGGCGCGAACGGGCGCGGCCTGCATGGGTGAGGTCCCCCCTCGGGAGCGGGTGTACGTGCTGTGAGTTCAGCGTCACTGATTGGTGTTACCAGGGCGTGTCCGACCGGTCAAACACCCATGAAGGCCTGGCGGGGAGCGGAGAAACGCCGACGCGGTCCTGACATGTGCCCTCATCTGCGAGGACGGTCAGGACCGCGTCATATCGGTCGCTACCGACGGGTAGTGTCTTGTGCGCGAATTCACACGCTTGTCTCGCCCTTCGGCGGGAAGGGCGGTGACGGTTCGTCAGACCACTTGGGCCGCGATGCGCGCGTCCCGCTGCTCCATGGCCATCTGGTAGAGCCGCCCGGCACGGTACGAGGACCGCACCAGCGGGCCCGACATCACGCCGGAGAAGCCGATCTGCTCGGCCTCCTCCTTCAGCTCCACGAACTCCTGCGGCTTGACCCAGCGCTCCACCGGGTGGTGACGCACGGAGGGCCGCAGGTACTGCGTGATGGTGACCAGCTCGCAGCCCGCGTCGTGCAGCTGCCGCAGCGCGTCGCTGACCTCCTCGCGGGTCTCGCCCATGCCGAGGATGAGGTTCGACTTGGTGACGAGGCCGTAGTCGCGGGCCTCGGTGATGACTTTCAGGGAGCGCTCGTAACGGAAGCCCGGGCGGATCCGCTTGAAGATCCGCGGGACCGTCTCGACGTTGTGCGCGAAGACCTCGGGGCGGGAGGAGAAGACCTCCTCCAGCTGCTCCGGAACGGCGTTGAAGTCGGGGGCCAGCAGCTCGACCTTCGTGCGGCCCGTCTCGCGGTCGGCCGTCTGCTGGTGGATCTGGCGGACCGTCTCCGCGTACAGCCAGGCGCCGCCGTCCTCCAGGTCGTCGCGGGCGACGCCGGTGATCGTGGCGTAGTTCAGGTCCATGGTGACCACGGACTCACCCACGCGGCGCGGCTCGTCACGGTCGAGCGCCTCGGGCTTGCCGGTGTCGATCTGGCAGAAGTCACAGCGCCGGGTGCACTGGTCGCCGCCGATGAGGAAGGTCGCCTCGCGGTCCTCCCAGCACTCGTAGATGTTGGGGCAGCCGGCTTCCTGGCAGACCGTGTGCAGGCCCTCGCTCTTCACGAGGTTCTGCATCTTGGTGTACTCGGGGCCCATTTTCGCCCGGGTCTTGATCCACTCGGGCTTGCGCTCGATGGGGGTCTGGCTGTTGCGGACCTCCAGGCGCAGCATCTTGCGTCCGTCGGGTGCGACTGCGGACACGACCGGCTCCCTAGCGATTGATTCTTCGGCGTCCTCAAGGGTACGCCCGTTGATTTGAATGCCTGTGTGGTGGCCAGCCCCTCCACGCGCGGATCTATGCTGCAGGTGTTTTCTCGATCTCCCGCGGCTTCGGCTCGGCGTTCTCCAGGATCTCCCGCAGATGCCGCTCCGCCACCGGCAGGACCTCCTCGATCGTCACGTCGCGGCCGAGTTCGTTCGCCAGGGAGGCGACCCCCGCGTCACGGATGCCGCACGGGATGATCCGGTCGAACCACTTGTTGTCCGGGTTCACGTTGAGCGCGAAGCCGTGCATGGTGACGCCCTTGGCCACGCGGATGCCGATCGCGGCGACCTTGCGGTCCTCGCGGCGCTGGCCCGCGTTGGACGGCGCGTACTCCGGGCCGTTCATGCGCGGGTCGAACTCCTCGTCGTGCAGACGCGGGTCGAATTCCAGGGCCAGGCCGCCGAGCGCGGGGCGCTGCTCGACCGGGTCGCCCAGGACCCACACCCCGCTGCGGCCCTCGACCCGGGTGGTCTCCAGGCCGAACTCCGCGCACGTGCGGATCAGGGCCTCTTCGAGGCGGCGTACGTGCGCCACGACGTCCACCGGGCGCGGGAGCTTCTGGATCGGGTAGCCCACCAGCTGGCCGGGGCCGTGCCAGGTGATCTTGCCGCCGCGGTCCACGTCGATGACCGGCGTGCCGTCGAGGGGGCGCTCGTTTGCCGCCGTACGCCGTCCCGCCGTGTAGACAGGGGGATGCTCCAGGAGCAGCACGGTGTCGGGGACCTCGTCCGCGAAGCGCGCCGCGTGCACCCGGCGCTGTTCGTCCCACGCCTCCTGGTACTCGACGGCCTCGTCACCGAACCCCATGCGGACGAACCGCAACTCACTCACGGCAAGCGCCTCCCTCGGACGGGTGTGTCAGGCACGTAACGCGCCCAAGCCACTGTACGTCCGGCCCGGGCGCGTCAGTCCTGGGGTTAATCCTCACACGATCGGATGAATGTCCGGGGAAATATGTGATGGGGTGCTTACTCTCCGCTACATTCGCGCCGTTCAGCAAGCCAAAAGGCCTGCTCACAGGCAATCCGGCAGATCACCAGCACCGGAAGGCAGGAGACCGCACCGCACCATGACGGAACGACCCGCGCAGCGCACCCCCAACCGACAGCTCGCCGCGCTCATCGCAGAAGCGGGGTTCTCCAACGCGGGACTCGCCCGTCGCGTGGACCAGCTCGGTCTCGAACACGGGCTCGATCTGAGATACGACAAGACATCCGTCACCCGGTGGCTGCGCGGCCAGCAGCCCAGGGGTACCACGCCCGCGCTGATCGCCGAGGTCTTCACCCGGCGCCTGGGCCGCCGCCTCACCGCCCAGGACCTCGGCCTGGACGCCTGCGCGCCCGTCTACGCGGGGCTGGAGTTCGCCGCCACCCCCGAGGAGGCCGTCGACATCGTCAGCGGGCTGTGGCGCAAGGACTCCGGCAGCCACGCCGAGCTGCGCAAGATCGCCTTCACGCCGGCCGGGCTCGTCGTGCCGAGCCGGGACTGGCTGATCGGGCGGGCCGACGAGAAGGTGGCCCGCGGTGAGCCGGCCGCCGCCCGCATCCCGGTCCAGGGCCGCGTCGCCCTCAGGACCCCGGCCGAGCCGGGCGTACCGTCCCTGCCCCGTCAGCGCGGGCAGGCCGAACGCGGCCCCGGCCAGAAGGTGACCGCCGGCGACATCGCCGCCCTGCGTTCGGTCGGCGAGCTGTTCCGCACCCTCGACGACGCCTACGGCGGCGGTCACGCCCGCCAGGCCCTCGTGCGCTACCTGGAGCACGAGTGCGAGCCCATGCTGCGCGGCACCTACGGCGAGCAGACCGGCCGCCGGCTGTTCGCCGCCGCCGCCGACCTGACCCGGCTCGCGGGCTGGACGTCGTACGACATCGCCGCGCACGGACTCGCCCAGCGCTACTTCGTGCAGGCGCTCCGGCTCGCCCAGGCGGCCGGGGACCGGACGTACGGGGCGTACGTGCTGGTCACCATGAGCCGGCAGGCCGTCTACCTCGGGCACGGGCGGGAGGCGGTGCAGCTCGCGCGCGTGGCGCAGCAGGGCGTCGGCACCTCCGGCCCGCCTGTCGTCCAGGCACTGCTGCATGCCTCCGAGGCGCGCGGGCACGGCGTGCTCGGCGAGGTGCGGGCCTGCACGGCCGCGCTGGTCCGCGCCGAGCGCGCCCTGGAGACGGCCCGGCCCGGCGACGACGTCCCGCACTGGGCGAAGTTCTTCGACGAGGCGCAGCTCGCCGACGAGTTCGGGCACTGCCACCGGGACCTTCAGCAGTTCCGCGCCGCCGCCCAGCACGCGGAACGCTCACTCCAGCTCCGAGCCCCGTCCTACGCCCGCAGCCGCCTCTTCTGCCGCGTCGTCCTCGCCACCGCCCGTCTCGGCCTAGGCGAACTCGACCAGGCCTGCCAGCTGGCCGCGGAGGCGGCGGGCCAGGCAGCGGAGATGCGTTCGGTACGGGCGGTGGAGTATGTCAGGGACTTCGAGCGCAGGCTGGAGCCGTACAAGGACGCGGCGCCGGTTCGTACTTACCGCGACAAGGTAGCGGCCCTTCTTTAGGGGCGCGGGGCTGTGTCGATTTGCGGCTCCGCCGCGTGGGCGCGAACGGCCACAACGAACCCGCAGTCGACGAAGCACCTAAGCGGCCCGTGGCACCGTCGGCAGCGGGTCGGCAACATGCATCGACCGCCCCGCCCCCAAGTCCGCCAAAATCGCCGCCGACGCCCGATGCCCGGAGTGCAGAGCGCCCTGAACGGTACTGGTGTCCCGGTGATCTCCACACACATACAGCCCCGCAAGCAACCGCACCGGCCGCCGCAGATCATGCGGCGGCCGCATCTCCGGCACAGCCTCCGCCGTGTGGTGCACGGCCAACGTCTCCCACCGGGCCGTCGACACCCCGTACAGCCGCGCCAGATGCATCCGCACGGCCGTGTCGACATCCCCCGGCGGCCGCCCCAGCACCGTCGAGGACACCAGCGCCCGCCCCGCCGGAGCACGGGACGGATCGACCCGGCTGACCACGGCCGTGTGCGCGACCGGCCCGCCCAGGTCCGCGTCGAGCAGCAGCGAGGCCCCCGTCCCCGGCGGCTCGTCGGTCGTGTGGTGCACCACCGTCACCGGGTGGAAGTCCGGCACCCGCAGGCCGGGCAGCAGTTCCGCGGCGGCCCGGGCGCCGGTCGCCACCAGCACCGCCCGGCAGCGGATCTCGCCGTGCTCCGCGGTGGTCACCGAGGTCGTGGAGACGGAGGTGACCCGCACGCCGGTGTGCACGCTGCCCGGCGGCAACGTGCCCGCCAGCAGCTCCGGCAGGGCCTCGGCGCCGCCCTCCGGCACACACAGCCGGCCGCCCGCGAAGGCGCGCAGCGCGAGGTCCGCGCACCGGCTGGACGTCGTCAGGTCCGGGTCGCACAGCAGGGCGGCGAGCAGCGGACGCAGGAAGCCGTCGATCGTCCGGCCGGGCAGCCCGCGGGCCGCCAGGGCCTCACCGGCGGGCAGCTCCGGGCGGGCCAGCAGCCGTTCGGCCGGTGTGCCCGCCAGCCGGGTCAGGGCGGCACCCAGGCGGGCCTGGTCGACGGCCGTGCCCAGCGGAGCGCCGGACCGGCTCCGGGGCACGGAGACCTGCCGGCCGGGCACCGCCACCGGCCTCCTGGACGGCCTGGGTGCGGCCGGCGACCGGGGGGCGCTCGCCAGGGTGCGCACCGCGTGCAGTGCGCTCCGTGCGCCCCCTGCGCCCGCCTGGACGCCCGCGCGATGGTGCCGTCCGTCGCCGTGCAGCAGGACCCCCGGCGCGAAGGGGCGGAGCACGAGCCCGCCGAGGCCGGGTGTCAGCCGTAGTTCCGGGTACGCCGTGGACAGCAACTGGCCGATTCTGTCGAGCCGGAAGCCGTCGACCTTCTCCGTCGCCATGCGGCCGCCGACCCGGTGGGCGGCCTCCAGGACCATGGTCGTCACTCCTGCGCTGGTCAGCCGGTGCGCGGCCGAGAGTCCGGCGACCCCGGCCCCCACGACGACCACGTCCGCCTGGTAAGCGGGCTCAAGCACGTGCCCCTCCTCGAGGTTGCGCGGGCGCTGGAGACGTCATGCCCTCAACAGGCCCCAGGGATACGCGAGTTCTGGTCGAGGGTAGGGCCGGGATCGGTCAGGGGGAGTCGCGCATCGACAGGGCACGGTCGCACAGCGGTCGCATATCGAATCCTTGTGGGCATGAAGTGGTCGAAGGGGGCTGGGGTGTGGCGCGGAGGGCTGTCTCGGATCGGTCGGTCGGTCGGCGGTCTCCGGGATCCGTCACAACGCCGCCCGGATCGCCCCCTCGATCTCCGGGAAGGCGAACCGGAATCCCGACTCCAGCAGTCGCGTCGGCAGGATCCGGGCGCTGCCGAGCACATCACCCGCCATCTCGCCGAGCACGGTGCGCAGTACGGGCGCGGGCACGGCGAACAGCGTCGGACGGTGCAGCACGCGTCCCATCGCCGCCGTGATCTCACGGTTCGTCAGGGGGCTCGGAGCGGTGACGTTGAACGGCCCGGACAGGCCGTCGGTGTCGATGAGATGCCGGATCGCGGCGACCTCGTCGTGCAGCGCGACGAACGACCAGTACTGCCGCCCGTCACCCATCCGCCCGCCGAGCCCGGCCTGGAACAGCGGGAACAGCCGCTCCCACGCACCCCCCTCGCGGGACACGACCAGCCCGGTCCGGGTGAACACCGTGCGTACGCCCGCCTCCTGGGCGGGTGCGGTGGCGGCCTCCCACTCCACGCACAGCTCGGGCAGGAAGCCCTCGCCCGCCGGAGCGCTCTCGTCGACGGTCCGGCCCCCGGTCTCGCCGTAGTAGCCGATGGCGCTGCCGTTCACGAAGACCCGCGGCCGGTCCTTCTCGTCCAGCGAGGCGACGGCCCGGGCGAGCGCCGCCGTGCCGTTCACCCTGCTGTCGCGGATCCGCTGCTTGTAGGCGTCCGTCCAGCGGCGGTTGCCGACCCCCGCCCCGGCCACGTTCACCACTGCGTCGCACCCGGCGAGCCCGGCCGCGTCCACGCGCCCGCCCTCGGGGTCCCACCGGACCTCGTCCGCCGCCCGGGGCGTATGGCGCACAAGGCGTACCACCTCGTGCCCGTCCGCGGTCAGGGACCGCACCAGGGCGCCGCCGATGAGACCGGACGCACCGGCCACTGCGATACGTGAGCGTTCCATGGGCCCATCCTGCCTGCCGGCGACATAAATCCGGCGTACGACCCCAGGCCCTCACCGTAGGGTGACGCCATGTCCGAGCCCCGCCGACTCCGTATCCGAACCGCCGTGCCCGACGAGGGCGAAGAGCTGGCCCTGCTGGACCGCCTGGCGTGGTCGCACCTGCACGCGGTGACGCCTCGGCCGCAGCCGCCGTACCCGCCGTTCTTCAGTGAGCGGCACAACCCCGAGGACTGCCTGGTCGCCGAACTCGGTGACCGCTTGGCGGGCTACGTACATCTCGGCTTCCCCACGCCGGTCGACTCGAACCGGCACGTCCGCCAGATCCAGGGCCTCGCCGTCTCGGAGGAGGCGCGCGGCCGGGGTGTCGGGCGGGCGCTGGTGCGGGCCGCCGTCGACGAGGCCCGCCGGCGTGGTGCCCGCCGCCTCACCCTGCGCGTCCTCGCCCACAACACCCCGGCCCGCAAGCTCTACGAGGCCGAGGGATTCGTGGTGGAGGGGGTCCTGCCCGAGGAGTTCCTGCTCGACGGGACCTACGTCGACGATGTGCTGATGGGACGCTCCCTCTGAGCCGGAGCTACGACTCGGCCAGCTCGCCCGTGTCCACCGGTGCCGTCGCGTTCGCCGCGCGCTCGGCGTCGGAGGAGACCTCGGCCGCCGTCAGCACGTAGCCCGTCTCGGCGTCCGAGGTGGAGCGGGCGAAGACCACGCCGAAGACCCGGCCGCCCGTGGTGAGGAGGGGGCCGCCGGAGTTGCCGGGGCGGACCGTGGAGCGGATCGAGTAGATCTCGCGGGTGACGGTGTCGTCGTTGTAGATGTTCTGGCCCGTCGCCCGGACCCGGTTCGCGACCGTCGCCGCCTGGAGGTTCAGGTCGCCGTCCTGCGGATAGCCCGCGACGACCGCCGAGTCGCCGCGCTCGGCGTCGTCGTCGAACCGCAGCACCGGCGCCTTCAGACCCGGCACGTACAGCACGGCCACGTCCTTCTGCGGGTCGAAGAGCACCACCCGCGCCTCGTACGTCCGCCCGACCCCGCCGATCTGCACCGTCGGCTCGTCGATGCCCGCCACGACATGGGCGTTGGTCATCACGTGCTCCCGCGCGTACACGAACCCGCTGCCCTCGCGGCCCTGGGTGCCCGCGACGCCCTCGACCTTGACCGTGCTCAGCTTGGCGGCGTTGGTGGCGGCCGCCGTGACACTGTCGCCGGAGGGCTCGGCGACCTCGGCGGTCGACTCGTTCTCGAACGGGTTGAAGACCTGCGGGAAACCCGCCTCGGTCAGCGCGGACGTGGCCCGCGAGAACCAGGCCGGTGTGGTGTCCGGCATCGTCCGCTGCACCGCGCCGAGCAGCCGCGAGTCCCGGATCGCCGAGGTGACCAGCGGCGACGAGGACGCGCCCAGGACGCTCGCGGCCACCCACGCCACGATCAGGACCGCGACCGAGTTGGCCACGGCCCCGCCGATCCCGTCCGCCACGCGCAGCGGCCCCCGGTCCAGCTCCCGCCGCAGCCTGAGCGCGAGGCGCCCCGCCAGCTCGTGTCCCACCACCGCCGGGAGCAGCACCGTGAACACCGCCGTCACCGTCGCGCTCGTCGTACCCGGCGGCACCAGGCCCATCACCCACGGCAGGATCCACACGCCGACGACCGCACCGCCCACGAAGCCCGCCAGCGACACACAGCCGGCCACCAGCCCGCGCCGGTAGCCGGATGCCGCGTAGGCCAGGACGACCAGCAACAGCAGGATGTCGAGCAGGTCCACGCACGCCTTCTTTCTCTCGGAACCCCTTAGTACGTGGGGGGAGGGCCCGGTGATCAGTCACACACGCGTGGATGATCAGAACCGGCCACGCACGCGTGCACTCGGAAAAACGTCGCGGACCGTGACGATGGTTCCACCGGGTGGCACATCACACATCGCGGACGCACCGGAGCAGGCCGACAGTGGGATCATGCGTGTCTTCCGAAGACGGCGGGGTGCGCGCAGGCACCGCGCCGCCGGGACACCCGGCATAGCCGGACTGCCGCGCGCGGCCCGGGTGCCGCTCGGCTGCCTGCCGGGCGTCGCCGCCGTCGCGGCGCTGGTGCTGTGCGCCTACGGCGTCGAGCACACGGCCGACACCAGCACCAGCACGGCCACGCACCGCCCCGCCGCCACGCCCTACGCGGCCCCGCGCCCGCACATCGTGCCGAGATCGCGGTGGCTGGGCGACGCCGCCCGCAAGCAGCCGCGCCCGCGCTACGACGACCGGGTCGTCGCCGTCTTCGTCCACCACACCGACTCGCCCAACGGCTACGACTGCGCCGACGCGCCCCGCATCCTCCGGGACCTGTACACCGGCCAGACCGGCACCCGCGACTGGGACGACATCGGCTACAACTTCGTCGTCGACCGCTGCGGCACCGTCTACGAGGGCCGCGCCGGCGGCGTCGAGCGGGCCGTCACCGGCGCCCACACCCAGGGCTTCAACCACGGCACCACCGGCATCGCCGCCCTCGGCACGTTCACCGCGGGCATGCCCGTACCCCGGGCGATGATCCACGCCATCGCCGCGCTGTCAGCCTGGAAGCTGGGCCTGACCGGCACCGACCCGCGGGCGAGCGTCCGCCTGGTCTCCAGCAACGGCCTGAGCCGGTACGCGGCCGGCACCACCGCGAAGCTGCCCGCCCTCGCCGGCCACAACGACGGCTACCGGACCAGCTGCCCGGGCGCCGCCCTGCACGCCCGGCTGCCGGAGATCAGGCAGTTGGCCGCCCGGTTGCAGGGCCGGCCGACGAGTCCACAGGAAGGCCACAGCCGGCGCGCAGGGTCCTCAGATCACGGCGCCCTACGGTCGATCCCACAGCCAGCCGACCGGAGGTGGGGATCATGAACAGCAGCCGTACGAAGGACCCGGGGGCGTGGAGGCGGCCCGCGGCGCGCGGCCCCTGGGCGGTGCTCTGCGCGGTCGCGACCGTCGTCCTGGGCCCGGCCGCGGCCACCGCGTCCGCCCTCGACCAGGCCAACGCCGCCCCGCTGTACCACGCCGTCATGGCCGACCGGACGCACGCGTACCTCCCGTCCGACGCGAGCCGCCGCCGAGTCGCCTGATCAGCCCCTGAAGCGCTCCCACAGCCGGGGATAGCGCTCGGCGAGCAGTTCCTCGTTCTCGAAGTCGAGCGGGGTGCCCTCCGGTTCCGGGGGCGCGGGCGGGATCTCCAGGTCGGGGGCGACCGCGCCGGTGAGCTGCTCGTAGGCCTCGTCCGCCGCGTAGCCGAGCTCCTCGCCGTCGCCGTCGATCTCCTCGTCGAAGTCGTCCAGCAGATCGGCGAGCGAGTCCGGGTCGTGCACGGCGCCCTCGAAGACATGGCGGCCCTGGCCGATCAGCCAGCACCGGAAGAAGTCGAAGGCGTCGTCGCTCGCCCCGTCGAGCAGCACCCAGGCGGCGCCCCACACGTCCCAGCGGTAGGCGCGGTTGTAGCGGGACTCGAAGTGCCGGGCGAAGTCCAGGACCGAGTCCGGGTCCAGCCGCGCGAGCCGCTCCACGAGCAGGTCGGCCTGCTCCTCCGGGTCGCCCTCGGCGGCCTCCCGGGCGTCGTCCACCAGCTCCCAGAACTCCGTCTCGTCCATCACGGGTCCAGCATCGGGCCTGGGGCACGGGGGCGCACCCGGAGTGCGCGGGATCGTTATACGCCGTCCTGGCGGTGGTACAACCCGGCCAGCCGCAGGGCGTCCCCGGCGAACCGCTCGCGCAGGCTCTCGGGCGCCAGTACCTCCACCTCCGGGCCCAGCGCCGTCAGCTGGGTGTGGGCGACCTCCTCGGACTCCACCGGAAGGACCACCGTCACCCAGCCGTCGTCGCCCGGGGCGTCCGCGTCCGCCAGGGCCTCGCGAGCGGACAGCGAGTCGAGGGCGTACGGCAGTCGGCGCACACCGTCGGGGGACAGCCGCACCTCGACCCGTGCCCGCAGGATGGACCGCGCGAACTGCTCCGCCCGCTCCTGCCAGAAGGCCGGCAGGTCGAACTCCGGCTCCCGCTCGAAGCGCTCCTCGCCCGTGTCCACCGCCGTGAACCGGTCGATCCGGTACACCCGGAATGACCCGCCCCCGGCGACCCGCGCGCACAGGTACCAGACGCCCGCCTTCAGCACGAGCCCGTACGGCTCCAGCTCCCGGCCGACCTCGCCCTCCCCGCGCCGGTACCGCGCGGTGACCCGCCGGTCGTCCCACACCGCGTCGGCGACGGCCGGCAGCAGCGCGGGCGTCTCCGGCTCCTTGAACCAGTTCGGCGCGTCCAGGTGGAACCGCTGCGCCGCCGTCCTCGACGCGTCCCGCAGGGAGGGCAGCAGGGCAGCGGACACCTTCAGCTGTGCCGCCGAGGCCGCGTCCTCCAACCCCATCTCGCGCAGCGCACCCGGCACCCCGGACAGGAACAGTGCCTCGGCCTCACTGCGGTGCAGGCCCGTCAGCCGCGTCCGGTACCCGCCGACCAGCCGGTAGCCGCCTGCCCGGCCCCGGTCCGCGTACACCGGCACACCCGCCTCCGACAGCGCCTGGGCGTCCCGCGTCACCGTCCGCTCCGACACCTCCAGCTCACGGGCGAGCTCGGCGGCCGTCATGGAGGGCCGGGACTGGAGCAGCAGCACCATCTTGATGAGCCGGGCAGCGCGCATGCAGCACATCATGCAGCAGGCCCCCGCCGCAGCGGGGGCCTGCCGATCACCGGTCCTTGCTCACAGGCCGTACTTCGCGCGCGCTTCCTTCACGGCCGTCGCCTTGACCTCGCCGCGCTTGGCGAGCTGGGCCAGAGCCGCGACGACGATCGACTCGGCGTCCACGCCGAAGTGGCGGCGGGCCGCCTCACGGGTGTCCGAGAGGCCGAAGCCGTCGGCGCCCAGCGAGGACCAGTCCTGCTCGACCCACTGCGCGATCTGGTCCGGGACCTGGCGCATGTAGTCGGAGACCGCCAGCAGTGGGCCCTCGGCGCCCTGGAGCGCCCGCCGCACGAACGGCACCCGCTCCTCGCCGCGCAGCAGCGCCTCGTCCGCCTCCAGCGCGTCCCGGCGCAGCTCGCTCCACGAGGTCGCCGACCACACGTCGGCCGCCACGCCCCACTCCTCGGCGAGCAACTGCTGCGCCTTGAGCGCCCAGTGGATCGCCGTACCGGAGCCGATCAGCTGGATCCGCGGGGCGTCGGCCGGAGGCGTGATGCCCGCCGACTCCGCCGTGTTGAAGCGGTACAGGCCCTTGACGATGCCCTCGTCGATGCCGTCGACGGACGGCTTCGCGGGCTGCGGCAGCGGCTCGTTGTAGACGGTCAGGTAGTAGAAGACGTTCTGGTCCTCACCCGGGGCCGCCTCGCCGTACATGCGGCGCAGACCGTCCTTGACGATGGTCGCGACCTCGTACGCGAACGCCGGGTCGTACGTCAGCGCCGCCGGGTTCGTCGCGGCGATGACGGGGGAGTGGCCGTCGGCGTGCTGGAGGCCCTCACCGGTCAGCGTCGTACGGCCCGCCGTCGCGCCGACGAGGAAGCCGCGGCCGAGCTGGTCGCCGAGCTGCCACATCTGGTCGGCCGTGCGCTGCCAGCCGAACATCGAGTAGAAGATGTAGAACGGGATCATCGTCTCGCCGTGCGTCGCGTACGACGTCGAAGCGGCGATGAAGTCGGCCATCGAACCGGCCTCGGTGATCCCCTCGTTGAGGATCTGGCCGTTCTGGGCTTCCTTGTAGTACATCAGCTGGTCACGGTCGACCGGCTCGTACGTCTGGCCCTTGGGCGAGTAGATGCCCAGGGACGGGAAGAGGCTCTCCATACCGAAGGTGCGCGCCTCGTCCGGAACGATCGGCACCCAGCGCTTGCCGGTCTCCTTGTCGCGGACCAGGTCCTTCACCAGGCGGACGAACGCCATGGTGGTGGCCACGTTCTGCGAGCCGGAGCCCTTGTCGAAGGAGGCGAACGCCTTCTCCGCCGGGGCGGGCAGCGGTGCGACCGGGTGGACGCGGCGGGCCGGGGCCGGACCGCCGAGGGCGGCACGGCGCTCCTGGAGGTAGCGGACCTCGGGGGAGTCGGCGCCCGGGTGGCCGTAGGGCACCACGCCGTCGACGAAGGCGCTGTCCTTGATCGGCAGCTCGAGCAGGTCGCGCATGTTCTTGAACTCGTCCACCGTCAGCTTCTTCATCTGGTGGTTGGCGTTCTTCGACGCGAAGCCCTCACCGAGGGTGTGGCCCTTGACCGTCTGGGCGAGGATCACGGTCGGTGCGCCCTTGTGCTCGACGGCCGCCTTGTACGCGGCGTACACCTTGCGCGCCTCGTGCCCACCGCGCGACAGGTGGAAGCACTCGAGGATCTTGTCGTCGCTCAGCAGCTTCGCCATCTCCGCCAGCGCCGGGTCGGCGCCGAAGAAGTCCTGGCGGATGTAGGCGGCGTCGCGGGTCTGGTACGTCTGGATCTGCGCGTCCGGTACCTGGCGCAGCCGGCGTACCAGCGCGCCCGTGGTGTCGAGCTGGAACAGCTCGTCCCAGGCCGTGCCCCACAGCGTCTTGATGACGTTCCAGCCGGCGCCGCGGAATTGGGCCTCCAGCTCCTGCACGATCTTGAAGTTGGCGCGGACCGGGCCGTCGAGGCGCTGCAGGTTGCAGTTGATGACGAACGTGAGGTTGTCCAGCTCCTCACGAGCCGCCAGCGCGAGAGCCGCCGTCGACTCGGGCTCGTCCATCTCGCCGTCGCCGAGGAACGCCCACACGTGCGAGGCGGAGGTGTCCTTGATGCCGCGGTTGGTGAGGTAGCGGTTGAAGCGCGCCTGGTAGATGGCCGAGAGCGGACCCAGACCCATGGAGACGGTCGGGAACTCCCACAGCCAGGGCAGGCGGCGCGGGTGCGGATAGGACGGCAGGCCGTTGCCGCCCGACTCGCGGCGGAAGTTGTCGAGCTGCTCCTCGTTCAGACGGCCGTCGAGGAACGCGCGGGCGTAGATGCCGGGGGAGGCGTGGCCCTGGATGTAGAGCTGGTCGCCGGAGCCGTCGGCCTCTTTGCCTTTGAAGAAGTGGTTGAAGCCGGTCTCGTACAGCCAGGCGGCCGAGGCGAAGGTGGCGATGTGGCCGCCGACGCCGTACTTGCTGCCACGGGTGACCATCGCGGCCGCGTTCCAGCGGTTCCACGCGGTGATCCGCTGCTCCATCGCCTCGTCACCGGGCACGGCCGGCTCGGCGGCGGTGGGGATGGAGTTGACGTAGTCGGTCTCGAGGAGCTTCGGCAGCGCGATGCCGGCGCCCTCGGCGCGCTCCAGCGTGCGGCGCATCAGGTACGCGGCACGGTGCGGCCCGGCCGCCTCGGTGACCGCGTCCAGGGAGGCCTGCCATTCGGCGGTCTCCTCCGGATCCCGGTCCGGGAGCTGGTCGAGCTCGCTCGGCTGGATGGCGTTGGGGTCGGTCATGTCGCCGCCTTCCTCAGTCGAAGGGGGTTCCCTCACGTAAGGGGATCGGGGGTGCCCTTGGTCTTTGGCAGGACAGGGCTGGAGCTTGGGTGGCAAGCCCGTCGGCGACTGTAACTCGCTGATCGATGATCGATCAAAGGGTTGAGAGGCAAAACCTCTTGATCACGAGAAAATAGGCACGGGGTGCCTCCGACGGTGGCACGCGGTGACGGCTTTTGGGCAGGTTTTCGCAGGTCGGAGGCGTTTGAGCGAGGGTGCGCTCGGGTGTCACGCCCGGGGCGCGCAGCCCAGGACGTGCGCCTTCACGAGTTCGGCGATCCGGGGGTCGCGGCGCTTGAAGGCGGCGACCAGCTCCTCGTGCTCCTCGGCGTACGACTGCTGCTGGGTGCCCAGCCAGCGGATCGAGAGGGCCGTGAACACCTCGATGCCGAGGCCTTCCCAGGTGTGCAGCAGGACCGAGTTGCCGGCGGCGCGGACCAGTTCGCGGTGGAAGGCGACGGTGTGGCGGACCTGGGCGGTGCCGTCGGACACGCGGTCGGCCTCGTAGAGGGCGGTGACGTGCGGCTCCAGCGCCGAGCAGTCCTGAGCCAGTCCCTGTGCCGCCAGCTCGGCCGCGATGGCCTCCAGGCCGGCCCGGACCGGGTAGCTCTCCTCCAGGTCGGCGGCCGTCAGGTTCCTTACGCGGACGCCCTTGTTCGGAGCGGACTCGATCAGGCGCAGGGACTCCAGTTCGCGCAGGGCCTCGCGGACCGGGGTCTGGCTGACCTCCAGTTCGGTGGCGATCCGCCGCTCGACGATCCGCTCGCCCGGCTGCCAGCGTCCGCTGATGATCCCCTCCAGGATGTGCTCGCGGATCTGCTCGCGCAGCGAGTGGATGACGGGCGCGGTCATGTGGGCTCCTTAGGCGGGATTGACGTTTAGACAATACGGCCGGTTCGCTCCGCGGGTGGGGTGGGTGACGGCGCTTTGGTGCAGGTGAGACGAGACTTACACGGGAGGTGTGGGCTTGTCGGTCGGCTGACGGTTGTCGGGTACGACGGTGCCCCGCCCGGAAAATCCGAACGGGGCACCGCACTGCTGCTACCGGGGACTACAGCCCGAGCTCGACCTCGAACTCGCCTGCCTCCAGGATGGCCTTGACCGCCGTCAGGTAGCGGGCGGCGTCGGCGCCGTCCACCAGACGGTGGTCGTAGGACAGGGTCAGGTACGTCATGTCGCGGACGCCGATGACCGTGCCCTCCTCCGTCTCGATGACGGCGGGGCGCTTGACCGTGGCGCCGATGCCGAGGATGGCGACCTGGCCCGGCGGCACGATGATCGTGTCGAAGAGCGCGCCGCGCGACCCGGTGTTGCTGATGGTGAAGGTCGCGCCGGACAGCTCGTCCGGGGTGATCTTGTTGGCGCGGACCTTGCCCGCCAGCTCGGCCGTGGCCTTGGCGATACCGGCGAGGTTGAGGTCGCCGGCGTTCTTGATGACCGGGGTCATCAGGCCCTTCTCGGAGTCCACCGCGATACCGACGTTCTCGGTGTCGAAGTAGGTGATGGTCCCCTCGGCCTCGTTGATCTTGGCGTTGATGGCCGGGTGGGCCTTCAGCGCCTGGGCCGCGGCCTTGACGAAGAACGGCATCGGGGAGAGCTTGACGCCCTCGCGGGCAGCGAAGGAGTCCTTCGCCCGGCCGCGCAGCTTCATCAGGCGGGTGACGTCGACCTCGACGACCGAGGACAGCTGGGCCTGCTCGTGCAGGGCCTTGACCATGTTGTCGCCGATGACCTTGCGGATCCGCGGCATCTTGATGGTCTGGCCGCGCAGCGGGGACGCCTCCAGCACCGGGGCCTTCTTGGCGGCCGACGGAGCGGCGGCGGCAGGGGCCGGAGCAGCGGCGGCCGCCTTGGCGGCCTCGGCGGCGGCCATGACGTCCTGCTTGCGGATGCGGCCGCCGACGCCGGTGCCCTTGACGGTGGACAGGTCGACGCCGTTCTCGGCGGCGAGCTTGCGCACCAGCGGGGTGACGTAGGCGCCGTCGTCGGCCGGCTGGGCGGCGGCCGGAGCGGCCGGTGCCTGGGCCGGAGCCGGGGCGGGAGCAGGAGCGGCCGGGGCCGGCTCGGGAGCCGGGGTGACCTGCTGCTGCGGAGCCGGGGCCGACGGAGCCTGCGGAGCCGGGGCGGGCTGCGCCGGAGCCGGAGCCGGAGTGGGTTCGGGCTGGGCCGGGGCGGCCGGGGCCTCCTGCGCCGGGGCGGCGGCCGGAGCGGCACCCGCCTCGCCGATGACGGCGAGCTTGGCGCCGACCTCGGCGGTCTCGTCCTCGCCGACCACGATCTCCAGCAGCGTGCCCGAGGCGGGCGCCGGGATCTCGGTGTCGACCTTGTCGGTGGAGACCTCGAGCAGCGGCTCGTCGGCCTCGACGCTGTCACCGACCTGCTTCAGCCAGCGGGTGACGGTGCCCTCGGTGACGGACTCGCCGAGCGCGGGCAGGACCACGTCCGTGCCCTCGGCGGAGCCGCCACCGGCGGCGGCGTCGGCGGTGGGAGCGGGCGCCGGAGCGGCCTGCTCGGTGGACGGGGCGGCCGGGGCCGGCTCGGGAGCGGGCTCGGCGACCTGCTCGGCCTCCGGGGCCGGGGCGGCGGCGGGCGCGCCGCTGCCGTCGTCGATCAGGGCCAGCTCGGCGCCGACCTCGACCGTCTCGTCCTCGGCGACCTTGATGGAGGCCAGGACACCGGCGGCGGGCGAGGGGATCTCGGTGTCGACCTTGTCGGTCGACACCTCGAGCAGCGGCTCGTCGGCCTCGACGCGCTCACCCTCGGCCTTCAGCCAGCGGGTGACAGTGCCCTCGGTGACGCTCTCGCCGAGCGCCGGAAGGGTTACGGAAACCGCCATGGTTTCGGTTGCTCCTTACGGAAAGTGCGGAAGTCTGTGTCGTCGCTTCGTCGACCGAGGGATCAGTCGTGCGAGTGGAGCGGCTTGCCGGCCAGGGCCAGGTGGGCCTCGCCGAGCGCCTCGCTCTGCGTCGGGTGGGCGTGGATGAGCTGCGCGACCTCGGCCGGCAGCGCCTCCCAGTTGTAGATCAGCTGGGCTTCGCCGACCTGCTCGCCCATGCGGTCGCCGACCATGTGCACGCCGACCACGGCACCGTCCTTGACCTGGACGAGCTTGATCTCGCCGGCGGTGTTCAGGATCTTGCTCCTGCCGTTGCCCGCGAGGTTGTACTTCAGAGCGACGACCTTGTCCGCGCCGTAGATCTCCTTGGCCTTGGCCTCGGTGATACCGACGGAGGCGACCTCCGGGTGGCAGTACGTCACCCGCGGGACACCGTCGTAGTCGATCGGAACGGTCTTCAGACCGGCCAGACGCTCCGCCACCAGGATGCCCTCGGCGAAGCCGACGTGCGCGAGCTGGAGGGTCGGGACGAGGTCACCGACGGCGGAGACGGTCGGCACGTTCGTGCGCATGTACTCGTCGACCAGGACGTAGCCGCGGTCCATGGCGACGCCCTGCTCCTCGTAGCCCAGGCCCTGGGAGACCGGGCCGCGGCCGATGGCCACCAGCAGGACCTCGGCCTCGAACTCCTTGCCGTCGGCGAGGGTGACCTTGACGCCGTCCTGGGTGTACTCGGCCTTCTCGAAGAAGGTGCCCAGGTTGAACTTGATCCCGCGCTTGCGGAACGCGCGCTCCAGGAGCTTGGAGGAGTTCTCGTCCTCGACCGGGACGAGGTGCTTCAGGCCCTCGACGATCGTGACGTCGGTACCGAAGGACTTCCACGCGGAGGCGAACTCGACGCCGATGACACCGCCGCCGAGGATGATCGCGGACTTCGGCACGCGGTCCAGGACGAGGGCGTGGTCCGAGGAGATGATCCGGTCGCCGTCGATCTCCAGGCCGGGCAGCGACTTCGGCACGGAGCCGGTCGCGAGGAGCACGTGGCGGCCCTGGACGCGCCGGCCGTTCACGTCGACGGAGGTCGGGGAGGACAGCCGCCCCTCGCCCTCGATGTAGGTCACCTTGCGGGAGGCGACGAGCCCCTGGAGCCCCTTGTACAGGCCGGCGATCACGCCGTCCTTGTACTTGTGGACACCGGCGATGTCGATGCCCTCGAGGGTGGCCTTCACACCGAACTGCTCGCTCTCGCGGGCCTGGTCGGCGATCTCGCCCGCGTGCAGCAGGGCCTTGGTGGGGATGCATCCTCGGTGCAGGCAGGTGCCGCCGACCTTGTCCTTCTCGATCAGGGCGACGTCCAGGCCCAGCTGCGCCCCGCGCAGGGCCGCGGCGTAACCACCGCTGCCACCGCCGAGGATCACTAGGTCGAAAACGGTGCTGGCGTCGTTCGCCACGTCACGTCCTCCATGCATGTGCGCCGTACGCCGGTCTTCACTGACCGGCAGGCGGCTGGTGTCCGGCCGCTCGTTCTTCGGCCCTTCGGTGGGGCCCTGTCCTGCCGAGCCCCATCTTCGCACTTGTCAGCACAGAAGGAGACGCCGGGCTGCTGTGTGAGACGCCCCACGTTCAGATGAGACGTCATCGGGGGCACCGCCTTGCGGGGCGCGGGGCTGTGTTTGATCTGCGGCTCCGCCGCGCGGGCGCGAGGGCAGCAGATCAGGGGCGCGGGGAACTGCGCGAACAACCCCCACGCCCCGCACTCGCCGCACAACCGGCGAGACCGGGCTACTGGGCGATCATCAGCCCAGGTCGCCCGAAGCCGTCAGCTCGGCGAGCCGAACCAGCGTCCGCACTCCACTGCCCGTGCCGCCCTTCGGCGTGTACCCGAACGGCCCGCCCTCATTGAAGGCCGGCCCCGCGATGTCGAGGTGCGCCCAGGTGATCCCCTCGCCCACGAACTCGCGCAGGAACAGCCCGGCGACCAGCCCGCCGCCCATCCGCTCACCCATGTTCGCGATGTCGGCCGTGGGCGAGTCCATCCCCTTGCGCAGGTGCTCCGGCATCGGCATCGGCCACGCCGGCTCCCCGACCTCCTCCGCCGCCTCGTGCAGCGCCGTACGGAAGGCGTCGTCATTGCCCATGATCCCGAACGTCCGGTTCCCCAGCGCCAGCACCATCGCCCCGGTCAGCGTGGCCACGTCCACGATCGCGTCCGGCTTCTCCTGGGACGCCGCCCACAGCGCGTCGGCCAGCACCAGCCGGCCCTCCGCGTCCGTGTTGAGCACCTCCACGGTCTTGCCGCTGTACATCCGCAGCACGTCGCCCGGACGGGTCGCCGAGCCGGAGGGCATGTTCTCGGCCAGCGCCAGCCAGCCGGTGACGTTGACCTCCAGGCCGAGGCGCGCGGCGGCGACGACCGCGGCGAACACCGCGGCCGCGCCGCTCATGTCGCACTTCATCGTCTCGTTGTGACCGGCCGGCTTCAGCGAGATGCCGCCCGAGTCGTACGTGATGCCCTTGCCGACGAAGGCGAGGTGCTTCTTCGCCTTCGAGGAGGTGTACGACAGCTTCACCAGGCGCGGTCCCGCCGCCGAGCCGGCCCCGACGCCGAGGATGCCGCCGTAGCCGCCCTTCTCCAGGGCCTTCACGTCGAGCACCTGCACCTTGATGCCGTGCTCCTTGGCCGCGGCCTGGGCGATCGCGGCGAACGACTCGGGGTTCAGGTCGTTCGGTGGGGTGTTGACCAGGTCGCGGGCGCGGTTGAGCTCCTCGGCCACGGCGACGGCGCGCTCGACGGCCGCCTTGTACGCCTTGTCGCGGGGCTTGCCGCCGAGCAGGGCGACCTCGGCGAGGGGGGCCTTGCCGTTCTTCGCCTTGGGGTCCTTGCCGTTGTCCTTGTAGGCGTCGAAGGAGTAGGCGCCGAGCAGCGCGCCCTCTCCGATCGCGCCGGCGTCGGCGGCGTCGGTCAGGGGGAGGGCGAAGGCGGCCTTCTTGGACCCGGTCAGGGCGCGGGCGGCGATGCCGGCGGCCTTGCGCAGGGCCTCGGAGTCGTAGGCGGTGTCCTTCTCGGGCACCGGGCCGAGGCCCACCGCCAGCACGAGCGGTGCCTTGAAGCCGGACGGCGCCGGCAGCTTCGTCACCTCGCCCTCGGCACCGGAGGCGCCGAGGGTCTCCAGAACGCCGGCGAGCCTGCCGTCGTACGCCTTGTCCACGGCCTCGGCGCCCGGTGCGACGACCGGCCCCTTGGCACCCTTGGCGACACCGATCACGATGGCGTCGGCCCGCAGACCGGACGCCGCGGCGGTGCTGAGAGTGAGAGCAGTCACGGTGGTGAAATCTCGCTTCCGATGTGAAGTTGCTGTGGTCGAACGGTGTGGGTCGACCGGGCCCGACAGCCGACCCTATTCCGACCTCAGGGTCTGGTATCCACGGGGCCTTCCCCGGTGCGGCGAACACTCGACGTCGAGACTACGCGCGTGGTCGTGTTCGCTCATTCCTGCGGGCGTTCACCTGACGGTGGCGTAGTGGCCATTTCTTGATCCGCTATGTCGGTGAACTGAGTCACACTCGTCGAGATCCGGTGAGCACCCTGCTCGCCGCTTGCATGATTTTCCACGGATCCTCCTCTGTTCGACCGCAAGGGGATCTCTGGGATCTTCTGGGGGAGGAACCATGGCGCAGCGTGCGCGCAGATGGAGGACCACGGCCGCCGCGGTCACGGCGGCGGGCATGATCACGGCCGGGGCGGTGGCGCCCGGGGCGGCGGCCGCGGAGGAACCACGCATCGATCTGAAGGTGCTGGTGGTGGACAACGGCGACAGCCCCGTCCGGGCCGTCACCGCCCAGCTGAGGAGCACGGGCGTCCCGTACACGACCGTCGACCTGAACGACGCCGGCCGCCCGAAGATCACCGAGTCGTTCCTGAGCGACACGGTGAACGGCAGCCCCCGCGCCAAGTACCAGGGCGTCGTCCTGCCGAACGAGTCACCGTTCGGCGCGGGCTCCGCCGAGCAGACCGCCCTGGAGGCCTACGAGCGGACGTACGGCATCCCGCAGGTCGACGCCTACACCTGGGCGCACCCGGAGGTCGGTCTCGACTACACCAGCGAGGGTGGCTGGGCGGGCACTCTCGACGGGCGCGAGGCATCCGTCACGGCGGCCGGGAAGGCGGGCTGGTTCGGCTACCTCGACGGCGCGTTCCGGTTCGAGGACAACGCGGCGTCCCTCCAGGAGAGTTACGGCTATGTCGCCCGGCCCCGCGCCGGCTTCACCAGCTACGTCGACATCCCCGTGCCCGGCGGCACCGGCCGCGGCAGTCTCGTCGGCGAGTACGCCCACGACGGCCGTCGCGAACTCGTGGTGACCTTCGCCTACAACAGCGACCAGCAGCAGTTCCGGCTGCTGGCCCGGGGCATCGTCGAGTGGCTCACCCAGGGCGTGCACCTGGGCCGGACCCGTAACTCCTTCGCCGTGCACGTCGACGACGTGTTCGCCCCGGACAGCCGCTGGGACACGGAACGCAACTGCACCCCGGGCGACTTCGACTGCGCGGGCGGCGACGGCGAGGGCACCACGCCGATCCGCATGACCGCGGACGACGCCGCCTACGCCGCCCAGTGGCAGCGCGAACACGGCTTCACCATGGACATGGTCTACAACGCGGGCTCGGGCGAGGAGTGGAAGACCGAGCACGGCGGCACCGACGCGCTCACCGACCGGCTGCTCGCCGACAAGGCGGAGTACCGCTGGGTCAACCACACCTACACGCACCCCTTCCTGGGCTGCGTCCAGGACACCTCCAGCGTGCCGTGGAGCTGCGCGAAGAACCCCGACGGCTCGACGAAGTACATGAGCCGCGCCGAGATCGCCGCGCAGATCCGCGACAACCACAACTGGGCCGTGAACAAGGGCCTCCCCGTCGACCGCGCCGAGCTGGTCACCGGCGAGCACTCGGGCCTGAGGACGCTGCCCCAGCAGCCCGCCGACAACCCCAACCTGGCCGGGGCCCTCGCCGACACCGGCGTCAAGTGGGTCGCCTCGGACAACTCCCGCGAGCCCGAGCAGCGGGCGGTCGGCAAGGCCCTGACCGTCCCGCGCCACCCCATGAACGTGTACTACAACGTGGGCACGGCGGCCGAGATGGCCGACGAGTACAACTGGGTCTACACCTCGCGGGGCGACGGCGGCAGCGGCGTCTGCGAGGGCAACCCCAGCTCGACCTGCCTCGACGAGCCGCTCGACCCCACCACCGGCTACGCCGAGCACATCGTCCCGCAGGAGGCGCGCACCGCCCTCGGACACGTCCTCGCCGGCGACCCCCGGCCGCACTACGCGCACCAGTCCAACCTGGCCGAGGACCGGCTGCTCTACCCGGTCATGGAGAAGGTGCTGGACGACTACCGGGCCCTGTTCGCCGACAACACCCCGCTGGAGAACCCCCGGCACAGCGCCGTCGGCACCGAGGCGCAGCGCCGCGCCGCCTGGCAGACCGCCCTGGCGAACGGCCGCGTGACGGCGTACCGGATCGGCACCACCGTCACCGTCACCGCCCCGTCCGGCACACAGATCCCGGTGACCGCGCCGAACGGCACGCAGAAGCAACTCCTGCTGGGCACGGCCGCCTTCGGCACCCCGTACGCGGGAGCCCGCTCGGCCTGGACGACCCCGGCGGCAGGCCAGTCAGCTCTGACGCTGAAGCTCCCGTAGAGGGAGCGCCCCACAGGGGCGCGGGGCCGTATGTGACGTGCGGCTCCGCCGCGGGGGCGCGACCAGCCGCACGGAGCCCGCACTCGGGATCCAGGCAGCGGTTCCCCGCACATCATCCGCATCACAGGGGGGAAACACGCATGAGGCGAACAGGCCGTCATGTCTCGATGCTCACGGAAGGCACCTACCCGCACGTCCACGGCGGCGTCAGCACCTGGTGCGACCAGCTCGTCAAGGGCATGCCCGAGGTCGACTTCCACATCGTCTCGCTCACCGGCAGCGGCTGCGAACCCGTCACCTGGGACCTGCCGCCCAACGTCTGCAGGCACACCTCCGTGCCGACCTGGGGCCCGCGCCCCGGCCGCACACGGCCCCCGTACGGCAGAGCCCGCCGCCGCTTCACCGAGACCTACGAGCGTTTCCTGCTCTCCTTCCTCGACCCGGGCTCGCACGCCGACTTCGGCGAGTCCCTGAACGAGCTGGCCGAACTCGCCCGGGAGGGGCGCCTGTCGGCGGCCCTGCGCACCGAGTCGGCGCTGCGGTCGCTGATGTGGATATGGACGATGCCGCATCTGCCGACGGCCGCCGCCCGCCCCACCGTGCACGACGCGCTGACCGCGACCGACCTGCTGGAACACGCCCTGCGTCCGCTCGGTGTCCGCATCCCCGATGACTCCGTCGCGCACGCCGTCAGCAGTGGCCTGGCCACCCTGCCCGCGCTCGCCGCCCGCCACCTGGACGGCGTGCCGTTCCTGCTCACCGAGCACGGCATCTACCTGCGCGAGCGCTACCTCGGCTACCGCCGTGACGCCCAGCGCTGGCCCGTGAAGGCGTTCATGCTCGGCTTCTACCGCGAGCTGAACTCCTACGGCTACCGCGCCGCCGACCTGATCACCCCGTGCAACCAGTACAACCGCCGGTGGGAAGAGCGCGGCGGCGCCGACGCCGGCAAGATCCGCACGGTCTACAACGGCGTCGACCCGGCCGCCTTCCCGCACGCCGGCCCCGAGCCCGACGTCCCGACCCTGTCCTGGTGCGGCCGTATCGACCCCATCAAGGACCTGGAGACCCTGATCCGCGCCTACGCCATGGTGCGCGCCGAGATCCCGGCGACCCGGCTGAGGCTCTTCGGCCCGGTCCCGCCCGGCGGCGAGGCCTACAGCACCCGGCTGGAGAAGCTCGCCGCCGAACTGGGCGTCACCGACGGCCTGACCTTCGAGGGCCGCATCAGCGAGGTCTGGCGGGCCTACGCGGCCGGGCACCTCGTCATGCTGTCGTCGATCTCCGAGGGCTTCCCGTTCTCCATCATCGAGGCCATGTCGTGCGGCCGTACGACGGTGTCGACGGACGTCGGGGGAGTGCGCGAGGCCGTCGGCGACACGGGTCTGGTCGTGCCCCCGCGCGAGCCGGAGAAGATGGCCGCCGCCGCGCTGACCCTGCTCAAGGACGACCAACGGCGCCTCGAACTGGGGCAGTTGTCGCGGCAGCGCGTCATCGACCGGTTCACGCTGCGCCGCTCGGTGGACGCCTTCCGCACGATCTACAAGGAACTCGCGGGAGAGGACGAGGTGTACGAGCCGACACTGGAGACCGTCGCCGACTGGACCCTGGAACTGCGCGACCCCTGGTACGCGGCCGTCGCGACGGACAGGGCCGGCTGGTGAGCGGAAGCGTCTGGCTGCCCCCGGGCTCCCGCCCGGACACCCTCCCCGGCATCCCCCGGCAGCGCACCCCCAGCTGGGCCCAGCCCGACCCGGTCGACGAACTCGCCGGCAGACTGGAGGACTTCATAGCCGCGGCCGTCCACCCGGACGAGATAGCCGCGCTGCTGGAGTCCGACGGCCTCTCCGACGAGCAGATCCGCGAGCGGTACGGCGTGAAGAGCTCCTTCGCGCTCGCCGAGACCCTCTACGAACGGGTCGAGCGCCGCTACCCGGAGCCCGACGGCCCGGTCCACGACCCCTGGCGGATCGGCCTGCTGGGCTGCCTGCTGCGCGGCGTCGTCTTCGCCCTGCCCGGCCTCGCCTACGTCCTCGGCGCGCCCCTGTTCACGGGGCCCGACGACTTCGGCCTCCCCGCGGGCACGGTCCCGCTCCTGGCCGGGGCCCTGTGCGGCTGGACGTGGAACCAGGGTCTTGCCCACCGGGCGTACGCCTGGCTGGGGCTGGGCGACCGGATGGCCGCCCGGCGAGCCCTGCTGCTCGGCGCCCCGGCCGGCGCGTTGCTCGGCTCGCTGGTCGCCGTGGCGTTCGCGGGCGGCGCCGTCCCGGCCGTGGTGGCGTTCGCCGCCGGGCAGTCCTGCTACCTGGCGGCGGCGACCGTCCTGCTGGTGATGGGCCGCGAACGCTTCCTGCTGGCCGCGCTCGCGCCGATGGCGATGGGCGCGGTCCTGTCCCTGGTCGACCCGCTGCCCGAGGCCGCGAGCCTGGCCCTGCTGGTGGGTTCCCTGGCGGCGGTGGCGGTGCTCGGGCTGCGCGAAGTGGCGCCCGCGCTGAAGGACGGGGCCGGCTGGACCGCGGGACTCGTCGCCCTGCTCCCGTTCGGCGCGTTCGGCACCCGCCCCGCGCATCCTCGCCCGGCCGGACCCCGGCTCACGGGCTCCCTGCCGTACGCCCTGTTCGGGCTCGGCACCGGCGTCCTCGTGCTGTACGCGGCGCTCGGCGACGTCCTCGCCGGCGAGGACCACGGCGCGGTCGCCGCGCCCGCCGCCGTGGCGCTCACCCTCAGCATGGGCCCCGCCGAGTGGCTGCTGTACCGCTTCCGCAGCGACAGCCTCGCCGGACTGCGCTCCAGCAGCACCGCCCGGGACTTCTGGCGGAACACGGTCCTGACGGTCGTCCAGTGCCTGGCCGCCTATCTCGCCGCGCTGCTCGCGCTGAGCCTCGCCGCCTCCCTCCTGTGGCCGCGCTCCCCGGTCCCGGGCGGCGTCCGGCTGGCCGGGCTGCTCCTGCTGGGCGTGGTCCTGTGGACGGGCCTGCTGCTCCAGTCGTTCGGCGCGGTGTCCGGCGCGACGGCGGTGTGCTGCGCCGCGGCCCTCGTCCAGACGCTGCTCCTCGCCACCCGCACCGGTGACCCGTACACGGCGGGCCTGGCCGTGTACGGCGCGGCGGCCGTCGTCCAGGCCGTCCTGGTGTGCGCGCTGCTGGGGAGGGCAACCGCCCACCGATGAGCACTCTCCTGGTCCCGTACTACGAGCACCCGTCCGTCCGCCCCGCCGAGTGGGAGGCGATCGTGGCGGCCGCGCCCCGCCTCTACGGGGTCGTCCTCAACCCGGCCAGCGGCCCCGGCGACCGCCCCGACGCGGCCTTCGCCGAGGTCGCCGGCCGGTTGCGGGCCGCGGGCGCCCGGGTCCTCGGGTACGCCGACACCGACTACGGCCGCCGCGCCGCCACCGACGTCGTCCGTGACCTCACCCGGCACCGCGACTGGTACGGCACCGATGGCGCCTTCCTCGACCAGGTCCCCTCCGGACCCGAACAGTTCGAGCACTACCAGCGGCTGGCGGTGGCCGCCTGGGGCGTCGGCTGCGGCACCCTCGTCCTCAACCACGGCACGGCACCGCACCCCTGCTACGCCCGCATCGCCGACGTCCTCGTCACCTTCGAGGGCACCTGGGAGTCCTACCGCGCCCTGCCTCCCCGGCAGTGGCCCGGCGACAGCGGGGTACGGCTGTGCCACCTGGTGTACGGCGTGCCGCCCGGCGCCGACCCCGAGGGCCTGGCGCGGGAGCGGGGCGCGGCGGTGCACTGCGCGGTGCCCGGCACCGGAGATCATCCTTGGGGCACCCTGCCGTACCCCCTGCACCACCCGGAGAACGCCCCGTGAGACGCCCCCTGCTCGCCGCCCTGCTCGTCCTGCTGCTCGCGGGCTGTACCCAGAGCCCCGACGACACGCCCGGCTCCCGTTGGCAGCCGCGCCCCGGCACGGCCTGGCAGTGGCAGCTCAGCGGGCGTCTCGACACCTCCGTCGACGTGCCGGTCTACGACATCGACGGCTTCGACCACTCCGAGGCCACCGTCGCCCGGCTGCACCGCGAGGACCGCAAGGTCATCTGCTATCTGTCCACCGGCGCCTGGGAGGAGTTCCGCCCGGACGCGAAGAGGTTCCCGAAGCCGGTCCTCGGCCGGGGCAACGGCTGGGAGGGCGAACGCTGGCTGGACATCCGCCGCACCGACGTCCTGGAGCCGATCATGGCGGCCCGCATGGACATGTGCCGCGACAAGGGCTTCGACGCGGTGGAGCCCGACAACATGGACGGCTACCGCAACGACACGGGCTTCCCGCTGACCGCCGCCGACCAGCTCCGCTACAACCGCCTCATCGCCCGCCTGGCCCACGACCGGGGCCTGGCCGTCGGTCTGAAGAACGACCTGGACCAGATCCCGGAGCTGGTCGGGGACTTCGACTTCGCGGTCAACGAACAGTGCGCCCAGTACGGCGAGTGCGGGGCCTTGAAGCCGTTCGTCGAGGCGGGCAAGGCCGTCTTCCACGTCGAGTACGAGGTGCCCACCGGCCGCTTCTGCGCCGAGTCCCGCCGCCTACGCTTGAGTTCATTGCTCAAGAAGTACGAACTGGGGGCGTGGCGACAGGCGTGCTAGCCCGGGCCCGGTGACACAAGTCCGGCTCAGCCCAGTGACAGAACGACCAGCGCCGTCGTCGCCGCCGTCTCCGCCAGGCCGCCGAACACGTCCCCGGTGATCCCGCCGAAGCGGCGCGTGCAGTGGCGCAGGAGCGCTTCGGCGGCGGCCAGGGACAGGACGACCGCGAGCACGGCCCGGACCAGGTAATCGGGCCCGAGGACGGCACCCCCGGCCGCCGCCACGCCCGCGACCCCGACCGCGGCGACCAGCGCCCCCCGCACCGGCACCACACCCGCCACCGCCGCCCCCAACCCCTCCGGCCGCGCCGCCGGCACCCCGGACCGGGCCGCGAGGGTCAGGGCCAGCCGGGCGACCGTCGCGGAGACGACGGCGGCGCACGCGCCCCGGGCCCAGGAGGCGTCGTAGGCCTGGGCGAGCGCGGCGACCTGCGCGAGCAGGGCGAGGACGAGGGTGATGACCCCGAACGGCCCGATGTCCGACTGCTTCATGATCCGCAGGGCGTCCTCGGCGGGCTTCCCGCTGCCCAGCCCGTCGGCGGTGTCCGCGAGCCCGTCGAGGTGCAGCCCCCGAGTCAGGGCGGCGGGGACGGCGACGGTGGCCACGGCGGCGAGCAGTCCACCCGCACCGAGGAACAGCAGCACCAGCCCGACGGCGGCGGCAGCGGCACCGACCGCGAGCCCGGCCAGCGGAGCGCACAGCATGCCGCCGCGCGCGGCCTCCCGGTCCCACCGGGTCACCCGGACCGGGAACACCGTGAGGGTGCCGAAGGCGAAGCGGACACCGTCGAGGGACGAGGTTCTGGACACCGGCGCAGGCTACCCGCCGGTCAGAAGAGCGGATGCGGCGGCCGAGGATAAAGTTCGCATATGGGATGGCTGGAGCAGAACATCATCGAACCCGGCAAGCTGCCGCTGCTCCTCGCCCTGGTCTCCTTCGTGCTGACCTTCCTGATCACCCGGGTCATCACCCGTCTCATCCGGGCGGGCAAGGGCCCCTTCCGCAATGTCAGCGGCAGCGGCGGCGTCCACATCCACCATGTGGTGCCCGGTGTCATCCTGACGATCATCGGCGGCTTCGGCGCGGTGGCCGGGGGGCAGCACGGCTTCGGTTCGGGGCTGGCCGCGGTGCTCTTCGGTATCGGCGCCGGCCTCGTCCTCGACGAGTTCGCCCTGGTCCTGCACCTGGCCGACGTCTACTGGACCGAGGCCGGCCGCAAGAGCGTCGAGATGGTCGTCCTCACCGCCTCCCTCGTCGGACTGCTCCTGATCGGCTTCTCGCCCCTGGGCGTCAACGACCTGTCGGACGACCAGCAGCAGAACCGCGCCGTCGTCCTCGTGAACGTCGTCGTGAACTTCGTGTTCGCCCTCATCGCCCTGTTCAAGGGCAAGGCCCGCCTGGCGGTCTTCGGCGTGATCGTCCCCGTCATCGCCCTGATCGGTGCCGTACGGCTGGCCCGCCCGGGCTCCTACTGGGCCAAGCGCTTCTACCGGCGCCGCTCTCGCGCCCGCGCCAAGTCCACCCTGCGGGCCTACCGCCACGACCGCCGCTGGCTGGGCCCCCGGCGTACGTTCCAGGACTGGATCGGCGGTGCGCCCGACCCCGAGCCGGCCCGGTCCCTCGAACACCGCTGACGCGCCGCCGGCGCACCGCGCCGACCGCGCACACCGCCAGCACGGCCACGATCGCCGCCAAGTGCTCCTTGCCCGCGAGGTTCTCCTTCAGGGCGACCTCGGCCACCATCGCCACCGTCACCGCCCCGGCCGTGACGTACGCGCGGTAGCGCCACCCCAGGTAGACGGCCAGTCCCACCACCGCCGCCGAGGGCCCGGTGTCCACGACCCGCGTGTCCGAGGCGGGCAGGCCGAGCGGGGCGTCCGGGCCCAGCCAGATGCCCAGGCGGGCGTACAGCGTGCCCGCGAGCGTCGCGAGGTACGCGATGAGCAGCGTCCGTCCCCGGCCCAGGCAGAGCTCCGCGATGCCGAACACCAGCAGGATCTGCGCCAGCCCGCCCCACACCGGCAGGTCCAGCGCGGGCACGAACAGCGACAGCGGCGTCCGCAGGAGCGCGAGCCACAGCGGGTCCTCGGCCCGCACCGCACCGATGTCCTGCACGAACCGGTAGCCCCACGACTGGTTGTGCACGAAGTGCAGCACGGCCGTGAGGCACACGGCCGCGACCGCCATCGGCACGGCCCGCAGGCGCCGCTCCCGCAGTGGCCCGCGCACGGCCGCGTACAGCGGCCCCCATTCGGCGCGGGCCCAGCGGGCGAGCGTGGTCATCGGGTCGTCCTCGTCCGGATGTCGGTACGTCGGCGGGGGTGCGCGGTGTCTGTGGCTCAGCCGAACCGACACCACACGCGAAGACCGACTGCAACGGGACGAAGTTGAGCCAGGTGTGCGTGACCTGGATCTCCCGGAACGCTACTGCTCGGTGGGAACCTCGGAGGCCTCGGATGCGTCGGAGACCCCAGGCGCCTCGGACTCCTTCGGCTTCTCGGGCAGCTCCGCCGCCAGCGCGGCCGCGGCCTGCACCAGGGGGAGCGCGAGCAGGCCGCCCGCGCCCTCGCCGACGGTCACGCCCTGGGTCAGCAGCGGCTCCAGGGCCATCCGGTCCAGCGCCTTGGCCTGCCCGGGCTCGCCGCTGTCGTGCGCGGCCAGCCACCAGTCCGGCGCCCGGAACGCGACCCGCTGCCCGACCAGCGCGCACGCGGCCGTCACGACTCCGTCGAGCACCACCGGCAGCTTCCGCACCGCGCTCTGCAGCAGGAAACCCGTCATCGCGGCGAGGTCGGCCCCGCCCACCGCCGCCAGCAGCTGCAACTGGTCCCCGAGCACCGGCCGGGCCCGGCGCAGCGCGTCCCGGATCGCCGCGCACTTGCGCATCCACGCCAGGTCGTCGATCGCCAGCCCGCCCCGGCCGGTGACGACCGACGCGTCGACCCCGCACAGCGCCGCGACCAGCACGCCCGCCGCCGTGGTCCCGCCGACGCTCACATCGCCGAGCACCACCAGATCCGTACCGGAGTCGGCCTCCTCGTCGGCCACCGCGACCCCGGCCCGGAACGCCGCCTCGGCCTCCTCCAGGGCCAGCGCGTCCTCGACGTCGATACGCCCGCTGCCGCGCCGCACCCGGTGCCGTACGACGTCCTCGGGCAGGGCCTCCGGGTCGCAGTCCAGGGCCATGTCGACGATCCGCACGGGCACGCCAAGACGCCGCGCCAGCACCGACACGGGCCGGCCGCCCTCCAGTACCTCCCGCACCAACTCCCCGGCTCCGCCCGCAGGCCGGGCCGAGACGCCCAGCTCGGCGACGCCGTGGTCACCGGCGAAGAGCACCACCCGCGGCCGTTCGATCGGCCGCACCGGCACGGCGGACTGCGCCGCCGCCAGCCACTCACCCAGGTCGTCCAGGCGGCCCAGCGACCCGGGCGGCACGATCTGCCGCTCCCGGCGCGCCTCCGCGTCACGGCGCACCCCGCCGTCCGGACGCTCGATCAGATCGGTGAAGTCGTCGAGATTAAGCGAGCTCATTCGCCGAACAGTACCGGCACCTCTCGAACAGCAGGGCGCCACATCACGACTCCGCGGCGGCGACGTCGTTGCACCCAAGATCCCCATCCCATACGTTCCGTTTTGCAGCGGATTGTCGTACGTCCCTGCCGTACGCCTCGCGCCAGGGAGCCGCCCATGACCGCACCCCCCACCCCCCAAGCGACCGCACGGGTCCACGAGCCGCGCCGCGAGGACTGCCCCTGGTGCGGCTCCGCCCGGCTGCGGAACCGGCTGCGCACCGGTGACCTGCGGAAATACAGGCCGGGCACCTTCACCGTCGACGAGTGCCGGGACTGCGGCCACACCTTTCAGAACCCCCGCCTCACGTTCGAGGGCCTCGCGCTCTACCACCGGACGGTGCGCGGAGCGCCCCGGGACGTCGCGGCCGACACCCTCCTCGCGCTGCGCGGCAGCCGGCTCCGCCACCGCTCGGCCGCCCGCGCGATGCTCCGGTTCGGCGAGCCGGAGAGCTGGCTGGACGTGGGGACGGGCCACGCCCGCTTCCCGGCGACCGCCCGGGAGTTCTTCCCGTACACCTCCTTCGACGGCCTGGACCACACCCCGCGCGTGGTCCGCGCCCGCTCGGCCGACCGTGTCGAGGAGGCCCACGTGGGCTTCCTGACGAACCCCCGGATCTCGGCTCCCCTGCGCGCCCGCTACGACGTGGTCAGCATGCTCCATCACCTGGAGGGCACCCCCGACCCCCGCGCGGAACTCCACGCCGCCCTCGAAGTCCTGCGCCCCGGCGGTCACCTGCTCATCGAGACCCTGAACCCCCGCAGCGCGTACGCCGCGCTACTGGGCCGTTGGTGGCTCGCCTACGACCAGCCCCGCCATCTGCACCTGCTCCCCCCGCACAACATCCGCGCGGAACTGGAGGCGGCCGGCTGCACGATCGCCCTCCTGGACCACCGCCCCGTCCACATCCCCCACGACCTCTCCGGCGCCACGGCCCTGGCCCTCTCCCACGCACTCCCCGCCCCCGACACCCCCTGGCGAGCGATCCCTCCACCCCCGCTCCACCACCACACCCGCACGGCCCTCCTGCGGGCGGGCATCCCCCTGGTGGCCCTGGCATCGGCTGCGGACCACCTCCTGGCCCCGGTCGCCCGTCGCACGCGTTTCGCGAACACGTACCGCTTGATCGCCCACAAACCCGGTTAGCTGCGGGCAGTCGTGCCGCTCGGGGCGATGGGGGAGGGGGCGCAGCGGCACCTCGTCGCGCTGAGCTGCGCACCCACCCGGCCCCAGCCCGGACGCCGAGCACTGTTCACCCCCGCAGCACCACAGCCTGCCCCGCCACCACCAGCAGAACATGCTCACACTCGTCCGCGAACCCCGCGTTCAACCGCCCGAGTTCATCCCGATACCGCCGCCCCGACGCGGTCGACGGCACGATCCCCGACCCCACCTCGTTCGACACGGCGACCACAGTCCGCCGAGTCGCCCGCACCGCCTCCGTCAACTCCCGCACCCGCTCCCGCAACGCCTTCTCCCCCCGCTCCGCCCACACCGCGTCGTCCCACGCCCCCGCCACGTCCATCGCATCCGTCAGCCACAACGACAGACAGTCGATGAGCAACGGCGGCCCCTCCTCCTCCAGCAGCGGCACCAGATCGCACGTCTCGGCCGTCTGCCACGACCCCGGCCGCCGCTCCCGGTGCGCGGCCACCCGCGCCGACCACTCGGTGTCCCCGTTCCGCGACCCGCCCGTCGCCACGTACAGCACGTCCGGAAAGGCCTCCAGCCTCCGCTCGGCCTCCACCGACTTGCCCGACCGCGCCCCGCCCAGCACCAGCGTCCGCCGTGGCACATCCGGCACGTCCTCGTACGCCCCCACTGCCAGCGTCGTCCCGTCCGGCACGGCCCGCGCCCCGGCTGCCGCGAGCCGCCGCCCGAGCTCCGGCCCGGGCGGCACGTCGTGGTCCAGATGGACGGCGACCACATCGGTCGTCGGCCCCACCGCACCCACCGCCCGCAGCTTCGCCAGCGCGTCCGGCCGCCCCACGACATCCGCGAGCACCATGTCGTACGACTCGGCCGGCGCCTCGAGCCCCGCCGGCGCCCCGCCCGGTGGCAGGTACAGCAGCCGCTGCCCCTCCGGCGCGGTCACCGCGTACCCGGTGCCCGGCGAGTCCATCGCCACCGCCCGCACCCGGTGCCCCGTCAGCAGCGTCAACTCCCGCCAGTCCGGCACCCGTCCGGGTTGCGGCAGCCCGGCCGGCACCTCGACCGCGGGCCCGTCGTGCGGATGCGACAGCAGCACCTGCCGTACGCCGGTCAGGGAACGGCCCGCCCGCGCCGCCGCGAACGCGGCTCCGGGCGTCAGATCGAGCAGCAGCGCCCCGTCCAGGAGCAGCGCGGTGGCCGCCCGCGCTTCCGGGCCGAGGGCAGCCGCACAGGCCGCGCAGGGACAGTCGGGGCGGGGGAGTCCCGCGGGGGCGCCGGTGCCGAGGAGAGTGAGTTCCACGCACCGATTTTCGCGTGCCCACGCGGCTCCTGCGCGCCTGGAGCCCTTATGGAGCATCCGGATCCCCGTATGGAGCCTCGTGCGGGGTGCCGGCGCGGGCTCATACGGAATTCGCGCGTGACAACCCGCACGTGAGTGGTCACCCGCAGTCCTATGACGGCACACCCGGCGGAGCGCATAGGCTCTGGGCAGGAGCCGGACCAAGATCCGGCTTCCGCTGTGCAGTGTGCTCACACACATGGGAGGCGTACATGGCGGCATGGACGTGGCGGTTCGAGAAGACCGACGGGACGGAGGTCCAGCCCGCGGTGCCGCCGGAGGAGTTCCCCACCCAGGGGGACGCCGAGTCCTGGATCGGGGAGCACTGGAAGGCCCTGAAGGAGGGGGGCGCCGACCAGGTGCGGCTGTTCGAGGACGCCGTGGAGATCTACGGGCCGATGAGCCTGCACGCGGCCGACGCGTGAGCCCGGGGCGGGGGCCGACGGCCCCCGCCCACCCCTCTTCCGTGTGTCAGCCGCGCACGCCGCACAGATGCAGGAGCGCCGCCACCCCGCGGTACGGATCCGTGCGCCCGGCCTTCTCCTCCACCGCGAGCAGCGTCTCCACGTCGGCCGGGACCTCCGCGCCGTCCGCCGCCGTGTCCGTGAACACCCGCACCCCGTACCAGGCGTGCAGCGGCGCCCCGATCCCGGCGAGCGTCGCCGTCAGGTCCTTCAGCCGGTCCGCCCGTACGTCCAGCCCCAGGCGGATGGGGGTCCCCCCGTTCGAGTCTGTTCGAGAATGGGGGAGATAAGCGGTCGTGTCGAAGGCGGCCAGCGCGCCCGCCCAGTCGCCGGACAGCCCCGGCCGTATCGCGAGCGCGTCCCCGTTGCGCACGAGCAGGGACAGCAGCCCGCCGGGCGCGAGCATCCGGGCCAGGCCCGCCAGCAGCGGGTCGGGCTCCTCCACGTACATGAGGACGCCGTGGCAGAGCACCACGTCGAAACTGCCCGGCAGGAAGTGCACGCCGGTGTCCCGGCCGTCGCCCTCGATGATCCGCATCCGCTCCCGGATGCCCTCCGGTTCCCCGGCGAGGGACTCCCGGGCCACGGCGATCATCCTCGCGTCCTGCTCCAGACCGGTCACCTGGTGCCCGGCCCGGGCCAGCCGCAGCGCCTGCGTGCCCTGGCCCATGCCCACGTCGAGCACCCGCAGCCGCTGCCCGACCGGGAAGCGCCCGACTATCTGCTCGTCCAACTGCCGGGCCACCAGCTCCTGCCGGACGACATCGCGCAGCCCGCCCGGCTTGTCCAGCCAGGCATCCGCCGCGCTCCCGGAGAACGACGTCGCGGTCAGGGCCGCTCTCCGCGCTTGACCTGCGGCTTCGGCAGCCGGAGCCGGCGCATCTGGAGAGAGCGCATCAGGGCGTAGGCGACCGCGCCGCGCTTGTTCTCGTCCGCGAAGCGCTCGTTGAGCTGCTTCTTCAGGCGGAAGGCCGAGACGAACGAGTCGAGCACGATCAGCACGATCACCACGAGCCACAGCAGCAGCGCGATGTTCTGGAGCGCGGCCACCCGCACCATGCTCAGCACGAGGATGACGACGGCCATCGGCAGGAAGAACTCCGCGATGTTGAACCGCGAGTCGACGAAGTCGCGCGCGAACCGGCGGACCGGTCCCTTGTCACGCGCGGGCAGGTACCGCTCGTCGCCGCTCGCCAGCGCCTGGCGCTGGCGCTCCAGCGCGCTGCGGCGCTCCTCGCGCTGCCGCTTGGCGGCCTCCTTCCGCGTCATCGACGTGTTGGCGACGCTGCGGCGCTGGGACTGGGCCTCACTGCGCTTGGGCGTGGGCCTGCCCTTCGGGGCCTGCGGGTCGCGGGGTTGCTTGGAGAAGTTCACCGGCGCCTTGTCGGCTGCCTGGGCCTTCTCATCCTTCGCACGGCTACGGAACACAAAACCCAAGGGTAAGGGCTTCCCGGGCATGGACCCCAGTCCCGCGGGGAACGATCCGGCAACACCAGTCGTCTGTAAGGGGACAGAGGGGACGTTGTGTGCGCACCCGGTCGTTCCCCGGGAGGTACGGCTCCGGTTACCGGGGGTACGCCCGGTGGCCCCGGGGATCACCTACTCCCTACGCCGGAGCGGGAGCGTGCTCAGTCGTCCTTGGGGATGAGCGCATCCGTCCCCGAACAGTGCGGTAATGGATGCAGGGCCCGTACTGTGGGTTCTGTCGCAGGTGCTGGAGCCGGAGTCGGTCAGAAGGGGGCGCGCGAAGCCCATGAGCGGTGTCATGAAGCGTATGGGGATGATCTTCCGCGCGAAGGCGAACAAGGCCCTTGACCGGGCCGAGGACCCGCGCGAGACCCTCGATTACTCGTACCAGAAGCAGCTGGAGCTGCTCCAGAAGGTCCGCCGTGGCGTCGCCGACGTGGCGACCTCGCGCAAGCGCCTGGAACTCCAGCTGAACCAGTTGCAGTCCCAGTCCAACAAGCTGGAGGACCAGGGCCGCAAGGCGCTCGCGCTGGGCCGTGAGGACCTGGCCCGCGAAGCGCTGTCCCGCCGTGCCGCCCTCCAGCAGCAGGTGACCGACCTGGAGACCCAGCACGCGACGCTCCAGGGCGAGGAGGAGAAGCTCACCCTCGCGGCCCAGCGGCTCCAGGCCAAGGTCGACGCCTTCCGTACGAAGAAGGAGACGATCAAGGCGACGTACACGGCGGCCCAGGCGCAGACCCGCATCGGCGAGGCCTTCTCCGGCATCTCCGAGGAGATGGGCGACGTCGGCCTGGCGATCCAGCGGGCCGAGGACAAGACGGCCCAACTCCAGGCCCGCGCCGGCGCCATCGACGAGCTGCTCGCCTCCGGTGCCCTGGACGACCAGTCCGGCATGCACAAGGACGACATCCAGGCCGAGCTGGACCGGCTCTCCGGTGGTACGGATGTAGAGCTGGAACTTCAGCGGATGAAGGCCGAGCTGGCCGGCGGCTCGAGCGGTGGGCAGCAGGCCCTCGAAGGTGGCACGAGCCAGCAGCAGTCCGGGCAGCAGCCGCAGGACACCCCGCGCTTCGACAAGCAGTAGGGGCCCACGCCGAGGAGGGCGACATGATCGTACGGATCATGGGGGAGGGCCAGGTGAGGCTGGCCGACGGCCACCTCACCGAACTGAACAAGCTGGACGACGAACTCCTGGCCGAAATGGAGAACGGCGACGGCCCCGGCTTCCGCCGCACCCTCCAGGCCCTGCTGACCAGGGTCCGGGACCTGGGCGAACCCCTGCCGGACGACTCCCTTGAACCATCGGAACTGATCCTCCCGTCCCCGGACGCGTCCCTTGAGGATGTCCGGGAACTCCTGAGCGACGACGGCTTGATTCCGGGCTCGTGACGCGCGGGCAGTCGTGCTGCCGGGGCGATGGAGGTCTCCCCTGCTCGAGTCCACCCCGGCTACCGTAAATCCCCGTGAGCACCCTCCAACGGGCCAAACGCCAGGCCAAGGCACACCCCCTGGCCATGGACGCGGTCCTGGCCGCAGGCGTCCTGGTCTGCATGGTCGCCGGGTCGTTCGTCGAGCCCCGCCACCGGGACAGCGTCAGCTGGGCCCTCCGCACCCCCGACCTCCTCAGCCTCCTCCTCATCGCCCTCGGTGCCGCCGCCCTGGTCTTCCGCCGCCGCGCCCCCATGACGGTCCTCTGCCTCACCGGCACGGTCTCCGTCATCGAGTCCGTCACCGGCGACCCCCGCGCCCCCGTCGCCATGTCCGCGGTCATCGCCCTGTACACCGTCGCCTCCACCACCGACCGCCCCACCACCTGGCGCGTCGGCCTGCTCACCATGACCGTCCTGACCGGCTCCGCCATGGCCGCCGGCAGCCTGCCCTGGTATGCCCAGGAGAACCTCGCGATCTTCGCCTGGACCGGCATCGGCGCCACCGCCGGCGACGCGGTCCGCAGCCGCCGAGCCTTCGTCCAGGCCATCCGCGAACGCGCCGAACGCGCCGAACGCACCCGCGAGGAGGAGGCCCGCCGCCGGGTCGCCGAGGAGCGCCTGCGGATCGCCCGCGACCTGCACGACGTCGTGGCCCACCACATTGCCCTGGTCAACGTCCAGGCCGGCGTCGCCGCGCACGTCATGGACAAGCGCCCCGACCAGGCGAAGGAGGCCCTCGCCCACGTCCGGGAGGCCAGCCGCTCCGCCCTCAACGAACTCCGGGCCACCGTCGGACTGCTCAGACAGTCCGGCGACCCGGAGGCCCCCACCGAACCCGCCCCCGGCCTGGACCGCCTCGACGAACTCACCGGCACCTTCCGCAACGCCGGCCTGCACATCGAGGTCGCCCGCGCCGACCAGGGCACCCCCCTCCCCGCAGCCGTCGACCTGGCCGCCTACCGGATCATCCAGGAGGCCCTCACCAACGTGCAGAAGCACGCCGGGCCGCAGGCCAACGCCGAGGTCAGCGTCGTACGGGTCGGACCCAACATCGAGATCACCGTCCTGGACGACGGCAGCGGAGAGGACGAGGACCCGGGCAGCGGCGGCGGGCACGGGCTGCTCGGCATGCGCGAACGCGTCACCGCCCTGCGCGGCACCCTCACCACCGGTCCCCGCTACGGCGGCGGTTTCCGTGTCCATGCGATCCTGCCGGTCAAGAACCGCACACCCGGGGAGGACCCCGCATGACGATCCGTGTCCTGCTCGCCGACGACCAGGCGCTGCTCCGCAGCGCCTTTCGCGTGCTCGTCGACTCCGAGCCCGACATGGAGGTGGTGGGCGAGGCCTCCGACGGCCTGGAGGCGGTGCGGATGACGAAGGAGCAGCGCGCCGACGTCGTCCTCATGGACATCCGCATGCCCGGCACCGACGGTCTCGCGGCGACCCGCATGATCAGCGCCGACCCCGGCCTCGCCGACGTCCGCGTGGTCATCCTGACGACGTTCGAGGTCGACGACTACGTCGTGCAGTCGCTGCGCGCCGGCGCCTCCGGCTTCCTCGGCAAGGGCTCCGAGCCCGAGGAACTGCTGACCGCCATCCGGACCGCGGCCGGCGGTCAGGCCCTGCTGTCCCCGGCGGCCACCACGGGCCTGATCGCCCGTTTCCTCGCCCAGGAGGACCCCGACGCGGACGACCGCGACCCGGCCCGCGGTGAGCGGCTGGACTCGCTCACCGTGCGGGAGCGCGAGGTGCTGGTCCAGGTCGCGGGTGGACACTCCAACGACGAGATCGCCGAGCGGCTGGAAGTCAGCCCGCTGACGGTGAAGACGCACGTCAACCGGGCCATGGCCAAGCTGGGCGCCCGGGACCGGGCCCAGCTGGTGGTCATCGCGTACGAGTCCGGCCTGGTCCGTCCAAGGGTGGAGTGAGCTCGCCCCGGGCGTACTGCGGCCGGAGTATGCGCCGTATAAGGAACGGGACTTGGGGCCTACGGAACGGGTCTCGCCGATGGCTCAGGGTGTAAGGGCGGGCGCTCATCTGCGCGCCCGCTGCCGCTTCTGCCGCTAAACAGAAGAGAGACCCTGACCATGTCCTGGCTGTCGAGATTCAGCCTCGCGCAACGGGCCCTGATAGGGCTGATGTCGATCATCGCGCTCGTCTTCGGGGCGATCGCGATACCCCAGCTCAAGCAGCAGCTGCTGCCCACCATCGAACTGCCCATGGTGTCCGTGCTGGCGCCCTACCAGGGCGCGTCCCCGGACGTGGTCGAGAAGCAGGTCGTCGAGCCCATCGAGGACAGCCTCGAAGCCGTCGACGGCATCAGCGGCGTGACGTCCACCGCCACCGAGGGCAACGCCGTGATCATGGCGTCCTTCGACTACGGCGACGGCACCGAACAGCTCGTCGCCGACGTGCAGCAGGCCGTCAACCGGGCCCGCGTCCAGCTCCCGGACGATGTCGACCCGCAGGTCGTCGCCGGCTCCACGGACGACATCCCCACCGTCGTCCTCGCCGTCACCTCCGACCGGGACCAGCAGGCCCTGGCCGACCAGCTCGACAAGACCGTCGTGCCGGACCTGAAGAGCATCGACGGCGTCGGTCAGGTCACCGTCGACGGAGTGCGGGACCTCCAGGTCGCCGTCACGCCCGACGACGCCGAGCTGGCGAAGGCGGGTCTGACCTCGCAGTCCCTCGTCCAGGCCCTCCAGGCGGGCGGCGCCACCGTCCCGGCCGGCTCCTTCGACGAGGGCGGCGCCAACCGCACGGTCCAGGTCGGCGGCGGCTTCACCTCGCTGAAGCAGATCCAGGACCTGATGGTCACGGGCGAGCCCGGCAAGGGCAAACCGGTGCGCCTCGGCGACGTCGCCACCGTGAAGCAGCAGGAGGCCCCGGCCGACTCCATCACCCGCACGGACGGCAAGCCCAGCCTCGCCGTCGCCGTCACCATGGACCGCGACGGCAGCGCGGTGGCGATCTCCGACGCCGTCCGGGACAAGCTGCCCGACCTGCGAAAGGACCTCGGTACCGGCGCGACCCTCACGGTCGTCAGCGACCAGGGCCCCGCGGTGTCGAAGTCCATCAAGGGCCTCACCACCGAGGGCGCGCTCGGTCTGCTCTTCGCGGTCCTGGTGATCCTGGTCTTCCTGGCCTCGATCCGCTCGACCCTCGTGACGGCGGTGTCCATCCCGCTGTCCGTGGTCCTCGCCCTGATCGTGCTGTGGACCCGCGACCTGTCGCTGAACGTCCTGACGCTGGGCGCGCTGACCATCGCCATCGGCCGGGTCGTCGACGACTCGATCGTGGTCCTGGAGAACATCAAGCGGCACCTCGGCTACGGTGAGGAGCGCCGGTCGGCCATCCTCGACGCCGTCCGCGAGGTCGCGGGCGCGGTGACGTCCTCGACGCTCACCACGGTCGCGGTGTTCCTGCCGGTCGGCCTGGTCGGCGGCATGGTGGGCGAGCTGTTCGGCTCGTTCAGCCTCACCGTCACGGCCGCGCTGCTGGCGTCCCTGCTCGTCTCCCTGACAGTCGTACCGGTGCTGTCGTACTGGTTCCTGCGACCCCCGAAGGGCACCCCGGAGGACGCGGACGAGGCCCGCAGGCTCGCCGAGGAGAAGGAGGCCAAGAGCCGCCTCCAGCGCATCTACGTCCCTGTCCTGCGCTTCGCGACCCGCCGCCGGCTCACCAGCGTGGCCCTCGCGATCGTCGTCCTGGTCGGCACGTTCGGCATGGCGCCGCTGCTGAAGACGAACTTCTTCGACCAGGGCGAGGTCGAGGTCCTCGCCGTCAAGCAGGAGCTGAAGCCCGGCACCAGCCTGGAGGCGACCAACGCCCAGGCCAAGAAGGTCGAGCAACTCCTCTCCGGCACCAAGGGCGTGAAGGACTACCAGGTCACGGTCGGCTCGTCCGGCTTCATGGCGGCCTTCGGCGGCGGTACGGACACCAACCAGGCCTCGTACCAGGTGATGCTGGACGACTCGGCGTCGTACGAGGACGTCCAGGACAGCATCGAGAAGGGCCTCGCCGGGCTGAAGGGCATCGGCACGACCACCATCTCCGCCGGTGACGGCTTCGGCGCCCAGGACCTCAGCGTGGTCGTGAAGGCCGCCGACGCCGACGTCCTGCGCACGGCGTCCGAGGAGGTCCGCAAGACGGTCGCCTCGCTCGACGACGTCACGGACGTCACCAGCGACCTGTCGACCAGCGTGCCGCGCATCTCCGTGAAGGCCGACGACAAGGCGGCCGCGGCCGGTTTCAACGACCAGACCCTCGGTGCCGCCGTCGCCCAGGCCGTCCGCGGCACCCCGGCGGCCAAGGCGGTCCTGGACGACACCGAGCGCGACGTCGTCATCCGATCGGCGAAGCCCGCGCAGACCCTGAAGCAGCTTCAGGACCTGCGTCTCGGCGGCGCGGTGAAGCTCGGCGACATCGCGACGGTCAAGCTGGTCGACGGCCCGGTGTCCATGACCCGTATCGACGGCCAGCGCGCGGCCACCATCACCGCGAAGCCGACCGGCGACAACACGGGCGCGGTGAGCACCAAGCTCCAGTCCGAGATCAACGCGCTGAAGCTCCCGGCGGGCGCCACGGCTTCGATCGGCGGTGTCTCCGAGGACCAGGACGAGGCGTTCGCCAACCTGGGCCTGGCGATGCTGGCGGCCATCGCGATCGTCTTCATGCTGCTGGTCGGCACCTTCCGGTCCCTGGTCCAGCCGCTGATCCTGCTCGTCTCCATCCCGTTCGCGGCCACCGGCGCGATCGGCCTGCTGGTGGCCACCGGCACGCCGATGGGCGTCCCCGCGATGATCGGCATGCTGATGCTGATCGGCATCGTGGTGACGAACGCGATCGTCCTGATCGACCTGATCAACCAGTACCGCAAGCAGGGTTACGGCGTCGTCGAGGCCGTGGTCGAGGGCGGTCGCCACCGTCTGCGGCCCATCCTCATGACGGCCCTGGCGACGATCTTCGCCCTGCTGCCGATGGCCCTCGGCATCACCGGCGAGGGCGGCTTCATCGCCCAGCCGCTGGCCGTGGTCGTGATCGGCGGCCTGGTGACGTCGACCCTGCTGACGCTGCTGCTGGTGCCCACGCTGTACGCGATGTTCGAGCTCCGCAAGGAGCGCCGGGCGAAGAAGCGCGCGGCGAAGAAGGGCCTGCCGGCCCAGCGGACGGACGCGGCGGAGCCGGAGCACGCGGGCGTGTGACGGCCTGACCCGGCGGCGGCCGGGCACCGGACCTCCACGGTCGGTGCCCGGCCGCCGTCATGTGCCGTTACGTATCCTGTGGGCCTCGAACAGCTCTACGGGGGAAGGGAATTCGGGCGTGCCGCTGCACAGGGACGACCCGAAGTCGGTCGGCGGCTACAAGCTCGTCGACCGGCTCGGGGCCGGAGGTATGGGGGTCGTCTACCGGGGCAGGGCACGGTCGGGCCGTGACGTCGCCCTCAAGGTGGTGCACGCCCAGTACGCAGCGGACGCCGTCTTCCGCACCCGGTTCCGGCAGGAGATCGCGGCCGTCCGCAAGGTCAGCGGAGCCTTCACCGCACCGGTCCTGGACGCGGACCCCGAAGCGGCGCGGCCCTGGATGGCGACCCAGTACGTGCCCGGGCCCTCGCTGGCCCGGCGGATCCGCGACCGGGGCGCCCTCCCGGACGCCGAAGTGCGCGGGCTGGCCCTGGGCCTGGTCGAGGCACTGCGCGACATCCACCGGGCCGGGGTGGTGCACCGGGACCTGAAGCCGGCCAACGTCCTGCTGGCCGAGGACGGGCCCCGCGTCATCGACTTCGGCATCTCCCGCGCGGCGGAGAACCACCAGACACTGACCGAGACCGGCCAGATGATCGGCACCCCGCCCTTCATGTCCCCGGAACAGCTCGTCGACGCCCGAGAGGCCGGCCCGGCCTCGGACGTCTTCTCGCTCGGAGCGCTGCTGGTGTACGCCGTCACCGGGCGCGGTCCCTTCGACGCGGACAGCCCCTACCTGACGGCGTACCGTGTGGTCCACGACGACCCCGTGCTGGACGGGGTCGGTCAGCCGCTGCGCGGGCTCCTTGAGCGCTGCCTGACCAAGGACGCCGCGGGCCGGCCCGGACTCGACGAACTGGCCCGGGAATTCGCGACAGCCCTGCCGGAGCCGGAGGCGGGCGACTCGTCCACCGTGACGCTGCGGCCGGACCAGGCCGGATCCCGGCCCGAGAGCCCTCCCGACCCGAGAGACACCCCAGCCCTCACCCGCGGCGGGCGCCCTTGGCCACTGCCGGCCGCGATCGGCACGGTCGGAGCTCTCGTGCTCGGACTGACGGCCTACTTGCTGATCGGCCCGGGACAGGCGGGCAGCGGAAGCCCGGAGACCTGGCGGCCCTGGCAGACCACCGTGTACGAGTCGGCCCCGCGCGGCGCGAAGCAGGCACTGGACCGCGCCGACGGCGACGCCACGGGGCCCGGCTGCCAGGTGCACGAGGGCGCGGTCTACTGCGGCGGCGCCCGGATCCTTCCCGTACGCCTGGACGGGCGGACCGGCAGGACCGTCTGGCGGGCCGATGTCGCACCTTCCGGAACCGGCGAGGGAACCTACTCCTCGACCGTCCTCGGTGTCCGGGACGACACCGTGCTGGTGCGGCAAGTCGTCTCGCACGGCTTCCTCGACGACGCACTGACCAGTGTCGTCGCTCTCGACGCCGGGACGGGTGAACGACTGTGGTCGCGTCCGGTCAACGACCTGAACGCCGCCCCGGTCGTGGTCGGCGACCTGGTGGTGCTGCCGGACGGCGGCCGCGGCCGCTCACTGACCGCGCGCTCGCCGCGCACCGGCACCGAGCGCTGGACGACCCCGCTGCCCGCCGACCACTCCTGCGGACTCACCCCGGCCGACGAGGCCCTGTACCTGGAGTGCGTCTCGGAGCCGCAGGAGGGCCGCCAGGACTCCCTCATCGTCGCGCTGGACCTCGCCGACGGCTCGGCCCGACGGCTGGCGGCACCGGACGGTGTCGATTTGCTCGGGGCCTACGACGGCCGGCTGGTCTTCCTGGAACCGAGCCGGACGGAAGGGCCGGGCGGTGACACGGCCTACGCCGAGATCGTGCTGATGGACAAGGGCTCCCTCACCCAGACGAAGCTGGCGGAGAAGTACCACGGAAACGCGACTCTGGCGGGCGGCACCTTGTGGTTCGCCTCGTCGGGCGGCGAGGTGACCGCTGTCTCGCCCTGGACGGGCAGTGCGCTGTGGCAGACCCGGACCGGAGTGCAACAGCCCGGCGCGGCCACATACGACGCGCGTACGCGCACCGTGTACGTGGCAGGTAACGACGGCCGCATGGCGGCTCTCGACGCACGCAAGGGCACACTGCTGTGGCAGAGACCGCCACGCGCCGAGCAGACGGCGCGGCCGTCCGCCGGCGAGAGCGGCCCTGTGGTGCTGGTCAACGGGCGCGCGCTGATCGCGGCCACACCGGGCGGAGGCGTCTTCAGCCTCGACCTCGCCGACCCCGAGCGGAAACCCCACTCGGGGTGACAGGGCAGGGCGGTGGTTACGGCAGCGCCAGCATCCGCTCCAGCGCCAGCTTCGCGAACGCCTCCGTCTCCTTGTCCACCTCGATGCGGTTGACGAGGTTGCCCTCGGCCAGCGACTCCAGGGCCCAGACCAGGTGCGGGAGGTCGATGCGGTTCATGGTCGAGCAGAAGCAGACCGTCTTGTCGAGGAAGACGATCTCCTTGCCCTCCGGCGCGAAACGGTTCGCCAGTCGGCGGACCAGGTTCAGCTCCGTGCCGATGGCCCACTTGGAGCCGGCCGGCGCGGCCTCCAGGGCCTTGATGATGTACTCCGTCGAGCCGACGTAGTCCGCCGCGGCCACGACCTCGTGCTTGCACTCGGGGTGGACCAGGACGTTCACGCCCGGGATGCGCTCGCGCACGTCGTTCACCGAGTCCAGGCTGAAGCGGCCGTGCACCGAGCAGTGGCCGCGCCACAGGATCATCTTCGCGGCGCGCAGCTCGTCGGCCGTCAGGCCGCCGTTCGGCTTGTGCGGGTTGTAGACGACGCAGTCGTCCAGGGACATGCCCATGTCGCGCACGGCGGTGTTGCGGCCCAGGTGCTGGTCCGGCAGGAACAGCACCTTCTCCCCCTGCTCGAAGGCCCAGTCCAGGGCCCGCTTGGCGTTCGAGGAGGTGCAGATCGTGCCCCCGTGCTTGCCCGTGAACGCCTTGATGTCGGCGGACGAGTTCATGTACGAGACGGGCACGACCTGCTCGGCTATCCCGGCCTCGGTCAGCACGTCCCAGCACTCCGCGACCTGCTCGGCCGTCGCCATGTCGGCCATCGAGCAGCCGGCGGCGAGGTCGGGCAGGACGACCTTCTGGTCGTCGGACGTCAGGATGTCCGCGGACTCCGCCATGAAGTGCACACCGCAGAACACGATGTACTCGGCCTCCGGACGCGCCGCCGCGTCCCGGGCCAGCTTGAAGGAGTCCCCCGTGACGTCGGCGAACTGGATGACCTCGTCGCGCTGGTAGTGGTGGCCGAGCACGAAGACCTTGTCCCCGAGCTTCTCCTTCGCCTTGCGGGCGCGCTCCACCAGGTCCGGGTCGGACGGCGAGGGCAGGTCGCCTGGACACTCCACGCCCCGCTCGCTCTTCGGGTCGGCCTCACGGCCGAGGAGCAGCAGGGCGAGGGGCGTCGGCTGTACGTCGAGCTCCTGGGTTTGGGCGGTGGTCACGACACGCACCCTTTCTGTTCCGCGACTTTTCGTCGATTTGACGCTATCTATCATAACCGCTTCACGTCACTTTGACGATGGCCATAGCGTCGGTGTGACGTGAATCCCGGTGAGCCGCCGTTCATTCCCGGGACGGCCCTAAAAGAGCCGTTTTCCGGTTCCCGGCGCGTGTGCGAGCATGAAAAGGAGCCGAGATCGAGCGCCCGGCCCGGAATGAATCCGCGGCCCCGCCGGTTGGACCCGTCGGCAAGCAGTCTCCGTACAACCCGGGAGAGATGTAGATGTCCGTATCGGACGAGACCACCACCGTCAGCGACGGCATCATCCTGACCGACGCCGCCGCGGACAAGGTCAAGACCCTGCTCGACCAGGAAGGCCGCGACGACCTCGCGCTGCGCGTCGCCGTCCAGCCCGGCGGCTGCTCCGGCCTGCGCTACCAGCTCTTCTTCGACGAGCGTTCCCTCGACGGCGACGTCGAGAAGGACTTCGGCGGTGTGAAGGTCGTCACCGACCGCATGAGCGCCCCGTACCTGGGCGGCGCCACGATCGACTTCGTGGACACGATCGAGAAGCAGGGGTTCACGATCGACAACCCGAACGCGACGGGCTCCTGCGCCTGCGGCGACTCCTTCAGCTGAGCCTGCCGAGCCGCTTCCCGCGGCCGCGGACATGACGAAGGCGGCGGCCCCCTCCGACGGGGCCGCCGCCTTCGCGCTCTGCTGGCCTATCGCTCCCGTGTCGGGGGAGCCGGCAGCCGCGCGCCCTCCTTGGCCAGCGGGACCGCCTTGCCGTTCGAGCCCACGACCTCGCGGTCGCCGAGCGGCTCGTCCAGCTGCACGGTCTCCTGGAACCGCTTCGCGATCATGATGCAGACCTTGTCCGGCCACGGGGTCGAGGTCACCGTGACCTTCACCTCGTCCCCGCTCTCGCTCGCCTTCACGTCGTAGTCGGAGCACACCCCGCCCGTGAAGGTCACGGTCAGCTCCGAGCCCTCGGCCCGGTAGCCCTCCACCTTGACGTCACGCGGCTCGGGAGCCGACGTCGGCTTGTCACTCGGCTCGCTCGGCGTGGGGGAGGCCAGGTACTTCGGGTCGACCGCCGGGTACGTCACCGTGAACGGGTCCTTCGCGCCCGGTGCCGTCACCTCGAACAGCCAGGACGGCACCAGGGCCTGCCGCCCGTCCACGAAGTGCGAGGCCAGCCCGAACACCGCGTTCCGTACCGTCACCGCGTCCTGTTCGGGAGCGCCGCTCGCCGACGACCCGCAGGGCTGCTCCAGCCGGTCCTTCAGAGGCGCGGGGCTCGCGCAGCCGCCGATGCCCATGCGGTGGTCGCCCGTCGGCCGCTCCTCCATCAGCTCCAGTGCCTTCTTCGCGCCGACCACGGGGTACGTGTCCCCCTCCACCGGCGTCTTCAGCTGACCGCTGCCGCCGACGACCTCGCCGTCGGAGCCGACCGTGACCCCGGTCGTCCAGCCGTGCGTCGGCAGTCCGCCGACCTCGGGAGCGGCGTTCACCACCCGCTGGGCGCCCATGACCTGGCTCGCGTCCCGCTTCGCGTCGTCCTGACCCAACGCCTTCAGCACGGGCGCCGCGGCCTTCTCGGCCTCCGCCTCGCTCACCGGGCTGCCGCCGGACTGCGGAGCGGTGCAGGCGTCGGTGCCCTTGCAGTTGTCGGTGCCCGGGGCGTACCGGCTGAAGGTCCAGGCTCCGGGCGCCTGCCTGTTCACCTGGAGGCTCGGCCCCGAACCGTCCTGACCTGCCCCGACCTTCCAGGCCTCGCCCTGCGCCACCGGTGTCCCCGCGACCCCGAGGGCCTTCGCCAACCGTGCCACGTCGCCCTTGGTGACCTCACCCCGCGCCCGGTACACCGGGGCTTCGCCGGGACCGTCCGGGAGCGGTCCGTCGACCCGGTAGTTGGCGCCGTAGGGGTTGGGCTCACCGGGCGCGAAGCCGTTGCCGCCGCCCGACGTCGAATCCGAGTACCCGTCGAGGGCGAGCGGCGGGGGAGTGTCGTCCCCACCGGGCGCGCCGGACGTCGTACCGCCATCGGATCCGCCGGAGGCGTTGGCCGCGAGCCAGGCCCCCCCACCGCCGATCAGCAGCACGGCGGCGGCGACGGAGGCGATGATCGCGGGCGTCCGCGACCGCCCACTGCCCGGACGGACCAGGTGCTCTTCATCGCGGGGGAGGTCGCCGTGGGGTGCGGGGGGCGTTTCCGCGTCTGCCTCCGGGGCCGGGCCGGAGCCGGTTTCCTGGACGCGGGGGCTTTCCGCAGCGACTTCGCGGTCCGGTGTCGGGCCGGTTTCCTCGGCGCCGGCACGGTCCGTACCGGCTTCCTCGGCGTCGGCTTCCCGGGCCTCGGGCGCGTCGGTCTTCTCGGCGTCGGCTTCCGAGGTGCTGGGCTCCTCGGCCGTCGCGGTCGCGTCGTCCGTCGCCTCCGCCTCGGAAGCCCGCGTGCCATCACCCGACGTCTCGGAAGTCTCAGCGGCCTCAGCGGCCTCAGCGGCCTCAGCGGCGTCCGCCGAACCCCGCTCCTCGACCTCCGGGGTGTCGGCGGATCCGGCGCCGCCCACTTCCCTGGCGTCGTCGTCGTTGTCGGGTCGCTCGGTGTTCACCGCATCGCTCCTTCGGCTGCACAGCTGTCCCATGGGACCCGGCCCGGTCCGAAACGGGCCGCTGTCGGGTCGTATCCCGCATCCCCTTTACGGGGGACAGCGATGGGACGCAGCGGGGGAGCGCACGGTTCCCGGTAGCGCGCCGCTCAGTCCCCGTAGTCCGACATCGCGTCGAGCAGCCGCGCCGACGCCTGGGGTACGGTCACACCGTGGATCAGGGCCGGGGAGACCGGCCGGGAGGCGACCCGGTCGGGAACCGCCCAGTGGGGAGCCATCCGGGCGCCGTCACCCGGCAGCGACGCCAGATCGCCTTCGAGATCGACCGGAACGGGCACCTGGATCTTGAGGTTCGTCATATCCGCACCGTATGCACGCCTGACCTCATGGAGAAAGATCTACTATCGGGTAGTTTCGATACCTTCAGGGCGGCCCCGCCCACCCGATAGCGTGAAGCGTCAAGGTCCGCCCTCCCTCAGGAGAGTCCACGCCGTGCGCATCGCAGTCACCGGCTCCATCGCCACCGACCACCTCATGACCTTCCCCGGCCGCTTCGCCGACCAGCTCGTAGCGGACCAACTGCACACGGTCTCGCTGTCGTTCCTGGTCGACAAGCTCGACGTCCGCCGCGGCGGTGTCGCCGCGAACATCGCGTTCGGCATGGGACAGCTCGGCACCCGTCCGATCCTGGTCGGCGCCGCGGGCGCGGACTTCGACGAGTACCGGGCCTGGCTCGACCGGCACGGCGTCGACACCGGCTCCGTCCGCATCTCCGACACGCTGCACACCGCCCGTTTCGTGTGCACCACCGACGCCGACCACAACCAGATCGGCTCCTTCTACACCGGCGCCATGAGCGAGGCCCGCCTCATCGAGCTGAAGACCGTCGCCGACCGCGTCGGCGGTCTCGACCTGGTCTCCGTCGGCGCGGACGACCCGGAGGCCATGCTCCGCCACACCGAGGAGTGCCGCTCCCGGTCCATCCCGTTCGCCGCCGACTTCTCGCAGCAGATCGCCCGGATGGACGGCGAGGAGATCCGCATCCTGCTGGACGGGGCGACGTACCTCTTCTCCAACGAGTACGAGAAGGGCCTCATCGAGACCAAGACCGGCTGGACCGACGCGGAGATCCTGTCCAGGGTGGGCCACCGTGTGACCACCCTCGGCGCGCGGGGCGTGCGCATCGAGCGGGTCGGCGAGGACCCGATCGAGGTCGGCACGCCGGACGAGGAGCGCAAGGCCGACCCGACCGGCGTCGGCGACGCCTTCCGCGCGGGGTTCCTCTCGGGCCTCGCGTGGGGCGTCTCCCTGGAGCGTGCGGCCCAGGTCGGCTGCATGCTGGCGACTCTCGTCATCGAGACGGTGGGGACGCAGGAGTACCAGCTGCGGCGTGGGCACTTCATGCAGCGGTTCACCAAGGCGTACGGGGATGAGGCTGCGGCGGAGGTTCAGGCGCACCTGGCCTGAGAGCCGGGCTGTTCGTCTGCGGGTGCGTGGGGGCTGGTCGCGCAGTCCCCGCGCCCCTGAAAAGGGGCGTTCAGCTCACCCGGCGGACCAAGTACGCCGCTCCCCGGTCCGCCGGCTCCTCGCCCACGTACTCCTGGCCCCGCATCTCGCACCAGGCCGGAATGTCCAAGCGGGCCGCCTCGTCGTCCGACAGCACCCGGACCAGGCCGCCCACCGGCACGTCGCCGATGACCTTCGCCAGCTCGATCACCGGAATCGGACAGCGCTTGCCGAGGGAGTCGACGACCAGGACGTCCTCCTCGCGGGCTACCTCGGAGGCGACCGGCGCCCCCAGTTTCTCCCGCACCGCCGCCACGGCCCCGGGCAGCACGTCCAGGAACCGCTCGACATCCTCCTCCGCCGCCCCCAGCGGCAGCGACACCCGCACGTTCCCCTCACTCAGCACGCCCATCGCCCGGAGCACATGGCTCGGCGTCAGCGTGCTGCTCGTGCAGGACGATCCGGACGAGACCGAGAAACCCTCCCGGTCCAGCTCGTGCAGCAGGGCCTCCCCGTCGGCATAGAGACAGGAGAACGTGACGACACCGGGCAGCCTGCGCACCGGATCGCCGACCACCTCGACGTCCGGCACCGTCCGCGGCACGCGTACCCGGATCCGCTCCGTCAGCTCCCGCAGCCGCAGGGCCTCCTCGGCCGCCTCGGCCCGTACGGCCCGTAGCGACGCGGCCGCCGCCACGATCGCCGGGATGTTCTCGAAACCGGCCGCCCGCCCCGACTCCCGCTCGTCCACCGGCCCTTGCGGCGCGAACCGAGCACCCTTGCGGACGACGAGCAGCCCGACCCCCGCCGGACCACCCCACTTGTGGGCGCTGGCCGTGAGCAGCGACCACTCGCCCTCCACCGGCCCCCACCCCAGCGACTGCGCCGCGTCCACCAGCAACGGCACCCCCGCCGCCCGGCACACCTCGGCCACCTCGGCCACCGGCTGCTCGGTCCCCACCTCGTGGTTGGTCGACTGGAGACAGGCCAGTGCCGTGTCCGCGCGCAGGGCATCGCCGTACGCCGCCGGATCCACCGCCCCGCCCCGGTCGACCGGCACCTGCGTGACCGACCCGCCGGCCGCCTCGTGCACCTCGGCCGAGTGCAGCACGGAGGAGTGTTCGACCGCCGACACGATCAGGTGACTCCCCACCCGTCGCCGTCCGGCCAACGCCCCCGCGATCCCCGAATGCACGGCCCGGGTCCCCGACGAGACGAAAACCAACTCGTCCGCCCGGCACCCCACCGCCTCGGCAGCAGCCTCCCGCGCCGCGTCCAGCACCATCCGCGCCCGCCGCCCTTCCCGGTACAACCGAGCAGGATCGGCCCACCCCTCGTCGAGCGAGGCCAACAGCGCCTGACGAGCAACAGGATGAAGAGGGGCCGAGGAAGCAGCATCGAAGTAAGCCACACGGCAACGCTAACCCCGCAAGGGGCGCGGGGAACCGCGCGAACAGCCACAACCCACCCTCACTCGCCCCACAAGCCGCACCCCCAACCCAATAGGCGACCCACCCACCCCTTCGGGGTGACCGACGGCGCGCGAACGCCCCCCTCCCCGCGAGCCCCCGGAGGGCGTCGGCTAGGGTTTGGTCCGCATAAACATCCAAACCCCTGCCCGACGCAGGGCGGCGACCGACCAGCGAGAAGGCCAGGCCGCAGCCGATCCGCGCGGGCGAGACTCTCGGGAAGGCGCTACGTGAGTCCCAACGGCTCCGACCGCTCGCCGCGGCGCCCGATGCGGCGGAAGCTGCTGCAGGCACTGACCGCGGGCCTGGTCTTGGCGACAGCCACCGGTTGCTCGTACAACTGGGAAGACTTCCCCCGCCTTGGTATGCCCACCCCGACCACGGAAGAGGCTCCGCGGATCCTCTCCCTGTGGCAGGGGTCCTGGGCGGCTGCGCTCGCCGTTGGCGTGCTGGTGTGGGGTCTGATCCTGTGGAGTGCTTTCTTCCACCGGCGCAGCCGCACCAAGGTCGAGGTTCCTCCGCAGACCCGGTACAACATGCCCATCGAGGCGCTGTACACCGTGGTCCCGCTCATCATCGTCTCGGTGCTGTTCTACTTCACCGCCCGCGACGAGTCAGAGCTGCTCAGCCTCAAGAAGAAGCCCGACGTCACGGTCAACGTGGTCGGCTTCCAGTGGAGCTGGTGCTTCAACTACATCGAGCCGGTCGCCGGTTCCACGGGTGACGCCAAGAAGTCGCCGGAGCTGGACGCGATCCCGGACCGGTTCAAGAAGGACTTCCCGGCCAACGCCGGCGGCGTCTACGACTGCGGTACCCCCGGCACCCGGAACCCGCAGACCAACAACCCGGGCCCGACGCTCTGGCTGCCCAAGGGCAAGACCGTCCGCTTCGTCCTCACCTCGCGTGACGTCATCCACTCCTTCTGGGTGGTGCCGTTCCTGATGAAGCAGGACGTCATCCCGGGCCACACCAACGCCTTCGAGGTGACCCCCAACAAGGAGGGCACCTTCCTGGGCAAGTGCGCCGAGCTCTGCGGCGTCGACCACTCTCGGATGCTGTTCAACGTGAAGGTCGTCTCCCCCGAGCGCTACGAGCAGCACCTCAAGGACCTCGTGGACAAGCAGCAGAACGGTTACGTTCCCGCCGGCATCGCGCAGACGAGCCACGAGAAGAACCGGGAGACGAACAACCTGTGAGCATCCTCAACGAACCCCAGGGTGCCGCGGCAGCAGGGTCCCACTACCAGGACGAGCTGCCGGTCAGGCGCCAGAACCGCGGCAGCGTCGTGGTCAAGTGGCTGACGACGACGGACCACAAGACGATCGGCACGCTGTACCTGGCGACGTCGTTCGCGTTCTTCGTCATCGGTGGCGTGATGGCGCTGTTCATGCGCGCCGAGCTCGCCCGGCCCGGTCTGCAGATCATGTCGACCGAGCAGTTCAACCAGGCGTTCACGATGCACGGCACGATCATGCTGCTGATGTTCGCGACGCCGCTGTTCGCCGGCTTCGCGAACTGGATCATGCCGCTGCAGATCGGCGCGCCCGACGTGGCGTTCCCCCGGCTGAACATGTTCGCCTACTGGCTGTACCTGTTCGGCTCGCTCATCGCGGTGGGCGGCTTCCTCACCCCGCAGGGCGCGGCCGACTTCGGCTGGTTCGCCTACAGCCCGCTGTCGGACGCGGTCCGCTCGCCGGGCATCGGCGCCGACATGTGGATCATGGGTCTGGCCTTCTCCGGCTTCGGCACCATCCTCGGCTCGGTCAACTTCATCACCACGATCATCTGCATGCGCGCTCCGGGCATGACGATGTTCCGCATGCCGATCTTCACCTGGAACGTGCTGCTGACCGGTGTGCTGGTCCTGCTGGCCTTCCCGGTCCTGGCGGCCGCGCTGTTCGCGCTGGAGGCGGACCGCAAGTTCGGTGCGCACGTCTTCGACTCCGCCAACGGCGGCGCGTTGCTGTGGCAACACCTCTTCTGGTTCTTCGGCCATCCAGAGGTGTACATCATCGCGCTGCCGTTCTTCGGGATCATCTCCGAGGTCATCCCGGTCTTCTCCCGCAAGCCGATGTTCGGTTACTCGGGGCTGATCGGCGCGACGATCGCGATCGCGGGTCTGTCCGTGACGGTGTGGGCGCACCACATGTACGTCACCGGCGGTGTGCTGCTGCCGTTCTTCTCCTTCATGACCTTCCTGATCGCGGTCCCGACCGGTGTGAAGTTCTTCAACTGGATCGGCACCATGTGGAAGGGCTCGCTGTCCTTCGAGACGCCGATGCTCTGGGCGACCGGCTTCCTGATCACCTTCACCTTCGGTGGTCTGACCGGTGTCATCCTGGCCTCGCCGCCGATGGACTTCCACGTCTCCGACTCGTACTTCGTGGTGGCGCACTTCCACTACGTCGTCTTCGGCACCGTGGTCTTCGCGATGTTCTCCGGCTTCCACTTCTGGTGGCCGAAGTGGACCGGCAAGATGCTGGACGAGCGCCTCGGCAAGATCACCTTCTGGACGCTGTTCATCGGCTTCCACGGCACGTTCCTGGTCCAGCACTGGCTGGGTGCCGAGGGCATGCCGCGCCGGTACGCGGACTACCTCGCGGCCGACGGCTTCACCGCGCTGAACACGATCTCGACGATCAGCTCGTTCCTGCTCGGCATGTCGCTCCTGCCGTTCTTCTACAACGTGTGGAAGACGGCCAAGTACGGCAAGCCGGTCGGCGTCGACGACCCGTGGGGCTACGGCCGCTCCCTGGAGTGGGCCACCTCCTGCCCGCCGCCCCGCCACAACTTCATCACCATGCCGCGGATCCGCAGTGAATCCCCGGCGTTCGACCTGCACCACCCGGAGATCGCCGCCCTCGACCAGCTCGAGAACGTCGGTCACGGCGAGAAGGCCATCGCTGGTGGCAAGGAGGCCGGCAAGTGAAGATCCAGGGCAAGATGTTCATGTGGCTGAGCGTCTTCGTCCTCGCCATGGCGGTCGTCTATGGCGTGTGGTCGAAGGAGCCGGCCGGTACCACGGCCCTCTTCCTGGCCTTCGGCCTGTGCATCATGATCGGCTTCTACCTCGGCTTCACGGCCAAGCGGGTCGACGTCGGTGCGCAGGACAACAAGGAGGCGGACGTCGCGGACGACGCCGGCGAGGTCGGGTTCTTCAGCCCGCACAGCTGGCAGCCGCTCTCCCTGGCCATCGGTGGCGCCCTCGCCTTCCTGGCCATCGCGATCGGTTGGTGGCTGCTGTACTTCTCGCTGCCGATCATCCTGGTCGGCGTCTGGGGCTGGGTCTTCGAGTACTACCGCGGTGAGAACCGCACCCAGTAACTCGAGCCGAGCGCTTCAGGGGCCCGGACACTCCGCAAGGAGCGTCCGGGCCCCTGTCTTTTGCCGCAATATATGTCACTCGTACGAGTCACTCGGCGTGCCGCAGTTGACGCGGCTTCCTAGCGTGAGGCCATGAGCCACACAGCGAACTCCCGCCCCGTCGTCAGCTGCGCGCTCCTGGTGATAGCCCTCTGCGCGGGTGTCACCGCATGCGGCTCGGACGGCAACCCGCTCTCCCACCGCCCCTACGACGCGGCGGACCAGATCTCCTTCAGCGCCCCCTCGGAGGGCCGCAAGAAGGCCGACCCGGACAAGCCCCTGGAAGTGGTCGCCGAGGACTCCGGCGGGCGCATCACGGACGTCACGGCCTACGACGCCGCCGGACGCTACGTGGCCGGCGAACTCGCCGCCGACGGCGGCCGCTGGCACAGCACCTCACCGCTGGCCGCCAACGCCGGCTACACGGTCCGTGTGAGCACCGAGGACGAGGACGGGGCGCCCGGCCGCAAGGTCCTCACCTTCGACACCGGCAAGCCCACCACCAAGAAGCGCCTGGACGTCACCTTCGGCCCCAAGGCGGGCACCTACGGCGTCGGCCAGCCCATCACGGCCGAGCTGAGCCAGCCCGTCAAGGACAGGGCCCAGCGGGCCGTGGTCGAACGGGCTCTGAAGGTCTCCTCCATGCCCGCCACGGACGGCGCCTGGCACTGGGTGGACGACAAGAAGCTCCACTACCGTCCGAAGGACTACTGGCCCACACAAGCCACCATCCAGGTCCGCAGCAACCTGGAGGGCATCAAGATCGGCGACCGTATGCGGGGCGGCAAGGCCAAGCCGCTGACGATCAGCACCGCCGACAAGGTCATAGCCGTCACGGACGCCGCGGCCCACCAGATGACGGTCTACAAGAACGACGAGATCGTCCGGCAGATCCCGGTCACCACGGGTATGCCCGGCTACGACACCCGCAACGGCGTCAAGGTCGTCCTGGCCAAGGAAGGCACCGTCCGCATGACCAGCGCCAGCATCGGCGCCTCGGACTTCTACGACCTGATCGTCCACCACTCCGTGCGGGTCACCAACAGCGGCGAGTACGTCCACGCCGCCCCCTGGTCCGTCGGCTCCCAGGGCTTCGCGAACGTCAGCCACGGCTGCACCGGCATGAGCACCGAGAACGCCGCGTGGTTCTACGAGAACGTCCGCGAGGGCGACATCGTCAAGGTCATAAACTCCGCCGGCGACACGATGACCCCCTTCGGCAACGGTTTCGGCGACTGGAACCTCGAGTGGAAGCAGTGGCGCACAGGCAGCGCCCTGACAGCCGGCATCCCGGAGGGCCCGACACCAGCCGACAGGGCCCGTCTACGCCCGCAGAGCGCCTGAACGTCCTCAGGGGCATCGTCCCCAGGGGCGCGGGGAACTGCGCGGCAAGCCACAGATCACCCGCACCCGCCGACGACGAGGAGTCCCGAGCTTCTAGGCGTTCAGAGCCGCCCTCTCCCGCAACAGGGAAGCCAAGGCCGCCGCAAACTCCACCGGCTCCACCGGCAACGTCACCGCCGACTCCGCGCGACTCCAGGTCGCGAGCCACGCATCCTGCGGCCGCCCGATCAGCAACAACACCGGCGGACAGTCGAACACCTCGTCCTTGATCTGCCGGCAGAGCCCCATGCCCCCCATCGGCACGGCCTCACCGTCCAGCACACAGACGTCGATCCCACCCCGGTCCAACTCCTTGAGCACCGCCCCCGGAGTCGCACACTCCACGAACTCCACCAAGGGAACGTCCGGCGCCGGCCGCCGTCCCGTGGCGAGCCGCACCTGCTCGCGGGTGTTGGAGTCGTCGCTGTAGACCAGCACCGTGGCGGTCGGCTGCATTGTTCCTCCGTGACGTCAGCGTCGTAAGGACAGGCCCGTGGGGCGGATGCTACTCCCTTGAACACCACGTCAACACCGGTACGACCGGCACAGACACTCCGAACGGCACCCCCCGGAGTGAGGGCGGGATAAGCGACCGACATAATGTCGGTCGTGGCGACAGCAACGACAGTAGAAACCGGGCACGCGCACCCGTCGGTCAATCGGCCGAACCTCACCAGCGTCGGAACCATCATCTGGCTGAGTTCCGAGCTGATGTTCTTCGCGGCCCTCTTCGCGATGTACTTCACCCTGCGATCGGTGACGGGTCCCGATCACTGGAAGGAGATGGCCGGCCATCTCAACTTCCCGTTCTCGGCGGCGAACACCACCATCCTGGTGCTCTCCTCGCTCACCTGCCAGCTCGGCGTCTTCGCCGCCGAGCGCGGTGACGTGAAGAAGCTGCGGATGTGGTTCATCGTCACCTTCGTGATGGGTGCGATCTTCATCGGCGGCCAGGTATTCGAGTACACCGAGCTGGTCAAGGACGCGGGCCTGTCCCTGTCCTCCGACCCGTACGGCTCGGTCTTCTACCTGACCACCGGCTTCCACGGCCTGCATGTGACGGGCGGTCTCATCGCCTTCCTGCTGGTCCTGGGCCGGACCTACGCGGCCCGGAGGTTCACCCACGAGCAGGCGACCGCCGCGATCGTCGTGTCCTACTACTGGCACTTCGTCGATGTCGTCTGGATCGGCCTCTTCGCCACGATCTACATGATCAAGTAGCGGGACCGCAGCGCGCGCCCGACGAAGCACGCATCCCAGAAGCACCGACGCAGAAGATCCTGACACCGGGGTAATCCGTGAAAAAGCTCTCCGCACGACGACGCCACCCGTTGGCGGCGGTCGTCGTCCTACTCCTCGCGCTGCTCTTCAGCGGGGGGCTGTACGCCGTGTTCGCACCCACGAGCAAGGCTGAGGCCGACGAAACCGCCCAGTCCCTCACCATCGAGGAGGGCAAGAAGCTCTACTCGGTCGGCTGCGCCAGTTGCCACGGCACCGGCGGTCAGGGCACCTCCGACGGGCCGAGCCTGGTGGGCGTGGGCGCCGCGGCCGTCGACTTCCAGGTGGCCACCGGCCGTATGCCGGCCGCCACCTCCCAGGGCCCGCAGGTCCCCAAGAAGAAGAACATCTACAGCCAGGCCGAGATCGACCAGCTCGCGGCCTACATCGCCTCGCTGGGCGCCGGGCCTGCCGTCCCGACCGAGGAGCAGTACGGCCCCCAGGGTGCCGACATCGCCAAGGGCGGTGAGCTGTTCCGCACCAACTGCGCGCAGTGCCACAACTTCACCGGCAAGGGCGGTGCGCTGACGCACGGCAAGTACGCACCGGACCTCGAGGGTGTCTCCCCGAAGCACATCTACGAGGCCATGGAGACCGGCCCGCAGAACATGCCGTCCTTCCCCGACACCACGCTGTCGGAGAAGAACAAGAAGGACATCATCGCGTACCTGGACGCGGTCAACAGCAGCAAGTCCGAGAGCCCCGGCGGTCTCGAGCTCGGCGGCCTCGGGCCGGTCAGCGAGGGCCTGTTCGGCTGGATCTTCGGTCTCGGCGGGCTGATCGCCGTCGCCGTGTGGGTCGCCGCCCGGACCGCAAAGGCCAAGAAGTCATGAGTAGCCAAGACATTCCCGAAGAGAACCTGCCTGCCGAGCAGTCCGCAGGACATGACGAGCACGGGCACGGGGCGCTGAGCCCCGCGGACGAGCATCCGTTCGCCGACCCGGGCCTGCCCCCCCACGAGCACCGGATCCAGGACGTCGACGAGCGGGCCGCCAAGCGGTCCGAGCGTTCGGTCGCCCTGATGTTCACGGTGTCGATGCTGGCCACCATCGCCTTCATCGCCGCGTTCGTGGCGATCCCGGTCGACAAGTCGGTCTACATCTTCCCGCTGGGCCACATCAGCGCGCTGAACTTCGCGCTGGGCATGACGCTCGGCGTCGCGCTGTTCTGCATCGGCGCGGGCGCGGTCCACTGGGCCCGCACCCTGATGTCGGACGTGGAGATCGCCGACGAGCGGCACCCGATCGAGGCGGAGCCCGAGGTTCGCGAGAAGGTCTTCGCGGACTTCAAGCAGGGCGCCAAGGAGTCCGCGCTCGGCCGCCGCAAGCTGATCCGCAACACCATGTTCGGCGCGCTCACGCTGGTGCCGCTCTCCGGTGTCGTGCTGCTGCGCGACCTCGGTCCGCTGCCCGAGGACAAGCTGCGTCACACGCTCTGGTCCAAGGGCAAGCTGCTCGTCAACATGAACACGAACGAGCCGCTGCGTCCGTCGGACGTCGCGGTCGGCTCGCTGACCTTCGCCAAGCCCGAGGGCCTGGAGGAGCACGACCACGAGTTCCAGAACGAGATCGCCAAGGCCGCCCTGATGATCGTCCGGATCCAGCCGGAGAACATCAAGGACAAGCGCGAACTCGAGTGGTCGCACGAGGGCATCGTCGCGTACTCGAAGATCTGCACCCACGTCGGTTGCCCGATCTCCCTGTACGAGCAGCAGACGCACCACGTGCTCTGCCCCTGCCACCAGTCCACCTTCGACCTCTCCGACGGTGCCCGAGTGATCTTCGGTCCCGCTGGTCACGCTCTGCCGCAGCTCCGCATCGGCGTGAACGACGAGGGCTATCTTGAGGCGCTCGGCGACTTCGACGAGCCCGTCGGCCCTGCTTTCTGGGAGCGCGGATGAGCACTGCACAGACACGTCGCAAGGCGCCCGCCGGAGAGCGGGTCGCCGACTGGGCCGACGGCCGCCTGGGGATCTACTCCCTGGCCAAGGCCAACATGCGCAAGATCTTCCCGGACCACTGGTCCTTCATGCTGGGTGAGATCTGCCTCTACAGCTTCATCATCATCATCCTGACGGGTGTGTACCTGACGCTGTTCTTCCACCCGTCGATGAACGAGGTGGAGTACCACGGCAGCTACGTCCCGCTCCAGGGGCAGCTGATGTCGGAGGCGTTCGCCTCCACCCTGGACATCAGCTTCGACGTGCGCGGCGGTCTGCTCATCCGGCAGATCCACCACTGGGCGGCGATCATCTTCCTCGCCGGCATGTTCGTGCACATGATGCGCGTCTTCTTCACCGGCGCGTTCCGCAAGCCGCGCGAGATCAACTGGCTGTTCGGCTTCCTGCTGTTCGTCCTGGGCATGTTCACCGGTTTCACCGGCTACTCGCTCCCGGACGACCTGCTCTCCGGCACCGGTGTCCGCTTCACGCAGGGCGCGATCCTGTCCGTGCCGATCGTCGGTACGTACATCTCGATGTTCCTGTTCGGCGGGGAGTTCCCGGGTACCGACTTCGTCGCCCGGTTCTACTCGATCCACATCCTGCTGCTGCCGGGCATCATGCTCGGACTCGTGGTCGGCCACCTGATCCTGGTCTTCTACCACAAGCACACGCAGTTCGCGGGTCCCGGCCGGACCAACAAGAACGTCGTCGGCATGCCGCTGCTGCCGGTCTACGCGGCCAAGGCCGGAGGCTTCTTCTTCCTGGTCTTCGGTGCCATCGCGGCCATCGCCGGCATCGCGACCGTCAACCCCATCTGGGTCCTGGGCCCCTACCGGCCCGACCAGGTGTCGACGGGCGCGCAGCCCGACTGGTACATGGGCTTCGCCGAGGGTCTGGTCCGAGCGATGCCGGGCTGGGAGATCAACCTCTGGGGTCACACGCTCGTCCTGGGCGTGTTCATCCCGCTGGTCCTCTTCGGCCTGTTCCTCGGGATCATCGCCCTCTACCCGTTCATCGAGTCGTGGGTCACCGGGGACAAGCGCGAGCACCACATCCTGGACCGGCCGCGCAACGCCCCGACGCGCACCGCCTTCGGTGTCGCGTGGGTCACCGGCTACATGATCATGCTGATCGGCGGCGGCAACGACATCGTCGCCACCCACTTCCACCTGTCGATCAACGCGGTCACCTGGTTCGTCCGGATCGGGTTCTTCGCCGGACCGGTCGTCGCCTTCATCATCACCAAGCGCATCTGCCTCGGCCTCCAGCGCCGGGACAAGGAGAAGGTGCTGCACGGCCGCGAGTCGGGCATCATCAAGCGCCTGCCGCACGGTGAGTTCATCGAGGTGCACGAGCCGCTCAGCCAGGAGCAGATGTACACGCTCACGGCGCACGAGCAGTACCAGCCGGTCGAGATCGGCCCGACGGTCGACGAGAACGGTGTCGAGCGCAAGGTGAAGGGCTCCGAGAAGCTGCGCGCCAAGCTCAGCGAGTCCTACTACGGCGAGGGTGCCCAGATCCCGAAGCCGACCACCGAGGAGTACCGCGAGATCACGAGCGGCCACGGCCACCACTGATCACTGCTTCGCCACGCCACGCGAAGGGCCCCGTCCGGTGTTCGGACGGGGCCCTTCGCCGTGCCCCTGGCTGGATAGGGTGGACCTCGTTGAGACTCTCGTCCCGTAGTGCGGGACGCCTGACCCTGGAGCGGCTTATGAGCGCTGTGATCCCCGCTGGAGGCGACACCGCGGCGGGCCGCTCCTGGCCCCTGCTGTTGAACAGTCTGCTGGACCGCCGGGACCTGACCGCCGACGACACCGCGTGGGCGATGGACCTGATCATGCGCGGTGAGGCGACGGACGCCCAGATCGCCGGGCTCGTGGTGGCGCTGCGGGCCAAGGGCGAGACCGTCGAGGAGATCGCCGGATTCGTCCGGGCGATGTACGAGCACGCGAACGTGATCGAGGTGCCGGGCCCGGCCGTCGACATCGTCGGCACGGGCGGCGACGGGGCGAAGACCGTCAACATCTCCACGATGTCGGCGATCGTCATCGCCGGCACCGGTGCGAAGGTCGTCAAGCACGGCAACCGCGCGGCGTCCTCGGCGTCCGGGGCGTCGGACGTGCTGGAGAAGCTCGGCGTCAACCTGGAGCTGCCGACGCACCGGGTGGCCCGGGTCGCCGAGGAGGCCGGGATCACCTTCTGCTTCGCGGCGAAGTTCCACCCGGCGATGCGCCACGCGGGCGCCGCCCGTGGGCAGTTGGGCATCCGGACGATCTTCAATGTTCTCGGCCCGCTGACCAACCCGGCGAAGGTCCGCTCCCAGGCCGTCGGTGTCGCGGACCCGCGCATGGCACCGATCGTCGCGGGCGTCTTCGCCGAGCGCGGCCACTCGTCCCTGGTCTTCCGGGGCGACGACGGCCTCGACGAACTGACCACCACGGCCACGTCCCGGGTGTGGATCGTCCGCGACGGCAAGGTGACCGAGGAGGCCTTCGACCCGCGCGACGTGGGCATCGAACTCGTCCCCGTGGAGGCCCTGCGCGGCGCGGACGCCTCCTACAACGCGGAGGTCGCCCGCCGTCTGCTGGACGGTGAGACGGGCCCGGTGCGGGACGCGGTCCTGCTGAACTCGGCGGCTGCCCTGGTGGCCCTCGATCCCGGCCGGGGAACGCTGGCCGAGCAGATCCGTGCCGGCATGGCGAAGGCGGCCGAATCGATCGACTCCCGGGCCGCCAAGCGGACCCTGGAGCGGTGGGTGGCGGCGAGCAACTCGTAAGGCGGAGTGTCCCGCAATCCGGACGCGGGTTGCGGGACCTCGATCATTCTCGTAGGTTCCTTTCCAGGTCATGAGTGACAGTCATGAGGCCCCGGCCGACTGTCCGGCAACCCTCCGTCCGTGGCGGGGTGCCCCGGGTGAAGACCAGGTCGTAGTCAGCAAGGTCTACGGCAAGCGCGGACCCCTCGCGAAACCAGGGGTCCTGGTCGTCGAGGAGCTTTCCGTGAATCAGCGAATGCGTTAGGGCCGCAGAGCCCCGCCTCCGCACCCTTTCTCTCCTTCGCCCCGCTTGCAGCCGTACGGCTCGCGGGCGCATTCCACCTGCCTTCACGGGAGTTCCGCCATGTCCGTCTCCACCCTTGCCGCCGACCAGTCCGTTTGTGCCCCGCTGCCCGTTCTGGGCCGGGACGTCACCGTTCCGCTCGTCACCGGCGGTGAGGTCACCTACGCCGCGCTCGACTACGCCGCCAGCGCCCCGGCGCTCCAGCGGGTCTGGGACGACGTCGCCGCCTACGCGCCGTACTACGGCAGCGTCCACCGCGGTGCCGGGTACCTGTCCCAGCTGTCGACCGACCTGTTCGAGAACTCCCGCCGGACGGTCGCGGAGTTCCTCGACTGCCGGGACGACGACCAGGTCGTCTTCACCCGGTCCACCACCGACTCCCTCAACCTCCTCGCCACCGCGCTCCCGGCCGGCTGCCAGGTCTTCGTCTTCGAGACCGAGCACCACGCCTCCCTGCTGCCCTGGCGTGAGGCCCGCGTCACCTACCTCGACGCCCCGCGCAGCCCCCGCGAGACCGTCGAGACCCTGGAACGCGCCCTCGCCGACCGCACTGTGTCCATCGAAGGGGGCCACGGCCCGGCCCTCGTCTGCGTCACCGGCGCCTCGAACGTCACCGGCGAGCTGTGGCCCGTACGGGAGCTCGCGGCGGCCGCGCACGCCCACGGCGCCCGGATCGTGCTCGACGCCGCCCAGCTGGCCCCGCACCACCCCGTGTCCGTCAAGGACCTCGACGTCGACTGGGTCGCCTTCTCCGGGCACAAGCTGTACGCGCCCTTCGGCTCCGGCGTGCTGGCCGGGCGGGCCGACTGGCTGCGCGAGGCCGAGCCGTACCTCGCGGGCGGCGGCGCCAGCCGCAAGGTCACCCGGCGCACGGACGGGGGAGTGGACGTGGAATGGCACGACAGCGCCGCCCGTCACGAGGCCGGGTCCCCCAACGTCATCGGCGCCTACGCCGTCGCCTCCGCCTGCAAGGCGTTGACCGAGGCCGGCTTCGACACTCTCGTCGCCCGCGAGCAGTACCTGGTCGGGAAGGTGCGGGAGGGGCTGGCCGACGTCCCTCAGGTGCGGTTCCTGTCCCTGTTCGGGGACAAAGCGCCGCGCGTCGGTGTGCTCTCCTTCGTCGTCGAGGGCTGGAACAGCTCGCACTTCGCCGCCGCGCTCTCCGCCGAGTACGGCATCGGCGTCCGGGACGGGCTCTTCTGCGCCCACCCGCTGGTGCGCACACTGCTCGGCAGCGACCCGCAGACGCAGGGCGAATGCGGGGCGCCCGAGGCCGCGCCCGGTGAGAAGTCCCTCAACGCCATCCGCGTGAGCTTCGGTGCGGGCACGCCGGACGAGCACGTGGAGCGGTTCGTACGGGCCGTGCAGGAGCTCGTGTCGGACGGGGCGCGGTGGAACTACCGCACGGAGGACGGGCGCTGCGTGCCGGACACGTCGGTCTGAACGGCCCGGTCGGAGACCAATGGCAGCCGGGTGCCGAGGACGATCATCCTAAGGGCCCGCTCGGTGGCGTCCGTGAGCAGTTCGCTCGCCCGGACCAGGGCCTCCGACAGGGCCATCGGCGCCGGCAGGATGCCGCTGAACGCGTCCACGCCGGGCACCTCGTGCGCGCCCTCGCCGAGCGTGCCCGCCAGGGCCAGGACCGGGCGGCCGTAGAGCTTGGCCCGGCGGGCCACCTCGGCCGGGACCTTGCCGCGCGGCGTCTGGTGGTCCAGGGCGCCCTCGGCGGTGATCACCAGATCCGCGCCGGCCAGGCGGGCGTCCAGGTCGAGGTGGTCCACGAGCACGTCGAAGCGGGGGAGGAGACGGGCGCCGAGGGCTGCGAGGCCGGCGCCCAGGCCGCCGGAGGCCCCGGTTCCGGGACCGTACCGGAGGTTGGTGTCCGGGACGGCGACGTCGCGGGTGAGGACGAAGGCCCAGTTCTCCAGTCCGGCCGACAGCTGCTCGACCTGTGCGGGCGTCGCGCCCTTCTGCGGGCCGAAGACCCGGGCCACGCCCCGCTCTCCGCACAGCACGTTGTACGGGTTGCAGGCGACGAGCAGCTCCACGTCCGCCAGGCGGGTGTCCAGGCCCCTCGGGTCGATGTGGTGCAGCCGCGTCAGCTCCCGGCCCCCGACCGGCAGTTCCTCGCCCCGCGCGTCCAGCAGCCGGGCCCCGAGCGCCTGGAGCGCGCCCGCGCCGCCGTCGGAGGTGCCCGAGTCGCCGCAGCCGACGAGGATCCGCCGCACGCCCCGGTCGAGCGCGGAGCGGATCAGTTCGCCGACGCCGTACGTGGTGGTGGCGCCCGGGTCGCGCAGGTCGCGCGGGACGAGGGAGAGGCCCGCGACCGCCGCCATCTCCACGACCGCCGTGTCCCCCGAGCCCAGCACGGCGAAGTGGGCTCCGATGGTCTCCCCGACCGGGCCGGTGGCGGGCACCGTGACGAGCCGGCCCCCGGTCGCGGCGGCCAGGGCGGCCGCCGTGCCCTCGCCGCCGTCCACCAGCGGGACGAGGTCGAGCTCGGCGCCGGGCAGGACACGGCGTACGCCCGCGGCGATGGCGTCGGCGGCGGCCTCCGCGGACAGGGACTCCTTGAAGCCGCTGGGGGCTACGACGACACGGGTCAGCATGGGTGGGGCTCCTTAACGGGTGACGGAGATGCCGAGCAGCGGCCACACCGCGACGGCGAAGAGCAGCACGAGCGCGGCGGTCAGCGGGGCCAGGAAGGCGGACAGCCGCAGCAGGTCGCGCGGGGTGTAGGTGGGGGTGCCGGGAATCTGTGCGAAGAGCGTGACCGGCTTGGCGGAGGCGGGCAGCGTGTGGCAGAAGCCGGCGGCGGCGGTGGAGGCGAGCGCGGCGGCGACCGGGTTGACGCCGACGCCGACGGAGGCGGCCACGACGAGCGGGACCAGGACGGAGGAGCGGGCGGAGCGGGACTGGAGGACCAGGTGGGCCGCCGTGCTCATCGCGATCACGACCGCCAGGAACACCACCGGGGCCACACCCGTCGGCAGCCCGGAGACCAGCCACTCAGCCGCTCCCGAGTCGGTGAGCGCGACGCCCATCGCCATCGTCGCCGCCATGAACAGCAGCAGCGACCAGGGGACGGTCCTCAGCGCGTCCTTCAGGCGCACGGTGCCGAGGGCGGGCGAGGAGGCGATGACGGCGCCGATCAGCGCGACCAGCGCGGGCGGCACGCGGTGCAGCGGCTCGCTGCACCACAGCAGCACCACCGTGGCCATGAGCAGGGCGCAGCGCTTCTCGGCCTGGCTCCAGGGGCCGGTGACCGGCTGCTCGCTGTGCTGCTGGATCTGTTCGGGCGTGATGTGGACGGGGCCGCGGCGGTCCGCCTTCCGGGTCGTCGTCAGCAGGACCAGCTCGGCGGCCAGGTGCGAGGAGGCCACGGCCAGCGGCAGGCCCAGCAGCAGCCACTCCGTGAAGCCGATGTGCTGCCCGGCCGCCTCCCACAGCACCGACACGGTGATCAGATGCGCGCCGGCGCCGATCAGGGTCGCCACCGCCGACAGCAGGATCACGGTCGGGAACAGCAGCGCCAGCATCACGACCAGTCGTTTGCGGTCGGCGAGGACCTTGGCGAGGGCGAGGAACACCGGCAGCGCGAGCGCGGCCCGGCCGGAGGTGGCGGGCACCGCGAACGCCGTGACGACCAGGGCCGCCGTCGTCAGATGCACGAGCTGCCGGACCGTGCGCGCACCACTGACCAGGAACACCGCCGCCCGCCCGGCGAGCCCGGTCCGGCTCACCGCGGCCGCCAGCACGAACGCGCAGATCAGTAGCCAGACCGTGGCGTCGCCGAGGGTGCCGAACAGGGTGTCGCTGCTGATCACCCCGGTCACCGTGAGCGCGAGTCCGGCGCCCAGCGCGATGTAGGTGTCGTCGATCGACGTCCCGATCCAGGCGCAGGTCGCCAGTACGAACACGGCGAGCGTGAAACGGGCGTCGGCACCGAGTCCCGGGAAGTTCCCGGGGACCGCGAGCAGGAGGCAGACGGTCAGTGCCGCGCACAGGGCGGTGGTGGACCGGAGGTTCAGCGTCACGTCATCGAGGATTCGCCCGGGGGGTGAGTCGCCGATGAGCCGAAGATGAAAGGAAGTTCACCCGGTCCCTCGGGTAGTTCCCCCCCGGCCCTCAGCCGGTGGGCAGCCTGTACCCCATCCCCCGCACCGTCTCCACCCGCTCCGCCCCCAGCTTCCTCCGCAGTGTCCGCACGTACACGTCCACGATGTTGGACCCGGGATCGAAGTCGTACCCCCACACATGCGACAGGATCTGCTCCCGGGACAGCACCTGCCCGGGATGCCGCAGGAACAGTTCCAGCAGTACGAACTCACGGGCCGTCAGGTCGACGGTCCGCTCCCCGGAGCGGGCCCGGCGCGTGCGCAGGTCCAGGCTCAGGGAACCGGACCTGAGCACCGTCACCTCCGGCGCCCGCGCAGCCGTCCGCAGCCTCAGCCGCACCCGGGCCAGCAGCTCCTCGAAGCGGAACGGCTTGGTCATCCAGTCGTCGGCGCCGCCCTCGAGACCGGCCACCGTGTCCCGTACGGAGTCCCGCGCGGTCAGCACGATCACCGGCACCGTCACCCGCGCCTCGCGCAGCTCGCGCAGGATCGTGAAGCCGTCCCGGCCGGGCAGCCCGATGTCCAGGACGACGAGGTCGAAGCCGCCGGTCAGGGCGTACTCGTAGCCCGCGTCGCCGTCGGTGACGACGGTCGTGGTGAAGCCGTTGGAGCGCAGGCCCTTCTCCACGAAGGAGGCGATGCGCTCCTCGTCCTCGACGATGAGGATGCGGTTCACGTGGGGTCCCCTTCCGGTGCCCGGGGCGCGTGCAGAACGAGGGCGAAGGTGGCGCCGCCCCCGGGGGTGTCGTGGAGCAGTACCTGGCCCCGGTGGCCCTCGGCGATCGCCCTGACGATGGACAGTCCGAGCCCGGCGCCGGAGCCCCGGGCGCCGCGGCGGGCCGTGCCGCGCCGGAAGCGTTCGAAGATCACCTCGGTGTCCTGGGGCTGCACACCGGGACCGGAGTCGGCGACGTACAGCTCCAGGTGCGGGCCGTCGGTGCGGGAGCCGATGCGGATGGTCTGGCCTGGCGTGGTGTGCTGCACGGCGTTCTGCGCGAGCTGCACCATGGCCTGGGTGATCCGCTGCGGATCCAGCTCGGCCTCCAGGTCTGCGACCTCGGCGAGCTGCCAGTCGCGTTCGCCGAGCGTGCGGGCCTTGACGTAGACGTCGGCGGTGAGTTCGGCGACCTGGACCGGCTCGGGGGAGACGAAGTCGGGGCGTTCGGCCTTGGCGAGCAGCAGCAGGTCCTCGACGATGCGGCTCATCCGGTCCAGCTCGTCGGTGACCAGCCGGACCGTCTCCTCGCGTTCGGCTGCGTTCTCTTCGGCACCGCCCATCAGTTCCAGATGGCCGCGGACGATGGTGATGGGCGTGCGCAGCTCGTGGCCCGCGTCGTCGACGAACTCGCGCTGGGCGGCGAAGGCCCGCTCCAGCCGGTCGAGCATGCCGTTGAACGTATCGGCGAGAGCCGCTATGTCGTCGTTGCCGTGCACCGGGATCCGCTGGGTGAGGTCCTGCTCGGTGAGCTGCGCCGCCGCGGTGCGCACCACCCGCACGGGCCTGAGGATCCGCCCGGCGACCGCCCAGGCGATGCCGACGGTCAGCAGCAGGGCGGCCCCGGAGATGACGAGCAGCGTGCGGAACATGCTGTTCACGCGGGCCCGCTCGCGCTCCGGATGGAAGGCGACGACGAACGCGGCGTCCGGCTCCCGGCCCTGCTGGGCCACGGTGACCTTGGCCCAGCGGATCTCGCCCTCCGGCCGGTGCAGCACACCGGAGGACGCGGAGGAGTCGAAGATGCCGCGCTCGGCGTCGGGATCCCGGTGCAGGGGCAGGGCGACGGGCAGGTCGTGCCGCGGGCCGATCTGCCGGGGAGTGCCGTCCGCCCCGCGGGCCAGGCCGATCAGCTCCTCGTCCGCGTCGGGGTTCTGCCGTTCCAGGAACACCGTCAGCAGCCGGTCCGCGTCGGTGAACGGCCGGCCCGTCTTCGGATCCCCGCCCTGCTCCTCGAAGTTGGCGAACTCGCCGGTCTCCTGGGTGAGCAGGCGGTTGATCCGGTTGTCGACGTCCCGCAGCAGGAACGAGCGGGTGGTCATGGCGACGGAAGCGAGCGCGACCGCCATCACGAGCAGCAGCCAGAGCAGGATGCGGACCCGGGCGGAGACACGCCGGCGGCCGGCGTCAGTTGTCAGAGCCGGCGCCGTCGTCGTCGCCCGGTCCGTCGTCTCCGGTGCCCCGGCCGCGGTCGTCGTCATCGTCACTCGCTGGGCTCTCGGTCGCCGGAGGCCGCGAGACGGCCTCGTCGCCCGGCGTGGACTTCGGCGGTGTGGACTTCGCGGGGGGTGTGAGCGTGGAGGCGGGCGTGGGCGAGCCGTTGTCCAGCTCCACCTTCTGGGACGGGACCTTGGGCGCCTCGGGACTGTCCGCGAGGGCGTAGCTGGTCGCGGCGATGCCCAGCGGGATCAACACTACGGCGGACAGGGCCGCCATACGACGGGAGAAAGCCATGCGCCCGATCCTGCGGCGGGAACCCGGAGCCGATGATGAACCCCGGATGAAGAACTCTTCATCCGGAGTCCGGGGCCCGTCCTTCGAGAGGGTTCCTCAGTTGTCCAGCCCGATCGAGAACGCCGCCTCAAGGTCGTGCTGCGAGTAGGTGCGGAACGCCACGTGCGTGTCGGTCCCCTCCACCCCGGGGATCTTGCTGATCCGGCCGGGGATGACCTCCGCCAGGTCCTCGTGCTCCTTCACCCGGACCATGGCGATGAGGTCGTAGGTGCCGGTGACGGAGAAGACCTCGCTGACGTTGTCCAGCGCGGCGATCGACTCCGCGATCTCGGGGATCCGGTCCACGCTGGTCTTGATGAGGACGATCGCGGTGATCACGGCTGGTTCTCTCCCTCGGGGGCCGGAGCAGGGGCGGCCTTCACTCTAGTAGGACGGCGGTGGCGGACCGCGGCGTAGCCGAAGCCGAGGCCGAAGCCCACCAGGTGGGCGAGGTAGGCCACGCCCGGCCCGTCCGAGGCCCGCCCCGCCGCCAGCCACTGGAGCGCCGCCCAGAACGGCAGCACGACCCAGGCCGGGAAGCGCACCGGCAGGAAGAAGAGGAACGGCAGGAGACTGGTCACCCTGGCCCGGGGGAACAGGTACAGAAACGCGCCGAGGACCGCCGAGATCGCCCCCGAGGCACCGACCAGGGACTGTTCGGAGTCCGCGTTGGCGGCGGCGTATCCCAGCAGGGCCAGATAGCCGCAGCCGACGTAGAACAGGGTGAACCGCACCCGGCCCATCCGTTCCTCGGTCATCGCCCCGAAGACGTAGAGGAAGAGCATGTTGCCGAGCAGGTGCACCCAGCTGCCGTGGACGAAGAGGGCCGTCGCGGGGGTGAGGGCCGATCCGGCGGGCCCCTCGAACAGTTCTTCTGGGATCACGCCCCAGCGCCGGAAGTAGGCCCGTTGCGCGGCGAGCAGGTCGTCGCCCGTGCCGTACGCCGGACTGAGGCCCGAGGCGGGCCCGGCCAGGAAGACCGCGCAGCACAGGGCGATCAGTGAGTACGTCACCGGCGCCGACGACCCCCGGACCGATCTGCCGGCCCGGACGATCGACGCACTCCACTTGCTGATCATGACCACAGAGCATGACGTAACCGGACGCAACCGCACAGACCGCCTCGCCGCCGTGGACGCGTGGGCGGCGAGGACCCGCCAGGCCGTAGGGTTACGAGCCACACGCACCGGGGATGCCGGTGGCGTCACGGACACTAGAAGGAAAGAGAACAGGCCACGATGACGGTTCCCCTGCCGACCGCCTCGACGCGGTGGCGCTGCTCCCTCTGCGGCAACCTCACGAGGTTCGACGTGACCCGCTCGTCGAAGGTCGTCGAGTACGTCCACCTCGACCTGGCCGGAGAGCCGAAGGTCGAGGAGCGCGAGGTGCTCAGTGAGACCATCGAGTCGGTGCGCTGCCGCTGGTGCAACGCGGTGGACCAGGTGGAACTCGTGGACAGGCCGGGTGCCGGCTCCTGACGGGAGCTGGCCCCGCACAGGCATTGGGGTGTGACGGATGGTGGAGACCACAGGCGGGGGGCCGGGCGACGGCGCCGCCGAGGTGCTCGACCGTCCGCTGCCCGACGGCGTGCGCCGCAGGGTCGTCCAGATCGTCTCCGACGGCTTCGGTTCGCTGACGGTCGGCGAGCTGCCCGCGCAGCTCAGGCAGTACGCCCGGTTCGCCCCGAACCGGCGGACCAAGTTCGCCGGCAACGCCATGGCCGCGGCGCTGGAGACCGACCCGCTGTTCCGGCAGCGCATCGGGGAGAAGCTCAGAGAGACCCAGCCGGAACTGACCGGCGCCCTCGACTCAGGCTCCCCGCCCCCGGCCGCGGACCCGCTCGACGTGGCGGCCGCGGCCTACGTACTGCGGCCCCTCGGCTGGGTGAAGCTCGTGACCGCCGCCGGCGAGGAGGCCCAGCGGGCCGACGCCGAGCGGGCCGACGAGGAGAACCGGGCCGAGCTGGAGCGGCTGCGCGCCGAGCTGGCCCGGGCCCGTGACCACACCAGGGCCGAGACGGAGCGGCTGCGCACGGAGCTGGAATCGGCCAAGAAGGAAGCCGAGTCGCTGCACCGCAAGCTCCGTGCCGCCTTCAGCGACGTCAAGCGCGGCGAGGCCGCCCTGCGCAAGGCGCACGGCGAGATCGAGGCCGTCCGTGCCGAGGGGCAGGCCCAGGTGTCCGCCGCCGAGAGCGAGACCCGGCGGCTCAAGGCCCGGCTCGGGGAGACCGAGGCCGCCCTGGAGGCGGCGCGCCGGGCGGCGCGCGAGGGCCGCAGCGTCGAGGACATGCGGGTGCGGCTGCTGCTGGACACCCTGCTGGACGCCACCCAGGGGCTCCGGCGCGAGCTGGCCCTGCCGCCGGTGTCGGTGCGGCCCGCCGAGACCGTGGACGCCGTCGAGCCGGGCCGGATGAGCCCCAAGGACATCGCCGCCCGCGCCCTGTCCGACGACGACCCGCAGGTCCTCGACCAGCTGCTGGCGCTGCCGCAGGCCCATCTGGTCGTCGACGGCTACAACGTCACCAAGACCGGCTATCCGCAGATGCCGCTGGAGAAGCAGCGCCTGAGGCTGCTGGGGCAGCTCTCGCAACTGGCCGCGCAGAGCGGCGCCGAGGTCACGTGCGTCTTCGACGGGGCCGAACTGGCCGCTCCGGTGCTGCTCGCGCCACCGCGCGGGGTGCGGGTGCTGTTCTCGAAGCCGGGCGTCACCGCCGACGAGCTGATCCGCCAGCTCGTGCGCGCCGAACCGCCCGGCCGGCCGGTCATCGTGGCCTCCACCGACCGCGAGGTCGCCGACGGCGTGGCCCGCGCGGGCGCCCGCCCCGTGGCCTCGGCGATGCTCCTGAAGCGCCTTTCGCGGGGCTAGCGGCTGTTCCAGGGCCTAAGGGGCGTACGCACCATACGTAACTTCCGGGCGTGATGCCCGAATTGGCTCGACCTTCACGCGACGTACGGTCAAGTTCACCGCACAGCCTGTGAGTCCCGTGCAAAGAATGGCCTCTGTGGCGGAATTTTTCATCTGAGGATTTGAACTGATCACAGGAAGGTCACTAGGGTCAGGCCCCGAACCTCCGCTCGGGTGATCGCTCACTGGGAGCGACGGCGGAGGGGCCGAGAAGGAGCTTGTCACCCGTGGCGTCCCACCGTCGTCCCAAGCAGCCCAGCCGCGCACGTGTGACCGTGTTGACCACCGCCGCTGCCGCTGCCGTCGCCTTCAGCTCGCAGGCCGCCAACGCCGCCCCCAGCGAGAAGCCGAGCAAGGACGAGGTCAAGGCCAAGGTCGACAAGCTCTACGAAGAGGCGGAGCAGGCCACCGAGAAGTACAACGGGGCCAAGGAGAAGCAGGAGAAGCTCCAGAAGGAGATCTCCACCATCCAGGACAACGTCGCCCGCGGCCAGGAGGAGCTCAACGGGCTGCGCGACAGCCTGGGCCTCGCGGCCGCGTCGCAGTACCGGACCGGCTCCATCGACCCCTCCGTGCAGCTCTTCCTCTCCGCGGACCCGGACGACTACCTCGACAAGGCCTCCACGCTCGACCAGTTGAGCAGCCAGCAGGTCGAGGCGCTGAAGAAGGTCCAGGAGAAGCAGCGCGAACTCGCCCAGGAGCGCGCCGAGGCCTCCGAGAAGCTCAAGGACCTCGCCTCCACCCGCGCCGAACTCGGCAAGAAGAAGAAGGAAGTCCAGGGCAAGCTCGCCTCCGCGCAGAAGCTGCTCAACAGCCTCTCCGCCGCCGAGAAGGCCAAGCTCGCCGAGGAGCAGAACCGCGCCAGCCGGGCCAGCGAGCGCGACGCCCTCACCGCCGACGTCCCGCCCGGCTCGGGCCGGGCCGCCGCGGCCTTCGCCTTCGCCCAGAGCCAGCTCGGCAAGCCGTACGTCTACGGCGCCACCGGCATGAGCTCCTACGACTGCTCCGGCCTCACCTCTCGGGCCTACGCCGCGGCCGGCGTGCAGATCCCGCGCACCTCCGAGGCGCAGACCGGAGCCGGCACCAAGATCTACTCGGTCAGCCAGCTCAAGGTCGGCGACCTGGTCTTCTTCTTCAACGACCTGCACCACGTCGGCCTCTACGCCGGCAACGGGCAGATCATCCACGCCCCGCGCACCGGCACGGTCGTCCGCTACGAGTCGATGGACACCATCGGCGGCCCGTTCATGTTCGGCGTCCGCGTCTGACGTTCCGCATGACGACCCCGACCGGCCCCCGGCGTCTTCAAGATCAGGACACCGTGTCCGCTGTTCGGGCGAATTGCGAAAGCTTCGACTGAACCCACGCCCCGCCAGTGACCTGCGTCACTGGCGGGGCGTGGTGCCGCACACCCACGGAGGGTCGTTGGCTGCTCCCCGCCGCGGGGCTACTGTCTGCCGCGTTTCCTAGTCCGCCAGCGGAAGGAGAGCGGCTTCCCGTGGGGTCCCATCACCGCCTTGCACCGTCCGGGTTCGACCGGGGCGCCAGTGTCGCGGTCAGCTTCCTTTCCGTCGCGGCCGCCGCCCTGGGCGCGGTACCGGTCGTGGCCGCACCGTACGACGACACCCGGGCCAAGGTGGACCGCCTCTACGCGCAGGCCGAGAAGGCGACCGAGGTCTACAACCAGGCCGACGAGCGCGCCGACGAACTGCGCGACGAGGTCGGCACCGCCCGGGACCGGATCGCCCGGCAGCAGCAGCGCATCAACTCCATGCGGGAGTCGCTCGGTTCGCTCGCCGGCGCCCAGTACCGCTCGGGCGGCATCGACCCGTCCCTCGCCCTGCTGTTCTCCGACGACCCGGGCGACTACCTCGACAAGGCCTCCCGGCTGGACCGCATCACGGCCCACCAGGCCGGCGAGCTGAAGGAGCTCCAGGAAGCCATGCGCGAACTCGCCCGGGACCGTGAGGAGGCCGCCGGCAAGCTCCGCGAACTGGAGAAGAGCCGCAAGGCCGTCGTTTCCCACAAGAAGACCGTCGAGCGGAAGCTCGCCGCGGCCCGACGGCTGCTCAACTCCCTTCCGGACACCGAGCGCGGCGCCTACGACCGCGCCTCCCGCTCCGGCCGAGACGGCTTCCCCGACCTCGGCAGCACCACCGCCGCCTCGGGACGCGGGGCCGCCGCCGTCGCCGCCGCTCGCAGCGCGCTCGGCAAGCCCTACATCTGGGGCGCCAACGGCCCTTCCGGCTTCGACTGTTCGGGCCTGATGCAGTGGTCGTACGGGCAGGCCGGGGTCTCCCTGCCGCGTACCTCGCAGGCCCAGCGGTACGCCGGCCGGCAGATCCCGCTGTCCGAGGCGCGCCCCGGTGACCTGGTCGTCTACCGCTCCGACGCCAGCCATGTCGGGATGTACATGGGCAACGGCCAGGTCATCCACGCGCCCTACCCCGGCGCACCCGTGCGCTACGACCCGGTCGGGATGATGCCGGTCTCGTCGGTCACGAGGGTCTGACCGGCGCGGCCCGGCGCCCGTACGATCGGGAGCGTGGCTGGTCGAAGGTCGGGGTCCCCGGTGGTGGCGCTCGTTCTGCTGCTCGTCTTCCTGACCGGATGCGGGGGCCGGTCCGCCGTCGACAGCGCCACGGCCGACGTCCAGCGGCTCCTCGAGCGGCGGGCCGCCGCGGTCCTCGCCCACGACGAGCGGGCTTACGCGCGCACGGGCACGGAGGCGGATTTCGCCCGTCTGCGCGCGCTGCCCCTGGCCGACTGGTCGTACCGTGTGACCGGCCTGCGCCGCACCGGCGACACGGCCACCGCCGACGCCGAACTGCGCTACCGCGTCGCGGGGTACGACCGGGCGCCGGTGACCGCCGGCCGCACCCTGCGGCTCAGCCGGGGCGCGGACGGGCAGTGGTCCGTCGACGCCGACCGGCCCGCGAGGAAGTCCGCACAGCAGCTGTGGGACCAGGGGGCCGTACAGGTCGTCAGGGGCGAGCGCAGCCTCGTCCTCGGTGTCGGGCAGTCCGGCCGGTCGCTGCGCGGCTTCGCGGACCTGGCCGACCGTGCGGTGCCCGCGGTCTCGGACGTGTGGGGCACGGACTGGGGCCGGCGTGTCGTCCTGCTCGTACCGAAGTCGCTGGAGGGGATGGCGGGGCTGCTCGGCTCGCCCGCCTCCTCCTACCGCGGGATCGCGGCGGTCACCACTGGCGAGACGGGCGCACCGGCACAGGCGCCCTCGGACCGCATCATCGTCAACCCGGACGCGTTCGCCCTCCTCGGCACCCTCGGGGAGCAGGTCGTCGTCACCCACGAGACCACCCATGTCGCCACCCGCGACCACACCACCCCCGCCACCCCGCTCTGGCTGTCCGAGGGCTACGCCGACTGGGTCGGCTACCGGACCGCCGGCCGCACCCCGCCCGAGGTAGCGCCCGAACTGTCCCGCTCGGTGGCCCAGGGCAAGATCCCGTCCGCCCTCCCGGCCGACAAGGACTTCGGCTTCACCGGCGACGCGAGCCGTCTGGCCCGGGCCTACGAGAGCGGCTGGACGGCGTGCCGGTTGATCGCCGACCGCTGGGGCGAGGAGCGGCTGGGCGAGTTCTACCGGGCCGTCGGGGAGCACCGGAAGCGGGCCGGGGCGGTGGAGGAGGCGATGCGCGAGGTGCTGGGGACGACGCCGGAGGCCTTCACGGAGGAGTGGCGGGACCATCTGCGGGTTCAGCTGGGCTGACCGGGCTGCGGCGGGGCGCCCGCGGGCTCGTCTCGACCGTCGGTGCCGTGGTGGGGCCGGTCGCCGTAGGTCGGCTCGGCTGTTCGGGGTGTGGTGGGGCCGGTCGCCGTAGGTCGGCTCGGCTGTTCGGGGTGTGGTGGGGCCGGTCGCCGTAGGTCGGCTCGGCTGTTCGGGCTCTGGTCGGCCCCGAGCGCCCGCGGTCTCACCCCGGCTGTTCGAGCAGCGCGATGGCCTCCCGCAGCCAGGCGCGTTCCGCCTCGCCCGTCGCCCGGGCGACCCGCAGCATGCCCTGGCGGAACAGGTCGTCCGTCTCCTCGGCCCGGACCGCCTTGCCGGACTCGTAGAAGAAGCTCGTCGGGGCCTCCAGGAAGTCCAGCCGGCGACGCAGCACCGCGGCCTGTTCGTGCCGGTCGGGCAGGTGGCGCAGGAACGCCAGGACGGTGTTGAAGCGGACGTGGTCGGTGATCTCGGTCTGTTTCGGACGGCGCAGCCGCTCCAGCAGTTCCTCGCGGCCCTTGCCGGTGAGGGCGAGGATCCGGCGAGGGGCCGCGCTCACGCCCGGCTCGGTGCGCTGGTCGAGCAGGCCCGCCCCGACCAGGCGCGTGATCGCCGGGTAGAGCGCGCCGTCGCTCACCGGCCGGACATGGCCGGTCAGCGCCTTGATCCGCTCCTTGAGCTCATAGCCGTGCAGCGGCTCCTCGGCCAGAAAGCCCAGGATCGACAGCTCCAGCATGGTCCTCCTTGCGGGTGCGTGAGCCCTCATGCTACCTCTTAACGAGCTACCTCGAATCGAGTTAGGTCGTATCGGGGTTCAGCAGGACCCAGGAGGAGACAGCCACCGTGAACGCCCACCGCAGGCAACTCCTCCAGCTCGCCCGCCCCGTCTACTTCTCGCTCCTGGCGTCCGTCGCCGCCGGGATCATCAACACCGTCTGGGTCGCCCGGCTGGGCGGTCCGGCCGTGGCCGCCGTGGCCGTGGCGACCGGCACGGAGAACGTGCTGCTCGGCATCGCCCTGGTCTTCGGCTCCGGCACGACCGTGCTGGTCGCACACGCCCGGGGTGCCCGCGACCCCGCCGCCGTACGGTCGGCCGTGCGCGGCGGTTGGGCGCTGTGGGCGTTGGTGACGCCCCTGGTGGTGGCGGGCGGTCTGCTGGGACGCGAACCGCTGGCCCGGCTGGTGCTGGGCGGGGCCGACGGCGCCGCCCTCCCGCTCGCCGTCGCCTACTTCACGCTCTCCATACCCGGCATGGCCGTCTTCTTCGCCCAGCAACTCGTCGACGGCATCCTCAAGGGCACCGGCGACACCAGAACCCCGCTGCGCCTCGCTCTGCTGTCCAACGGCCTGATCCTGGCCCTCGACCCGCTCTTCATCCACCTCTACGGCGTCCAGGGCGCCGCCGCGTCCACGGTGCTGTGCCGGTCCGTGGCGCTCGGGGCCGGGCTCGTCGCCGTCCGGCGCGCCGCACTGCTGCGGGGTGCCCGTGGCGCGGCACCGGCCGAGTCCCTGGCCGTCTCCCTGCGCCGGACGCTGACGACCGGCCTGCCCATGTCCGCCGACTTCACCGTGCGGCAGACGGGTGCCCTGGTCCTGGTGGCGATCGTGGCGCGGCTCGGGGTGACGGCGGTGGCCGCGTACTCGGTCGCCTACAAGGTCATGTACGTGGCGACCATGGCCTTCTACGCCGTCCGTCAGGCCGCGTCCATCCACACCGCGCACACGCGGGGCGAGGGGAGGGACGCGCGCCGGGACATCGGGCGGCAGGCCGTGCTGGTCTCCGGAGCCATCGGCCTTGCCGCGGCCGTACTGCTGGCCGTCACCGCCCCGTGGCTCATGGCCGCCTTCGGTGCCGGGCCCGGGGTAGTGAGCGAGGGCGTGTTGTTCCTGCGCTGCGTCGGGCCCTATCTGCTGCTGATGGCCTGCCTCATCGCGCTCGGCGGGGTCTTCGAGGGCAGCGGGGGCGCCTCGAAGCTGCTGCGCGTGACCGTGCTCGGGACGGCGGTCCAACTGGCGCTCGCGTACGGCCTGACGGGGCTCGGCCTGCCCGGTGTGTGCCTCGCGCTGGCGGTGGCGACGGCGGTGCAGTGCGGGCTGGCGGGGGTGCTGTTCCGGCGGGCCCCGGCTCAGGTGGAGACCGGGGTCTCGTCGGTGCGGGCGGGCTGAGCGGGCAGGGGGGCGGGGGCCGTGCGTGGCACCGTCGCCCGCCACAGGGTGCGGGCCGCGAGGAGGGTGGCGGCCACCAGAAGGCCGTTGCGCAGGAACAGCAGGGTCAGCCCGAGGCCGTCACTGGCCACCACGTTGGCGAAGTAGAGCGGGAACTCCAGCACCGTCACGAAGCACGCCACCAGGACGAGCCCGACCGGCAGCCGCATCCGGCTCCCGGGGAAGTACAGGCAGACCGCTGCCAGCCCGACCAGCCACACCATGTACTGCGGACTGATCACCCGGCTGGTGGTGGTGAACATCAGCACCGCCACGAAGGCCGCGTCGGCGACCGTGTGCTCCTCGAAGTGCCGGGCCAGCAGCCGCCACAGCATCAGCCAGCCGAAGGCCGCCCCCGTCAGGAACAGCGCGACCGTGCTCACCTCGCTCACGTACGGCCCGAGGAACTCGATCGAGCCGTAGTTCAGCCGCACCTCGCCCTCCCAGCCGAAGTGCCGGGCGACGTGGAAGACCAGGGCGCCGAGCGACTCCACCTCGGTGCCCCGGTCGCGCTGGAAGGTCAGGAAGGCGAACGCCCCCGGCACGGCCAGGGCGAACACGCCCGTCACCGCGATGCCGGTCACCAGGGCCGACACCCAGGAGGCGGGTCGGCGGGCAGCCAGGAGGAGCATCGCCGGCCAGACCTTCAGCAGCGCGCCGAACGCGGCCAGCGCCCCCATCACCTTGGGGTGCCGGGCGCCCACGAGCAGTGCCGTCACGGCCACCGCCGTGACCATCACGTCGTAGCGCGCGTACACCGTCGGACCGAGGAGCGGCACGCCCGCCAGCCACACCCAGGCGCCGCGCAGCGACCTGCCGGGGCGCCGGCCCGCGTACGCCAGCAGGGCCAGGACGGCCAGGTCGGTGACGCAGGCCAGCACGTAGAACGCGGTCGCGTAGGGCAGGAAGGGCAGCAGGCCGGGGGAGAGGATCGCCAGGGCGGCGGCGGGCGGGTACTGCCAGGTGACGTCGTCCTGCGGGAACGTTCCGGTGCGCAGGACGTCGTACCAGCCGTGGTAGATCACGGACACGTCGCTCGTCACGTCCGGGCCCGGGAAGACGTACACCTTCAGCACGAACAGCAGCAGCACCAGCCTCGTGAGACACCAGGCCACCAGCAGCCATGCCAGGGACCACTTCACGCCCGTCGTCCTCACCAGATCCCTGCCCGTCCGCGTGCCGTGTCGAGGAGGCCATGATGTCCCCGACAGCTGTGAGCGTGCCACACCTGCCGGCGCGTACGGCCGTGCGGGGCGGTTCGGTAGGGTCGGCGGCGTGCGCAAGACCCTGATCGTGACCAACGACTTTCCGCCCCGGCCGGGCGGCATCCAGGCGTTCCTGCACAACATGGCGCTGCGGCTGGACCCGCAGCGGCTGGTCGTCTACGCGTCGACCTGGAAGCGGAGCCGGGAGGGCGTGGCGGCGACCGCCGCCTTCGACGCCGAGCAGCCCTTCACCGTCGTACGGGACCGTACGACCATGCTGCTGCCGACGCCGGGCGCGACCCGGCGGGCCGTCGGGCTGCTGCGGGAGCACGGGTGCACCTCGGTGTGGTTCGGGGCGGCGGCCCCCCTCGGCCTGATGGCACCGGCGCTGCGGAGCGCGGGCGCCGAACGGCTGGTCGCCACCACGCACGGCCACGAGGCCGGCTGGGCGCAACTGCCCGCCGCCCGGCAGCTGCTGCGCAGGATCGGCGACTCCACGGACACGATCACCTACCTCGGCGAGTACACGCGCTCCCGGATCGCCGGCGCGCTCAGCCCGCAGGCGGCCGCGCGGATGGCGCAGCTGCCGCCGGGCGTCGACGAGAAGACCTTCCACCCCGGTTCGGGCGGCGACGAGATCCGGTCGAGGCTCGGCCTGGCGGACCGCCCGGTCGTGGTGTGCGTCTCCCGACTGGTGCGGCGCAAGGGCCAGGACACCCTGATCCAGGCCATGCCCCGGATCCTGGCGGCCGAGCCGGACGCCGTGCTGCTGATCGTCGGGGGCGGCCCGTACGAGCAGGACCTGCGGCGGCTGGCCCACGAGACGGGCGTCGCCGCCTCCGTCCGCTTCACCGGCCCGGTGCCCTGGGCCGAGCTGCCCGCCCACTACGGCGCCGGCGACGTCTTCGCCATGCCCTGCCGCACCCGCCGGGGCGGCCTCGACGTCGAGGGTCTCGGCATCGTCTACCTGGAGGCCTCGGCGACCGGGCTGCCGGTCGTGGCCGGCGACTCGGGCGGCGCACCGGACGCGGTCCTGGACGGCGAGACGGGCTGGGTGGTCCGCGGCGGCTTCGCAGAGGAGACCGCCGAGCGGATCGTCACGCTCCTCGGTGACGCCGAGCTGCGCCGCAGGATGGGCGAGCGAGGCAGGGAATGGGTCGAGGAGAAGTGGCGCTGGGACCTGCTCGCGGAGCACTTGAAGACATTGCTTTAGTGCGACGCTGTCAGGGCGCGGGGACTGCGCGAGCAACCACAACGGCTCCGCACCCGCCCACGACGAACACGTGGCACCCCCTAGGCGGAACCAAATAATCCGCCGATGCTGCGCACATGACATCAAACCTGACGAAGTGTCAGCTGACGAGACGTCAAATTCTGGGGATGGCAGCCCTCCAGACCGCAGCCACCCTCGGCTTCACCCGCATCGGCGTCCAATCCGCCCGCGCCGCCGAGCCGGACGCAGTCGACACCGCTCCCGCCATCGTCGTCGGTTCGGGCTACGGCGGCGCCGTGGCGGCCCTCCGCCTCGGCCAGGCCGGCATCCGCACGGTCGTCCTCGAGATGGGCCGCCTCTGGAACACCCCCGGCCCCGACGGCAAGGTCTTCTGCTCCACCCGCGCCCCGGACCAGCGCTCCATGTGGTTCCGCACCCGCACCGAGGCCCCGCTCGCCACGTTCCTCTGGCTCGACCTGGTCAACCAGGACATCAGCGCCTACCCGGGCGTCCTGGACCGGGTGCACTACGACCACATGTCCGTGTACGTCGGCCGAGGCGTCGGCGGTGGCTCCCTGGTCAACGGCGGCGTGGCGGTGACCCCGCTCCGCTCCTACTTCGCCGAGCAGTTCCCGACCGTGGACACCGCGGAGATGTACAGCACCTACTTCCCACGCGCCCGCTCCATGCTGGGTGTCAACACCATCGACCCCGCGTGGTTCGAGTCGACCGAGTGGTACCGCTTCACCCGGATCTCCCGCGAACACGCGGCCAACGCCGGTCTGAAGACCACCTTCGTGCCCAACGTCTACGACTTCGGCCACATGGAGCGCGAGGCGGCCGGCACGGCCACCAAGTCGGCTCTCGCCGGCGAGGTCATCTACGGCAACAACCACGGCAAGCGCAGCCTCGACAAGACCTACCTCGCCGCCGCGCTCGGCACCGGCCACGTCACGATCCACACCCTGGAGAAGGTCCGCGCGATCGGCCGGGCGCCGGACGGGAGCTACGTCCTGACCGCCGACCGCATCGACGAGACCGGCCGGGTCGTCGAGACCAAGGAGTACGGCTGCGGGTACCTCTTCCTCGGCGGCGGCAGCCTCGGGACCACCGAACTGCTGCTGCGTGCCCGGGAGACGGGCGCTCTGCCCGATCTCGACCCCAGCGTCGGCACCGGCTGGGGCACCAACGGCAACGTCATGCTCGGCCGGGCCAACCACGTGTGGGACACGGTCGGTGCGAACCAGTCGACCATGCCGGTCATGGGCATCGACGACTGGGCCAACACCGCCAACCCCGTGTTCGCCGAGATCGCCCCGCTGCCCACCGGGCTGGAGCACTGGGTGAGTCTCTATCTGGCGATCACCGGGAACCGGGAGCGGGCGTCCTTCTCGTACGACACCGGCTCGGGCGAGGTACGGCTCGGCTGGACGGCCGCCCACAGCGCGGCCTCCGTCGGCATGGCCAAGAAGCTGTTCGACCGGATCAACGCGGCCAACTCGACGATCTACCGGTACGACCTGTTCGGGTCGAGCAGCAAGGTCTTCGCCGACGACTTCACCTACCACCCGCTGGGCGGCTGCGTACTGGGCCGGGCGACGGACGTCTACGGGCGCGTGAAGGGCTACCCCAGGCTGTACGTCACCGACGGCTCGCTCGTGCCGGGGTCGATCGGGGTCAACCCCTTCGTGACCATCACCGCGCTCGCCGAACGCACGATGGCGCGGGTCCTCGCCGAGGACACCGCGCCATGAACGCGCCGGTAAAGCCCTGCTACTTCGCGTAGATCGCCTCGACCTCGTGCGCGTAGTCCTTCGCCACCACGTTCCGCTTCAGCTTCAGTGAGGGGGTCAGGTGGCCCGACTCCTCCGTGAACTGGGAGGACAGAATGCGGAACTTCCGCACCGATTCCGCCTTCGACACCGCGGCGTTGCCGTCGTCGACCGCGGCCTGGATCGCGGCCAGCAGGTCCGGGTCCTCGCACAGCGACGCCGCGGTGGAACCCGCCGGCTTGCCGTGGTCCGCGCACCAACGGCCCAGGAACTCCTCGTCGATGGTGATCAGCGCGCCCACGAACGGCCGCCCGTCGCCCACCACCATGCACTCCGCGACCAGCGCGTGCGCCCGGATGCGGTCCTCGATCACGGCCGGGGCGACGTTCTTGCCGCCCGCGGTGACGATGATCTCCTTCTTGCGGCCGGTGATCCTGAGGTAGCCGTCCTCGTCGAGGGTGCCGATGTCACCGGTGTGGAACCAGCCGTCGGCCAGCGCCTCCGCGGTCGCGCCGGGGTTGTTCCAGTACTCCTTGAACAGGTGCTCGCCGTGCAGCAGCACCTCGCCGTCGTCGGCGATCCGGACCACCGAGCCGGGCAGCGGCTGGCCGACCGTGCCGATCTTCTGCCGGTCCCAGGGGTTGAACGCGGTGGCCGCGCAGGACTCGGTCAGGCCGTAGCCCTCCAGGACCGTGAAGCCGATGCCGCGGAAGAAGTGGCCGAGGCGCTCGCCCAGCGGGGCGCCGCCGGAGATGGCGTACTCGCCCCGGCCGCCGAGGACCGCGCGGAGCTTGCTGTAGACGAGCTTGTCGAAGGTCTTGTGCTTGATCTTCAGGCCGAGGGAGGGACCCGACGGGGTGCCCAGCGCCTTGCTGTAGGCGATCGCGGTGTCGGCGGCCTTGTCGAAGATCTTGCCCTTGCCGTCGGCCTGCGCCTTGGCGCGCGCCGAGTTGTAGACCTTCTCGAAGACGCGCGGCACCCCGAGGATCAGCGTCGGGCGGAACGCGGCCAGCTCGTCGGTGAGGTTCTTGATGTCCGGGACGCAGCCGAGCTTGATCGGCGCCATCATCGGCGCGATCTGCACGAGCCGCCCGAAGACGTGCGCGAGCGGCAGGAAGAGCAGCACCGAGCACTCGCCCGTACGGAACAGCGGACGCAGCCGCTCCACGATGTTGCCGCACTCCGCGAAGAAGCTGCGGTGGGTGAGCACGCAGCCCTTGGGGCGGCCGGTCGTCCCCGAGGTGTAGACGATGGTCGCCGGGTCGTCGGCCTTCGCGATCGAGCTGCGCTCCTCGACCGTCCGGTCCGTGACGTCCTGCCCGAGCCGGCCCAGCTCGTCGATGCCGCCGCCCTCGATCTGCCATACGTGCTTCAGCGCCGGCAGCCGGTCGCGCACCGACTCGACGGCGGCCGCGTGACCGTCCGACTCCACGATGCACGCGGTCGCGCCCGAGTCGCCGAGGATCCACTGCACCTGCTCCGGCGAACTGGTCTCGTACACCGGCACGGTCACCGCGCCCGCGCTCCAGATCGCGAAGTCCAGCAGCGTCCACTCGTAACGGGTGCGGGACATCAGGCCCACCCGGTCGCCCGGCTGGACGCCGGCGGCGATCAGCCCCTTCGCGGCCGTGCGCACTTCGGCGAGGAAGGCGGTGGCCGTGACGTCCTGCCAGGTGCCGCCGATCTTGCGGGCGATGACGGCGACGTCCGGGTGCTGCGCGGCGTTTCTGCGGACGATGTCGGTCAGATTGCCGTCCGCAGGGACCTCGTACAAAGCCGGAAGGCTGAACTCGCGCAAGACTGCTGCTCCTCATAGGGCGCCGGCGCCACGACGGTGTGTGCTGCGACGGTGCGGTCCAAGGCTCGGGCAGGTGCTCGGACATTCACTTGTTGAAATGCAGAGCACGACTGGACTGCCCGGACGTTACCCGCCGGTATGGCTTCTCCGACAGGGGGTCCCGTCGAGATGTTCGCTGCGTCACACAGTGGGGTATTCCTTCGCGCACAGTAGTCCACGTACTAACTGACTGACCAGTAACCGCAGGTAGGGCCGCCACTGTTCACAAGTGCAGCGCTCGACCTACCCTTGATCGTCATGGCACCCACACCAGCCGGAAACCACAGGACGCGCGTGCATGTGGTCAGCGACGTGCACGGCAACGCCCGTGACCTGGCGAGGGCCGGCGAGGGCGCCGACGCCCTGATCTGCCTGGGCGACCTCGTCCTCTTCCTCGACTACGCCGACCACTCGCGCGGCATCTTCCCCGACCTGTTCGGCGTCGAGAACGCCGACCGCATCGTCGCGCTGCGCACCGCCCGCCGCTTCCAGGAGGCGCGGGAGTTCGGGGCCCGGCTGTGGGCCGCTGTGGGCGAGGACCGCGCCTCGGTGATCGAGAAGGCGGTGCGCAAGCAGTACGCCGAGATGTTCGCCGCGTTCCCCACACCTACGTACGCGACCTACGGCAACGTCGACATGCCGCCCCTGTGGCAGGAGTACGCCGGCCCCGGCACGACCGTCCTCGACGGCGAGCGCGTCGAGATAGGCGGCTGGGTCTTCGGCTTCGTCGGCGGCGGCCTGCGGACGCCGATGCGGACGCCGTACGAGATCAGCGACGAGGAGTACGCGGCCAAGATAGAGGCCGTGGGCGAGGTCGACGTGCTGTGCACGCACATCCCGCCCGAGGTCCCCGAACTGGTCTACGACACCGTCGCGCGCCGCTTCGAGCGCGGCAGCCGGGCCCTGCTGGACGCCATCCGCCGCACTCGCCCCCGCTACTCGCTCTTCGGGCATGTCCATCAGCCCCTGGTGCGGCGGATGCGGATCGGGGCGACCGAGTGTGTGAACGTGGGGCATTTCGCGGGGACCGGGACGCCGTGGGCGCTGGAATGGTGAGGACCTCCCAGGTCGGGTGAGATCGGCGGGTCCCGTGCGCGGTAGCCTTCACGCTGGACACGCTTGCGCACGACGACCTCATACCGGCCCGCATCTGGAGGAGCCACGGAGATGGCGGAACACACCAGCTCGAGCATCACCATCGAGGCGGCCCCGGCCGACGTCATGGCGGTCATCTCCGATTTCGCCCGCTACCCGGACTGGACCGGCGAGGTGAAGGAGGCCGAGGTACTCAAGACCGACGAGCAGGGCCGCGCCGAGCAGGTCCGGCTCGTCATGGACGCGGGTGCGATCAAGGACGACCAGGTCCTCGCGTACACGTGGACCGGCGAACACGAGGTGTCCTGGACCCTCGTGAAGTCCCAGATGCTCCGCTCCCTGGACGGCACGTACCTCCTCAAGCCGGCGGGCTCGGGTGGCACGGAGGTCACGTACGCGCTGACCGTGGACGTCAAGATCCCGATGCTCGGCATGATCAAGCGCAAGGCGGAGAAGGTCATCATCGACAGGGCGCTGGCAGGTCTGAAGAAGCGCGTCGAGTCCGCCTAGCCGCCGCTGGGGTTCCGTGGGGAGCCCCTCCGCGCGGGTGCGTCGTGGCTGGTCGCGCTCACGCGGCGGAGCGGCACGTCTCACAGCCCCGCGCCCCTTGGGCCGTCTGGGTTACCGTCACCCCCATGCGCACCATCCTGATCACCGGCCCCGGCGGCAGCGGCCGTACCACCCTCGCCGCCGCGACCGCCCTGGCCGCGGCGGCGGAGGGCACCAACACCCTCGTCCTCGGCACCGACCGCACGGACACCCTTGGTGCCGCCCTGGGGACCACGACGGGCCCTGAGCCGGCCGAAGCCGCACCCCGTCTCACGGCCTGGCGTCCCGACCCCGCCCAGGACTTCCGGAAGGACCTCACCGCCCTCCAGGACCGCGCATCCTCCGCCCTGGACCTCCTCGGCGCCTCCCGCCTCGACCCAGAGGAACTCACCCCCCTCCCCGGAGCTGAGGAACTCGCCCTCCTGCGCGCCCTGCGCGAGGCCGCGCTGTCGGAGTCGTACGACCTGCTCGTCGTCGACCTGCCACCGACCCCCCAGGCCCTCGCTCTCCTCGCCCTGCCCGAGGAGCTTCGCCGCTATCTGCGCCGGCTGCTCCCGCCCGAACGCCAGGCCGCCCGCGCCCTGCGCCCCGTACTGGGCCGGCTCGCCGGCGTCCCCATGCCCGCCGAGTGGCTGTACGAGACGGCCGCCCGCTGGGACCTGGAGCTGGCCGCCGTCGAGGCGATCGTCGCCGACCGCGACACTGTCGTACGACTCGTCGCCGAGCCCGGCCCGGCCGGCGCCGACGCCCTCCGCGCCGCCGGTCTGGGCCTCGCCCTGCGCGGCCTGCGCACCGACGTCGTGGTCGCCAACCGCGTCCTGCCCGAAGCGTCCCCGGACACCTGGCTGGCCGGCCCGGTCGCCCAGCAGCGCAAGACTCTGGAGGAGTGGCGGGAGTCGTACGACGTCCGGACCGTCGCCCACCTCGGACGCGACCCGATGGGCGCCGACGACCTGGGCGCCCTCGCCGTGCCCGGCGTCGACCCGGACGCCCCCGCCCCACCGGTCGAATGGCCGGTGACCGACCGGCTCGGCGAGGACGGCGTGCTCGTCTGGCACATCCCGCTGCCCGGCGCCATACGCGACGAGCTGGACCTCGTCCGGCGCGGCGACGAACTCGTCGTCACGGCGGGGCGGTTCCGCCGTATCGTTCCGCTGCCCTCCGCGCTGCGCCGCTGCACCGTCGACGGGGCCGCTCTGCGTGAGGGCGAGCTGCGCGTCCGCTTCGCACCCGACCCGAAGCTGTGGCCGCAGACACGGTGAGAGGGGGTAACGTCGTAGGGACGAACCGTAGTCAGGAGTCCGTCATGAGCGAAGAGCTCCCCCCGTCCGACGCCGCCCGTGAAGAGGCCGTGGACGAGGTGCGGGCGACCGACCCCGACGCCTGGGCGACCGCGTGTGCCGAGGACCTCGAGGCGGAGAAGGCCCGCCGCCGCGCCGAGTACGGACCACCCCCGGGCTCCGCGGCCGAGGAACTGAAGAAGCTCGTCGACGCCGTCGCGGACAAGCTGTCGGAGATCCAGTCCCCGCTGTTCGGCGCGGTCGCGGGGCCCGCCGCCGAGCAGGTCGTCCGCCAGGTCGTCCAGCAGGCCAAGGCCGCCGTGGAACCCGTCATCGAACGCAACCCGGACGTGTTCGACCACCTCGCCGCCGCCGGGAACGAACTGCTCGCCGCCTACCGCTCCGCCGTCGAGGCCCAGGAGCGGCGCTGGACCGGCCGCGACGACCAGATCGACCCGAGTGACCTGGACGAACGCCACGACCGGGGCGACGACGCCGGCCCCGGGGAGCGCATCGACCTGGACTGAGCCCCCGCCCTCGGACGAGCCGCGACCGGCGTGCCGCCGCCGGTCCTGCCCAGCGTGCGGACGACAGCGAACCCGACGGCAGTGCCTCGGGTACCGTTGGCCGTAGCGGGGCTCGACCGAAACTGAGGGATTCATGGGACTCACCATCGGCGTCGACATCGGCGGCACGAAGATCGCGGCCGGCGTGGTCGATGAGGAAGGCAACATCCTCTCGACCCACAAGGTGCCGACCCCGGGCACGCCCGAGGGCATCGTGGACGCCATCGCCTCGGCGGTGGAAGGCGCACGCGTCGGGCACGACATCGTCGGCGTGGGCATCGGCGCGGCCGGATATGTGAACCGGCAGCGTTCCGAGGTCTACTTCGCGCCCAACATCCACTGGCGCAACGAGCCGCTCAAGGAGAAGGTCGAGGCCCGCGTGGGCCTCCCGGTGGTCGTCGAGAACGACGCGAACGCCGCGGCGTGGGGCGAGTACAAGTTCGGCGCCGGCAAGGGCCACCGCAACGTCATCTGCATCACGCTCGGCACCGGCCTCGGCGGCGGCATCATCATCGGCAACAAGCTGCGCCGCGGGCACTTCGGCGTGGCCGCCGAGTTCGGCCACATCCGCATGGTGCCGGACGGCCTGCTGTGCGGCTGCGGCTCGCAGGGCTGCTGGGAGCAGTACGCCTCCGGCCGCGCCCTCGTCCGCTACGCCAAGCAGCGCGCCAACGCCACCCCCGAGAACGCCGAGATCCTCCTCGGCCTCGGCAACGGCACGCCCGAAGGCATCGAGGGCAAGCACATCTCCATGGCCGCCCGCCAGGGCGACCGCGTGGCCGTCGACTCCTACCGCGAACTGGCCCGCTGGGTCGGTGCGGGCCTCGCCGACCTCGCCTCCCTCTTCGACCCCTCCGCCTTCATCGTCGGCGGCGGCCTCTCCGACGAGGGCGAACTGGTCCTGGGCCCGATCCGCAAGTCCTACAAGCGCTGGCTGGTCGGCGGCAACTGGCGCCCGGTGGCCGAGGTCAGAGCAGCGGAACTGGGCAACAAGGCCGGCCTGGTGGGAGCGGCGGACCTGGCCAGGGAACCCGACCCGATCATGTAAACGCCTTTCCTTGTCCGGGGGCGCGGGGAACTGCGCGATCAGCCACATACGACCGGCACTCGCGCACAAACCCCGCGCCCCGAGCTGTCGGGCGTAAATTGCTCGCATGGCGTTGCTCCCCAACTCCCGTACAGAACCCGACGGTTCCACGGTCATCAGGGTCCTCAGCTACAACATCCGCTCGATGCGCGACGACACAGACGCCCTGGCCCGCGTCATCAGGGCCTGCGCCCCCGACCTGGTCCTCGTCCAAGAAGCTCCCCGCTTCTTCCGCTGGCGCAAAAAACTCGCCCGCCTGGCCCGCACCTCCGACCTGACGATCCTCACCGGCGGAGCCACCGCCGCAGGACCGGCGATCCTCTGCTCGCTGCGAGCGACCGTCGAACGCACGGAGGACGTCCTCCTGCCCCTCACCCCCGGCCTGCACCGCCGCGGCTTCGCCACGGCCGTCGTCCGGTTCGCCGGCACCCGGCTCGGCGTCCTCAGCTGTCACCTGTCGCTCCAGAAGGACGAGCGACACGAGCAGGCGGGCATACTCCTGGACCGGCTCGCCAGGATGGGCGTGGAGCACGCGATCGCGGGCGGCGACCTGAACGAACGCCCGGAGGGCCCCACCTTCCGCCGCCTCGCCGACGCCCTGCAGGACTGCCAAGCGACCGAGCCCTGGGGCGGCGAGAACACCTGGACGCCCACCGACCCCTACCAGCGCATCGACGCGATCTTCGCGACCAAGGGCATCGAGGTGCTGGGCTGCGGAGTGCCGGCCGGCCATCCCGGGGTGACCGACGCAGACCTGAGGGCGGCCACGGACCACCTCCCGGTCCTGGCCGCCCTCAGGATTCCAGCCGCCTGAAATTCAGCCGTCTAGACGACCGCACCCCGCCCCGGGTCGTCGTCGTCCTCGTCATCCGTCCGCATCCGCATCACCAGCGTCGCGAACCCACCGAGGAACCCGCCGATCCCCAGCGTGGCCAGCCACCAGGTCATGTCCCAGCCGAGCAGCACGGCGAGCATGAGCAGCACCGGCCCGCCCAGCACGCCGAGCCAGGCGAACTTCGCGGTGGGGTCGGCGGTCGGCAGCGGGGGCGGCTCGGGCGGCACGAAGTGGCCCTCGTCGTCCTCGTCGAAGTCGTCCTCGGTGGGCTCGGGCGCGGAGTAGTCGCGCGGGCCGACGCCGGGCGCGAAGGAGACGGAGCCGCCCAGAGGCTTGGCCGGCTTGTCCCCGGACCCGGACCCCGACCCGGACCCGGCCCCGGACCCCTTGGCATCCGGCCCCTCCGGCTCACCAGGCTTCGCGGCGTCCCCAGGCGTACCGGCGGTGCCCATCCGGTCGTCGTTGGTCGGAGACTCCAGCAGCGCCAGGTCCTCGATCGACTTGAACGGCTTGGCGCCCGGTGGGTCCGGCGGCTCCTCGCCGTACCCGGCGACGATCGCCGCCCAGGCGGCCTCCTCGTCGAACGGGACGCCCTTCTCGTCCGGCTCGCGGTCCTCGCGGTCGGAGTCGTGCTCAGCCACCTGCGGTCGTCCCTTCGTTGCCGAGACCGGACTCCATGAGGAGGCCGGACGCGAGCCGGCCGATGAACGCGGTGCTCTCCTCGAAGATCCGGTCCGCGTCATGGTCCAACGTGGCGACGTGGTAGCTCTGTTCCAGGAGCACCTCTTTCACGTCGGTCGACGAGATGCGGCTGAGGATACGGGCCGAGTCGGCGGGCGGCACCACATGGTCCTGCGGGCTGCGCAGCAGCAGCACCGGCTGGGTGACCTGCGGCAGCTCGCGGTCGGCCACCTGGAAGAACTGGCGCAGGGAGTGCGCGGCGTGCAGCGGAACCCGGTCGTAGCCCAGCTCCCTGCTGTCCGGCTTGGCGATGTCGCTGGCGATGCCCTTCGTCGCGGGGACGAAGTGGCGGACCACCGGCAGGGCGTGCGCGGCCAGGCCGTGCACCTTGTTCGCCGGGTTGACGACCACCACACCGCTGATGGCGTCGCCGTGCCGCGCGGCCAGCCGCAGGGCCAGGGCGCCGCCCATGGACAGACCGGCCACGAACACCCGCTCGCGGCGCTCGCACAGGAGGCGCAGCTCGCGGTCCACCTCCGCGTACCAGTCCTGCCAGCCGGTGATCCGCAGGTCCTCCCAGCGGGTGCCGTGCCCGGGCAGCAGTGGCAGCGAGACGGTCAGACCGCGTGCGGCGAGATGCTCCGCCCAGGGGCGCAGCGACTGCGGTGAACCGGTGAAGCCGTGGCAGAGGAGCACGGCGATCTCCCCGCCCTCGTGGCGAAACGGCTCGGCTCCGGCAAGGACCGGCACCTTCGGCCTCCTGGTCGTGAGAAGGGACTGACACGATCACGGATGGTCACGGAACGTCACGACAGGGGTCGTACGGCGTTCGCGGGACCTTCACCGTACGCGACGGCACTGACACCGACCAGGGCCGTCGGCGCCTTTGACAGCGCGCCGGGTTAAGGTCTGATCGACACATACAGGAGGCACTCGGTTGTTGTACGGCGCGATGAAGGTCGCTGTTGGGGGACCGCTGAAGGTCGCCTTCAGGCCCTGGGTGGAAGGCCTGGAGAACGTTCCCGCCGAGGGCTCCGCGATCCTGGCGAGCAACCATCTCTCCTTCTCGGACTCGTTCTTCCTGCCCGTGGTCCTGGACCGCAAGGTCACGTTCATCGCGAAGGCCGAGTACTTCACCACGCCCGGGGTCAAGGGCCGGCTGACGGCCGCCTTCTTCAAGGGAGTCGGCCAGCTTCCGGTGGACCGCTCCGGTGCGCGCGGCGCGGGTGAGGCGGCCATCAAGAGCGGCATCGAGGTGCTGGAGCGCGGTGAGCTGTTCGGCATCTACCCGGAGGGGACGCGTTCGCCCGACGGGCGGCTCTACCGCGGCAAGCCGGGCGGCCTCGCGCGTGTGGCCCTCGCGACCGGCGCGCCCGTCATCCCCGTCGCGATGATCGACACGGAGAAGATCCAGCCGCCCGGGAAGGTCATGCCGAAGCTGATGCGCCCCGGCATCAGGATCGGCAAGCCCCTGGACTTCAGCCGCTACCAGGGCATGGAGCACGACCGCTTCGTGCTGCGCGCGGTGACCGACGAGGTCATGTACGAGATCATGAAGCTCTCCGGCCAGGAGTACGTCGACATGTACGCGACGGCCATGAAGCGGCAGCTCACGGAGGCGGCGAAGGCGGAGAAGGAAGCCGAGAAGGCGGCGAAGGCCGCGCTCGCACGGGCGGAGAAGGAGCAGGCGGCAAAGGAAAAGTCGGAGCAGGGAAAAGCGGAGAACAGGCGGAACGAGCCCTAGTCAGGGGCGCGTCGGGGGGTGGGGGAGATGGCCAAGCGCGAGCGAGTCATGAGGATGTCGGTCGAGCAGCCGCTGTGGCGTGCGCTGACCGCCTACCGGGTGCTCACGATGCTGTACGCGGTCGGCCTGTTCGCCACCGCCTACGAGGAGTTCGCCCGGCCCTGGGTCGCCGTCGCCTACTACGCCGTGCTGGCCGTGTGGACCCTGGCCACACTGCCCCGGGTCGCGAACGCCGCCCGCTGCACCAAGCGGTTCCTCGCCGCCGACCTCACCGTCGCCATCACGGGCATCCTGCTCACGCCCGTCGCCGACGCCCACGAGCGGGTCCAGGCGGGCGGCCCGACGCTGCCGTCGATCTGGACCGCCGGCGCCGTCCTCGCCTTCGCCATCAAGGGGGGCTGGCGCTGGGCGGCCCTCGCCTCCAGCCTCGTGGCCGTCGCCAACCTGATCGAGCGCGGCAGCCCGGCCCGCGACACCGTCCACAACGTCATCCTCGTCTGCATCGCCTCGACCGCCATCGGCTACGTTGTCGAGGTCGCCCGCGCCTCCGAGCGCACCCTCGCCCGCGCCCTGGAGATCGAGGCCGCGACACGCGAGCGGGAGCGCCTCGCCCGGGACATCCACGACAGTGTGCTCCAGGTGCTGGCGATGGTGCAGCGGCGCGGCGCGGTGATCGGCGGTGAGGCGGCCGAGCTGGGCCGGATGGCCGGTGAGCAGGAGGTCGCGCTGCGCACCCTGGTCTCCGGCGGACTCGTGCCCGTCTCCCGGGTCTCGGAGGACGCCGCCGAGGGAGCCGTCGTCCGGGCCGTCGACGAGCAGCCGGAGGAGAGCGGCCCCGTCGACCTGCGCGCCCTGCTCGCGCCGTACGCCGGTGCCAAGGTCAGCCTCGCCGAGCCCGGCGCGCCCGTGCCGCTGGCGCCGGTCGCCGCCCGGGAGGTGGCCGCGGCCGTCGGGGCGGCGCTGGACAACGTCCGCAAGCACGCCGGGGAGCAGGCACGCGCGTGGATCCTCGTCGAGGACGAACCGGACGAGGTGGTCGTCACCGTACGGGACGACGGACCCGGCATCCCGGAAGGGCGGCTCGCCCAGGCCGAGGGCGAGGGGCGGCTCGGCGTCTCCCTGTCGATCCGCGGCCGGCTGCGCGACCTCGGCGGCAGCGCGGAGCTGATCTCGGTGCCGGGCCAGGGCACGGAGGTCGAGTTGAAGGTACCGAAGGACGTGACGAACGTACGGGGGAAGGCGGAGCAGCGATGACGGAGACCACGGAGGACCGGCGGGACCCGATCAAGGTCATGGTGGTCGACGACCACCCCATGTGGCGCGACGCCGTCGCCCGTGACCTGGCGGAGTCGGGCTTCGAGGTGGTCGCCACCGCGGGCGACGGCGACCAGGCCGTGCGCCGCGCCAAAGTCGCCGCGCCCGAGGTCCTCGTGCTCGACCTGAACCTCCCCGGCAAGCCCGGGGCCCAGGTCTGCAAGGAGGTCGTCGCCGCCGACCCGGCGCTGCGCGTCCTGGTGCTCTCCGCGAGCGGTGAGCACGCCGACGTCCTGGAGGCGGTGAAGTCCGGCGCGACCGGCTACCTGCTGAAGTCGGCCTCCACCGAGGAGCTCCGGGACGCGGTCCGCCGTACGGCCGTCGGCGACCCCGTCTTCACCCCCGGCCTCGCCGGGCTGGTCCTCGGCGAGTACCGCCGCCTGGCCTCCGAGCCCGCCCCCGCCCAGGACACCGACGAACCGAAGGCACCCCGGCTCACCGACCGCGAGACCGAGGTGCTGCGCCTCGTCGCCAAGGGCCTGAGCTACAAGCAGATCGCCGAACGCCTGGTCATCTCCCACCGCACGGTGCAGAACCACGTCCAGAACACCCTCGGCAAGCTCCAGTTGCACAACCGTGTGGAGCTCGTGCGGTACGCGATAGAGCGCGGCCTCGACGACGAGTGAGGCGCACGTCACACTGACCCTTCGTCAGGCACCTGCGGCGAAGGGACTGTTCCATGCGCGTCGGAGTACTGACCGGAGGCGGCGACTGCCCCGGACTCAACGCCGTCATCCGGGCCATCGTCCGCAAGGGCGTGCAGGAGTACGGCTACGACTTCACCGGCTTCCGGGACGGCTGGCGAGGGCCCTTGGAGAACGACACCGTCCGTCTCGACATCCCCGCCGTGCGCGGCATCCTGCCCCGCGGCGGCACCATCCTCGGCTCCTCGCGGACCAACCCGCTGAAGGAGCGGAACGGCATCCGCCGTATCAAGGAGAACCTCGCCGAGCTGGAGGTCGAGGCGCTCATCGCCATCGGAGGCGAGGACACCCTGGGCGTGGCCGCCCGGCTGTCCGGCGAGTACGACGTGCCCTGTGTGGGCGTCCCGAAGACGATAGACAACGACCTGTCCGCCACGGACTACACCTTCGGCTTCGACACCGCGGTCGGCATCGCGACCGAGGCCATCGACCGGCTGCACACCACCGCCGAGTCCCATATGCGGGTACTGGTCTGCGAGGTGATGGGCCGGCACGCCGGCTGGATCGCCCTGCACTCCGGCCTGGCCGGCGGCGCGAACGTCATCCTCATCCCCGAGCAGCGCTTCGACGTCGAGCAGGTGTGCGCCTGGGTGACCTCCCGCTTCAGGGCGTCGTACGCGCCGATCGTCGTCGTCGCGGAGGGGGCCGTGCCCAAGGACGGCGACATGGTCCTCAAGGACCAGTCGCTGGACTCCTTCGGGCACGTCCGCCTGTCCGGTGTCGGCGAGTGGCTCGCCAAGGAGATCGAGAAGCGCACGGGCAAGGAGGCCCGCACGACGGTCCTGGGCCACGTCCAGCGTGGCGGCACCCCCAGCGCCTTCGACCGCTGGCTCGCCACCCGCTTCGGACTGCACGCCATCGACTGCGTCCGCGACGGCGACTTCGGCACGATGGTCGCCCTGCGCGGCACGGACGTCGTCCGAGTCCCCATCGCGGACGCGACGGCCCGCCTGAAGACGGTGGACCCGAAGCTGTACGAGGAGGTCGGGGTGTTCTTCGGCTGACCGCCTTTTCCAGGTGCCGGTCGGGACCGCGCGGCCCCGACCGGCACCGGGCTACACCGAGGGCGTGCTCGTGCCCCGCAGCTGTCCCACCAGGTCCCGTACGACCGCCGCACCGCCCAGCGTGAGCACCGACTCCGGGTGGAACTGCACCCCCGCGAATCCGGGCCCCCGCAGTGCGTGCACCTCCCCGTTCGCGGCGCGGCTGATCTCCACGCCGTGCGCGGCCAGCTCCTGACGGGCGCTTTCGTCACAGCGCGCCACGAAGCTGTTGTAGAAACCGACCGTCTCCGGCCGCCCGAACAGGTCGATCGTCGTCTGGGCCCCCTGGTACGGCACTTCCTTCCGTACGATCTCCAGCCCCAGCTCGGCCGCCATCAGCTCGTGCCCGAGGCAGACGCCGAGCACGCCGTGAGGGTGGACGGGGGCCCTCCCTGCTCGAGCGGAGTCGAGAGCCTGGGGGAGGATGACCTCGGCGGTGAGGTTCCGCAGGATCCGCATCTTGGGATCGGTGAGATCGGACGGATCGCCGGGTCCCGGGCCGAGCACGACCGGGCCCTCGTGTGCGAGCACCGCCTCGCGGAGCCCGTCCTCGTCGTACCGCCGGACGGTCACCTCCAGCCCGCCCGACCGCAGCACATGCGCGAGCATCGCCGTGAAGGTGTCCTCGCCGTCGACGACCAGGGCGTGTCCGGTGAGCTCCTCGGACGGCTCCTGCATCCGCAGCCAGAACGGTGCGAGCGAGGCCCGGCGGCCGTCCAGCGCGGCCCGCACGCGCGGATCGTCGGCCAGTCGCGGCCGTACGGACTCCTCGCGCGGCCGTCCCGGCCGCACGCCCAGGGCCGTCAGCACTCCCGCCGCCTTCGCGTGCGTCTCCGCGACCTCGCCCACCGGGTCGGATCCGCGCACGAGCGTGGCGCCCACCGGCACCCGCAGCCGGCCGTCGGCGTCGATGTCGGCCGTGCGGATGAGGATGGGGGAGTCGAGGGTCTGGGCTCCGCCCGAGCCCCTCCCGAGAAGGGCCAGCGCACCGGCGTAGTACCCGCGCCCGCCGACCTCGTGCCGTTCGATCACCCGGCAGGCGTTCTGCACCGGCGACCCGGTGACGGTCGCCGCGAACATGGTCTCCTTCAACACGTCCCGCACGTCCAGCGAGGACTTGCCGCGCAGCTCGTACTCGGTGTGCGCCAGGTGCGCCATCTCCTTCAGCCGCGGCCCGACCACGACCCCGCCCATGTCGCCGACCGTGCACATCATCTTGAGCTCCTCGTCGACGACCATCGACAGCTCCTCGATCTCCTTGCCGTCGGCGAGGAAGTCCAGCAGGTGCTCCGGGGTCGGCCCGTCGGCGGGGTAGCGGTACGTGCCGCTGATCGGGTTCATCACGACCGTGCCGCCGGACATCCGCACATGCACCTCGGGGCTGGCCCCGACCAGCGTGCGCTCCCCGGTGTGCACGACGAACGTCCAGTACGCGCCCCGCTCGCCCTCCAGCAGCCGCCGGAACAGCGCGAGCGCGTCGGCCCGCCCGAACCCGGGGATCTCACCCTCGTACGTCCGCCGGATGACGAAGTTCGCGCCCTCGCCCCGCCCGATCTCCTCCCGCAGCACGCGCCCGACGATCTCCGCGTACTCCTCGTCACCGACGTCGAAGCCGCCGCCCTCGACGCGCACGTCGTGCGCCGGGAGTTGCTCCAGGGCGTCGGCGAGCGGGACTGAGTACGACTCCTCGGGCGTCAGCACCGCCAGCGGCGTGCCGTCGTCGCGGACATCGAAGCCGCGCTCGCGGATCTGCCGGAAGGGGACGAGCGCCAGGCCCTCGTCGGGGAGGTCGGCGAGGCGGTCGTACGTGGTGACCGGGCCGATGAGGACCTCGATCAGTTCGTGGTCGTGGCCCGGGGCGCGGCGGCGGAGCAGGGCGAAGGGGCGGCGCTCGTGCAGCAGCTGTTTCAGGTCCATGGTCCCTCTTCCGTGGCTGTCGATCGACGTCGATCGATGTCGGTGAGGAACGGACCCCGGGAAACGCCGAAGGCCGCCCCTCGGGCGGCCTTCGCGAAGTCTGTCGTACGCGCAGTCAGTGGGCCGCCGGATGAGCGGTCCACCACCAGTTCTGGATCGAGTGCGCGAACATGGCAGGCACCCTACCCCATGTCCGAGTCGTGTACCCCGTGTCTCAATTGCTGGGCATGGGTCAGGAGGCCCGACACGACCCCGTAATGTTGAGGTCGTGACCGTGAACGCTAAGACCAGCGCGAGTGCTGGCAACACCTGGCGAGACCTGCCCGCGGCGCAGCAGCCCGAGTACCCGGACACCGAGGCTCTGCGCGCAGTCGTTGCGGACCTCGAGTCGTATCCGCCGCTCGTCTTCGCGGGCGAGTGCGACCAGCTGCGCGCCCGGATGGCGGCCGTCGCCAAGGGAGAGGCGTTCCTCCTCCAGGGCGGCGACTGCGCCGAGGCCTTCGACGCGGTGTCCGCGGACCACATCCGCAACAAGCTCAAGACGCTGCTCCAGATGGGCGCCGTGCTGACGTACGCCGCGTCCGTGCCCGTGGTGAAGGTCGGCCGGATCGCCGGCCAGTACTCCAAGCCGCGCTCCAAGCCGACCGAGACCCGCGACGGCGTGACGCTGCCGACGTACCGGGGCGACTCTGTCAACGGCTTCGACTTCACCGAAGAGGCCCGCATCCCGGACCCCGAGCGGCTGAAGCGGATGTACCACGCCTCGGCCTCCACGCTGAACCTGGTGCGCGCCTTCACCACCGGCGGCTATGCCGACCTGCGCCAGGTGCACGCCTGGAACCAGGACTTCGTGAAGTCGTCCCCGTCGGGGCAGCGCTACGAGCAGCTGGCGCGCGAGATCGACAACGCGCTGAACTTCATGCACGCCTGCGGGGCCGACCCGGAGGAGTTCAAGACGGTCGAGTTCTACGCCTCGCACGAGGCGCTGCTGCTCGACTACGAGTCCGCCCTGACCCGGGTCGACTCGCGCACCGGGCAGCTGTACGACGTCTCCGCGCACATGGTGTGGATCGGTGAGCGCACCCGGCAGCTGGACCACGCGCACATCGAGTTCGCCTCGCGGATCAGCAACCCGATCGGCATCAAGCTGGGCCCGACGACCACGGCCGAGGACGCGCTGCAGTACATCGAGCGCCTCGACCCGGAGCGGGAGCCGGGCCGGCTGACCTTCATCGTCCGCATGGGCGCCGACAAGGTCCGCGACAAGCTTCCGGAGCTGGTCGAGAAGGTCACCGCCTCGGGCGCCACCGTCGCCTGGGTGACCGACCCGATGCACGGCAACACCTTCGAGGCGGCCTCCGGGCACAAGACCCGCCGCTTCGACGACGTGCTCGACGAGGTCAAGGGCTTCTTCGAGGTCCACAAGGCGCTCGGCACCCACCCGGGCGGCATTCACGTGGAGCTGACCGGCGACGACGTCACGGAGTGCGTGGGCGGCGGCGACGAGATCTTCGTTGACGATCTGCACCAGCGCTACGAGACGGCCTGCGACCCGCGGCTCAACCGCAGCCAGTCGCTCGACCTGGCGTTCCTCGTGGCCGAGATGTACAGGGACCAGTAACGGTTTCGCCTGTTACCCGACATCGACTGGGGCGCGGATCACATACGATCCGCGCCCCAGTCGACTTTTGTGTCTCCGACCCGGCGGGTAAGGTTAGGTTAGCCTCACCGATCAACGGGGACGGCGCTTTGGAACGACCTGTCGGGAGGTGGACCGCGTGTACGTGTGCAGTTGCTTCGGGATCACCGAGCAGCAGGTCAAGCAGCACGCGGACGGCGGCGCCTGCACCCCTCGGCAGATAGCCTCCGCCTGCAAGGCGGGCACGGACTGCGGGTCGTGCGTACGCCGCATCCAGGCGATCCTGGGCAGGGGAGCCTGCCCTCGCCGTGAGATGGCCGACCGAGGCCAGCCGGTGCTCGCGGAGCTGGAAGACGCCGCCTAGCTCGGCTGCTCGATCTGCTGCGCGAGGTACAGCGCCTCGCCGAGCTTCTCGATGAGCTCCAGCTGTGTGTCCAGGTAGTCGATGTGGTGCTCCTCGTCCTCGAGGATCGACTCGAAGAGGTTTGCGGACGTGATGTCGCCCTTGCTGCGCATCACCTCGATACCGCGCTTGAGACGGTCGATCGCCTCGACCTCGACCTGGCGGTCGGCCTGGAACATCTCGGTGACCGTCTGGCCGACCCGTACGTGGAAGAGCCGTTGGTAGTTGGGCAGGCCGTCCAGCATGAGAATGCGTTCGGTGATCTTGTCCGCGTGCTTCATCTCGTCGATGGATTCTTCACGCGTGTACTTGGCGAGTTTGGTCCAGCCTTTGTTGTCCTGGATCCGGTAGTGCAGCCAGTACTGGTTGATCGCCGTCAGCTCGCCGGTCAACTGCTCGTTCAGGAATTCGAGAACCTCGGGGTCGCCCTGCATCGCAGAGGCTCCTTCCACGCGGGGGAACTGGCAGGTTGCGCCGCATGATTCCACCGGCGACGAAGATCGTCCAGTAAGTCTTCACTTACTAAGTAAGGGCATGCTTAGTTCTCATTGCCCTGTTTTGGGGTAGCCCGGGTCGGGGGCATCACCCGGGGTCTGTCAGGATGGAGTCATGGGGCAGCCGGTGGGACACGAATCGGGAGAAGGGCGCGATCCGGCAGGAGCGACGCAGCCCGGGCTTCCGCCGGGACAGCGGTTGCAGCGCGGCTGGCCGGTCACGCACTACGGGCCCGTCCCCAAGTTCCGGGCCGAGCGCTGGGAGTTCAGGGTCTTCGGCGCCACGGCGGACGGCGGCAAGCACTGCTGGACCCACGAGGAGTTCACGGCCCTGCCCTACACCACCGTCGTGGCCGATCTGCACTGCGTCACGAAGTTCAGCATGCTGGGCGCCGAGTGGGGCGGCATCCCCGCGCGCACGATCCTCGACATCGCGCCGCCCGCGGACGACGTCACCCATGTGATGGTGTGGGCCGAGTACGGGTTCAGCTCCAACCTCCGGCTGTCCGACTTCGCCTCCGAGCACGTCCTGTTCGCCACCCACAAGGACGGCGAGCTGCTCACGGCCGAGCACGGCTTCCCGCTGCGCCTGATCGTGCCCCACCTGTACGCCTGGAAGGGCCCCAAGTGGGTGCGCGGCGTGGAGTACATGACCGCCGACCGGCGTGGTTTCTGGGAGGAGCGCGGTTACCACAACATCGGCGACCCGTGGCAGGAGCAGCGCTACTCGTACCAGGAGGAGCCCGGGGACGGCCCCGACCTCTGAGGCCTCTGCGGCCTTCAGCAGTCGCGCAGCTTCTTCAGCCGCTCCACGTCCGCCGCGTGTCCTTCCTTGCCGCCCGGTGTCTCGATGATCAGCGGCACGCCCTCGGTCGCGGGGTGCGTCATCAGGGCCCGGAACGGGTCCTCGCCGATGTGGCCCACGCCGATGTTCTCGTGCCGGTCCTTGTGCGCGCCGACCACGTCCTTGGAGTCGTTGGCGTGGATCAGCTTCAGCCGGCCCTCGCCGACCGTGTCCACCAGCAGGTCCAGCGTCTGGTGCATGCCGCTGGGGCCGGTCAGGTCGTGCCCGGCGGCGAAGATGTGGCAGGTGTCCAGACACACGCCCAGCATCGGATGGGCGTCCAGCGCCTCGAAGTACGGGCCGAAGTCCCACGTCCGCGAGCACAAGGAGGCGCCCTGGCCGGCGGTCGACTCCAGCAGCAGATACGGGTCGTCGTCGTGGGTCAGCTCGTCGAGCAGCGGCAGCAGATGCTCCCGTACCTGCTTCAGCGCCACCGACCGCTCCCGGCCGCCGGTCGCGCTGCCGGTGTGCACGACCACGCCCAGTGCCCCGATCTCCCGCCCGCGGCGCAGCGAGTGCCGCAGCGACTCCACGGACCGCTCCACGGTCGCCTCGGTGTGCGAGCCGAAGTTGATCAGGTAGGGGGCGTGGACATACGCCGGGATCGACTCGGCCTCGCACGCGGCGCGGAACGCCTCGTCCTGCTTCGGATTGCCGACTGGAGTGGCCCAGCCGCGCGGGTTGGCGACGAAGACCTGGACGGTCTCGGCCTTCAGGTCACGGGCGTAGGACAGGCCGACGGAGTGGAGCCCACCGGCCACGGGGACGTGGCCGCCCACGGGATTGCGGGAGGGGCCGGACAGCTGATCGTTCACCCGTTCAGGGTGTCATGCGTCCGGCCCTGCCCCGTCCGCGGGCTCCCTGCCCGCGTCCGTCACCTGATCTTGATGGTGATCGTCGAGCCCTTGGGCGCGGTCTCCCCGCCCGTCACGGACTGGCCCTTCACCGTGTCGCCGAACAGGCCGAGCAGTCCTCGGTCCTCATCGACCTGGAACCCGGCGCTCTCCAGCGCCCGCCTGGCGTCGTCGACGCTGTCGCCGACCACGTCCGGGACCTCGATCATCTCCGGCCCCTTGGAGAGCGTCAGCGTCACCGTGTCGCCCTCGGCCGCCTGGTTGCCGGTGCCCGGGTTCTGCTTGGCGACCTGGCCCTTGTCGAACTCGGAGGAGGTGACCCGCTCGGTGGCGACCTTCACCTTGAGGCCGGCGTCCGTCAGCTCGGCCTTGGCGTCGGCCAGGTCGTCACCGGTGACATCGGGGATGTCGATGGGGCTGCCCTTGCTGACCACCAGCGCGACGGCCGTGCCCGCGCGCACCTTCGTGCCGTCCGCCGGCCGTGCGGAGATCACCGAGCCCTTGGGCACCTCCTCGCTGAACTCCCGGGTGACCATGCCCGGCTCCAGCCCGTCCTCCTTCAGCAGGGACCGCGCCTTGTCCAGCCCCCGGCCCTCCAGGGCGGGCACGCGCACGTTCCGGGGGCCGTCGGAGATGGTGAGGGACACCGAGTCGTTGCCGCGGATGCGCGTCCCGGCCTTCGGGGCGCTGCTGATGACCGTGCCGCGCTCCACGGTGTCGCTGTAGGCGTGCTCGACCTTGCCGAGCTCCAGCCCGGCGTCCCGCAGCCGGTCCTCGGCCTGGTCCTGGGTCTTCGCCAGCAGCGGGGGCACCTCGGTGAACTGGCCGGAGTTGATGTACCAGATGCCGGTGCCGAGACCGAGCACGAGCAGGACGGCGACGACGATCGCCATCGGGCCGCGCCGGGGCCCCGAGCGGCGCCGGGACGGCGGGGGCGGCGGGGACTCGAAGCGGCTGGTGCGGTCGAGCGCGGCCGCGGAGCCCTCCTCGTCCTCGTTGACGGGCAGCAGGCGGGGCGTGGCCGACGCGCGCGGGATCACGCTCGTACGGTCGTCGGCGTTGTCGTGGTCCGCCGCGAGCGCCTGCGGTGGCACCGCGTCCAGCTGCTCCACGGTCAGCCGACCGCGCCCGTCACGGACCTGCGCGAGCAGCGCCACCGCGTCGTGCGGGCGGATGTCCGGGGTGCGGGCGGTCGCCGAGGACACCATCGCGTCCAGCTCGTACGCCAGGCCGGGCACGGCGGCCGAGGGCGGCGGGACGTCCTCGTGCAGGTGCTTGTAGAGGATCACGGCCGGGGAGTCCCCGTCGTGCGGCTTGTCCCCGGTCAGCATCTCGTACAGCATCACGCCGCACGCGTACACGTCGACGCGGGGGTCGGCGGTGCCGTTCTCTATCTGCTCGGGGGCGAGGTACGAGACCGTGCCGAGCACGGTGCCGGTGGTGTTCGTCACCGTGTCGACGGCCCGTACGAGCCCGAAGTCAGCGACCTTGACCCGGCCGTCGTCCCCTATCAGGACGTTCTCGGGCTTCATGTCCCGGTGCACGAACCCGGCGCGGTGCGCGGCGCCCAGCGCCGCCAGCACCGGCTCCAGGATGTCCAGGGCGGCACGCGGCTGAAGGGCCCCGCGCTCGCGCAGCACGTCCCGCAGGGTGCAGCCCGCGACGTACTCCATGGCGAGGTAGACGTACGAACCGTCGGTGCCCTGGTCGAAGACCTGCACCACGTTCGGGTGAGCCAGCCGGGCCACCGACTTCGCCTCGCGGATGAACCGCTCGACGAACGAGCCGTCGACCGCGAGCGAGGGGTGCATCACCTTGAGCGCGAGGACCCGGTCGAGCCGGGTGTCCACGGCCCGGTAGACCGTGGCCATCCCGCCGACCGCGATCCGCGCGTCGATGCGATACCGGCCGTCGAGCACCTGCCCGACCAAGGGGTCCTGAAGGGTCGTGTCCACGCAGGCGAGTGTACGAGCCACGACTGACAGCCCGTCGCCCCGCCCGTTTTCGGAGCGCGACTGAAGCGGACCTGTGACGTGCGTCAGACGGCCGCCGCTGCGGCAGCCGTCCCGCTGAGCTGCGGGCAGTCGTGCCGCTGGGGCGGCACCCGTCCCGAAGAGGCGGCACCCCGCTCCGCCGGGCTGCGAAACGCCCCGGCCTCAGCACCAACGCCGGGTCACTCAAAAGCAGGCCGTTCTGGATCCAGCGCAGCCATGCCCTCAGCCGGCGAAGACGCCTCCGCGAAATGCCGCCGAGGAATACGCCCCGCCCGATAAGCCAACCTCCCCGCCTCGACCGCGTGCCGCATCGCGTCAGCCATCAGCACCGGCTCCTGTGCACGCGTCACCGCCGAGGCGAGCATCACCCCCGCACACCCCAGCTCCATCGCCAACGCCGCGTCCGACGCCGTGCCGGCTCCCGCGTCCAGGATCACCGGCACGCGCGCGTGCTCGACGATCAGCTGGAAGTTGTGAGGATTGCGAATGCCCAGCCCGGAGCCGATCGGCGAGCCGAGCGGCATGATCGCCGCGCAGCCGACGTCCTCCAGCTTCCGCGCGAGCACGGGGTCGTCGTTGGTGTACGGCAGCACCGTGAACCCGTCGTCGACCAGCGTCTCGGCCGCCTCCAGCAGCTCGATCGGATCCGGCAGCAGGGTCCGCTCGTCGGCGATGACCTCCAGCTTGACCAGGTCGGTGCCGAGGGCCTCGCGCGCGAGACGGGCGGTGAGGACGGCCTCGCCGGCCGTGAAGCAACCCGCCGTGTTGGGCAGGACGCGAATGCCGAGCTTGTCCAGGACGGACAGCACCGAGCCGTGCACCGAGGCGTTCACCCGGCGCATCGCGACCGTCGTCAGCTCCGTCCCGGACGCGACCAGCGACCGCTCCAGCACGTCGAGGCTCGGTGCCCCGCCCGTACCCATGATCAGGCGGGAGGTGAAGGACGTACCACCGAGGACAAACGGATCGTCGGCCATGGTCAGCCTCCTTGGACGGCGGTGAGGACTTCCACGCGGTCCCCCTCGGCCAGGGGGGTGGACGGCCACTGCGCGCGCGGGACGACGGTTTCGTTGAGGGCGGCGGCCACGCCGGACCGCGAGGCGGTGAGCGACCTCACGACGGTGTCGAGAGCCGTACCGGGCCGGACGTCCCGGGGCTCCCCGTTGACGGAGATGTTCATGCGGGCTGCTCCGTGAGTGCGGGGACGGTGCTGAATCGCTTCGGCGTGAAGGGGCGGGCTTCCTCGGGGAGCTCACCGGTCGCCAGGACGTGCGCCATGGCGTCGCCGGTGACCGGCGTGAGCAGGACGCCGTTGCGGTAGTGCCCGGTGGCCAGCAGCAGTCCCTCCAGCCCGGTCGGGCCGAGCAGCGGGGCGTTGTCGGGGGATCCGGGCCGCAGTCCGGCCCGGGTCTCGGTGAGGGGCAGCTCGGTGATGCCCGGGACCAGCTCGTGCGCGTCGCGCAGCAGCTCGTACACGCCGCCCGCGGTCACGGTGGTGTCCCAGCCCAGCTCCTCGCTGGTCGCCCCGACGACCAGCTCGCCGCTCTCGCGCGGCACCAGGTAGACGTGGCTGCCGCGGACGACCGCGCGTACGGTCCGGCTCAGGAACGGCCCGTGCCGCTGCGGCATGGTCAGCCGTACGACCTGCCCCTTCACCGGCCGTACGGGCGGCAGCACGTCCTCCGGGACGCCCGCGAGCCGCCCGCTGAGGCTGCCCCCGGCCAGTACGACCTGCCCGGCGTCCAGCGGGGTGCCGTCGTTCATGACGACGCCCGTGGCCCGGTCCCGCCCGACGGTGAGCCGCTCCGCCCACACCCGGTGGAAGACCACACCGGCACGCTCGCACGCGGCGACCAGCGCCCCGGCCAGCCGCCGCGGGTCGATCTGGTGGTCGCCGTCGACCCGCAGCCCGCCGCGCACACCCGGCGCGAGCATCGGCTCCAGACGCCGGCACTCCCGCCCCGACAGCCACTGCGACTCCAGGCCCGACTGCTGCTGCAAGGCGTGCAGTTCGCGCAGATGGGCCCGGTCGTCGGCGTCCAGGGCCACGGCGAGCGTGCCGCACCGGCGGTAGCCGAGGTCGTGGCCGGTCTGCTCGGTGAGCTCGGCCGCGAAGTCCGGATAGCGCCGGGCGGAGGCGAGATTGAGACCGAGCAGGGTCTGCTCGCCGTAGTGCAGTTCGGTGACGGCGGCCAGCATCCCGGCCGCCACCTGTGCGGCTCCGCCGCCCGGCTCCGGGTCCACCACGGCCGTGGCGAGCCCGCGCTGCGCGGCCCGCCACGCGGTGACCAGGCCGATGATCCCGCCCCCGATGACGAGGACGTCTGACGTTCGCGTACGCGACATGGGCGTCCAGCCCCTCCCTTCGCCGGCATGACCCGGATCAGGTTCGTACGGTCGGAGGCCGCCAGCCTCCCTCTCAGCCCGGTGCGTCCGGGCTCCCGCGAGTGCCTTACGTTGGCCACCCACCCTAGCCCGATGCCGTATGCGGCAGTAAGGGAGCCACCGCCATGGCCCGATCCCTCGACGGTCTCGTCCTCGCCCCTGTCGCCGACCAGGCACCGGGTCAGGTGGGGACGCGCACCCGGTTCACGTACCACGAGAAGGACGGCGAGGTCTGGGCCGAGTACACGGGCGGCGACGTCGTGCGCGGACATCTCGTGGGTACCCGTGAGGGCGACAGGCTGGACTTCCGGTACGTACAACTCAAGGGGGACGGAACCACCTCCTCCGGGCACTGCGTGTCGACGGTCGTGGAACTGCCCGACGGGCGGGTGCGGCTGGAGGAGAGCTGGAAGTGGGAGTCCCAGGCGGGCAGCGGGACGAGCGTTGTGGAGCAGGTCACTGCGCATGAGCGCTGACTGACGGAATGTCAGTTGTCTATGGTGATCAGGTGAGCGAGCAGACGCAGGAACCAGGTTCGTCCGCGCCGCGGCGCGTGGTCGTGGCGGGCGCGGGCATGGCCGGTGTGCAGACCGCCGTCGCCCTGCGCGAGCAGGGCTTCACCGGCACGGTGAGCCTGATCGGCGCCGAACCCCACCAGCCGTACGACCGGCCCCCCTTGTCCAAGGCCGTCCTGCTCGGCAAGGCCGAGGGCTCCGCCTTCGACGTCGACTTCGAGGCCCTCGGTATCGAACTCCGGCTCGGCTGCGAGGTGCAGGGCCTGCGCCCCGGGGATCATGAGCTGGACACCGAGGACGGGCCCCTGCCGTACGACATCCTCGTCGTCGCGACCGGCGCCGAACCGATCCGGCTGACCGGGGCGGAGGGCGTGCCGGGCGTGCATCTGCTGCGCACCCTGGACGACGCCGAGCGGCTGCGGCCGGTGCTGGCCCGTCAGCACGACATCGTGGTCGTCGGCGCGGGCTGGATCGGCGCGGAGTTCGCCACGGCCGCGCGCGAGGCGGGCTGCGCGGTGACCGTCGTGGAGGCCGCCGACCGACCGCTCGCCGGGGCGCTGCCCGCCGAGGTCGCCGCGCCGATGGCCGGCTGGTACGCCGACGCGGGTGCCGTGCTGCGGACGCACGCGCGCGTGGAGCGTGTGGAACCCGGCGCTGTGGTTCTCGACGACGGCTCGCGGCTGCCCGCCGGCGCGGTCGTCGTCGGCATCGGCGCCCGTCCGGCCACGGCCTGGCTGTCCGGCTCCGGGATCGAGCTGGGCACGCACGGCGAGATCGTGGCCGACCAGCACCTGCGTTCGTCGGCACCCGACGTATACGCGGTCGGGGACTGCGCCTCCTTCCCCTCGGGCCGGTACGGCGAGCGCCTGCTGGTGCACCACTGGGACAACGCCCTCCAGGGGCCGCGCACGGTCGCCGTGAACATCGTCGGCCGGGCGTCGGGGGAGACCCCTGCGGTGTACGACCCCGTGCCGTACTTCTGGTCCGAGCAGTTCGGGCGGTTCGTGCAGTACGCCGGGCATCACGCGGCGGCCGACACGACCTTGTGGCGGGGGGACCCGGCCGGACCGGCCTGGACGGTCTGCTGGCTCCGCGGCGACCGGCTGGTCGCGCTGCTGGCGGTAGGCCGCCCCCGGGACCTGGCGCAGGGCCGCCGCCTGATCGAGTCGGGCACGCCGATGGATCCGGCGTTGCTGGCGGACCCGGCGAGGCCCTTGAAGGCGGCGACGGCGTAGCTGGAGAGGGGTGCGTGTCCGCCCAGGTGGGCGGGCCCGACTTCCGACTGTCAGTGGGGGATGGCAGGCTGGTTTCCGTGACCGAGATTGACGCAAAGATCGATGCTCTCGTCCCTGCCTGGCTCACCCTCCCCGACATCGCCGAACAGCTCGGCGTCGAGGTGACGCGCGTGCGGCAGCTGGTCAAGGAGGGCCAGCTCATCGCCGTACGCCGTGGTGAGAACCGCGCACTGCACGTCCCCGCTGCCTTCATCGACGGGGACAAGGTCCTCAAGGGCCTGGCCGGGACCCTGACGCTCCTGCGGGACGACGGTTTCACGGTCGAAGAGATGCTGGAGTGGCTCTTCACCCCCGACCCGAGCCTGCCCGGTACCCCGGCACAGGCCCTGAGCGAGAATCGCGGCACGGAGGTGAAGCGCCGAGCCCAGGCGCTCGCGGTCTGAACCGACTCCGACCGACAACCGTCCGGTGCCGTACGAGCGGGACCGGACCGAAAACCGCCCGGCGTGCGGGCCGGGGCCCGTGTGGTCCCGGCCGCGGGGTGGCCCGCGCCCGTCCGGGCGTGGGCCGCCTGGGGCGGGCCGTGCGAGACCCCCGGGCGGGGCCCGGAGGTACCGGAGCGGGGCGCTCCGGCGCCCTGGTCGCATGCCGTGCGCAGGGGTGCGGTGCCCGCCCGTCCGCCGCGGACGCGGGCGCTCTGGCGTCCCGTCCCGTAAGGCCACCGGTGCCACCGGTACGGGTGCATCTCGCGCCCGTGCGGCACCATGGGCGCACCCGCACGTCCACGCCGCCGGGTGCACCCGGATCCGTACGCCCACGGGCGCACCCGCACCCGTGCGCCACCGACAACCAGGGGGACAGACACGCATGGCCGCCACCGACACCACCGCCCGCGCCCAGCTCGCCGACGCCCGGGTCTATCTCTGCACCGACGCGCGCAAGCGGCAGGGTGATCTCGTGGAGTTCCTGGACGCCGTGCTGGCGGGCGGGGTCGACATCGTGCAGTTGCGGGACAAGGGCATGGAGGCGGCCGAGGAGCTGGAGCACCTGGCCGTCTTCGCCGACGCCTGCGCCCGGCACGGCAAGCTGCTCGCGGTCAACGACCGCGCGGACGTCGCCCACGCCGCCGGCTCCGACGTACTGCACCTCGGCCAGGGCGACCTCCCCGTCCCCGCGGCCCGCGCGATCCTCGGCGACGACGTCCTGATCGGCCGCTCCACGCACGCCGAGTCCGAGGCCGCCGCGGCCGCCGCCCAGGACGGCGTGGACTACTTCTGCACCGGCCCGTGCTGGCCGACCCCCACCAAGCCCGGCCGCCACGCCCCCGGCCTGGACCTGGTGCGGTACACCGCCGCCCTCGGCACCGACCGCCCCTGGTTCGCCATCGGCGGCATCGACCTCGGCAATCTCGACCAGGTCCTGGAAGCGGGAGCCCGGCGCGCCGTCGTCGTACGGGCGATCACCGAGGCCGACGACCCGGGCGCGGCGGCGGCCGAGTTCGCGAAGAGGCTGCGGGAGAAGTAGTACGCCGGTTGTCCAAGGGGTGGACAACAAGTGCACAAATCGGGCAAATATCCTTGCCCGGTTGGGGGACAGACCGCCCCTGGCTAACCTGCCGGTATGGCCCTCGGCACCGCATCCATCAGGTCGGACCACGCGCGCACCGTCCGCGACATGCTCGCGACCGGCAAGACGACGTACTCGTTCGAGTTCTACGCCCCGAAGACCCCGAAGGGCGAGCGGAACCTGTGGAACGCGCTGCGCCGGGTCGAGGCCGTGGCGCCCGACTTCGTCTCCGTGACCTACGGTGCGGGCGGTTCCACCCGCGCGGGCACGGTCAAGGCGACCGAGGCGATCGCCTCCGACACCACCCTCACGCCCATCGCGCACCTCACGGCGGTCGACCACTCGGTGGCCGACCTGCGCAACATCATCGGCCAGTACGCCGACGCCGGGATCCGCAACATGCTCGCCCTGCGCGGCGACCCGCCCGGCGACCCGATGGGTGAGTGGGTGCCGCACCCCCGGGGCCTGGCCTACGCCGCCGAACTCGTCGAGCTGATCAAGGCGTCCGGCGACTTCTGCGTGGGCGTCGCCGCCTTCCCGGCGATGCACCCGCGCTCCACCGACTGGGACGCCGACGTCCGCCACTTCGTCGACAAGTGCCGTGCGGGCGCGGACTACGCCATCACGCAGATGTTCTTCCACCCGGAGGACTACCTCCGGCTGCGGGACCGGGTCTCTGCCGCCGGCTGCGACACCCCGATCATTCCCGAGGTCATGCCGATCGCCAGCGTGCGGTCGCTGGAGCGGATCGGGTCCCTCACCAACGCCGCGTTCCCGGCCGCCCTGAAAGAGCGGATCCTCACAGCAAAAGACGATCCGGCCGCTGTACGCTCCATTGGTATCGAATTCGCCACGGAGTTCTGTGCGCGGCTGCTCGCCGAGGGAGTGCCCGGCTTGCACTTCATCACGCTCAACAACTCCACGGCGACGCTGGAAATCTACGAGAACCTGGGCCTGCACCGCCGACCGCAGGCCTAGACCGTTCGCACCGGTATGCGACACACTGCGTAGCGGCGACTGGGAGAGGGGCGTACATGGGCTGGGCGGTCCTCTACATCGCGTTCGGCATCGTCGCGCTGTGGCTGCTGGGCGAGGTGCTGTTGCAATACAAGGCGCGGCTGCGCTGGCGGCTGCTCGCCTTCGTCGGGTTCCTCGGTGTCGTGGTCGGTGTCCTGATCCCGTCCGTCGTCGTGATCGGACTGGGCGCGGCCGCCTTCGCGGTCGGACAGACGTACGTCACCCTGTCGTTCCGCAGCGGCTTCTCGGCCGGCTGGGCGATGAAGGCGCCGATGCTGGGCGGCGGCAAGGGCCGCCGGGGTGAGCGCGGCCGCCAGGAGCCGGCCCTCGAGGTCTCCGGCCTGGAGGCGGCCGACGGCGGCTACGGCGACGAGGGCGCCGACTACCGCCGCGACAACACCGCCCCCGCCTACGGCCAGGACGACGACTACGACCGCGACGACGTCTTCACCCCGTCGCGCCCTGTCCATCCGACGGCCGCCGAGACCACCACCGTCTACGAGCCGCAGCCCGTGCCCGACGACACCGGCTCCTACGGCGTGTACGGCGACACCGGGTACCAGGCGGGCCAGCCCCACGACCAGTACGCCGCCACAGCCCAGGGCACCGACCAGTCCTACTCCTACGACTACTCGGGCTACGGCCAGCAGCAGGGCTACGACGCCACGGACCAGCAGCAGTACGCCGCCTACTCGGACCCGTACATCGGCACGCCGACCTACGGCGGAGCCTCGTACGACACCTCCTACGGCGACCAGCAGTACTACGCCCAGCAGGGCTACGGCCAGGACCAGTACACCGGCACCTACGGGGGCGAGAGCCCGCCCGGCGGTGTGTGGGTCCCGCAGCAGCGCGACACCGACGAGTACGGCCAGGAACTGCCGCCGGAGCAGCAGCCGTACCCGTACCAGGGCAACGGGCAGCAGCAGGCGCACGGGAACGGCTTCGACGAGCAGTACCGCTTCTGAAGCCTGAACGCCGCCGGGGCGGCGCGCCTACTGGGAGCCCCGGAACTCCGGTCCCTCCACGATCAGTCCCGCCACCAGCGCGCCCGACATGCCGGCGTGCGGCAGTCCGCCACCGGGGTGCGCCCAGCCGCCGACGGTGAACAGACCGGCCACGCGCGTGCTGTTGGACCGATGCAGCAGCCGCCCGCCGTCCGCCGCCAGGGCGGGCACCGGCACCGCCCCGCCCTCCGCACCGGTCGCCTCGGCGACGTCGGCCGGGGTGCGCACCTCCTGCCAGAGGAGACGGCCGCGCAGGTCGGGTATGGCGCGCTCGGCGACCCTGATCATGTTTTCGGCGAGGTCGTCGTAGGGCTCGTCGGGCCGCGCGGGCACCGCCGTCGTGAGGGTGACCGCCTCGTGGTCCGCGTCCGGGACCAGCCCCGGGTCGTCGGGCCGCAGGACCGTGACCGTCGGGTGTGGGTTCCCCGCCGCCTCGCCGAACAAGGCGTCCAACTCGGCCTCGCGGTCCGCCGCGTGCACCACCGTGCGGTGTGCTGTGTCGTCGGGGCGGGCGCCGCGCAGGGCGAGCAGCACCGTGAGCCGGCTCGCGGTCGCGGGCTGCGGCGGCACCTCGCCGTCACCCCGCGCCACGGCTTGCGCCGACAGCCGGTCCAGTGTGCCGGGCGCGACACCGGCGACCACGAAGTCCGCCTCCGCGACCGTGCCGTCGGCGAGTTCCACCCCCGACGCCCGGCCGTCCTTCTCCAGCACCCCGGTCACGTCGGCGCCGAAACGGAACTCGACCTTTCGGGCCACACACCGCTCGTACACCGCGCGGGCCAGCTCACGCAGGCCGCCGCGCACGTACCAGGTGCCGAAGGCGTGCTCCATGTACGGCAGTACGGCCGCGCTCGCAGGGGTGGTCCGGGGGTCCAGGCCGTGCGTCAGGGCGTGGCTCTCCAGGAGCGCGGCGAGCCGGGCCTCCCGCAGCTCCCAGGCGCCGACCTCGGCGAGCGTGCCGGCCCGGCGGGTGCGCAGCAGTCGCTTGTGGGGCACCGCCGGGTACGGCTCGCGCTCGGCCAGCACCTGCCAGTTCGGCCACAGCGGCTCCTCCAGGAGAGGCCGGCGGGTCCGGTCCCAGGCCTCGCGGGCCCGCACCAGGAAGTCGCCCCACCGCTTCCCGGCCCCGGAGCCGAGCGCCTCGTCCAGAGCCGCCACGACGCCCGCGCGCGAGGCGTTCGGCAGCGACACCCGGGTGCCGTCCGCGAACACGTGCCGGGACGACGGGTCGACCTGGATCATGTCGACGCAACGCTCCAGCGGCTCCTTGCCGGTCTTGACGAACAGGTCGCGGTAGACGGCGGGCAGTGGGAGCAGGCCGGGGCCGGTGTCGAAGGAGAACCCGTCGCGCTCGAAGCGGCGCAGGGCTCCGCCGTACGTGTCCGCCCGCTCGTACACCACCACCCGGTGGCCCGCGACGGCCAGCCGGGCGGCCGCCGCCAGTGCGCCCATCCCGGCGCCGATCACCGCAATCCGTGCCATGCCAGCGACTTTATCGGCCCCCGCTGACAGCCCCCGCCGACAGTCCCCGCCGACGGCCTCCGAGTACGGGCACGGAGGCGGTCGTGACCAGTCGGCCACGGAGTGTTCTGGGGCCGCGTGCGCAGGGCTGAGTACCCGTACCTAGTGAGGGAGTTGAGTACGCGCGCGGATGGGGGAGGACCTGCGAGAACGAGAGAGTGGAGGCACGGAGAGGGGCACGGCTCCGGTACCGGCGACACGGGGCGCCGGAACGGGGTCGGGCCCACGATCCGCTCCTTCCGCCGACGGTGTCGGCGGGAGCGAGGCACGGGGGAGAACAGGGGGACGACCGAACGGGGGTCCTGCGGGGGAACGCAGGGGGGAGCAGGAAAACGGGGGAGCAAGGAAGGCGCCGGTTCGAGGTGGCCCGCGGGGGACGCGGCCACAGCGAACCGGCGCTTTCACATCTGCGCCGGGCTGCCCTCAAGGCAGCCGCGAGGGTGTGGCCTCAGCGGCAGCCGCGCAGGACGTGCCCTCAGCGGCAGCCGCTCACTCGCCCCTGGAGCAGCCGGGACAGGGCCGCGTGGACGTCGTCCAGGGAGCGCTCCGGCTGGAAGGACTTCCAGTCCAGCGCGGCCACCAGGACCATGCCGACCAGCGCGGCCGCGGTCAGCGGGACGTCGATCTCGTCGCTGAACTCGCCGCCCGCCACGCCTTCGCGCAGCACGTCCTCCACGACCGCGACGGCCTGCTGCCGGACCACCATCAGCGTGGACTGCCAGGCCCGGTTGGTACGCCACAGCTCGGCCACGTACAGCTGTGTGAAGGCCGGGTAGCGGTCGATGAAGACCAGACCCGCGCGGATCATCGCGTCCAGGGCGTCGACCTTGGTGCCGCCCTCCCGGGCGGTCCGCTCGGCCGCTTCCCGCAGGGAGGCGGTGAGCAGGCCGACCCCGTGTCGCAGCAGTTCCTCGAAGAGGACGGACTTGCTCGCGAAGTTGTAGTAGACCGTGCCCTTCGCGACTCCGGCACGCTCGGCGATCTCGTCCACGGTCGTGGCGGAGAACCCCTGCTCGGCGATGAGCGTGACGGCCGCTTCGTAGAGCTTCTGCCGGGTGGCCTCGCGGCGCGTGCTGCCGCCCGACGTGGCACTGCTGCTTTCCATGGCCCTGATTGTCACAGGAACCTTTCCGGGGGATGTCACCGCAGGGCTCACAGGGGGTGTCACCGAAGGGCTCACAGGCTCAGCTCCGGGTGCAGCCGGTCCAGCGTCCACACCTGGCGGCGGCGGGCCGCCACGGCGGTGAGCGCGAGGGCGCCGGCGGTGAACGCCGTCAGCACCACGCACGCGAGCCACACCGGTTCCAGACCACCACCCGTGATGAGCCTGCGCAGAGCCTCGACGACGTAGCTCATCGGCAGGAAGGGGTGGAGCGCGTTGAAGAAGCCGGGGCTGGTCTGCACGGGGTACGTGCCGCCCGCCGAGGTCAGCTGGAGCATCAGCAGGGCGAGGACGAGGATCCGGCCCGCCGCCCCGAAGCGCGCGTTCAGCCACTGCACGATCGCCGCGAAGCACGCCGTCACCAGGAACAGGAAGCTCACCGTCCCGGCCGCCCGCGCCATCTCAAGGCCGACCGCCCAGTGCAGCACCGACATCAGGGCGACCGTCTGGAGCACCCCGATCGCCACCACCGGCAGCCAGCCCGCCAGCGCGATCCGCCATGCCGAGGCGCCCGCGGCGAGCGCGCGCCGGTTCATCGGCGCGATCAGCATGTAGGCCACCATCGCGCCCACCCACAGCGACAGCGGGATGAAGTAGGGAGCGAAGCCGGTGCCGTAGTTGGGCGCCTTGTGCAGGTCCTGGGAGGCGAGCCGCACGGGGTCGGCCATGACCTCCGTGCGCTGGTCGCGGTCCTGTTTGCCGTAGTCGGGGATCCGCTCCGCCCCGTCGTGCAGCCCGCCGGCGAGCTTGCCGGAGCCGTCGACGAGCTTGAACAAGCCGCCGTTGAGGTCGTCCGCGCCCGTCTTCAGATCGCCTACGCCCTTGTCCAGGTCGACGGCACCGGTCTTGGCCGTGCCGAGTCCCTTGTGCAGTTTCTTCGCGCCCGCGGCGACCTCGGCCGCCCCGTTGTTCAGCTTGTTGATCTTCTTGACGGCGTCGTCGAGGTCCTCGGAGAGGTGCGGAGCGCGCTCGGCGAGGGCCTGGGACTGCTTCTGGAGGGCGGCGAGGTTCTTGTCGAGCCGGGTCAGGTCGCCGTTCTGGTCCGCGATCAGCGTGTTGACGTCGTCGGCGATGAGGGCCACGTCGGCCGCCGCGTCCTTGGCCTTCTTCAGGTCGGCACAGGCGGCGTCGGGCAGGACGGGGTCGTCGCAGCGCCTGGCGTAGACGCCGTTCAGCGTGTCCGACGCCGTACGGGCGCCCTTGGCGGCGGTCGGGGCCGTCTTCGCCAGGGTGTCCAGGTGCTTGCGGATGACACCGGAGGAGTCGGCGACGAGCTGGGCCGTGTCGCCGATGCTCTTCTCGTTGCCCTTGATGAAGGGGCCCACCTTGCCGGCGGTCGTGTTGACCCTGTCGGCGAGCTTCTGCGTGCCGTCCGCGACCCGCTTCGAGCCGTCCTCCAGGTCGCCCGCCCCCGTGTGGAGCTTCTTCAGGCCCGTGGACAGCTTGCCGCTGCCGTCCTTGGCGTCCTTCAGGCCGTCCGCGAGGTCTTTGGAGCCCTTCTCGGCCTTCCCGATGCCGCCCTTGAGCTGGTCGGCCCCCTTCGCCGCCTTCACGGTCTTGCCGTGGATGTCGGAGAACGAGACGAAGATCTTGTCCAGGAAGGACCGCGACGTCTTCGTGGACGCGGCCTGCCGCACCTCGCTGAACACCGTCCGGGAGATCTGCCCGACGATGTAGTTGTTCGCGTCGTTGGTACGCACCTGGAGGGCGCCGGTCTCCGGGGAGTTCCCGGAACTGGAGGCGATCCGTTCGCTGAAGTCGGCGGGCATGGTGAGCGACAGGTAGTAGGTGCCGTCCTCGACACCCCTGCGGGCCTCGGCGGCGCTCACCTCCTGCCAGTCGAAGGTCTTGCTGTCGTGCAGGCCCTTCGTGATGTCGTCGCCCGCCGCGATCTTCTTCCCGTCGGCGGTCGCCCCCTTGTCGTCGTTCACGAGTGCCACGGGGATACGGTCCAGACGGCCGTACGGGTCCCAGAACGACCACAGGTACAGCGCCCCGTACAGCAGCGGCAGCACCAGCAGCGCGACCAGTGCCGCGCGCGGCAGCTTGCCCCGGCCGAAGCGGCGGAGCTCAAGCGCGGCCAGTCTCGGCGAGCGCATCGGCCTTCTCCTCTCCCTGATCGGCCCCTTCGTCTTCGGTGGCCTGGTGATCCTCGCCGTCGTCCTGGTTCTCCTGGGTGGACACCCTGAGGGCACCCTCGGGGGCCTCACTGCACACCGCCACGACCGTCGTCCCGGCGTCGGCGAGTGACCTGAGCAGAGCCCAGACCTCGTCCCGCTCGCCGTCCGAGAGCTTGAGGTCGGTGTCGTCGACCCCGAGCAGCCGTGGCCGGCCGACGAGCGCGAGGGCGACCGACAGCCGCAGCGCCTCCAGACGCTCCAGATCGCGAACGGCGGTACGGGACCCCTTGGGCAGCGCCTCCAGGTCGAGACCGGCGGCGGCCAGTGCCGTGCCGACGCGCTGCCCGGCCTCGGCCGCCCGCTCGCCGCGGGGCCGCAACAGTCCGCGCAGGGAGTCGCCGAACCGCCGCTGGAGCAGCGCCCGTTCCCGCAGGTGCTCGCCGACGGTCAGGGCCGGGTCGAGGTCGGTGACCCCGGGCACATGGGCCAGGGCGCTGACGCGGCGCACCGCCGACAACTGCTTGGGGAGCCGGGCCTCGCCGACGGCGGCGGTGCCCTCCGCGATCTTCATCCGCCCGGTCAGTGCGAGCAGCAGGCACGTACGGCCGGACCCGGACGGGCCCTCGACCGCGACGAGCGATCCCGGCTCGGCGTCGACGGAGATCCCGCGGAACGCCCACCCGCGCGGCCCCTTGACCCCAAGGCCCTCGGCGGCGACCCGCACCCCTCCCACTCGTTCCCCCACGAGTCTCCTTCGATTGAGAACTGAAGTTTTTGAACTGACTGGTCAGTGCAAAAACTACTCCGAACCTACGATCGAAGCAAAAGCGCAGGTCAGAACGGATTGTCAGTGCCATACCTCACGATGGGTCACATACGGCACTCCTAGCCGGACGTGCCGTCACACAGACGACAGGAGGTTCGTCATGGCCAGCTACCACGCAGCAGCCGCCCGCCGGCGCCGCGCCACCGGCCCTGCCCCCTCACTGACCGGCCCGGCGAGCGACGTGCACCCCGTGCTGCGCCGGGCCACGGCCCCGCCCGCAGCCCTCGACCTGCTCGCCCAGGCCCGCGCCGGCCTCGACGAGGCCGCCGTCCTGGAGACACCGAACGAGCGCTACGCGACGGCCCACCTCGCCGCCCTGCGCACCGCCGCCGCCGTGCTCGCCGCCCGGGGGCGGCCGGAGACCTCGCCCCGAGCCCGGGCCAAGATCAGGAGTGCCTGGGAAGTGCTCCCCGAGATCGCGCCCGAACTGTCCGAGTGGAGCGCGCTGTTCGCCTCCGGTGCCCGGCGCCGCGCCCGGGCCGAGGCGGGCATCCAGGACGCGGCCAGCAGCCGGGACGCCGACGACCTGATACGGGACGTGGCGATGTTCCTGCGCCTCGTCGAGCGCATGCTGGTCCTCCAGCCGGTCCTCCCGCAGCCCCGCCCGGACCAGGACCGCCCGGAGGGACCGGGGGAGGGGCGGGACATGCCGGACGCGGGCTGAGCGGGCACCAGCGGCGAGCGTCCGCCCGGTCGTGCCGACGCGTGTCCAGGTGGGGACCGGCCATGCCGGGCGCCCTGCCGGAGGCAATAGGGTGGGGGGCGCCTGAAGTCTTCCCTCCCCGTCGCCGGGGCCGGGGAGGCACCCCGTTCGCTCCGCCGTACAAGAGGCGGTGCCGCGCCGAGGAGTCAACTGCCGTGTCGGACCCGATGCGCCCCCGCGCCTCACTCCGTACCGCCGTGGTCTGGGAGGTCCTCCAGGACACCCTGGACCGTCGGGTCAAGGCCACGGGTCGGGAGTCGCTGGACGTCCTCGACACCGGGGGCGGCAGCGGAAACTTCGCGGTGCCCGTCGCCCGTCTCGGTCACCGGGTCACCGTCGTCGACCCCAGCCCCAACGCGCTGTTCGCCCTGGAGCGCCGCGCCGCCGAGGCGGGCGTCGCCGACCGGGTGAAGGGCGTGCAGGGCGACGCCCACGGCCTCTTCGACGTGGCCGAGCGCGGTGGCTACGACGTGGTGCTGTGCCACGGCGTCCTGGAGTACGTGGACGACCCGGCCGAGGGCGTCCGCAACGCGGTGGCCGCCCTGCGTTCGGAGGGCGTCCTCAGCCTGCTCGCCGCCGGTCTTGGGGGTGCCGTGCTGTCGCGCGCCCTCGCGGGTCACTTCAAGGAGGCCCGGCAGGCACTCGACGACCCGAACGGGCGATGGGGCACGGGTGACCCCGTCCCGCGCCGCTTCACCGCCGACCAGCTCACGGGACTGGTCGAGGGAGCGGGCCTGCGTGTCGGCGCCGTGCACGGCGTGCGGGTCTTCGCCGACCTCGTGCCCGGCGTCCTCGTCGACACCGAGCCCGGCGCCCTGGAAGCGCTGCTGAAGCTGGAGGAGGCCGCCGCCGAGCTTCCCGCCTTCCACTCGGTGGCAACCCAGCTTCATGTGCTGGGTGAGACCACTGGGACCGGTGAGGCAATCGAGACCGGTGGGTCGGTCGAGGCCTGAGTCGCTTCGTGGGGTACCGCCGCTGATCAGCGCCTTGGCGGTGCATGGAGTACGCCACAGGCCCCCCGAATGGGGGCTTGGCGCCGTATGATCGAGGGAGACCGTTCCGGCATGACGGGTCGGCCGCCGGGGAATGGAAGCCTCAGCGAGCCGGGAAGTCCATGGCGGATTCCGGTTGGTCAATTGGCGCAGAGGGGCGGGTTTCACGGGGGCGATTCCCTGCCTATCCTGAAGAGACCCCCCGGGTCGCCCCGGCGACTGCACGATGAGGAGGACTCCGTGCCGCTCTCGGAGCACGAGCAGCGCATGCTCGAGCAGATGGAGCGAGCGCTGTACGCCGAAGATCCCAAGTTCGCGTCGGCGCTCGAGGGAAGCGGGCTGCGTACGTACACCCGGCGGCGGGTCTACCAGGCGGTCGCGGGCTTCCTCGTAGGTATTGCGCTCCTCATGGCCGGTATGGTCGCCAAGCAGGTCTGGCTCAGCGTCGTGGGCTTCCTCGTCATGCTGGGCTGTGCGGTGCTCGCCGTGACCGGCTGGCGCAAGGCCCCCAAGCCCGGCGAACAGGCGGCCGGGGCCGGCGGACAGCAGGCCGCCCGTCGTCAGGGCCGGCAGCGGCGCTCCATGATGGACCGCATCGAGCAGCGCTGGCAGAAGCGCCGCGACGAGCAGGGCGGCCATTAGCCCGGAGCGCGGATCTCCAGGGACACATGAAGACATGAGTCAGGGGGTGACCACCGACTGGGTGGTCACCCCCTGACGTATGTGTACGAGGTGCGGCTGGCTCCCGAGGGAGGGAGCTCGTGGGAGAAGGAGCTCGTGGGGGAGGGAGCGCGGCCGGCCGGGCGCACAAACCCCGACCGGCCCGAGCCACCCCCGCCTGTCAGCCCTGCTGCCCCGATGCCTTCCGCCACGTCGGCCGCAGCGCCAGGGCACGTTCCCGCACGCCCGACCACCAGGCCGACGCCGCCCACACCACGCGCACCGTGGAGCGTGGGACCAGCACCGCACGGAGCCTGGTGCCACGGCCGACCCCGGCGCTCAGGCCCGCTGCCGCACGGTGGACGTCGTCCGTGAGGCCCGCCGCCGGGCGGGGCTGTGGTGCGTACAGGACCTGCTCCACCGCGTTCGCCACCCGGTGCACCGAGGCCGCGGCCGTCGCGTCGAGGGAGCCCAGCCGGACGATACGGGCGGCCGCCTTGCGCGGCGTCTGTGACTCGTCCGGCGCGATGCCGAAGTCCCAGGCCGTGTCGGTCAGCTCCTGCCACACGGCCAGCGTGTGCGGCACCGCGTCCGCCTCGCCGCGGCCGTGCGCCCCCAGCCGGAGCGCACGGGTCCGCAGGCGCCACAGCATCGGTGCCAGCGGGAGCGCCAGGACGGCGAGGCCGGCCAGGGCCCAGGCCAGGATCGCGTACCACTTCGGGCCGTCGTCGCCCGTGGGCAGTACCGCCTGCGGGGACTCGCTCGCGCACCCGCCGTCCAGCTTCTTCTGCTCCGGGGTGCAGCTGTCGCTCGTCGAGGGCGTCGGGGACGGCGCGGCGGACGACGTCTGGGAGGGGCGCGCCACGTCCGGCACCGAGCTGCCGGGGCTCTCCGGCAGGGTGTACGGCGGCATCGAGCCGCGGTTCGGAGTCGGCTCGAAGCGGGTCCAGCCCACTCCCTCGAAGTACAGCTCGGGCCAGGCGTGCGCGTCGCGCAGCCCCACCGACACCGAACCGTCCGCCTGCGGGGAACCGGGCGCGAAGCCCACCGCGACCCGGGCCGGTATGCCCAGGGAGCGGGCCATCGCCGCCATCGCGAAGGAGAAGTGCACGCAGAAGCCCTGCTTGTCCCTCAGGAAGCGGGCGATGCCCTCCGAGCCGCTGCCGACCTGCACCCGGGTGTCGTACTCGAAGCCGCCGGTCACGGCGAACCAGTCCTGGAGCTTGACCGCCTGGTCGTAGGGGTTGGCGGCGCCCGTGGTGACCTGGCGGGCGGTGCGGGCCACTACCGACGGCAGCGAGTCGGGCAGCTTGGTGAAGTCGCGCGCGATGGCCGCCGGCGGGGCCGGCGCCGAGGCCAGCTGCTCCGCCGTCGGCTGCACGTCCAGGCTCTTGACCTGGTACGTCAGGCCTCGTGTGTTCTGGCCGTGGTCGCCGACCAGCGTCATGCCCAGGGGCTCGTAACGCCAGTTGCCCCGGATGCTGACGCCGCTCGGCGGGTACGGCATGGGCAGCCAGTCCTGGCCGTACCAGCCGGCCGCCGTGATCGTGGTGTCGACCTCCGTGCGTTTGACGTCGGGGCCGAGGCCGATCGGGGTCGGGAACGTGCCGTCGGGGACGGCGGTGATGGATCGCCGGGCCGGCTTCCAAGTGGTGCCGTCGAACTCGTCCAGGGACACGATCCGCAGATAGAGGTCCGAGACGTCGGCCATCTTCGTCTTCACGGAGAGGACCTGCCGGTCCTCGTCCACGTTCAGATTGTCGCGGAGCGAGACCAGCGGGTTCACGGCGGAGATCGTGCCGCCGCCGCCCGTGCCGCCGCCCGCACCCGTGCCCACGGAGTCCAGCAGGCCGCCGTTCATCGCGGGCAGGCCGAGGGGCACGACCAGGGCGATGCCCAGCGCGACCACGCCGATGCGCCGGCCCGTGCGGACCGGGGCGACCGCGCCGCTCGGTTCCCCTCCGGCCGTGCGCGGGGCCCCGCCGAAGACCCGGCCCCACTGGGAGAGCCGCTCCCGCCCCTCGGCCAGGAGCAGCATCAGATAGCCGGTCGCCGCCACCAGGAACCACAGCCAGTCCGTGCCCCCGTCCGACAGTCCCGCGGCCACCGAGTACAGCGCGAGCAGCGGCAGCCCGGCCGGGGCGGCGCTGCGGAAGGTCACCGCGAGGGTGTCCACCAGCAGCCCGATGATCAGGACGCCCCCGATGAGCATCAGCCGGATGCCGTCGGACTCCAGGGGCGCCGGTATCGCGTACCGCGCGATGTCGTCCCCGCCCTGCCGGAGCAGGAGCGCGAAGTGGTCGAGGGCGTCCGGCCCGGGCACCAGCCCAGCGAAGGCCTGCTCACGGGCGAACACGAACGTCAGCAGCAGCACCGTGACCACGGCCTGGGCCGCCACCGTCAGCGGGCGCGCCAGCGGCACCCTGCGGACCGCGGCACCCACGCCCGCCTGCACCGCGAGCAGGAAGGCCGCCTGCACGATCCAGGTCGCCGGTTTGACGAGGGGCAGCAGGGCGCACGCGGCCATCAGCGTGGCCGCCCACGCGCCCAGCGTCAGTCTTACCCGCCCGCTCATCACGGTCCCTCCCCGCCGCCCGCGACGGCCATCCCCCTGCGCTCCCGGTCGGCCTGCCGCCACAGCTCGTCCACGGAGGCGCCCCGCGGCACACCCAGGGCCGTCCAACCCGCCTCGCGCAGCATGCGCAGCCGCTCGCCGCTCCGGTCCAACGGACCGGACACGTCGCTCGGTTCCCGCACCCAGGTGTCGCTGTCCAGCACGAAGGCGACCGCCCCCGGGCTGCGCTGCCGCATCCGGCCCAGCACGGCCGCCTGCTCCTCGTCCAGGTCGCCGAGGAAGGCCACCAGCAGCCCTTCGTTCCCGCCGCGCAGCACGTCGTAGGCCCGGGACAGACCCGCGCCGTCGGAGTGGTCGATCACCGCGAGGGTGTCCATCATCAGCCCGGCCGCGTCCGCCGACTCCTGGCTCGCGCCCGCGAAGCCGTCTCCGCCCTCGCCGGGCACCGCGTTGCCGGTGTCCGTCAACAGCCTTACTGAGAAGCCCCGTTCGAGCATGTGCACCAGCACGGACGCGGCGCCCGCCACGGCCCACTCGAAGGCCGAGTCGGGGCCCGCGCCCTGGTAGGCGATGCCCCGGGTGTCGAGCAGCACCGTGCAGCGGGCGCGCTGCGGCTGCTCCTCGCGGCGCACCATCAGCTCGCCGTAGCGGGCGGTGGAGCGCCAGTGCACACGGCGCAGGTCGTCGCCGTGGCGGTACCCGCGCGGGATCACGTCGTCCTCGCCGGCCAGCGCGAGTGAACGCTGTCGCCCGTCGCCGTAGCCCTTCGCCTCGCCGCTGAGGCGCACCGGCGCCAGCGGCTCCACGCGCGGGATCACCGTCAGCGTGTCGAACGTCGAGAAGGACCGGGTCAGCTCGCACATGCCGAACGGGTCGGTCAGGCGCAGCTGGAGCGGGCCCAGCGGGTAGCGGCCGCGCAGGTCGGAGCGCACCCGGTAGGACACCTCGCGGCGGCCGCCCGCCTCCACCCGGTCGAGCACGAAACGGGGCCGGGGGCCGAGCACGTACGGCACCCGGTCCTGGAGCATCAGCAGGCCCGTGGGCAGCCGCGAGACGTTGTCCATCCGCAGGTGGACCCGGGCCTCGCTGCCGGCGGGCACGCGTGCGGGGGAGAGCCGGCGGCTGCCGGCGACCCGGTAGCGCGTGCGGTACAGCACCGCCGCGCACACCAGCGGCAGCACCGCCAGCAGCAGGCCCACGCGCAGCAGGTCGCTCTGTCCGAGTACGTACGAGCAGATAGCGGCCGCGACGCCGGCGGCCAGGAAGGAGCGTCCGCGGGTGGTCAGACCGGCCAGGGCGCTGCGGATGCCGCCCTTCTCGCCCCGGTCGGCCTCCGCATGCCCCGTCCCCGCGGTGGTCATCACAGCCTCCGCGGCGGCTGCTGGGGATACGCCGGCACACCCCGGCCGAGGCCGCTCTGCTGCGGCGCCGCCGGCACTGGGGTGCGCTGGAGGATCTCCTCGACGACCTGCTCGGCCGTGCGGCGGTTGAGCTGGGCCTGGGCGGTGGGCAGCAGACGGTGGGCCAGGACGGCGACGGCGAGTGCCTGCACGTCGTCCGGCAGCGCGTACTCCCGGCCGCTCAGGGCCGCGGACGCCTTCGCCGCGCGCAGCAGGTGCAGCGTCGCGCGCGGGGAGGCGCCCAGTCTCAGGTCGGGGTGCGTGCGCGTGGCGCCGACCAGGTCCACCGCGTAGCGCCGGACCGGCTCGGCGACGTGGACGCCGCGCACCGCCTCGATCAGCTTGAGGATCTCGTGCGCGTGGGCCACGGGCTGGAGGTCCTCCAGCGGCGAGACGCCGCCGTGCACGTCCAGCATCTGAAGCTCGGCCTCGGCGCTCGGGTAGCCGACCGAGACCCGGGCCATGAAGCGGTCGCGCTGGGCCTCCGGCAGCGGGTAGGTGCCCTCCATCTCGACCGGGTTCTGCGTCGCCACCACCATGAAGGGGCTGGGCAGCTCGTAGGTCTTGCCGTCGATGGTGACCTGGCGCTCCTCCATGGACTCCAGGAGCGCGGACTGCGTCTTGGGCGAGGCGCGGTTGATCTCGTCGCCGATCACGACCTGCGCGAAGATCGCGCCCGGCTTGAACTCGAAGTCGCGGCGCTGCTGGTCCCAGATGGAGACCCCGGTGATGTCCGAGGGCAGCAGGTCGGGTGTGAACTGGATGCGCCGCACCGAGCAGTCGATGGACCGCGCCAGTGCCTTGGCGAGCATCGTCTTGCCGACGCCCGGGACGTCCTCGATCAGCAGGTGTCCCTCGGCGAGCAGTACGGTCAGCGAGAGCCGTACGACCTCGGGCTTGCCCTCGATCACGCCTTCCACCGACTCCCGCACGCGTTCCACCACGGCGGTCAGATCAGTGAGGCTCGCTCGATCGTCATAGGTCGTCACCCGGCCCTCCTCGGCCTTTCCCTTGCTCCCAGGGAGCACGGGATACCCCATTTTCCCGGGCTGACGCCGCATGACGCGGGCCCGCCCACCCCGAACCACGGACACCACGCGTGAAAAGTTCCGCGTGACGCCACTCCCGCATTCTTGCTGCCGTTACCGATTCGTGTCACTCGACTGTGGATAACTGGCCGCGATATGTCGGTCTTAAGACCATTCGAACGCGTGACTGACAGGCTTTCGACAGCTGCAGCAGGTTGTGTCCGGGGCGGGCGGCCAGGTCAGGAGGCTGGGTCGATCTCCCGCAGCAGGCCGGTCTTCACGTCGAAGACAAACCCCCGCACGTCGTCCGTGTGCGGCAGGAACGGCGAGGTGCGCACGCGCTGCATCGACTGCCGTACGTCCTGGTCGACGTCCCGGAAGGACTCCACCGCCCACGCCGGGCGCTGGCCGACCTCGGTCTCCAGCTCGTTGCGGAAGTCCTCGGTGAGGCTCTCCAGACCGCAGCCCGTGTGGTGGATGAGGACGATGCTGCGCGTCCCCAGCTTGCGCTGGCTGATGGTGAGGGAGCGGATCACGTCGTCGGTGACGACGCCGCCCGCGTTGCGGATCGTGTGGCAGTCACCGAGTTCGAGACCGAGCGCCGCGTGCAGGTCGAGACGGGCGTCCATGCAGGCCACGACGGCGACGTGCAGCACGGGCCGGGCGTCCATCCCCGGGTCGGTGAACTCGGCGGCGTACCGGGCGTTGGCGTCGACGAGGCGGTCGGTGACCGTGCCGCCGCCGGCTGGGGCGTTCTCCGAGGCTGTGGGAACCGATGCAGAAGTCGTCATATCCATGACGTTACTGGTCACACCGCGTCGGAGCCTCCTGTGAGAGTGGACAAAGAATGTCAGCGAGACTGTGGTGTGAGGTAACCCACAGGGGTGGTGTGCCGCCGGTCGCGACGCGCAGGCCGGTTGATTGACCGGGAGACAGGGTGGACTAAAGTGACGCGAAGCGGGAGGCGAGACTCTCCCCGCTGGACTGTTCACCCCCGGAGACCCCGGCGACGACCGGAGATCTCCCCACGTGCGCGGCGCGTACGTACGGCTCGGCCTCCTCCCGCTCCCGGTCGGCTGACGCTTCCGGCGCCGGCAGGCCTCCCCTTCACGAGCGGGCGGGGACCCGGCGGTGCGTACGCCGCGCGCCGGATCTGAGAGGGCCCCTTGAGCCAGAGTCGACACGTCCCGGTGATGCTCCAGCGGTGCCTGGATCTGCTGGCACCCGCCCTGGAGGGCCCGGATGCCGTGGTCGTCGACTGCACCCTCGGCCTCGGCGGCCACAGCGAGGCGCTCCTGGAGAGGTTCCCCGACGTCCGCCTCGTCGCCCTCGACCGCGACAAGGAGGCCCTGCGCCTGTCCGGCGAGCGCCTCGCGCCCTACGGGGAGCGCGCCACTCTCGTCCACGCGGTGTACGACGAGCTCCCCGAGGTGCTGCACAGGCTCGGCATCGCGCGCGTGCAGGGCGTGTTGTTCGACCTCGGCGTCTCCTCCATGCAACTCGACGAGGCCGACCGCGGTTTCGCCTACGCCCAGGACGCCCCGCTCGACATGCGCATGGACCAGACGTCCGGCGTCAGCGCCGCCGAGGTCCTCAACACGTACCCGCCGGGCGAGCTGGTGCGCATCCTCAGGGCGTACGGCGAGGAGAAGCAGGCCAAGCGGATCGTGTCCGCGATCGTGCGCGAGCGCGAGAAGGAGCCGTTCAGCACCAGCGCGCGCCTGGTCGAGCTGATCCGGGACGCCCTGCCGCAGGCCGCCAAGCGCACCGGCGGCAACCCGGCCAAGCGCACCTTCCAGGCCCTGCGCATCGAGGTCAACGGCGAGCTCGCCGTCCTGGAGCGCGCCATCCCGGCCGCCGTGAAGACGCTGGGCGTCGGCGGCCGCATCGCCGTGCTGTCGTACCACTCGCTGGAGGACCGGCTGGTCAAGCAGGTGTTCGCGGCGGGTGCCGCCACCACGGCGCCGCCCGGGCTGCCCGTCGTGCCCGAGCGCTACCAGCCGCGGCTCAAGCTGCTCACGCGCGGTGCCGAACTCCCCACCGAGGAGGAGATCGCCGAGAACCGGCGGGCGGCACCGGCGCGGCTGCGCGGCGCCCAGCGCATCAGGGAGTCCATCGAATGAGGGGCGTGAGCCACGTGCAGGGCGGGCGGGTGTCCCGGACCCGAGGGGGCGTGAGTGAGCAGTAAACCCGAACTGAAGGGGAGGGCGGCACGTCTCGCCCGGCTCTTCCCGACCGGCCCCGGGCAGGCGGCCCGCACCCCCTTCGTCCTCCTCGTGGTCCTCCTCCTCGGCGGCGGCCTCATCTGCCTCCTGGTGCTGAACTCGGCCCTCAGCGAAGGCGCGTTCAAGCTCGACGACCTCCAGCGCGAGACCAAGAGCCTCACCGACGAGGAACAGGCCCTCCAGCGGGACATCGACGCCTACTCCGCTCCCGAGGCCCTTCAGCGCCGCGCCCGCGAGCTCGGCATGGTCCCCGGCGGCGACCCCGCCTTCCTCGCCCCCGACGGCACCGTCAAGGGCGTCCCGAGCCCCGCCTCCGGCGTCCGGCAGACCTCCGCCCACACCCCCCTGGTCCTGGCCCCCGAGGCCATGTCCAACGGCCCCGCCTCAACCTCCGGCAGGTGACGGAAGTGACCGACAGGGAACCCCCGCGCCGCCGCGTGCCCGGCCCCGCCAGGCCCGCTCGCCCCGACGCCCGGCGCCGCCCCGGCCCCGGTGCCCGTCCGGCCCGTCGCCCGGCCCCGGCCCGTCCGGCGGCGCCCAAGCCCCTCCGGCTGGGCAGCCCCCGCCCACGGCTGCGTCTGGTCGGGCTCGCGCTGACGCTGGTGCTGATCGCCTTCGTCGTGCGGTTGTTCCAGGTGCAGGCCGTCGACGCGAGCACGTACGCCGCCAAGGCCGAGCAGAACCGGTACGTCGGGCAGGTGCTTGCCGCGGACCGCGGGGAGATCACCGACCGGTCCGGTGTGGCCCTGGCGACCAGTGAGGACGCCTACGACATCACGGCCGACCCCACGATGTTCGCCCCCGACCACCTGAAGATCGGGGACGGGCCCGAGCAGGCGGCCGCGCTGCTCGCGCCGATCCTGGGCCAGGAGCAGGAGGCCCTGGTCAAGAAGCTGCGGCCGAAGAACAAGGCGCTGCGTTACGTCAAGCTGGCCTCCCGCCAGACCCCGCAGGTCTGGAAGCAGATCAAGGACCTGAGGTCCGCGCTCGCCAAGAAGGAGGAGACGGACAGGTCCGCGCACAACGTCCTCGCGGGCGTCTTCTCGGTCGCCACCAGCAAGCGCGTGTACCCCAACGGCGACCTCGCCGCCGGGATACTGGGCTGGGTCAACGGCGAGGGCAAGCCCGGCGGCGGCATCGAGCTCCAGCTGAACAAGCAGCTGGCCGGCAAGGACGGCAAGATCCGCTACGCCCAGTCCGGCGGCCGGCTCGTCCCCACCGCGGGTTCCACCGAGACCCCCGCCGTGCCCGGCAGCGATGTCGAGCTCACCGTCGACCGCGACATCCAGTGGGCCGCCCAGAAGGCCATCAGCGACCAGGTGAAGGAGTCCGCGGCCGACCGCGGCTACGTCATCGTCCAGGACACCCGCACCGGCCAGATCCTGGCCATGGCCAACTCACCCGGCTTCGACCCGAACGACCTGTCCGACGCCGACTCGGCCGCCCTCGGCAACGCGGCCCTCCAGGACGCCTTCGAACCCGGCTCCACCGCCAAGGTCATGTCGATGGCGGCCGTCCTCCAGGAGGGCGCCGCCACCCCGATGACCCACGTCGTCGTGCCCAACCGGCTGCACCGCGGCGACCGGCTCTTCAAGGACGACGTGAACCACCCGACCTGGTACCTGACGCTCAACGGCGTCCTCGCCAAGTCCAGCAACATCGGCACCATCCTCGCCACCGGGCAGCTCGGCAAGACCCAGGCCCAGTCCAACAAGGTCCTCTACGACTACCTGCGCAAGTTCGGCCTCGGCAGCTACACCGGCCTCGGTTTCCCCGGAGAGACCAAGGGCATCCTCGCCCCGCCCGACAAGTGGTCGACCTCGCAGCAGTACACGATCCCTTTCGGCCAGGGCGTCTCCATCAACGCCATGCAGGCGGCGTCGGTGTACTCGACCATCGCCAACGGCGGCGTCCGCGTCGACCCCACGCTCGTGCGCGGCACCAAGGGTCCCGACGGCCGCTTCACCCCGGCCCCCAAGCCCGAGAAGACCCGGGTCGTCAGTGCGAAGACGGCGAAGACCCTCGCCCAGATGCTGGAGTCGGTCGTGGACGACGAGGAGGGCACCGGCACCAAGGCGCGCATCCCCGGCTACCGCGTCGCGGGCAAGACGGGCACGGCCAACCGCGTGGATCCGGCCACCGGCAAGTACAAGGGCTACACGTCGTCGTTCGCCGGATTCGCGCCCGCGGACAAGCCCCGCGTCACCGTCTACTGCGCCATCCAGAACGCCACCAAGGGCAACTACTTCGGCGGCCAGATCTGCGGCCCCGTCTACAAGCAGGTCATGGAGTTCGCACTGAAGTCCCTCCAGGTCCCGCCGACCGGGGCCAAACCCGCGAGACTGCCGGTCACCTTCAAGCGCTGACCGGCCGCAAGCCCGGTCGGCACGGAACCAACCAGGAACCACCTCGTGACAACGATCACCCCGGACCCGGGGAACCAGAGCAGTCCCCGCCCCTCACTTCGCCCGGAGGCGGGTGCGCCCGGTACGCTCACCGCCGTGCCACACGCTGATCAGTCCCAAACCACCCAGAAGGGCCATCCCGTGACATACCCCGGGCCGCCCAGGCCGGCGCAGATCTCCGCCACACCCCTCGCGGAACTGGCCGACCAGCTGGGTGCTCCCGCGCCGGAAGGCGCCGCCGACGTCACGGGCATCACCCACGACTCGCGCGCCGTGCGCCCCGGCGACCTGTACGCCGCCCTCCCCGGCGCCCGCCTGCACGGCGCCGACTTCGTCGAACAGGCCGCCGGCCTCGGCGCGGCCGCCGTACTGACGGACCCGGCCGGCGCCGAGCGCGCCGCCGCCTCCGGGCTGCCGGTCCTGGTCGTCGACGACCCACGCGCGCAGATGGGCGAGCTGGCGGCCACGATCTACGGCCACCCCGGCCGGGACCTGCTCCAGATCGGCATCACCGGCACCTCCGGCAAGACCACCACCGCCTACCTCGTCGAGGGCGGCCTGAAGGCCGTCAGGTCCACGGGCCTGATCGGCACGGTCGAGATGCGCATCGGCGACGAGCGCATCAAGTCCGAGCGCACCACGCCCGAAGCCACCGACCTCCAGGCCCTGTTCGCCGTCATGCGCGAACGCGGCGTCGAGGCGGTCGCCATGGAGGTCTCCAGCCACGCCCTGGTCCTCGGCCGCGTCGACGGCTGCGTCTTCGACATCGGCGTCTTCACCAACCTCAGCCCGGAACACATGGAGTTCCACTCCGACATGGAGGACTACTTCCGGGCCAAGGCGCAGCTGTTCACGCCGGAACGCGGCAAACTCGGCGTGGTCAACGTCGACGACGAGTACGGCCGCAGGCTGGCGAACGAGGCCACGGTCCCGGTCGTCACCTACTCCGCCGAGGGGCACCCCGACGCCGACTGGCGCGCCGAGGACGTCGAGGTCGGCCGTCTTGACTCGACGTTCACCGTCGTCGGGCCCAAGGGCGAGCGGATCAGCGCCAAGTCGCCGCTGCCGGGCCCCTTCAACGTGGCCAACACCCTCGCCGCGATCGTCGCCCTGGCCGTCGCCGGCCTCGACCCGCAGTCCGCCGCTGACGGCGTCGCCGCCGTGCCCGGCGTGCCGGGCCGTCTGGAGCGCGTGGACGCCGGACAGCCCTACCTCGCGGTCGTCGACTACGCCCACAAGACCGACGCCGTCGAGTCCGTGCTGCGCGCCCTGCGCAAGGTCACCGAGGGCAAGGTGCACATCGTCCTCGGCTGCGGCGGAGACCGGGACAAGACCAAGAGGGAGCCGATGGGCGCCGCCGCGGCGCGGCTCGCCGACACCGCCGTACTGACCTCCGACAACCCCCGCTCCGAGGACCCCCTCGCGATCCTCGCCACGATGCTCCAGGGCGCGGCCTCCGTGCCCGCGCACGAGCGCGGCGAGGTGCAGGTCTTCGAGGACCGGGCAGCCGCGATCGCCGCCGCCGTCGCCCGTGCCGAGCCCGGCGACACCGTGCTGGTCGCGGGCAAGGGCCACGAGCAGGGCCAGCACATCGCCGGGGTGGTCCGTCCCTTCGACGACCGCCAGGTGCTTCGCGAAGCCATTCAGAAGACCCAGGGATGAAATCCCGCATGATCCAGGGGATGAACTTGTGATCGCCCTCTCCCTCGCCGAGATCGCAGAAGTCGTCGGCGGGCAGACGCACGACATACCGGATCCGACCGTCCAGGTCACCGGCCCGGTCGTCCGGGACTCCCGCGAGGCGGGGCCGGGCAGCCTGTTCGCCGCCTTCACCGGCGAGCGCGTGGACGGCCACGACTTCGCGGCGGCGGTCGTAGAGGCGGGGGCGGTGGCCGTGCTCGGCACCCGGCCCGTCGGCGTGCCCGCGATCGTCGTGGACGACGTCCAGGCCGCCCTCGGCGCCCTGGCGCGGCACGTCGTACGACGTCTCGGTGCCACGCTCGTCGCCCTCACCGGCTCGGCGGGCAAGACCAGCACCAAGGACCTCATCGCGCAGGTGCTCCAGCGCAAGGCGCCGACGGTGTTCACGCCCGGCTCGCTCAACAACGAGATCGGGCTGCCGCTGACCGCGCTAAGCGCCACCGAGGAGACCCGGTTCCTCGTCCTGGAGATGGGGGCCCGGGGCATCGGGCACATCTCCTACCTCACGGATCTGACGCCCCCGAAGATCGGCCTCGTCCTGAACGTCGGCAGCGCCCACATCGGCGAGTTCGGCGGCCGGGAGCAGATCGCGCAGGCCAAGGGCGAACTCGTCGAGTCCCTGCCGTCCGAGGCGGACGGCGGGACGGCCGTCCTCAACGCGGACGACCCCTACGTGCGGGCCATGGCCTCCCGTACGAAGGCGAAGGTGATCTTTTTCGGAGAGTCCGACGAAGCGGACGTTCGCGCCGAGAACGTGCGACTCACGGACACCGGACAGCCCGCGTTCAGGCTTCACACACCCTCCGGTGCAAGCGATGTGACTATGCGCCTGTACGGTGAGCACCACGTGTCGAACGCGCTCGCCGCGGCCGCCGTCGCCCACGAGTTGGGCATGTCCGCTGACGAGATCGCCGTCGCGCTCTCCGAGGCGGGCTCCCTCTCCCGCTGGCGGATGGAGGTCACCGAGCGCCCGGACGGCGTGACGGTCGTCAACGACGCCTACAACGCGAACCCCGAGTCCATGCGAGCCGCTCTGCGCGCGCTCGCGGCGATGGGCAAGGGGCGGCGGACGTGGGCGGTGCTCGGCAAGATGGCCGAGCTCGGGGACGAGGCTCTCGCCGAGCACGACGCGGTCGGACGGCTCGCCGTCCGGCTCAACGTCAGCAAGCTCGTCGCGGTCGGTGGCAGGGAAGCCGCCTGGCTGCAACTGGGCGCATATAACGAGGGTTCGTGGGGTGAGGAGTCGGTGCACGTGTCCGACGCACAGGCGGCGGTCGACCTGTTGCGCAGCGAGTTGCGCCCGGGGGACGTCGTACTCGTGAAGGCGTCCCGTTCGGTCGGTCTCGAGAGCGTGGCGCAGGCGCTGCTCGAGTCCGGTGCCGAGGGTGAGGTTTCCGCCCGATGATGAAGCAGATCCTGTTCGCAGGAGTCATTGGCCTCTTCCTGACCCTGGTCGGCACCCCGCTGCTGATCAAGCTGCTCGCGCGCAAGGGCTATGGCCAGTACATCCGCGACGACGGCCCGCGCGAGCACGCCAGCAAGCGCGGTACGCCGACCATGGGCGGTATCGCCTTCATCTTCGCGACGGTCGCCGCGTACTTCCTGGCCAAGGTGATCACGGGCTATCTGGACCCGGAGGCCGACGCGGCGCCGACGTTCTCGGGTCTGCTGGTGCTCGGCCTGATGGTCGGCATGGGCCTGGTCGGCTTCCTCGACGACTACATCAAGATCGTCAAGCGGCGTTCGCTGGGTCTGCGGGCCAAGGCGAAGATGGCCGGCCAGCTGATCGTCGGTATCGCCTTCGCGGTGCTCTCGCTCCAGTTCGCGGACAACCGCGGCAACACCCCGGCGTCCACGAAGCTGTCGTTCATCACGGACTTCGGCTGGACGATCGGACCCGTGCTGTTCGTGGTCTGGGCGCTGTTCATGATCCTCGCGATGTCGAACGGCGTGAACCTCACCGACGGTCTGGACGGTCTGGCCACCGGCGCCTCGGTGCTCGTCTTCGGCGCCTACACCTTCATCGGCGTCTGGCAGTTCCAGGAGTCCTGCGCCAACGCGCAGACGCTGACCAACCCGGGTGCCTGCTACGAGGTGCGGGATCCCCTCGACCTCGCGGTGGTCGCCTCCGCGCTGATGGGCGCCTGCCTGGGCTTCCTGTGGTGGAACACCTCGCCGGCCAAGATCTTCATGGGTGACACCGGTTCGCTCGCGCTCGGCGGTGTGCTCGCAGGCCTCGCGATCTGCTCCCGCACCGAGCTGCTGATGGCCATCCTCGGCGGTCTGTTCGTCCTGATCACCATGTCCGTGGTGATCCAGGTCGGTTCCTTCCGCCTCACCGGGAAGCGCGTCTTCCGGATGGCGCCACTCCAGCACCACTTCGAACTCAAGGGCTGGTCCGAAGTGCTCGTCGTGGTCCGCTTCTGGATCATTCAGGGCATTTGTGTGATCGTCGGACTGGGCCTCTTCTACGCAGGATGGGCAGCGGACAAGTGACCTCCTCGGTGTCTTCGGAACTCAAGGGCAAGCACGTCACCGTCGCCGGGCTCGGCGTCTCCGGCGTCCCGGCGGCCAAGGTGCTGCACGGCCTCGGCGCGATCGTCACAGTCGTCAACGACGGTGCCGACGAGCGCGCGCGGGCACAGGCCGCCGAACTGGAGGCGCTCGGCATCACCGTGCGCCTCGGTGACGGCGACACCCTGCCCGAAGGCACCGAGCTGATCGTCACCGCGCCCGGCTGGAAGCCGGACAAGCCGCTGTTCGCGGCGGCGGAGCAGGCGGGCGTCCCCGTCTGGGGCGACGTCGAGCTGGCCTGGCGCCTGCGCGGCCGGGACGGCAGGAAAGCAGCCCCGTGGCTCGCCGTCACGGGCACCAACGGCAAGACCACCACCGTGCAGATGCTCGCCTCGATCCTGAAGGCGGCGGGCCTGCGCACGGCCGCCGTCGGCAACATCGGCGTCTCCCTGCTGGACGCGGTGCTCGGCGAGGAGCAGTACGACGTGCTGGCCGTGGAGCTGTCCAGCTACCAGCTCCACTGGGCGCCGTCGCTGCGCGCCCACTCGGCCGCCGTGCTCAACCTCGCCCCCGACCACCTCGACTGGCACGGCTCCATGGAGGCGTACGCCGCCGACAAGGGGCACATCTACGAGGGCAATCGCGTCGCCTGCGTCTACAACGCCGATGCCACCGACAAGCCGTCCACCGAGGACCTGGTCCGCGAGGCCGACGTCGAGGAGGGCTGCCGGGCCATCGGCTTCACCCTCGGCACGCCGGGGCCCTCCCAACTCGGTGTCGTGGAGGGCATCCTGGTCGACCGTGCCTTCGTCGAGAACCGGCAGAAGAACGCCCAGGAGCTCGCCGAGGTCGCCGACGTCAACCCGCCGGCCCCGCACAACATCGCCAACGCCCTCGCGGCGGCGGCCCTCGCGCGGGCGTACGGCGTCCCCGCCAAGGCCGTACGGGACGGTCTGCGGGCGTTCACCCCGGACGCCCACCGCATCGCGCACGTGGCCGACGTGGACGGGATCGCGTACGTCGACGACTCCAAGGCCACCAACACCCACGCCGCGGAAGCCTCGTTGGCGGCCTACGAGTCGATCGTGTGGATCGCGGGCGGGCTCGCGAAGGGCGCGGCCTTCGACGAGCTGGTCACCAAGTCGGCGCCCCGGCTGCGCGGAGCCGTGCTGATCGGCGCGGACCGCGCGCTGATCCGCGAAGCCCTGGCGCGACACGCCCCGGAAGTACCCGTCGTCGACCTCGACCGGACAGACACTGGGGCGATGCACGCGGCGGTTCGGGAAGCGCGGCGGCTCGCTCAGGCCGGTGACACGGTGCTGCTGGCTCCGGCCTGCGCCTCCATGGACATGTTCACCAACTACAACAAGCGCGGGGACGCTTTCGCGGACGCCGTTCGCGAGCTCGGCTCCGTCGACGGCTGACCCGGGTCCGCCTTGCCCGGCGGCGGTGCCGGGCATATCTGGGAGGGACGCGTGACACGGATGTGGCTGGTGCCCGAGCGGCCGGGGAGCGTTCGCTGCGGAACGTTGTCTTCCGGCATGGCGGGGTGAGCGGCGATGCCCACCAGCCGCACCGGACGGCCTCCGGTCCCACGCGCTCCCAAGCGTCCCGCCGCGCCCCGGCTCGCCCGCGAGAACCGCGTCCTGGCCCTCTACACCCGTGCGCGCAGGGGCTGGGACCGGCCGCTGACCGCTTACTACCTCATCTTCGGCGGCAGCCTGCTGATCACCGTGCTGGGCCTGGTGATGGTCTACTCGGCCTCCCAGATCACCGCGCTCCAGATGTCGCTGCCGGGCTCGTACTTCTTCCGCAAACAGCTGCTGGCCGCCGTGATCGGCGCCGGGCTGCTGTTCGCCGCCTCGCGGATGCCGGTGAAGCTGCACCGGGCCCTGGCCTATCCGATCCTCGCCGGCGCCGTCTTCCTCATGGTCCTGGTGCAGATCCCCGGGATAGGAATGTCGGTCAACGGCAACCAGAACTGGATCGCGATCGGCGGTTCCTTCCAGATCCAGCCCAGCGAGTTCGGCAAGCTGGCCCTCGTCCTGTGGGGCGCGGACCTGCTCGCCCGCAAGCAGGACAAGAAGCTGCTGACCCAGTGGAAGCACATGCTCGTCCCGCTGGTCCCGGCCGCCTTCATGCTGCTCGGGCTGATCATGATCGGCGGCGACATGGGCACGGCGATCATCCTCACGGCGATCCTGTTCGGCCTGCTGTGGCTGGCGGGCGCCCCCACCCGGCTGTTCATCGGCGTCCTGTCGATCGCCGCGGTGCTCGGCACCATCCTCATCACGTCCAGCTCGAACCGCATGGCCCGCCTGCAGTGCCTCGGCGCCACCGAACCCCAGTCCGGTCCCGTCGACTGCTGGCAGGCCGTGCACGGCATCTACGCCCTCGCCTCCGGCGGAATCTTCGGCTCCGGGCTGGGTGCGAGTGTGGAGAAATGGGGCCAACTCCCAGAAGCCCACACTGACTTCATCTTCGCCGTCACCGGTGAGGAACTGGGCCTGGCGGGGACGCTGTCGGTACTCGCCCTCTTCGCGGCTCTAGGCTATGCGGGTATCCGCGTGGCCGGACGCACGGAGGACCCCTTCGTGAGGTATGCCGCGGGAGGTGTGACCACCTGGATCACGGCCCAGGCCGTGATCAACATCGGTGCGGTGCTCGGTCTGCTGCCGATCGCCGGCGTCCCCCTCCCGCTGTTCTCCTACGGGGGATCCGCCCTGCTGCCGACCATGTTCGCCATCGGGTTGCTGATCGCCTTCGCGCGCGACGAGCCCGCTGCGCGGGCGGCGCTTGCGATGCGGCAACCCCGCTTTGGTAGAAAGCGGGGGGCTGGGGGAAACGGTTCCGGTCGGAGTCCCCGGAGATGGAACACGATGCGACGGCGCGCCTCGGCGGCGCGCTCGTCCGGAGAGCGGTGAATTTCGGTGCATGTCGTACTCGCCGGCGGAGGAACCGCGGGCCACATCGAGCCCGCGCTCGCCCTCGCGGACGCCCTGCGCAGGCAGGATCCGACCGTGGGTATCACGGCCCTGGGCACGGAGCGAGGCCTGGAGACCCGTCTCGTACCCGAGCGCGGGTACGAACTCGCGCTGATCCCCGCCGTACCGCTGCCACGCAAGCCCACCCCCGAGCTGATCACCGTCCCGGGCCGGCTGCGCGGCACCATCAAGGCGACCGAGCAGATCCTGGAGCGCACCAAGGCGGACGCCGTGGTCGGCTTCGGCGGCTACGTCGCCCTGCCCGGCTACCTCGCGGCCAAGCGCCTCGGCGTGCCGATCATCATCCACGAGGCCAACGCCCGCCCGGGCCTGGCCAACAAGATCGGCTCGCGCTACGCCAGCCAGGTCGCCGTCTCCACCCCGGACAGCAAGCTGCGGGGGGCCCGCTACATCGGCATCCCGCTGCGCCGCTCCATCGCCACCCTCGACCGGGCCGCCGTGCGCCCCGAGGCCCGTGCCGCCTTCGGGCTCGACCCGAACCTGCCCACGCTGCTGGTCACCGGCGGCTCCCAGGGCGCCCGCCGCCTCAACGAGGTCGTGCAGACGGTCGCGCCCTGGCTCCAGCAGGCCGGAATCCAGATCCTGCACGCGGTCGGCCCGAAGAACGAACTGCCGCGGGTCCAGCAGATGCCGGGGATGCCCCCCTACATCCCGGTAAGTTACCTGGACCGGATGGACCTCGCGTACGCAGCGGCCGACATGATGCTGTGCCGCGCGGGCGCGATGACCGTCGCCGAGCTCTCCGCCGTCGGGCTCCCGGCCGCCTACGTCCCGCTGCCCATCGGCAACGGCGAACAGCGGCTCAACGCCCAGCCTGTGGTCAAGGCCGGCGGCGGCCTGCTGGTCGACGACGCGGAGCTGACCCCCGAGTGGGTCCAGCAGAACGTCCTGCCCGTGCTCGCCGACCCGCACCGGCTGTACCAGATGTCCCGCAGCGCCGCCGAGTTCGGCCGCCGGGACGCCGACGACCTGCTCGTCGGCATGGTGTACGAGGCGATCGCCGCCAGTCGTGCACAGCGATAGGACTGTATGACGGGAGGCAGGGAGCGTGGCCGGATCGACCACCGCCGAGCGCGGTGAACGCCAGCAGGAGTCGTCCGGCCCGCCGCCCCGCCTGCGGTCGAGGCGGGCCCGGCTTCGCGCGATCGTCATCCTGGGTCTCGTCCTGGTGTTCCTCGGTATTCCGACGGCATGGCTGTTCTACGGCTCCGACTGGCTGCGCGCCGAGCACGTCTCCGTGTCGGGGACACGGGTCCTGACGCAGGCTCAGGTCGAGGCGGCCGCGGACGTCCCCCTCGGGGAGCCGCTGATTTCCGTCGACACCGATGCGATCGAGACGAGACTGCGTCAAAAATTGCCCCGAATTGACTCGGTTGACGTGGCCCGTTCCTGGCCCCATGGAATCGACCTGAAAGTGGTCGAGCGGACTCCGGTTCTGATTGTCCAAAAGGGCCGAAAGTTCGTCGAAGTGGACGATGAAGGTGTCCGTTTCGCCACGGTTTCCAAGGCCCCGAAAGGCGTGCCCGCACTGCAATTGACGCTCTCCCGGTCCAGCTCCGCCGCCGCGAGCCTGCGCCGCTTCGGCGAGTCCCGGCTGGTGCGCGAGGCGGTCGGCGTCGCGCGTGCCGTACCGGCCGCCGTCGCACGCGAAACACGGACCGTCAAGGTCCGTTCCTACGACGACATCTCGCTGGAGTTGCGGGACGGCCGCACGGTCGCCTGGGGAAGCAGCGAGAAGGGCGCCGCGAAGGCCCGTACGCTCACCGCCCTGATGAAAGCCTCGCCCGGCGCGCGGTACTTCGACGTGACTGTTCCCACCGCGCCTGCGTCATCAGGGAGTTGACGCACATCCGCGCAGGCCAGCACCCTGGTTGGGCAGTGCTACGGCTGATCACATAGGGTGAAAAGAAAAACGGGAGGTTCGGCGTGTTCGTTGAACGTGCGCCACTTGTCGACTTAGTGTCCTGTTCAGAAGACTCCAAGGAACAGACACACTGGTAACCCTAAACTTCAGGGTTAGGGTTCGGGTCGGCGATACGGACCGTCCCATTCGGCATCAGTCGTCGGGTCGCGGGGCGCAGTGCGCCACGGTGATTCGGCGACACGTAACTCGAGGCGAGAGGCCTTCGACGTGGCAGCACCGCAGAACTACCTCGCAGTCATCAAAGTCATCGGTGTCGGCGGCGGTGGTGTCAATGCCATCAACCGGATGATCGAGGTCGGTCTCAAGGGCGTCGAGTTCATCGCCATCAACACCGACGCGCAAGCTCTGTTGATGAGCGACGCCGACGTCAAGCTGGACGTCGGCCGTGAACTCACCCGCGGACTCGGCGCCGGAGCCAACCCGGCCGTGGGCCGCAAGGCCGCCGAGGACCACCGCGAGGAGATCGAGGAGGTCCTCAAGGGGGCCGACATGGTCTTCGTGACAGCCGGTGAAGGCGGCGGCACCGGCACCGGCGGCGCGCCCGTCGTGGCCAACATCGCCCGCTCGCTCGGTGCCCTCACCATCGGTGTGGTCACGCGCCCGTTCACCTTCGAGGGACGGCGCCGCGCGAACCAGGCCGAGGACGGCATCGCCGAGCTCCGTGAAGAGGTCGACACCCTCATCGTCATCCCGAACGACCGGCTGCTGTCCATCTCGGACCGGCAGGTCTCGGTGCTGGACGCCTTCAAGTCGGCCGACCAGGTCCTGCTCTCCGGTGTCCAGGGCATCACCGACCTCATCACCACCCCGGGCCTCATCAACCTCGACTTCGCCGACGTCAAGTCGGTCATGTCCGAGGCGGGCTCGGCACTGATGGGCATCGGCTCGGCCCGCGGCGACGACCGCGCCGTGGCCGCCGCCGAGATGGCGATCTCCTCGCCGCTGCTGGAGGCGTCCATCGACGGCGCCCGCGGTGTGCTGCTCTCCATCTCCGGTGGCTCGGACCTCGGTCTGTTCGAGATCAACGAGGCGGCCCAGCTGGTGAGCGAGGCCGCCCACCCCGAGGCCAACATCATCTTCGGCGCGGTGATCGACGATGCCCTCGGCGACGAGGTCCGGGTCACCGTGATCGCCGCCGGCTTCGACGGCGGCCAGCCCCCGTCCAAGCGGGACAACGTCCTCGGCTCGTCCTCGGTCAAGCGCGAGGAGCCGGCCCCGGCACGGCAGCCCGAGAGCCGCCCGTCCTTCGGTTCCCTCGGCAGCGTGACCCCGAAGGAGGACCCGGAGCCCGTTCCGGAGCCGGTCAGCGACATCCCGGTCGCCCCGCCGGTCCCGCCGGCGCCGCGGACCTACTCGGACAGCGCGGCCGAGGAACTGGACGTACCGGACTTCCTCAAGTGATCCTTCTGACGTGACAGGACAGCGCGAAAGCGTGAGCGGCGCCCACTTCGCCTTCACCGACCGGTGGGGCGGGGTGAGCGCCGCTCCGTATGAGGAGCTCAATCTCGGCGGTGCGGTCGGTGACGACCCGGACGCCGTACGCACCAACCGCGAACTGGCCGCCAAGTCCCTGGGCGTCGAGCCGGACCGGGTGGTCTGGATGAACCAGGTGCACGGGGCCGAGGTGGCGGTGGTGGACGGGCCGTGGGGATCTTCGCTCGAGATCCCGTCGGTCGACGCGATCGTCACGACGCGGCGGGGGCTCGCCCTCGCCGTGCTCACCGCCGACTGCGTGCCCGTACTGCTCGCCGACCCCGTCGCCGGGATCGCCGCCGCGGCCCACGCGGGCCGGCCCGGCATGATCGCCGGAGTCGTCCCGGCCGCGCTACGCGCGATGACGGACCTGGGCGCCGAGCCCTCCCGGGTCGTCGCCCGCACAGGCCCCACCGTCTGCGGCCGGTGTTACGAAGTGCCCGAGGCGATGCGCGCCGAGGTGTCCGCCATCGAGCCGGCGGCGTACGCCGATACGAGCTGGGGCACGCCGGCGGTCGACGTGAGTGCCGGAGTGCACGCGCAACTGGAACGGCTCGGGGTGTGTGACCGGGCGCAGTCGCCGGTGTGCACGCTGGAGTCCGACGATCACTTCTCGTACCGCCGCGACCGCACCACCGGTCGGCTCGCGGGCTATGTGTGGCTGGACTGATAGGGCATGACGGACCGTAAGGACGAAATCGCCGGGAATCTGGCGAAAGTTGAGCGGCGCATCGCCGACGCGTGCGCGGCCGCGGGGCGGGGGCGCGAAGAGGTGACCCTGATCGTGGTCACCAAGACCTACCCCGCGACCGATGTGCGGATCCTCTCGGAACTCGGTGTGCGGCACGTCGCCGAGAACCGTGACCAGGACGCGGCACCGAAGGCCGCCTCCTGCGCGGATTTGCCCCTTACTTGGCATTTTGTCGGTCAACTCCAGACCAACAAGGTGCGATCCGTGGTCGGTTACGCGGACTTCGTGCAGTCCGTCGATCGTTCCAAGCTCGTCGCAGCTCTGTCGAAGGAGGCCGTCCGCGCCGGGCGGGAGCTGGGGTGCCTCATCCAGGTCGCACTCGACGCCGGTGAGAACGGGCGGGGTGAGCGGGGAGGCGTGGCGCCCGCGGGAATCGAAGAGTTGGCCGACCTCGTCGCGGAAGCGCCGGGGCTGTGGCTCGGCGGACTGATGACCGTCGCACCGCTCACCGGGGAGTACGCGGGACGCGAACAGGCGGCGTTCGGGCGGTTGATGGATTTGTCGACTGACCTGCGCCGGAGTCATCCGGCTGCCACCATGGTCTCGGCAGGGATGAGTGCGGACCTCGAACAGGCCGTGGCGGCCGGAGCGACACATGTACGCGTCGGCAGCGCGGTACTCGGAGTCCGCCCCGGGCTCGGGTAACGTCGCCAGGAAGTCGGACCACAGCAGAAAATATGGTCATTGCCGCCGATAGGCGGATTCAAGGACCTCGTGGATCGCGGGCACTTGGCAGTCGTCAGCCGATCCACCACAGAGCGGAGGACTCAGAGCATGGCCGGCGCGATGCGCAAGATGGCGGTCTACCTCGGCCTCGTGGAGGACGATGGGTACGACGGCCGCGGATTCGACCCCGACGACGACTTCGAACCAGAACTGGACCCGGAGCCCGAGCGGGACCACCGACGGCACGAGCCGTCCCACCAGCCGCACGGCTCACATCAGCCCCAAAGGGACGAAGAGGTACGAGTCGTACAGCCGCCCGCACCTCGTGAACCGGCCGCCCGTTCCGCTTCGCTACCCGCGGAATCCGGCCGCCCGGCGCGCATCGCGCCCGTGGCATCCATCACACAAGAACGCGCAAGTCTGGAGAAGAACGCACCGGTGATCATGCCCAAGGTCGTGTCCGAACGAGAGCCTTACCGGATCACCACGCTTCACCCACGGACCTACAACGAGGCCCGTACCATCGGGGAACACTTCCGTGAAGGCACTCCGGTGATCATGAATCTGACTGAGATGGATGACACAGATGCGAAGCGACTTGTCGACTTTGCGGCCGGTTTGGTGTTTGGTCTTCACGGCAGTATCGAGCGGGTGACGCAGAAGGTGTTCCTGTTGTCGCCTGCTAACGTCGATGTCACGGCGGAGGACAAGGCCCGCATCGCAGAGGGCGGGTTCTTCAACCAGAGCTGAGACGTAACACCGGAAGCAGCAGTAACAGCAGGGCACAGGGGAGAGGGAAGCAAGAGGTCATGAGCGTGGTTTTGGATGTCGTCTACATCGCGCTGATGTGCTTCCTCATCGTGCTCATCTTCCGGTTGGTCATGGACTACGTCTTCCAGTTCGCCCGCTCATGGCAACCAGGCAAGGCGATGGTGGTCGTTCTGGAGGCCACCTACACTGTCACGGATCCACCGCTCAAGCTTCTGCGGCGGTTCATTCCGCCGCTGCGTCTCGGGGGCGTGGCGCTCGACCTGTCCTTCTTCGTGCTGATGATCATCGTCTACATCCTGATCTCGATCGTGAGCCGGCTGTGAGCGATGTGAACTACGGTCTTGCCGAATGCCGACGACTACGTTGAGGTGAAGAGATGCCGTTGACCCCCGAGGACGTGCGGAACAAGCAGTTCACGACCGTCCGCCTCCGAGAAGGCTATGACGAGGACGAGGTCGATGCCTTCCTCGACGAGGTCGAAGCCGAACTGACCCGCCTACTCCGCGAGAACGAGGACCTGCGTGCCAAGCTGGCCGCGGCCACGCGCGCTGCTGCCCAGAACCAGCAGAACATGCGCAAGCCTCCGGAGCAGCAGCAGGATCAGCAGCAACAACAACAGCAGCAACAGCAGCAGCAGGGCATGCGCGGTCCTGGTGGTCCCGTACCCGCCGGCATATCGGGCCCGCCGCAGCAGCAGATGGGTGGCCCCATGGGTGGTCCGCCCCAGCTGCCGAGCGGTGCCCCGCAGCTGCCCGCCGGTCCCGGCGGTCAGGGTGGCCCGCAGGGTCCCGGTCCGATGGGCCAGGGTCCGGGCGGTCCCGGCCCGATGGGTCAGCCCCCCATGCAGCAGCAGATGGGTGGTCCGATGGGCGGCCCCATGGGCGGTCCGATGGGCGGCCCCGGTCAAGGAGGCCCCGGTGGCGACAGCGCCGCCCGTGTCCTCTCGCTGGCCCAGCAGACCGCCGACCAGGCGATCGCCGAGGCCCGTTCCGAAGCCAACAAGATCGTCGGCGAGGCGCGTTCGCGCGCCGAGGGTCTGGAGCGTGACGCCCGTGCCAAGGCCGATGCCCTGGAGCGGGACGCGCAGGAGAAGCACCGTGTCGCGATGGGCTCCCTGGAGTCCGCCCGCGCCACGCTGGAGCGCAAGGTCGAGGACCTGCGCGGCTTCGAGCGCGAGTACCGCACGCGCCTGAAGTCGTACCTGGAGTCGCAGCTGCGTCAGCTGGAGACCCAGGCCGACGACTCGCTGGCCCCGCCGCGTACTCCGGCGACCGCCTCCCTCCCGCCGTCCCCGGCGCCTTCCATGGCACCGGCCGGCGCGAGCGCCCCGTCGTACGGCGGTGGCAACCAGACGATGGGCGGCGGCCCCTCGCCGTCCGGTCCGTCCTACGGCGGTCAGCAGCAGATGTCCCCGGCGATGACCCAGCCCATGGCGCCGGTGCGTCCGCAGGGCCCGTCGCCGATGGGTCAGGCGCCCTCGCCCATGCGGGGCTTCCTGATCGACGAGGATGACAACTGACGGCCTGATGGCCAGTAGTACGGCGTAGACATCGGCAGCGTTCAGGGCGAGGCCCCGGGTTCCCTCCCGGGGCCTCGCCCGTTTGGTACGCGCGTTCGTGCGCACGTAACCGCGTTCGTGCGCACGCAACGCCGAAGGCCCGGACCCACCAAGATTTTTGGCGGGTCCGGGCCTTCGGCCTGAGGGTTACGCCTTGCGCAGGCGGAACGTCAGCGACAGACCCTCGTCGGTGAAGGGCGCGCCGTACGAGTCGTCCGCCTCGCCCTGGGCGAAGGCCGTCGCCAGGACCTCGTCGGCGATCAGGCCGGCGTGGTCGGTGAGCGCCGCGACCGTTGCCGGGTCCGTGGCGGTCCAGCGCAGTGCGATGCGGTCGGCCACGTCGAGGCCGCTGTTCTTGCGGGCCTCCTGGATCAGGCGGATCGCGTCACGGGCCAGGCCCGCACGGCGGAGCTCCTCCGTGATCTCCAGGTCCAGGGCGACCGTCGCGCCCGCGTCGGACGCCACCGACCAGCCCTCACGAGGCGTCTCGGTGATGATCACCTCGTCGGGGGCCAGCGTGATGGTCTCGCCGTCGACCTCCACCGACGCCGTGCCCTCGCGCAGGGCCAGGGACAGGGCGGCCGCGTCCGCGTTCGCGACGGCCTTGGCCACGTCCTGGACGCGCTTGCCGAAACGCTTGCCCAGCGCGCGGAAATTGGCCTTCGCGGTGGTGTCCACCAGGGAGCCGCCGACCTCGCTCAGCGTCGCCAGGGACTCGACGTTCAGCTCCTCCGTGATCTGCGTGCGCAGTTCCGCGTCGAGCGTCTCGAAGCCCGTCGCCGCGATCAGGGCACGGGAGAGCGGCTGACGCGTCTTGACGCCCGACTCCGCGCGCGTGGCCCGGCCCAGCTCCACGAGCCGGCGCACCAGCACCATCTGCTTCGACAGCTGCGGGTCGATGGCGGTGAGGTCCGCCTCGGGCCAGGTCGACAGGTGGACCGACTCCGGGGCGCCCGGGGTGACCGGAACGATCAGGTCCTGCCACACCCGCTCGGTGATGAACGGGGTCAGCGGGGCCATCAGCTGCGTCACCGTCTCGACGACCTCGTGCAGCGTGCGCAGCGCGGCCTTGTCGCCCTGCCAGAAGCGGCGGCGGGAGCGGCGCACGTACCAGTTCGACAGGTCGTCGACGAACGCGGACAGCAGCTTGCCGGCGCGCTGGGTGTCGTAGGCGTCGAGGGCCTGGGTGACCTGGTCGGTGAGCGCGTGCAGTTCGGACAGCAGCCAGCGGTCCAGGACCGGGCGGTCCGCCGGGGCCGGGTCGGCCTCGGACGGGGCCCAGCCCGACGTGCGGGCGTACAGGGCCTGGAAGGCGACCGTGTTCCAGTACGTGAGGAGCGTCTTGCGGACGACCTCCTGGATCGTGCCGTGGCCCACGCGGCGGGCCGCCCAGGGGGAGCCGCCGGCGGCCATGAACCAGCGGACCGCGTCCGCGCCGTGCCGGTCCATGAGCGGGATCGGCTCCAGGGTGTTGCCCAGGTGCTTGGACATCTTGCGGCCGTCCTCGGCGAGGATGTGGCCGAGGCAGACCACGTTCTCGTACGAGGACTTGTCGAAGACCAGCGTGCCGACCGCCATCAGCGTGTAGAACCAGCCGCGGGTCTGGTCGATGGCCTCGCAGATGAACTGCGCCGGGTAACGCGCCTCGAAGATCTCCTTGTTCTTGTACGGGTAGCCCCACTGCGCGAACGGCATCGAACCCGAGTCGTACCAGGCGTCGATCACCTCCGGCACGCGCGTGGCCGTCTTCCCGCAGCCCTCCTGCGGACAGGCGAAGGTGACCTCGTCGATGAACGGGCGGTGCGGGTCCAGGCCCGACTGGTCCGTGCCGGTCAGCTCGGTCAGCTCGGTGAGGGAGCCGACGCAGGTGAGGTGGTCGTCCTCGCAGCGCCAGATCGGCAGCGGCGTGCCCCAGTAGCGGTTGCGGGACAGCGCCCAGTCGATGTTGTTGTTCAGCCAGTCGCCGTACCGGCCGTTCTTGACCGTGTCCGGGAACCAGTTGGTGTTCTCGTTCTCCGCGAGGAGGCGGCCCTTGATCTCCGTGGTGCGGATGTACCAGGAGGGCTGCGCGTAGTAGAGCAGCGCGGTGTGGCAGCGCCAGCAGTGCGGGTAGCTGTGCTCGTACGGGATGTGCTTGAAGAGCAGGCCGCGCTGCTGGAGGTCCTCGGTGAGCTTTTCGTCCGCCTTCTTGAAGAAGACGCCGCCGACGAGGGGGACGTCCTCCTCGAACGTGCCGTCCGGGCGGACCGGGTTCACGACCGGCAGGCCGTACGAGCGGCAGACCTTGAGGTCGTCCTCACCGAAGGCGGGGGACTGGTGGACCAGACCCGTACCGTCCTCGGTGGTGACGTACTCGGCGTTCACGACGTAGTGCGTGCCGCCCTCGGTCTCCGGGAACTCGACCAGCTCGAACGGCCGCTGGTACGTCCAGCGCTCCAGCTCGGCGCCCGTGAACGTCTGGCCGGTGGTCTCCCAGCCCTCGCCGAGGGCCTTGGCGACGAGCGGCTCGGCGACGACGAGCTTCTCCTCGCCGTCGGTCGCCACGACGTAGGTCACCTCGGGGTGCGCGGCGACCGCCGTGTTGGAGACGAGCGTCCAGGGCGTGGTCGTCCACACCAGGAGCGCGGCCTCGCCGGCCAGCGGGCCGGAGGTGAGTGGGAAGCGGACGAAGACCGATGGGTCGACGACCGTCTCGTAGCCCTGCGCCAGCTCGTGGTCCGACAGGCCCGTGCCGCAGCGGGGGCACCAGGGGGCGACGCGGTGGTCCTGGGCCAGCAGACCCTTGTTGAAGATCTCCTTGAGCGACCACCAGACCGACTCGATGTACGCGGGGTCCATGGTGCGGTAGGGCTCGGTGAGGTCGGTCCAGTAGCCCATGCGGGTCGTGAGCTCTTCGAAGGCGTCCGTGTGCCGGGTCACCGACTCGCGGCACTTGGCGTTGAACTCGGCGATGCCGTACGCCTCGATGTCCTGCTTGCCGGAGAAGCCGAGCTCCTTCTCCACGGTGAGCTCCACCGGGAGGCCGTGGCAGTCCCAGCCGGCCTTGCGGGACACGTGGTAGCCGCGCATGGTTCGGAAGCGAGGGAAGACGTCCTTGAAGACGCGGGCCTCGATGTGGTGGGCGCCGGGCATGCCGTTGGCGGTGGGCGGGCCCTCGTAGAACACCCATTCGGGGCGGCCCTCGGACTGCTCCAGGCTCTTGGCGAAGATCTTCTGCTCGCGCCAGAAGTCGAGCACGGCGTGCTCGAGGGCGGGCAGGTCGACCTGGGCGGGTACCTGGCGATACGTCGGCGATGTCATCAGCGGGCTTCCTCCGGCGGACTTGCTGCCTTCCGTCCGGAGGGACGAGAGCTACGTCTGCCTGCGCCGCCTTCGGCGCGCTCCCGCGGTACCACCCTCCTTGGCTCTCCGGTGCGGGGTGTGCGCCGGTGAGCCCCCTCATTGGGGTCGCGATGCCGGTTCTACCGACCCTGGGTGGCCCGTGGGCGGAGCCCACTGTCCAAGGCTTTCTTCCGGCGGCTCCGGGGTGATCTTCACGTCGCGCTCGCCCCCGGGCTTCCACCGTCCCCGGGTCGCTCTGGGCTGCGTACGCCGCTACTCGTCCCCATCCACGCTTCTCGCTCCGCCCAGTGTACGGCGCCGCGCGGACCCCGGCCGACCGCTTTTTCGGGGCGGCAGGGGACAGAGAGCCGTGAGAGACGCCGTAATGGATGGCGTATGGGTTTGATGACCCGAATGGCGAGGTATGGGTGTTCGGATCCTGGGACGTCCGGCTCGGCGGATTACCGGGCGGGGAGCTGGGCACAACGGATGCAGGTTCGCCGCGCGGCGTGCGCGAGGCGGGCGAATCGGGCGGTGTGCCCCGTTGCCGCGGGACTCAAGTCGATTTATCGTCCCAGAACGATTCGCGAGCAAGATCACAATATGTGAAGGGGCCGCGGCCATGGTGGCGAAGAAGACCGCCGTACAGCAGCCGGCGTCCGGCAGGTCCGCGGAGGCCTCCGGCGGTGCGGCCAAGGACGTGGGCGGGAAGAAGACCACGCAGGGGGGCTCGGCGAGGCGGGTGGCGAAGGGGGCGGCCGGGAAGGCGACCGAGGGGACGAAGGCGGCTGTCAAGAAGACGAAGGCGGCTGTCAAGAAGGTGACGGGCAAGAAGGCCGTGGCCGAGACGGCGGTGGCCGAGGCCGAGAAAGCCGTCACCGAGAAGGTCGCGACGAAGGAGGCCGGGGCCAAGGCTCCGGCCGAGAAGACGACCGACGGGAGCTCGGCGGCCAAGAAGGCGGCAGCCAGGAAGACGGCGGCCGAGAAGGCGGCAGCCAGGAAGACGGCGGCCAAGAAGGCCACGGCCGAAAAGGCCTCGGCCAAGAAGGCGGCGGCCAAGGAGACGGCGCTCAAGGGGGCGGCAGCCAGGAAGACGGCAGCCAAGAAGGCCGCGGCCGAGAAAGACCCGGTCAGGAAGACGGCGGCCGAGAAGGCGGCGGCCGGAGAGACGGCGGCAGCCACAGGGGCGGCGGCCGAGAAGGCGGCAGTCGCGGAGGCGGCAGCCGGGAAGCCGGCGGCCAAGAAAGCGGCGGCCAAGGGGGCGGCGGAAAAGAAGGCCGCTGTCAGGAGGGCGAAGGTTGCCAAGGTCGGCGCCGTGAAGAAGGGCGCCGAGGCCGAGGGCGTTCGCGCCGGAGGCGAGAGCACCACCACGAAGGGCCGGGTCGGGAAGCGCACTGCCCGGACCGGCGCGGTCACACAGGACACGGCCGGGAGCAGCACGGCCAAGAAGGCGGGTGCGGCCGAGGCCGCGCAGCAGACGGGAGCGACGACGGTGGGTGCGAAGAAGACTCCTGGCACGGCGACGGCGGCCAAGACCGCTGTGCCGAAGGCACGGGGCACCGCGGCGGAGCCGGGCGAGCTCGCGGTACGCCCGGGCGAGGACCCCTGGACGGAGACGGAGGTCGAGGAGGCGCGTGCCGAGCTGACGTCCGAGGAGACCCGGCTGCGTGAGGAGCTCGAGTCGTCGGAGCGGTCGCTCGCCGGTCTGATGCGGGACTCCGGGGAGGGCGCCGGTCACGACGAGGCGGACACCGGCAGCAAGAACATCACCCGCGAGCACGAGCTGGCACTGGCCGCCAACGCGCGCGAGATGCTCGTCCAGACCGAGCGCGCCCTGGAACGCCTCGACGCCGGTACCTACGGCCTGTGCGAGAACTGCGGCAACCCCATCGGCAAGGCCCGCATGCAGGCCTTCCCGCGGGCCACCCTGTGCGTGGAGTGCAAGCAGAAGCAGGAGCGCCGGTACTGACCGGCCGCCGGATGCCTCCTGAGCACCTGGGACGGCCGGGGTGTGCCGTACCCTCGTCCTCAGTCAGGCACCTAGGTTGAGGGACTCACGTGGCAGAGGCGGAGCGCATCATCGGTACGCCGGACACACCGGACGCGGCCGGTAACGGGCGGGAGCGGCCAGGCGAGGACGCGGCGCCGGGCGAGCGCGCCGACTCCGAGGGCACCCTGGCCCCGGTCGGCGGGTCCGGCTCCGACGAGGCGGCGGCCGCCGGGGCGTCCGGCACGGATGGGCCGGCGACGGCCGGGCGGCCCCGGGGCAAGCGCCGGATCGCGGTCCTGTTCGCGGTCGCCACGTTCGCGTACGCCCTCGACCTGATCAGCAAGATGATCGTGGTGGCCAAGCTGGAGCACCACCCGCCGATCGAGATCATCGGGGACTGGCTGAAGTTCGAGGCGATCCGCAACGCGGGCGCGGCCTTCGGCTTCGGCGAGGCCTTCACGGTGATCTTCACCATGATCGCGGCGGCGGTGATCGTGGTGATCGCCCGGCTGGCCCGCAAGCTCTACAGCCTGCCCTGGGCGATCGCGCTCGGCCTGCTGCTCGGCGGTGCGCTGGGCAACCTCACCGACCGGATCTTCCGGGCGCCGGGCGTCTTCGAGGGCGCGGTCGTGGACTTCATCGCGCCCAAGCACTTCGCCGTCTTCAACCTGGCGGACTCGGCGATCGTGTGCGGGGGCATCCTGATCGTGCTGTTGTCGTTCAAGGGGCTCGATCCTGACGGGACCGTCCACAAGGACTGAGCCCGCGAGGGGTTGTCCACAGGCTCCGTACGGGGCTGTCGGACCCGTCCGGCATACTCGACGGGTGAGCACGATTCCCGAGATCCGTACCCTGCCCGTGCCCGACGGACTGGAGGGCGAGCGCGTCGACGCCGCCATCTCCCGTATGTTCGGCTTCTCCCGGACCAAGGCGGCCGAGCTCGCCGCCGCGGGGAAGGTCACGGTCGACGGATCGGTGGTCGGCAAGTCGGAGCGGGTCCACGGCGGCGCCTGGCTGGAGGTCGAGATGCCCCAGGCGCCCGCGCCGGTGCAGGTGGTGGCCGAGCCGGTCGAGGGCATGGAGATCGTGCACGACGACGATGACGTGGTCGTGATCGTCAAGCCGGTGGGCGTGGCCGCGCACCCGTCGCCGGGCTGGACCGGCCCGACCGTCATCGGGGGCCTCGCCGCCGCCGGGTACCGGATCTCGACGTCCGGGGCCGCGGAGCGCCAGGGCATCGTGCACCGGCTCGACGTCGGCACGTCCGGGCTGATGGTGGTCGCCAAGTCGGAGTACGCGTACACGTCGCTGAAGCGCCAGTTCAAGGAGCGCACGGTCGACAAGCGGTACCACACGCTCGTCCAGGGCCACCCCGACCCGACCAGCGGCACCATCGACGCGCCCATCGGCCGACACCCGCACCACGACTACAAGTGGGCGGTCACGGCCGAGGGCAAGCCGTCCGTCACGCACTACGACCTGATCGAGGCCTTCCGCGCGGCGTCCCTGCTCGACGTGAAGCTGGAGACCGGCCGCACCCACCAGATCCGCGTCCACATGGCCGCCCACCGGCACCCCTGCGTCGGCGACCTGACGTACGGCGCCGACCCGACGCTCGCCAAGCGGCTCCACCTGACCCGCCAGTGGCTGCACGCGGTGCGGCTCGGTTTCGAGCACCCCGGGGACGGCCAGTGGGCCGAGTTCTCCTGCGAGTACCCGGAGGACCTCCAGAAGGCCCTGGACCAGGTCCGGGAGGAGACGTACGCGTGAGCGGGAGGCCGGTGCCGTCGTACGTGGTGCGGGTCGCCGAGGACCCGGCCGACCGTGAGGCGTGCTTCGCGGTGCGCAAGGAGGTCTTCGTCGGCGAGCAGGGCGTGCCGGAGGACATCGAGTACGACGCTTACGACCCGGGGGCCGTCCATGTGCTGGCGGTCCGGGAGGACGGCGTGCCGCTCGGGACCGGGCGGCTGCTGCTCGGGGAGGCGGCCGTGGCGCAGACCGGAGCCGACTCCTCCGTGGGCTCCCTGGGCCGGCTCGCCGTAGCGGCCCACGCGCGCGGTCTCGGTGTCGGCGTCGCCCTGGTGCGGGCCATCGAGGACGCGGCACGCGCGCGTGGTCTCGCGGCCGTGGACCTGCACGCCCAGACGCACGCGCTGGGCTTCTACGAGCGGCTCGGCTACGAGGCGTACGGGCCGGAGTACTTGGAGGCAGGCATTCCGCACCAGGGGATGCGGCGTTCCCTTTAGCCCGTCATGAAGGGTGCCGAAACGGTTTGTCCCGGGAGTTGCGTGGCAGGCTTGAGGTCAGTCGTGTGAACGTTTGACCTTCCGGAGCGCTGACCGTGGATCAGTTGGCCCTGCTGTTCGTGCTGCTGCTCGGGGCCGTGATCAGCGTCCCGGTCGGGGACCGGTTCAGCGTGCCCGCGCCGGTGCTGATGACGCTCCTGGGCATAATCCTCGCGCTGCTCGACTTCGTGCCGAACGTCCAGATCCCGCCGGACCTGATCCTGCCGCTGTTGTTGCCGCCGCTGCTGTACGCCGCGGTGCGGCGCACCTCCTGGCGGCAGTTCGCGGCGAACAAGAGACCGATCTTCCTGCTGGCCGTGGCGCTGGTGTTCGTCACCATGGCCTGTGTGGCGGCCGCGGCCAACGCGATCGTGCCGGGGCTGCCGCTGGCCGCGGCGTTCGCGCTCGGCGCGCTGGTCGCCCCGCCGGACCCGGTCGCGGCGACCGCCGTCGCCGGGCAACTGGGGCTGCCGCGCCGGCTGGTGTCGATCCTGGAGGGCGAGGGGCTGTTCAACGACGTGACGGCCATCGTCCTGTACCACGTGGCGATCGCCGCCGCCGTCAGCGGGACGTTCTCACCCTGGCAGGCCGGTCTCGATCTGGTGCTGTCGGCCGTGGTCGCGGTGGCCGTGGGCCTCGTGCTGGGCTGGGGCGCGAACAAGCTGATGGAACTGCTCGGGGACGCGACCCTCCAGATCGGGCTGACCCTGCTGGTGCCGTACGCCTCGTACGTCATGGCCGAGGAACTGCACGGGTCCGGAGTGCTCGCCGTGCTCACCACCGCGCTGTTCCTCGCGGAGTACGGGTCCGACGCCGACGACGTCATGACGCGGCTGGCCGGGCACACGTTCTGGAACATCGTGGACACGCTCGTCACCGGCGTCGCGTTCGGGCTGGTCGGGCTGGAGCTGCACAACGCGATCCACACGGCGTCCGGCCGGTGGGGCGAGTTGCTCGGGTGGGCGGCGGTGGTCGTCTGCGTGGTCGTGTTCGTCCGGCTGTTGTGGCTGATGCCGGCGACCTGGCTGACGAAGCGGCTGCACGCGCGGCGGGACTACGACGAGGACATCCCGGTGAGCTGGCGCGAGACCGTGGTGATGTGGTGGTCGGGGATGCGGGGGGTGGCCTCGGTCGCGTTGGTGCTGGCCATTCCGCTGGAGACCGACGCGGGGGCGCCGTTCCCCAGCCGGGACGAGATCATCTTCATCGCGTTCGGGGTGATCGTGGTGACGCTGGTGGTGCAGGGGCTGACGTTGCCGTGGCTGGTGCGGTCGCTGGGCGTGCGGGCCGACACGGATGTCGAGAAGGAGTTCGCGAAGGCGCTGGCGATCCGGGCGTCCAAGGCGGCGAAGCGCAGGCTCCGGGAGATCGAGGAGGTCGAGGAGCTGCCGGAGGAGTTGTCCGAGCAGATGATGCGGCGGGCGTTCGACATCGCGGTGCGGATCAGCCCTGAGGTGGCCGAGGACGAGCGGCGGGAGGCTTATCAGGAGCGGGCTCGGCGGCTGAAGCGGGTGCGGCGGATCCAGCAGGAGATGCTGAGCGCGGCGCGGCATGAGGTGCTGGCGGCGCGGAGCGAGCCGGGGGCGGATCCGGAGGTGGTGGACCGGGTGCTGCGGCATCTTGATGTGCGGTCCATGCGGTGAGTTCCGGCTTTCCCCGCCTGGGGGTTGCTTGTCGGGTTGTTCCCCGCCCGCGCGCCGCCCGTAGCTGTCAGCCGAGGGGCCCTGGTTTCCCTCGGGGGTTTCGCCGCTGGCGGCTGACAGGTCGTAGGGGGGCGCGACGGGTGAGGTCCCTGATCGACCTTTTACCGCTCCGGCCTCGTCGAGCCGTGGAAGCGGCGCTGGGGCGGGACGCCGTCCTGGGACGGACGGTGGCCGTTCTGGGACGGCGGCAGGACCGCGTCCGCCGTGTTGACCCGGGGCAGGGCGTACGGATGCTTGTCGGCCAGCCAGCGGACCATCTGCTCGCGGACCGCGACTCGCACCGTCCAGAGGTCGTCCGCGTCCTTGGCGGTCACCAGGGCCCGCACCTGCATGGTGTTCGGGGTGGTGTCCGTGACGGACAGGTCGTAGGCGCGGCCGTCCCAGGCCGGGCACTCGCGCAGGAGGTCGCGGAGCTTCTCGCGCATCCCTTCCACGGGGGCCGTGTGGTCCACGTGCCAGAAGACGATGCCGGTCATCTGCGGGGTGCCGCGCGACCAGTTCTCGAACGGCTTAGACGTGAAGTACGACACCGGCATGGTGATCCGGCGTTCGTCCCAGGTGCGCACGGTCAGGAACGTCAGCGTGATCTCCTCGACCGTGCCCCACTCGCCGTCCACGACGACGGTGTCCCCGATGCGCACCATGTCGCCGAAGGCGATCTGGAACCCCGCGAACATGTTGCTCAGCGTGGACTGCGCGGCGACACCGGCGACGATGCCGAGGATGCCGGCCGAGGCCAGCAGCGAGGCACCCGCCGCGCGGAACGCCGGGAACGTCAGCAGCATGCTCGCCGCTGCCACCACGCCGACGATCGCCGACACCACCCGCATGATCAGCGTCACCTGGGTGCGCACCCGGCGGACCCTGGCCGGGTCGCGGTGGGTCCGGGCATTGGCGTACCGGCTGTACGACGTCTCGACGATCGCCGACGCGATACGGATCACCAGCCAGGCGGCCGACCCGATCAGCACCAGGGTCAGTACCCGGCCGACGGCCTCCTCACGGCTCTCCAGCAGTTGTGCCTCGTCGTACGACCCTCTCAGCAGGGCCGCGCAGAGTACGAGCTGGTAGGGGATGCGGCCACGGCGGAGCAGACCCCACAGCGGGGTCTCGTGGTGCCGTGCGTCGGCCTTGCGCAGCAGGAAGTCGGTGGCCCAGCCGATCACCAGCGTGAGCACGACCGAGCCACCGACCACGATCAGCGGTCGTAGCAGGTTCTCCATGCCTCCGAACCTAACCGGCTCGCGGGGTGCATGAACATGTGACTTCCGCGGCGTCCTGGGTAGTGCCGTGATCCCGGCCCGTCACACCCGGCTGGCACCATGGCCTCATGAACATCATGCTCTTTCACTCGACCCATGGGCTGCGGCCCGCGGTGCTCCAGGCCGCTGACCGGCTGCGTTCGGCCGGACACGAAGTGTGGACGCCCGACCTCTTCGAGGGGCGCACGTTCGAGTCGGTCGAGGAGGGCATGGAACACAAGGAGAAGATCGGCAAGGAGGAGCTGCTGAAGCGGGCCGTGCTGGCCGCCGCGCCCTACTCCGAGCGAGGGCTGGTCTACGCCGGGTTCTCGCTCGGCGCCTCCATCGCGCAGACCCTCGCCCTCGGCGACGACAAGGCGCGCGGACTACTGCTCCTGCATGGCACGTCGGACATCGCGCCGGACGTCTCGGCGTACGACCTGCCGGTCCAGCTGCACGTGGCGGAGCCGGACCCGTTCGAGACGGACGACTGGCTCAGCGCCTGGTACCTCCAGATGGGCCGGACCGGCGCCGACGTCGAGGTGTACCGGTATGCCGGGGCCGGTCACCTCTACACCGACCCCGACCTGCCGGACTACGACGAGGAGGCCGCCGAGGCCACCTGGCGGGTGGCACTCGGCTTCCTCGCATCTCTGTAGCGGTGGGTGCCCGGCACCTCAGCCCGGGAAGCACTCCTTGGGGTTCTTCACCAGCGACGGGAAGTGCCCGGACCACACCCAGGCCGTCGGCTGGGAGTCGTAGATCCGGAACCACAGGTTCCCCGAGGGGGTCTTGGTGGTCGAGCACTGGATCCGCAGCTTTGCCTTGTACGGTTCCTTGCCGTACCTGGTCGAGGAGGAAGTGGGCTTCGCGTATATGGGGGCGCCATTGGGGGACGCCACGGTCAGGTTGACGTAGGCCGGCGCGGCCGGACGGGACTCCTTCGCCTCGGCGGCGGTGGCGGTGCCTCCGGCCATGGCGAGGGCAGCCACGAGCACGGCGGACTTCTTCAACACACCTTGGGGGGTGGCCATGTGACTCCTGTTCTCCATTTGCGTTGACGATCCGTCAACGCAAATGGAGATGTGTGTTGTGGGCAGGAGGTTGCCCGTCCGGGCACGCTTCGGCAGTGACGCCGGTTACACGGGGGCGTGGACGCGCTCGACCTTCTGTGTGCCGCTGCGAGTGCGGTACGAGCGGGACCACTTGGCGGTCGCGTCGCGCTTCGTGCGGTCGGAGATGACGTAGTAGTCCATCTGCGCGTGCTCGGCCGTGATGTCCAGGACGCCGTAGCCGTGGCGGTCGGTGTCGACCCAGTGGACGTGCCGGTTGGCGGCGCGGATGACGGGGGAGGCGACTGCGGAGACCGTGCCCTCGGGGACCTTCACGATGTCGTCGAGGTTGTCCGAGGTGACCGAGGTGACGACGAACTCCGTGGCGGCCGACGGGGACAGCGGATACGTGCCGGCGTCCACCGGCACGTCGTTGGCCCAGGCCATATGGATGTCGCCGGTGAGAAAGACGGTGTTGCGGATCGCGTTCGCGCGCAGGTGGGCGAGGATCTCGCGACGGTCGTCGGTGTAGCCGTCCCACTGGTCGGTGTTGAGGGCGAGGCCCTCCTGCGGCAGGCCGAGCAGCTTGGCGAGGGGCTTCAGCAGGTCGGCGGAGAGCGAGCCGATGGCGAACGGCGAGACCATCACAGAGTTGCCGACCAGCCGCCAGGTGGTGTCGGACGACTTCAGGCCCGCCTTGAGCCAGTCGAGCTGGGGGCGGCCGGTGAGCGTGCGGTCCGGGTCGTCGACCTCGCCGTTGCCGACCTTGGCCTGCTGCGAGCGGAAGGAACGCAGGTCCAGCAGCGAGAGGTCGGCCAGCTTGCCGAAGCGCAGCCGGCGGTAGGTGGTGCCCGCGATCGCCGGGCGCACCGGCATCCACTCGAAGTAGGCCTGCTTGGCGGCGGCCTGTCGGGCGGACCAGGCGCCCTCGGCGCCCTCCGTGTGGTTCTCGGCGCCGCCCGACCAGGCGTCGTTGGCGAACTCGTGGTCGTCCCAGATCGCCACGACCGGGGCCGCCGCGTGCAGCGCCTGGAGGTCCGGGTCGGTCTTGTACCGCGCGTGCCGGACGCGGTAGTCGGCGAGGGTGACGATCTCGTGGGCCGGGGCGTGCGGGCGTACGACCGTGCCGCGCGTGCCGTACTCGCCGGTGCCGTACTCGTAGATGTAGTCGCCCAGGTGCAGCCAGGCGTCCAGGTCGCCGCGGGCCGCGAGATGGCGGTACGAGGAGAAGTAGCCGGCCTCCCAGTTGGCGCAGGAGACCACGCCGAAGCGGATGTTCGTGACGGCCGCGTCGGCCGCCGGGGCCGTGCGGGTGCGCGCGGCGGGGGAGTCGGTGCCGCCGGCGGAGAAGCGGAACCAGTAGTCGGTGGCCGGCCGCAGGCCACGGATGTCGGCCTTCACCGTGTGGTCGGAGGCGGCCGTCGCGGTGGTGGAGCCCTTGGCGACGATCGTGGTGAACGCACGGTCCTCGGCGACGACCCAGCTCACCTCGGTGTCCGGGCCCAGCCCGGAGCCGGGTATCGCCTCCGGGACCGGGGTCACGCGGGTCCACAGCAGGATGCCGTCCGGCAGCGGGTCACCGGAGGCGACGCCGTGCAGGAAGGCGGGTGCCTGGTCGACGGCGCGCGCGGGCAGGGTTGCCGCCAGCGACCCGGCCAGGACAGCGGTCGCCGCCGCGGCCTTGACGACCGTACGGCGGCGCGGGGTGAGGGAGTTGAGGCCCTCTGACGTGTTCGATGATCTGTATCGACTGGTCACGACCGATCAGGTTACTGGCCGGTATGCGCCAGAGCGGGCGAACTCCCGAAGTTCGCCCGCTCTTCATGCGGAGGGTGAAATTCCTTGTCGCGGTCAGGCCTTGAGAGCCGCGTTCACCGCCTTGTTGAACTCTGCGACCGTCCACCCCTGGTTGGGATTAGAGGGCGTGAGCTGCTTGCCGTCCATGACGAAGCCCGGAGTGCCCTGCACGCCGTCCTTGTTGTCGTCGAAGGTCTTCGACATGGCCATCGCCCAGGCGTCGTAGGTGCCCTTCTCGACCGCGTCCTGGAACTTCTTGTTGCCCTTCAGCTCCGGGACGGTGTTCGCGACCTTGATCAGGTAGCTGTCGTCCTTGAACTTGTCGGTCGTCTCCTCCGGGTGGTACTTCGCCGAGTACAGCGCGGCCTTGTAGTCGAGGAACGCGTCGTCGCTCACGTTCAGCGCGGCACCCAGGGCGCTCAGCGCGTTCTTCGAGCCCTCGCCGTTGTCCTTGTTGTCGATGAAGGTGGCGCCGATGAACTGCATCTTGAACTTGCCGTCGTCGATGTCCTTCTTCACGGTCGGACCGACGGTCTGCTCGAACTGGGCGCACACGGGGCAGCGCGGGTCCTCGTAGACCTTCAGGGTCTTCTTGGCCGAGTCCTTGCCGATGACGACCGTGGTGCCCTTGGTGCCCGTGGTGTTGGCCGGGGTGACGACCTTGGCGTCCTTCTGGGCCTCCCAGTACGTGGGCTTGTTGGCCTGGACGACCGCGTAGCCGATGCCGCCGGCTATCGCCAGGACGCCGACGATGGAGGCGGCGACGACGATCTGCCGCTTTGCCTTCGCCCGCTTCGCCTCGCGCTCGCGCTCGATGCGCAGGCGCTCGCGGGCCGCCGTCTTCGCCGCCTGGCTGTTCCGCTTGCTCATGGTGATGTTCTCCGTAGGGGGACGCGCACACGTCGTGTGCGGGATACGTAGGGGGACTGCCGGTGCTCGAAAGCGCCTCACGCGTAGGCGGGCGAGCACGGCGGTCCACGCCGTCCCAGGGAGTACGCGAGGATCCGGTCGCGGGCGGTGGGCGTGCGGTCGCCGGCGCGTGACGGCGGACGCCGCCCGGCCGGAGCCCGCTCCACCGTGACGGCGGCGACCGCCAGCAGCAGCGGCCTGAACGTCGTCGCCGTCACCGCGCGCAGCAGCTGGGCCAGGGCCCGCTCGCCCCGGCGCAGCCAGACGGCGGCGGCCAGTCCCACGCCGACGTGCGCGCCGAGCAGCAGCCAGGCGGTGGCCGGGTCGGCATGTGCGACCACGGCCGCGAGCCGGTCGGTGCCGGTGGCCCCGGCCATCCGGGCCAGCGGTGTGCCGATTTCGCCGCCCCCGCACAGCACGTCCAGGCCGACCGACCGCAGCGGGCCGGCGACCGGGCCGCCCGACCGGCCGTAACAGGCGTGCTGTCCCGTGGTGAACACCGTGTCGGCGGCCAGTTCCAGCGGGATCAGCAGGGCCGCGATCCGCCCGAAGGAGCGCTCGCGGCCCGCCAGGGCGTACGCGATCACGAACACGGTGGCGGCGACGGCGGCCACCGTGCCCATCGGGAGCGGGACCCGGGACAGCAGCACGTGTGACGCGGTGCTGAGCGTCACGACCACTGCCGTGAACAGCGCCGCGCGTACGGCTCTGAGCTGGATCCCGGATATGTCCATAGCGAAAGGAGAGTCTGTCACGGGGGCCTGTAAGGGACCCCTAAAGGATGCCTGTGAGAGAGCGGATGGCCAAAGCCCGGCTCAGGGGTCCTTACAGCCCCGGGATCCGGCCGTTGCGGAACAGGTCCACGAAGGTCTGGTGGTCGGCGCGCGCGCGTGCGCCGTAGCCGTGCGCGAAGTCGATCAGCAGTGGCGCGAAACCCTCCTCGTCGGCCGCGATCGCCGCGTCGATGGCCCGCTCCGTGGAGAACGGCACCAGGGACTCACCGGACTGGTCGTCCGCCGCCGAGTGCATCGTGGCCGTGGCCCGGCCGAGGTCGGCCACCACCTGGGCGATCTCCTCCGCGTCGTCGATGTCGCCCCAGTCGAGATCCACCGCGTATGGCGAGATCTCGGCGACCAGCTGGCCCGCGCCGTCCAGCTCGGTCCAGCCCAGCCACGGGTCGGCGTGCGCCTGGAGGGCGCGCTGGGAGATGACCGTGCGGTGCCCCTCGTGCCGGAAGTAGTCGCGGATCGCCTGGTCCGTGACGTGCCGGGAGACGGCCGGGGTCTGGGCCTGCTTGATGTAGATCACGACGTCGTTCTCCAGGGCGTCGCTGTGGCCCTCCAGGAGGATGTTGTACGACGGCAGCCCCGCCGAGCCGATGCCGATGCCGCGGCGGCCGACGACGTCCTTCACGCGGTAGGAGTCCGGGCGGGCCAGGGAGCTGTCCGGGAGCGTCTCCAGGTAGCCGTCGAAGGCGGCGAGCACCTTGTAGCGCGTGGCCGCGTCCAGCTCGACCGAGCCGCCGCCGGGCGCGAAGCGGCGCTCGAAGTCGCGGATCTCCGTCATCGACTCCAGCAGCCCGAACCGGGTCAGCGACCGGGCGTCACGCAGCGCGTCCAGCAGCGGGCCCTGCGCGGTGTCCAGCGTGAACGGTGGCACCTCGTCGCTCTTGGCGCCGGTGGCCAGGGCGTGGATCCGCTCGCGGTACGCGACCGCGTAGATCGTCACCAGCTCGGAGATCTGCTCGTCGCTGAGCGCCTTGGCGTACCCGATGAGGGCGATGGAGGCGGCGAAGCGCTTCAGGTCCCAGGTGAAGGGGCCGACGTAGGCCTCGTCGAAGTCGTTGACGTTGAAGATCAGGCGGCCGTTGGCGTCCATGTACGTGCCGAAGTTCTCCGCGTGCAGGTCGCCGTGGATCCACACGCGCGAGGTGCGCTCGTCCAGGAACGGCCCGCCCCGCTTCTCCTCGTCGAGATCGTGGTAGAAGAGGCAAGCCGTGCCCCGGTAGAACGCGAATGCCGAGGCCGCCATCTTCCGGAACTTCACGCGGAACGCGGCCGGGTCGGCGGCCAGGAGCTCGCCGAAGGCGGTGTCGAAAACGGCGAGGATCTCCTCACCGCGGTGCTCGTCGTCGAGCTGCGGGAACGACATCGCTGGGTGCCTCCTGGTGCATACGTCTCGGGGCGGCGGGTCCGCCCTCGGCCTAACGTGTGGCGGTCCGCGGGAGTGCCCGCGAGCCCCGCAAGAAGGTACGCGGGTCAGGCCTCGGAGTGTCAGTGGCGAGGCATAGACTTCGACGCTGTCCCCCAGACTGTCCGCAGCCTGTCGGGCCCCATTCGACGTATGTTTTCTCTGGAGGCCGCAGCCGTGTCAAAGCCGCCGTTCACGCACCTGCACGTCCACACCCAGTACTCGCTGCTGGACGGTGCCGCGCGGCTGAAGGACATGTTCAACGCGTGCAACGAGATGGGCATGACGCACATCGCCATGTCCGACCACGGCAACCTCCACGGGGCGTACGACTTCTTCCACTCCGCGCAGAAGGCCGGGGTCACGCCGATCATCGGGATCGAGGCGTACGTCGCGCCCGAGTCGCGCCGCAACAAGCGCAAGATCCAGTGGGGCCAGCCGCACCAGAAGCGGGACGACGTCTCCGGTTCCGGTGGTTACACCCACAAGACGATGTGGGCCGTGAACCAGACGGGCCTGCACAACCTCTTCCGGCTCTCCTCGGACGCGTACGCCGAGGGCTGGCTCCAGAAGTGGCCCCGGATGGACAAGGAGACCATCGCCCAGTGGTCCGAGGGCATCGTCGCCTCCACCGGCTGCCCCTCCGGCGAGGTCCAGACCCGGCTGCGCCTCGGCCACTTCGACGAGGCCCTCAAGGCCGCCGCCGACTACCAGGACATCTTCGGCAAGGACCGCTACTTCCTGGAACTGATGGACCACGGCATCGAGATCGAGCACCGGGTCCGCGACGGCCTGCTCGAGATCGCCAAGAAGCTCGGCATCCCCCCACTGGTCACCAACGACTCGCACTACACCTACTCGCACGAGGCGAGCGCCCACGACGCCCTGCTGTGCATCCAGACCGGCAAGAACCTCTCCGACCCGGACCGCTTCCGGTTCGACGGCACCGGCTACTACCTGAAGTCCACGGACGAGATGTACGCCATCGACTCCTCGGACGCCTGGCAGGAGGGCTGCGCCAACACCCGGCTGATCGCCGAGATGGTCGACACCACGGGCATGTTCGAGAAGCGCGACCTGATGCCGAAGTTCGACATCCCGGAGGGGTACACGGAGGTCAGCTGGTTCCGCGAGGAGACCCTGCGCGGCATGCACCGCCGCTTCCCGGACGGCATCCCGGACGACCGCATGAAGCAGGTCGAGTACGAGATGGACACCATCATCTCGATGGGCTTCCCGGGCTACTTCCTCGTGGTCGCCGACTTCATCATGTGGGCCAAGAAGCAGGGCATCGCGGTCGGCCCCGGCCGAGGCTCCGCGGCCGGCTCGATCGTCGCCTACGCCCTCGGCATCACCGACCTCGACCCCATCCCGCACGGTCTGATCTTCGAGCGGTTCCTCAACCCCGAGCGCATCTCCATGCCCGATGTCGACATCGACTTCGACGAGCGCCGGCGCGTCGAGGTGATCCGGTACGTGACGGAGAAGTACGGCGCCGACAAGGTCGCCATGATCGGCACGTACGGCACCATCAAGGCCAAGAACGCGATCAAGGACTCCGCGCGCGTGCTGGGCTACCCGTACGCGATGGGCGACCGCCTCACCAAGGCCATGCCCGCCGACGTCCTCGGCAAGGGCATCAACCTCGACGGCATCACCAATCCCGAGCACCCCCGCTACTCGGAGGCGGGCGAGATCCGGGCGATGTACGAGAACGAGCCGGACGTGAAGAAGGTCATCGACACCGCCAAGGGCGTCGAGGGCCTGGTCCGGCAGATGGGCGTGCACGCCGCCGGCGTGATCATGTCCAGCGAGACGATCACCGACCACGTCCCGGTCTGGGTCAGGCACACCGACGGCGTGACCATCACGCAGTGGGACTACCCGAGCTGTGAGTCGCTCGGCCTGCTGAAGATGGACTTCCTCGGCCTGCGCAACCTGACGATCATGGACGACGCCGTCAAGATGGTGAAGTCCAACAAGGGGATCGACATCGATCTCCTGAGCCTCCCGCTCGACGACCCCACGACCTTCGAACTGCTCCAGCGCGGCGACACCCTCGGCGTCTTCCAGTTCGACGGCGGCCCCATGCGCTCCCTGCTCCGGCTGATGAAGCCGGACAACTTCGAAGACATCTCCGCCGTGTCGGCCCTGTACCGCCCGGGCCCGATGGGAATGAACTCCCACACGAACTACGCGCTGCGCAAGAACGGCCAGCAGGACATCACGCCGATCCACCCCGAGCTGGAGGAGCCGCTCAAGGAGGTCCTGGACGTCACCCACGGCCTGATCGTCTACCAGGAGCAGGTGCAGAAGGCCGCCCAGATCATCGCCGGCTACTCGCTCGGCGAGGCCGACATCCTCCGCCGCGTGATGGGCAAGAAGAAGCCCGAGGAACTGGCGAAGAACTTCGTCCTCTTCCAGGAGGGCGCCCGCAAGAAGGGCTTCAGCGACGAAGCCATCCAGGCGCTCTGGGACGTGCTGGTCCCCTTCGCCGGCTACGCGTTCAACAAGGCGCACTCCGCCGCGTACGGACTCGTCTCGTACTGGACGGCGTACCTCAAGGCGAATCACCCCGCCGAGTACATGGCCGCGCTCCTCACGTCCGTGAAGGACGACAAGGACAAGTCGGCCGTCTACCTCAACGAGTGCCGCCGCATGGGCATCAAGGTCCTCCCGCCGGACGTCAACGAGTCGATGTCCAACTTCGCCGCCCAGGGCGACGACGTGATCCTCTTCGGCCTCTCCGCCGTCCGCAACGTCGGTACGAACGTCGTCGAGTCGATCATCAGGTGCCGCAAGGCCAAGGGGAAGTACACCTCGTTCCCGGACTACCTCGACAAGGTGGACGCGGTGGTCTGCAACAAGCGCACCACCGAGTCGCTGATCAAGGCCGGCGCCTTCGACGCCATGGGCCACACCCGCAAGGGCCTCACCGCGCATTACGAGCCGATGATCGACAACGTGGTCGCGGTCAAGCGCAAGGAGGCCGAGGGGCAGTTCGACCTCTTCGGCGGCATGGGCGAGGACGACAGCAGCGAGCCGGGCTTCGGGCTCGACGTGGAGTTCACCACCGAGGAGTGGGACAAGACCTATCTGCTCGCCCAGGAGCGGGAGATGCTCGGTCTGTACGTCTCCGACCACCCGCTGTTCGGCCTGGAGCACATCCTGTCCGACAAGGCCGACGCGGGCATCTCCCAGCTGACCGGCGGTGAGCACGCGGACGGCGCGGTCGTCACCATCGGCGGCATCATCTCCGGCCTCCAGCGCAAGATGACCAAGCAGGGAAACGCCTGGGCCATCGCCACCGTCGAGGACCTCGCCGGCTCGATCGAGTGCATGTTCTTCCCGGCGACGTACCAGCTCGTCTCGACCCAACTCGTCGAGGACGCCGTGGTGTTCGTCAAGGGCCGCCTCGACAAGCGCGAGGACGTGCCGCGGCTGGTCGCGATGGAACTGATGGTGCCGGACCTGTCCAACGCGGGCACCAACGCGCCCGTGATCCTCACCATCCCGGCCACTCGGGTCACTCCGCCGCTGGTCAGCCGGCTCGGCGAGGTCCTCAGCCACCACAAGGGCGACAGCGAGGTCCGGATCAAGCTCCAGGGACCGACCAAGACGACCGTGCTGCGTCTGGACCGGCACCGGGTGAAGCCGGACCCGGCGCTCTTCGGTGATCTGAAGGTGCTGCTCGGGCCGTCCTGCCTGGCGGGCTGACGCCGGGCTCGGGAGCGGGCTCTCGATGCGCGTGAGGGGCGTACCCGCACTGGGTACGCCCCTCGGCGCGTCCGGGTCTCAACCACCCGTTGCACACATGTCAGTTGTGGCCGAAGCTCCGCTTGCGCTTGCGGGACGCCACGTCGCCGGGGGTCACCTCGACCTCGGGCTGGGGCTCCGCCTCCGCGGCGGGACGGCGGTCCGCACGCTGACCACGCTCGGTAGGACGCTGCTGCTTACGGTCACGGTTCTTGTTCTTGGCCATGGTGATGCCTCCTGTGGGGGATCTAGGGGCCAGGGCCGGGACCAGATTCACACAGGCCGACAACGATCGCATGTCGGACAATTACCGTGCGTGACAGGGATGGTCGCGGCGAGAACCTCCGAAACGCCACGCCGAAGATCGAGTTCCGGCCGTTAACCTCCGCGCCTTCGGGCAGACTCGAAGCAAGCCCGAAGCAAACCTCCCGGGAAGAGGGTGAGTCGTGTGGACCGCTGCATCGTCCTGGTGGACGCGGGGTATCTGCTGGGGGCAGCGGCGAGTCTCCTCGCCGGGGAGCCCTCACGATCCAGTATCACCGTCGACCACACCGCCCTCATCCAGGGGCTGCGCGAGCGCGCCGAGTCCGATACGCAGCAGCCGCTGCTGCGTATCTACTGGTTCGACGGCGCCCCCGACCGCGTCCCGCAACCCGAGCACCGCAGGCTGCGCGTGATGCCCCGGGTCACCGTCCGGCTGGGCGCGCTGACCCGCAGCGACGGCCGTTGGGCGCAGAAGGGCGTGGACGCCGCGATGCACGCCGAGCTCACCGAACTGGCCCGCAACCGCGCCTGCTCCGACGTCGTCCTCGTCACCGGCGACGGCGATCTGCTGCCCGGCATGATGGCCGCCAAGGAGCACGGCGTCGCCGTTCACCTGTGGGCCGTGCAGGCCGCCGACGGCGACTACAACCAGTCCGAGGACCTGGTCGCCGAGGCCGACGAGCGGCGCGTCCTGGACCGGGCCTGGATCACCAAGGCCGTCCGCGCCAAGGAGCACACCGGCGTGTGCTCCCCGCAGCCGGCGCCCCGGCCCGAGATCGCCGCGATCCTCTCCGCCCCGCTGCCCGACTCCGCGCTCGCCGCGGCCGAGAGCCCCGCACCGCAGCCGCAGCACCCCACGGCCGACGCCGGGCAGAACGGCGCGGAGGAACGGGTGCCCGCCCCCAAAGGCGTCCCCACGCCCAAAGACCTGGCCGCCCTGCGCGCCCCCGGCCACCCGTCCGCCCAGCACCCCGCCTCCGCCACCCTCCGCTGGTCCTCCGACAAAGGCTGGGTCGACCGGCCCACGGCCGAGCCCCCCGAGGCCGCTTCGATGCCGACGCTCGCCCAGCTGACCACGGCCGAGCAGCGGTGGGCCGACCGCGAGGAGGACATCACCACCGTCGGCGGCGACCCCTTCGAGGTCGGGCAGGTCTTCGCCCGGCGCTGGGTCGAGCGCCTCGGCGACCAGAGCCACCTGCAGAAACTGTCCGGGATGTACCCGCGCGTCCCGCACCGCGTCGACGGGGAGCTGCTGCGCTACGCCGCTCGCTTCGGCCTGCTCGCCCACAAGGACGACCAGATCGACGAGCGGGACCGGTACGCCATCCGGGCGGGCTTCTGGAAGGAGATCGGCGTACGTACGGGAGTGGAACACGCGCCCGTCGGCGAGTGAGAACTTTGCCGACGGATTTCCCGTTGTGGACCGACCCGAGAGCGGGCCGGGGCAGTCGACCCCGTAGTCTCGTCCCTTGTGAGTAAGCGCGCGGCACAGGCATTTCGGCACGATGGTGACGTCGTGTGCGCGGTGCGCGGGCTGACCAAGACCTATCCGGCGGTACGCGGTCGGCGGGGCGCGCCCGGAACACCCGAGGTCCGGGCCACGGACGATGTACGGCTGGACATCCGGCGCGGCGAGATCTTCGGCCTGCTCGGGCCGAACGGCGCCGGCAAGTCCACCCTCGTACGGCAGCTCACCGGGCTGATGCGCCCCGACCGCGGCAGCGTGGAGATCCTCGGGCACGACATCGTGCGCCACCCGGAGCGGGCCGCGCGGATCCTCGCTTACCTCGGGCAGGAGTCGACCGCCCTCGACGAGCTGACCGTGTCGCTCGCCGCCGAGACCACCGGACGGCTGCGCGGCCTGGACGTACGGCGGGCCCGGGCCGAGCGGGACGACGTACTCGACGAGCTGGGGCTCGCGCCGCTCGCCGGGCGGCCGCTGAAGAAGCTGTCCGGGGGCCAGCGGCGCCTGGCGTGCTTCGCCGCTGCGCTGGTGGGGGAGCGGCCGCTGCTCGTGCTCGACGAGCCGACCACCGGCATGGACCCGGTGGCGCGGCGGGCCGTGTGGTCCGCCGTCGACCGGCGGCGGGCCGAGCGCGGGACGACCGTGCTGCTCGTCACCCACAATGTCATCGAGGCCGAGACCGTGCTGGACCGGGTGGCCGTCCTCGACCGGGGGCGGGTGATCGCCTGCGACACCCCGGCCGGGCTCAAGGAGCAGGTCGCCGGCGAGGTGCGGGTCGACCTGGTGTGGCGGGACGCGGCGCCGCTGCACGTCCCCGAGGTGGCCGCGCTGCGGGACCGCGCCGTGGAGTCGGGACGCCTGTGGACGCTCCGGCTCGGGCCCGAGGAGGCCCGGGCGGTCGTCGCCACCGTGACCGGCGGGGCCGCCTTCGCCGCCCTGGACGACTTCACGCTGGCCACGCCGAGCCTGGAGGACGTGTACCTGGCCCTGGGCGGTGCCGTGCAGCAGGGGCTGGTGAAGGCGTGAGGAGTAGCGAGGCCTTGAGTGCGGGGGCCTGGAACATGACGGCCTTGAACGTGACGGCCCGGAATGCGGCGGCCTTGAGTGCGCAGACCGCCGCGTACGTACCGAACAGGGCGACTGCCGCAGTGGACCCGACGAAGGGGAGCAGCGCGACGTGAGTGTCGTACCCGCCGATGTCCTGCCGGGCAGTGCCCTGGCCGTGGAGGAGCCCGCCGCGTGCGCGGCCGAGCTCGGACCTCGGGCGCGGCTGTGGCCGTCGCTGGCGGCCGTGTACCGGGCGCAGCTGTCCCGGGCGCGGGTGGCGCGGATCCCGCTGCTGTTCGTGGCGACCTTCCAGTCGATCGGGATCATGATCCTGATGCGCGGGGTCGTGGACGACGGGGCGGAGGCGCAGGCCGTCGTCGCCGGGTCGTCGGTCCTCGTGGTCGCCTTCGTCGCGCTGAACCTCCTCGCGCAGTACTTCGGGCAGCTGCGGGCCAGCGGCGGACTCGACCACTACGCGACGCTGCCGGTGCCGCCGGCGGCGGTGGTGCTGGGCGCGGCGGGCGCGTACGCGTCGTTCACCGTGCCCGGGACCGTCGTGACGGCGGTGTTCGGCTGTGTGCTCTTCGGGCTGCCACTGGCCCATCTGTGGATCCTCCTGGCCGTGATCCCGCTGGCGGGCGCCGCGCTCGCCGGGCTCGGGGCGGCGCTCGGGCTGCTCGCGCCCCGGCCGGAGCTGGCCACGCTGCTCGGGCAGCTGGGCATGTCGGCGGCGCTGCTGCTGGGCGTGCTGCCGGCGGACCGGATGCCGGAGGTCGTGCGGTTCGCGCGGGATCTGCTGCCGTCGACGTACGGCGTGGAGGCCTTCGCGCGCACGTTCGGGCCGAACCCCGACTGGGCCTTCGTGCTCGGTGACCTCGCCGTGTGCGGCTTCGTGGGCGTCGTCTCGCTGGCCGTGGCGACCTGGGCGTACCGCCGGGCGGCCGTCCGGTGAGCGGGGAGGGATCGTCCGGTGACGCGGGGCACAGGCGAGCCTGGCACGATGGCAGGGTGACCGCACCACTGAATCCGCCACCGCCGCCGCATGAACGTTCCGCACAGGATTCGTGGCAGCCGCCGGGCGCCGGTCCCGGGGCGCACGGGTCCCAGGCTCACGGGGCTCAGGCTCCTGGGTCTCAGCAGGCCGAGTACGCCGGGCATGACTGGTACGGGCAGGACGGGCCCGGGATGAAGACGGAAGTGCGGGAGGCCGGCGTGGTCGCCGTGGCGTTGGCGCTCGGCGGGGCGCTGCTGGGTGTGCTGTGGTGGTGGCTCGCGCCGCACGTGCCGCTGGTCGGTGACGTGGTCGAGGGGGACTGGGTCGTCTACCTCAAGGACACCGAGGGGGAGCAGGCCGTCGGGGTCGACGGCACTTTCACGCTGCTCGGGCTGGCCTTCGGGGTCGTCAGCGCCCTGATCGTGTTTTTGCTGCGGCGGCGTGGGGGTGTGCCGTTGGTGGTGGGGCTGGCCGTCGGGGGGCTGCTCGGGTCGCTGCTGGCCTGGCGGGTCGGGGTGTGGCTCGGGCCTGCGGAGGATGTGGTCGCGCATGCGCGGGAAGTGGGGCGGGGGGTGACGTTTTCCGCGCCGTTGAGGTTGGGGGCGAAGGGGGCGTTGCTGGCCTGGCCGCTTGCCGCGTTGGTGTTGCACCTCGGGTTGACGGCGTTGTTCGGGCCTCGGGATCCGGAGCCGGACTTCGGGTATGGGCCTTATGAGGCACCGCCTGCTGCGTAGGTGCCCGGCGCTCTGGCCGAGGGCGGGCGGGCGCGGGCTAGCCGCGTCCGATGGGAGCGAGTACCGCCTCCGTCAGCTTCTGCAGGTCCTCCGGGGACAGTTCCACCTCCAGGCCCCTCCTGCCCGCCGAGACGCAGATCGTCGTGTGGGATGACGCCGACGCGTCGAGGACCGTCGGGAGCTTCTTTCGCTGGCCCAGCGGGGAGATGCCGCCCCTGACATAGCCCGTCGTGCGTTCCGCCGACGTCGGGTCGGCCATCGTCGCGCGTTTGCCGCCTACCGCCGCTGCCAGGGCCTTCAGGTCCAGTTGGCCCGCCACCGGGACCACCGCGACCGTCAGCGTGCCGTCGATGTCGGCTACCAGCGTCTTGAAGACGCGGTCCGGGGAGACGCCCATCGCCTCGGCTGCCTCCTCGCCGTAGGAGGGGTGGGACGGGTCGTGGTCGTAGGAGTGGACCGTGAACTCCACGCCCGCCGCCGTGAGGGCGACCGTCGCGGGGGTGCCGCCCGGCTGTTGCTGCTTCTTCGACTTCTTCGCCATTCCGGTCCGCTTCAGTTGAGACTCGTCGGGCCGCGCGTCAGGTCCGACGACGGCAACGACGGCAGATTACGGATGATGGCCGTCTCGGAGCGAAGGAGTTTCAGCTCGTCGCGCAGGCGGGAGGCCGTGTCGGGCGCCTGGAGCAGGCGCTGCTTGGTGGGAGTGTCCAGCATCATCGCGGCGGCCACCAGGTACGACACCACGCCCGGCTCGTCGGGCAGGTCGGCGCCGGTCGTCAAGGACCGTTCCCGCGCGCCCGCCAGCCGCTTCTGGTACTGGCGGAAGGACCGCAGCACTCCCTCGGCCAACGGCGCCGCCTCGTCGCCGGGTTCCTCCGGCAGCGTCTCCAGCTCCGCCGTCAGGAAGGGACCCGACGCCTCCACCGACAGCAGCCGCACCCGGGTCGTGCCGGTCGCCAGCACCTCGAAGGAGCCGTCGGTCCGCTCCCGGATCGTCGCCGCGTCCGCGATACAGCCCACCTTGTGGAACGCCTTGGCCGGGTCCGTGCCGAAGCCGGCGGCGGGCCCCCGCTCGGGCAGGGACGTGGGGTCGGGCATGCCGGGCGCGCTCGGGGCCACCTCGTGGCCGTCGCGGATCGCCACGACGGCGAACCGGCGCGGCTCGTCCTCCGGCGACTTCAGCAGCTCGCGCATCATGGCGCGATACCGCTCCTCGAAGACGTTGAGCGGGAGCACGAGCCCCGGGAACAGCACAGAGTTCAGGGGGAAGAGGGGGAGCCGGACGGTGGTCACGACGCAAAAGCCTAATGGTCGCGGGAACGGACTCGTCCGCCCCGTTCACTCCGTGGATGCCCGGGCGGCCGGCCGGCCGCTCCGGCCCGGATGTCGTCGCGTACCCGAAGGAAGTGGCCGAGCGGGTCGTCCGACACCCGGTCCCAGGGGAACGAGGTGGCGTACGGGCCGTTCAGGCGCAGCTGTTCCTGGGCGTCCTGCCAGCGCTCCAGGTGCACCAGGACGAAGACGAGCAGGTTCCGCATCCGGGCCGGCCAGGGGTCGGCCGCCGGCAGTCGCGGGGACAGCGCGATCGCCCGCTCGGCGGCCGCGTCCAGCCGCTCGCGCGGCAACTCGGGCCCGCAGCCGTCGGTGAGGTAGCCGAAGGCCGCCCGCAGCGGGAGCGCCTGGACGAGCGCGTCGGCGGGCGCGTCCTGCGCGGCCCGGTCGGCGAAGTCGAAGCACTCCTGGTGCGAACCGTGCCAGGACGCGGCCAGATAGCGCAGGGCCGACTCGTGACAGCCGTAGTGGTGCGGGGCGCGGCGGACCGCCGCCGCCCACAGTTCCTCGAAGGAGGAGTGCCCGGCCTGGGCGCCGCGCGCGTGGTCCAGCGCGAGCCGCCAGGGCACGGGGTCGCCGTGGTCGGCCCGCGCGGCGGCCGAGATCAGCGGGCTCACCTCGTGCAGCGCCTCGGCCCGGGCCGGTGACTGCCAGGCGCGGTCCACCGCCAGCTGGGCCCCGAGCAGCAGCGCGTCCGGGTCGTGCGGGGCGGTGGCGAGCCAGGCGTCCAGCCAGTCGGGGCGCGAGCGGGCGAAGGCGGCCAGTCGGGTGACGTACCGGTCACGCCGCTCCCACTCGGCCGCCGCTCGGGTGGCGCGGAGCAGCCCGGAGGCCGGTCCGTGGTCGCCCCGGGCGGCCGCGACCAGGGCCGGGCTGAGCCGCGCGTCGGGCGCGTCGAGCAGCACCTCGTCGTCGGCGCGCGGTCCGCCGAGGAGGTGGGAGGCGGTCCTTGTCATCCGGCTCGCGCGGATGAACGGCAGCTGTATTGCCATGGTGCCGACCATTGAAAGTCTGCTGGTCACAGCGGCGCCAGATCGTTCGGGTAAGTCACGGAAAGTTGTACGCCGGATGGTCAAGAGACGGTAAAGCCGTGACAGTTCACCAACTCTGGTCACACCGGCATCATGAGTCACACGGAGTGGCCGCATCGTCAGTTGCGCCGCAGCAACCGCGTCGCCCCCGCAGCCACCGTCGTCGCCAGGATCCAGCCCAGCAGGATCATCGCCGTCGACAGCCACTGCCAGCCCCCGCGCAGCTGCCAGAAGCCCACCTGGCCGAGGTCGATGACCGGCAGCAGCAGATCGAGCGTGAACAGCGTGGGGTTCCACTCCGGATGCTCACCGCGCTTCAGCGGCGGATGCCCGGCCTGTGCGAAGGCGAGCGAGCCCGCCGCCCACAGCACCGCCATCCACACGGCGGCCCGGCCGGGCCGGTACCCGTAGGCGACCGCCCAGTCCTGCGCGTAGCCCCACAGCTTGGCGGCCGGCGGCAGGCTCTCCCGGTGCCGGCGCTGCTTGGCGAGCAGCACCTCCCGGGCGTCCTCGTCCTCCCCACCGGCCCGCAGCACGGCCGCGAGCCGCTCGTACGGCTCGGGGTTGTACTCGGCGGTCGCCGCCGCGACCCAGTCCAGCCGCTCGGCCAGCGGGAACGGCCCACGCGGCACGAGGTTCTCGTAGGTGAAACCGCCCATGTGCAGCCGCCCCGGGCCCGGCCAGGCGTCCGCCCGGTCCATCAGGTTGACGATCTTCGCCCCCGACAGCACCACACGCCCGCGCGCGGGATGCTCGCCGAGGAACCGCAGCTCCGGCGTCTGCACCCGGCGCAGCGACAGCTCCTGGTCGTCGGTGAGGGTGAATCTGGCCTGCTCGAAGTCGACCGCGTCGCCGAACCGCCCGTCGTCCAGCCGGATCCCGCCCTCGCACGCGAAGCGCTGGATCCGCGTCCCGCGCGCCGGGGTCATCCCGCTCATCGCCTGGGCGCCGACGCCTGCCGGGGTCAGATACAGGCTGCGCTCGACGGTCAGCTGCGGGGCGTTGAAGGCGAGCCGCTCGTACGGGTTGGCCAGGCGGGCGCCGCGCAGGCTCAGTGAGACGCCGATGGTCGCGGCGCGCAGGCTCAGTTCGCCGTGCGACTCCATCAGCTCGGCCTGTAAGTCCTGGCCGACGGTCAGCCCGTCCGCGGCGATCGACCGGCCGCTGCGGTCCCGGTGCACGATCGCCTGGTTGAGCATCAGGTCCGTGCCGATCTGCGCGTCCGTGAGCCGGATGCCCCGGTGGAAGCGGCAGCGCGGCAGATGCAGATCGCCCTCCGTCTGCACCCGGGCCGCCTCCAGCCGCGGCACCGAGCAGTCCACCATCCGTACGGTCGTGAAGCGTGCCTCCGGCAGCAGCACGTCCTCCTCGAACCGGCACTGGCGCATCTCGACGTACGGCACCACCGTGCCGCCCGCCAGGTCCAGTGAGCCGCTGATCAGCACGCCGGCCAGCTTCAGCGACGAGACCCGGCCGGCCAGGGCGGGCGGGCCGTCCAGGAGCAGCCAGCAGACGATACGGGCCCGCACGGTCCGGTCCTCGCCCCAGGGGTGGCCGCCGTGCGGATCGTCCACCATCGGGTCGCCGCTGCTCAGGTCGTACACGCTGCCGTTGCGGAACGCCTGCCACATTCCGGCCTCGGCCGCGGTCAGGTCGTCGGGCGGATCTCCGGCACGCACGCCGGCCCCCTCGGTCACGTCTCTTCCTTCCTCCCCAGGTACTCGCGGGTCAGGTGCTTCGTACACCTGTTCATGCCCGCTGAGTGACGCCCCGAACGCGAAACGTGAAGGAGATCCTCCGGGTTCGGGCGGTGTTCTGTATCAGCCATTGATACGAGCGAACGGCGCGTCATTCGGGTCTGAGAGAATTGAGCACGTGATCTCCCGAATCGATCTGCGTGGCGACGCCCTTCCCGAGGGCCCCGCCCTGCGCGACCTGCTGCCCCGAGCCGAGTTCGACGTACAGGCCGCCCTGGAGAAGGTGCGTCCGATCTGCGAGGACGTGCATCATCGGGGCGACGCGGCGCTGATCGAGTTCGCCGAGCGGTTCGACGGGGTCAGGCTCGACCAGGTGCGGGTGCCGGCCGCCGCGCTCACGCGCGCGCTTCAGGAGCTCGACCCGGCCGTGCGCGCGGCCCTGGAGGAGTCGATCCGGCGCGCCAGGACGGTCCACCGCGAGCAGCGCCGCAGCACGCACACCACCCAGGTCGTGCCCGGCGGCTCCGTGACCGAGAAGTGGGTTCCGGTCGAGCGGGTCGGGCTGTACGCGCCCGGCGGCCGGTCCGTGTATCCGTCCTCCGTGGTCATGAACGTCGTGCCCGCCCAGGAGGCCGGCGTCGAGTCCATCGCGCTCGCCTCGCCCGCCCAGGCCGAGTTCCGAGGCCTGCCGCACCCGACGATCCTCGCCGCCTGCGCCCTGCTCGGCGTCGACGAGGTCTACGCCGCCGGCGGCGCCACGGCCGTCGCGATGTTCGCGTACGGCACGGAGTCCTGCCCGCCCGCCAACATGGTCACCGGCCCCGGCAACATCTGGGTCGCCGCCGCCAAGCGCTACTTCACCGGCAAGATCGGCATCGACGCCGAGGCCGGACCGACCGAGATCGCGGTCCTCGCCGACGAGACGGCCGACCCGGTGCACGTCGCCTCCGATCTGATCAGCCAGGCCGAGCACGACCCGCTGGCCGCCGCCGTCCTGGTCACGGACTCCGTCGAGCTCGCGAACGCGGTCGAGAAGGAGCTGGAGCCGCAGATCGCGGCCACCAGGCACGTCGACGACCGGATCGTCCCGGCCCTGTCCGGCAAGCAGTCCGCGATCGTCCTGGTCGACGGCATCGACGAGGGCCTGAGGGTGGTCGACGCTTACGGCGCCGAGCACCTGGAGATCCAGACGGCCGACGCGGCCGCCGTGGCCGACCGCGTCAAGAACGCCGGCGCGATCTTCATCGGCCCCTGGGCCCCGGTCTCCCTCGGCGACTACGCGGCCGGCTCCAACCACGTCCTGCCCACCGGCGGCTGCGCATGCCACTCATCGGGCCTGTCCGTCCAGTCGTTCCTGCGCGGCATCCACATCGTCGACTACACGCAGGACGCGCTGGCCGAGGTCGCGCACCACGTGGTGACGCTGGCGGAGGCGGAGGACCTGCCCGCGCACGGCGCGGCGATCAAGGCCAGGTTCGGCTGGAAGGTGCCGGAGAGCAAGTGAGCGACGTACGAATCGACGATCTGCCCGTACGGGACGAGCTGCGCGGCAAGTCCCCCTACGGCGCACCCCAGCTGGACGTCCCCGTACGGCTGAACACCAACGAGAACCCCTACCCGCTGCCCGAGGCGCTGGTCGAGCGCATCGCCGAGCGGGTCCGCGAGGCTGCCAAGAACCTCAACCGCTACCCGGACCGGGACGCGGTCGAGCTGCGCACGAAGCTCGCCGAGTACCTGACGGACACATCCGGCTACGAGGTCGGTCTCGCCAACGTCTGGGCGGCCAACGGCTCCAACGAGGTCATCCAGCAGCTGCTGCAGACCTTCGGCGGGCCGGGCCGCACGGCGATCGGCTTCGAGCCGTCGTACTCGATGCACGGGCTCATCGCCCGCGGCACCGGCACCGGCTGGATCTCCGGTCCGCGCAATGACGACTTCACGATCGACCTCGCCGCCGCCGAGAAGGCGATCGCCGAACACCGGCCCGACGTCGTCTTCGTCACCACCCCCAACAACCCCACGGGCAACGCGGTCCCGCCCGAGACGGTCCTCGCCCTGTACGAGGCCGCGCAGGCGGCGAAACCGTCGATGGTCGTGGTCGACGAGGCGTACATCGAGTTCAGCCACGGCGACTCGCTGCTGCCGCTGCTCGACGGACGCCCCAACCTCGTCATCTCCCGCACGATGTCGAAGGCGTTCGGCGCGGCGGGCCTGCGCCTCGGCTACCTCGCGGCGCACCCGGCCGTCGTCGACGCCGTCCAGCTCGTCCGACTGCCCTACCACCTGTCGGCCGTCACCCAGGCGACCGCCCTGGCCGCCCTGGAGCACACCGGCACACTGCTGGGCTACGTCGAGCAGCTCAAGGCCGAGCGGGACCGCCTGGTCACCGAGCTGCGCGCCACCGGCTACGAGGTCGTCGAGTCCGATGCCAACTTCGTGCAGTTCGGCAGGTTCGAGGACTCCCACACGGCCTGGCAGAAGATCCTCGACCAGGGCGTCCTGGTCCGGGACAACGGCATCCCCGGGTGGCTGCGGGTATCGGCCGGCACCCCCGACGAGAACGACGCGTTCCTCGACGCGGTCCGTGAGCTGCAGTGTCTTGTGGGGGACACCCCCACACCCCCGAAGGAGCAGAACGTATGAGCCGCGTAGGACGCGTGGAGCGGACGACCAAGGAGACCTCGGTCCTCGTCGAGATCGACCTCGACGGCACCGGCAAGACGGAGATCTCCACCGGCGTCGGCTTCTACGACCACATGCTCGACCAGCTCGGCCGGCACGGTCTGTTCGACCTGACCGTGAAGACCGAGGGCGATCTGCACATCGACTCGCACCACACCATCGAGGACACCGCCCTCGCCCTCGGCGCCGCCTTCAAGCAGGCCCTCGGCGACAAGGTCGGCATCTACCGCTTCGGCAACTGCACGGTCCCCCTGGACGAGTCCCTCGCCCAGGTCACCGTCGACCTCTCAGGCCGCCCCTACCTCGTGCACACCGAGCCCGAGAAGATGGCGCCGATGATCGGCGAGTACGACACCACGATGACGCGGCACATCCTGGAGTCCTTCGTGGCCCAGGCCCAGATCGCGCTGCACGTGCACGTGCCCTACGGGCGCAACGCGCACCACATCGTGGAGTGCCAGTTCAAGGCGCTGGCCCGGGCTCTGCGCTACGCGTCCGAGCGCGACCCGCGCGCCGCCGGCATCCTCCCCTCCACGAAGGGCGCCCTGTGAACGGCATCTCGACCCTGCTGATCGTCGTCGGCCTGTTCCTCGTCGGCGGGATCTACTCCTTCGTCAAGCAGAAGATGCCCAAGGGCCTGATCGTGCTGCTCTCGATCGGCGCCGCGATGTGCCTGGCGGCCGGTGTCGTGAGGCTGGAGGTGTGGAATTGAGCGCTCCCCTGAAGAAGCAGAAGAAAGTGGTCGTCTTCGACTACGGCTTCGGCAACGTCCGCTCCGCCGAGCGTGCCCTCGCGCGCGCGGGAGCCGACGTCGAGATCACGCGTGACTACGACAAGGCCCTGAACGCCGACGGGCTGCTCGTGCCGGGCGTCGGCGCCTTCGCCTCCTGCATGAAGGGCCTGCTCGAGGCGCGCGGCGACTGGATCGTCGACCGCAGGCTGTCCGGCGGTCGCCCGGTCATGGGCATCTGCGTCGGCATGCAGATCCTCTTCGCCCGCGGCATCGAGCACGGCGTGGAGAGCGAGGGACTCGACGAGTGGCCCGGCTCGGTCGAGCCGCTCCAGGCCGAGATCGTCCCCCACATGGGCTGGAACACCGTCGAGGCGGCGCCCGGTTCGCAGCTGTTCGCCGGCCTCGACCCGGACGCCCGCTTCTACTTCGTGCACTCCTACGCCGTCCACGACTGGTCGCTGGAGACCCACAACCCGGCGCTGGAGGCCCCCAAGGTCACCTGGTCCACGCACGGCAAGCCGTTCGTCGCGGCCGTCGAGAACGGCGCCCTGTGGGCCACGCAGTTCCACCCCGAGAAGTCCGGCGACGCCGGAGCCCAGCTCCTCACCAACTGGATCGGAACACTGTGAGCAAGCTCGAACTCCTCCCCGCCGTCGACGTCCGTGACGGCCAGGCCGTCCGCCTGGTGCACGGCGAGTCCGGCTCGGAGACCTCGTACGGCTCCCCGCTGGAGGCCGCCCTCGCCTGGCAGCGGTCCGGCGCCGAGTGGCTGCACCTGGTCGACCTGGACGCCGCCTTCGGCACCGGGAACAACCGGGAACTGATCGCCGAGGTCGCCAAGGCGATGGACATCAAGGTGGAGCTGTCCGGCGGTATCCGCGACGACGACACCCTCGCCGCCGCCCTGGCCACCGGCTGCACCCGCGTGAACCTGGGCACGGCCGCCCTGGAGACCCCCGAGTGGGTCGCCAAGGCCATCGCCGAGCACGGCGACAAGATCGCGGTCGGTCTCGACGTCCGCGGCACGACCCTGCGCGGCCGCGGCTGGACCCGCGACGGCGGCGACCTCTACGAGACGCTGGAGCGCCTGAACAACGAGGGCTGCGCCCGTTACGTCGTCACGGACATCGCCAAGGACGGCACGCTCCAGGGCCCGAACCTGGAACTGCTGCGCAACGTGTGCGCCGCGACGGACCGCCCCGTCGTGGCCTCCGGCGGCGTGTCCTCGCTGGACGACCTCCGGGCCATCGCCGAGCTCGTGCCGCTCGGCGTAGAGGGCGCGATCGTAGGGAAGGCGCTGTACGCGAAGGCGTTCACCCTGGAAGAGGCCCTGGAGGCCACATCTTGAAAGGGATACAGGTTCATGAGTGATGCCGTACGGCGCGTGCAGAGCGGAAGTCCCTGGGAAGAGAGTTTCGGTTTCGCGCGTGCCGTGGCGGCGGGCGATCGGGTGCTGGTGGCGGGCACGACACCCTTCAAGGGCGACGTGCTGTACGGGGAGGGCGACCCGTACGAGCAGGCCAAGGCGGCCTTCACCAGCGCCCTCGAGGCGATCGGCGAGTTCGGGCTCGACATCGGGTCCGTGGTCCGTACGCGGATGTACCTGGCGCACTCGCGCGACCTCGACGAGGTGGGCCGGGCCCACAAGGAGCTGTTCGACTCCGTGCGCCCGGTCGCGACCTTCCTCGTGGTGGAGGGCTTCGTCGACCCGCGCGTCCTGGTGTCGGTGGAACTGGAAGCATTCAGAGGACAGTAGAGGAGCCTGATTCATGACCCTGGCGGTCCGAGTCATCCCCTGCCTGGACGTGGACAACGGCCGGGTCGTCAAGGGCGTCAACTTCCAGAACCTGCGCGACGCGGGCGACCCCGTCGAGATGGCCAAGGTGTATGACGCCGAGGGCGCGGACGAGCTGACGTTCCTGGACATCACCGCCTCGTCGGGCAACCGCGAGACGACGTACGACGTGGTGCGCCGCACGGCCGAGCAGGTGTTCATCCCGCTCACGGTCGGGGGCGGGGTGCGTACCGCCGAGGACGTGGACAAGCTGCTGCGGGCCGGCGCGGACAAGGTCGGCGTCAACACGGCCGCGATCGCCCGCCCGGAGCTGATCCGGGAGATCGCGGAACGCTTCGGCCGCCAGGTCCTGGTCCTCTCGGTGGACGCGCGCCGCACCGAGTCCGGCTCCTTCGAGGTGACCACCCACGGCGGTCGTCGCGGCACCGGCATCGACGCCGTCGAGTGGGCGCACCGGGCCGCTGAGCTGGGCGCCGGCGAGATCCTGCTCAACTCGATGGACGCGGACGGCACCAAGGACGGCTACGACCTGGAGATGATCGCGGCCGTGCGCAAGCACGTGACCGTCCCGGTCATCGCCTCGGGCGGCGCGGGCAAGCTGGCGGACTTCCCGCCGGCCATCGCGGCGGGCGCGGACGCGGTGCTGGCCGCGTCGGTGTTCCACTTCGGCGACCTGCGCATCGGCGAGGTCAAGGAGGCGCTGCGGGAGGCGGGTCACCCGGTGCGGTGACCCGCCTGTCGGGAGCCCCGGTCGCCTGTGCGGCCGGGGTTTCCTCATGCGCCCTCAGATCCCGAGCTGCTTCGTCTCGTGCAGCTTCGCGATCGCGTCCTCGTCGCCGTCCAGCTCGACCTTGGCCTTGCTCTGCCGGCCGTAGGAGAACAGCACCAGCTCGGAGGGCTCACCCGTCACCGTGACCACCGGCGCGCCCCGCTGGGCGACGACCGTCTGGCCGTCCGGGCGGCGCAGCACCAGGCCCGTCGGGACGCTGCGCCCCATCAGCCGGGCGGTGCGCTCCAGCCGGGACCACAGTGCGTCCTGGAAGACCGGGTCGAGCTCGCGCGGCGACCAGTCGGGCTGGGCGCGCCGCACGTCCTCCGTGTGGACGTAGAACTCGATGATGTTCGACATCTCGTCGACCGGTTTGAGTGAGAAGGGCGAGAAACGCGGCGGCCCCGTACGGATCAGCTGGATCAGCTCCTCGTACGGCTTGTCGGTGTACTCCGCCATCACCCGGTCCAGGCGTGGCGCGAGCTGCTTGATCAGTATTCCGCCGGCCGCGTCCGGGCGGCGCTCGCGCACCACCACGTGGGCGGCGAGGTCCCGCGTCGTCCAGCCCTCGCACAGGGTGGGCGCGTCCGGGCCCGCGGTCTCCAACAGATCGGCGAGGAGAAGTCGTTCACGCTTGGCATGGGTCGACATGCGGCCCAGCCTACGACCGCGTACCAGGTCCGCACAGTGGACACTCCACCTCGCCCGTCAGTGGCGCGCGGCACAATGGTCGGCATGACCAGCACGTCCCCCCGGCCCAGCCGTCTCGCCCCGGAGATCGCCGCCCGCCTCAAGCGCAGCGCCGACGGCCTCCTGCCCGCCATCGCCCAGCAGTACGACACCGGAGAGGTGCTCATGCTCGGCTGGATGGACGACGAGGCGCTGCATCGCACCCTGACCTCCGGCCGGTGCACGTACTGGTCGCGCAGCCGCCAGGAGTACTGGGTCAAGGGCGACACCTCCGGCCACTTCCAGTGGGTGAAGTCCGTCGCCCTCGACTGCGACGCCGACACCGTGCTCGTCAAGGTCGACCAGGTCGGCGCCGCCTGCCACACCGGCGAGCGCACCTGCTTCGACGTCGACGTGCTGTTCAAGAACGGCGGTTCCGACGACTCCGCGACGGATCAGTAAGGTCAGTCGCCATGGACCTCGAGACGTTCCGCAAGCTCGCCGGCGACCGGCGGGTCATCCCGGTCACCCGCAAGCTCCTCGCCGACGGCGACACCCCCGTGGCGCTCTACCGCAAGCTCGCCGCCGAGCGCCCGGGCACCTTCCTGCTGGAGTCCGCGGAGAACGGCCGCTCGTGGTCCCGCTACTCGTTCGTGGGCGTCCGCAGCGCCGCCACGCTGACCGAGCGCGACGGGCAGGCCCACTGGCACGGCTCCCCGCCCGTCGGGGTCCCCGTCGACGGTGACCCCCTCGCCGCGCTGCGCGCCACCATCCAGGCGCTGCACACCCCCCACCAGGAGGGCATGCCGCCCTTCACCGGCGGCATGGTCGGCTACCTCGGCTACGACATCGTCCGCCGCCTGGAGAAGATCGGCCCCGGCGAGCGCGACGACCTGAAGCTGCCCGAGCTGACCATGCTCCTCACCAGCGACCTCGCCGTCATGGACCACTGGGAGGGATCGGTCCTGCTGATCGCCAACGCGATCAACCACAACGACCTGGAGACGGGTGTCGACGAGGCCTACGCCGACGCCGTCGCCCGCCTCGACGCCATGGAGGCCGACCTCTCCCGCGCGGTCGCCCAGCCCCCGGCCGTCCTGCCGCCCTCCGAGCTCCCCGAGTACTCCGCGCTGTGGGGCGGCCCCGACTTCCAGGAGGCCGTCGAGGACATCAAGGAGCGCATCCGGGCCGGCGAGGCCTTCCAGGTCGTCCCCTCCCAGCGCTTCGAGACGCCTTGCACCGCGAGCGCGCTGGACGTGTACCGGGTCCTGAGGGCCACCAACCCGTCCCCGTACATGTACCTGTTCCGCTTCGACGGGTTCGACGTCGTCGGCTCGTCCCCCGAGGCCCTGGTCAAGGTCGAGGACGGACGCGCCATGGTCCACCCCATCGCCGGCACCCGCTGGCGCGGCGCCACCCCGCAGGAGGACCAGACCCTCGCCGACGAGCTGCTCGCCGACCCCAAGGAGCGCGCCGAGCACCTCATGCTCGTCGACCTGGGGCGCAACGACCTGGGGCGGGTGTGCGAGCCCGGCTCGGTCGAGGTCGTCGACTTCATGTCCGTCGAGCGGTACTCGCACGTCATGCACATCGTCTCGACGGTGACGGGCCGTGTCGCCCCGGGCCGCACGGCCTTCGACGTCCTCACCGCCTGCTTCCCGGCCGGCACCCTCTCAGGCGCCCCGAAGCCCCGCGCCATGCAGATCATCGACGAACTCGAACCGTCCCGGCGCGGGCTGTACGGCGGCTGCGTCGGCTACCTGGACTTCGCGGGCGACTCCGACACCGCCATCGCCATCCGCACGGCCCTTCTCCGCGACGGCACCGCCTACGTCCAGGCGGGCGCCGGCATCGTCGCCGACTCGGACCCGGTCGCCGAGGACACCGAGTGCCGCAACAAGGCGGCGGCGGTCCTCAGGGCCGTACACACGGCGAACCGGCTGGGAAACGCCTGAGATGAACCCCGGGTGACGGTTCGCCCGGGGTGCAGGCGATAGTGGGGTACGTGACTGCTGTACCTCACCCCCGTTCCGAAGCCGCCGGATCCGCCCGGGCCGGCCGCCGAAGCCTCGCCGTCGCGCTGCTGTGCGGCGCGCTCGGCGCGGCCGTGGCGCTGCTCGCCTCCCGGCAGCGCTGGGCGGAGGGCACCGCGTCGGTGGCCGGCGGAGCCTTCCCCCTGACCGCCAAGGGCAGCGACGTCACGGGCGTCCCCGCGGCGCTCGCCGTAGTGGGCCTCGCCGCGCTCGTCGCCGTCTTCGCCGTCCGCCGGGCCGGCCGCCTCGTCGTGGCCGCGCTGCTGGCGCTCTCCGGCGCCGGCATCGTCGCCGCCGCCCTGCTCGGCGCCTCCGACGGCTCCGCGCTCGACGAGCAGGCCGCCCAGGCCTCCGGCGACACCTCCGCCTCCGTGGACACCCTCAGCCACACCGCCTGGCCGTACGTCGCGGCCGTCGGCGGCGTCCTGCTCCTCCTGGCCGGACTGCTCGCCCTGCGCTACGGCCGGCTGTGGCCCGCGATGTCCGGCCGCTACGAGCGCAATGGCACACCCCAGCCGCGCCGCAAGGCCCCCGCCGTCGACCCCGACCGGCCCGAGGACCTGTGGAAGGCACTCGACCGGGGCGAGGACCCGACCGGCGCCTGAGCCACACGGGGGAGCGGGGCGTATCCCAGGAGCACCCCCGCTCACCGCCCACGCGCGGGTGCGGGACAATGGGCCCGAGCGTCCTGCTCAGACACGCACACAGCAACGAGGAGCAAGCAATGGCGGGCAGCAGCCACGGTCACACCCCGGCCGCCTGGACCGGTGTCACGATCGCCTTCATCGGTTTCTGCGTCGCGGGCGCGTTCATGGTGATGGACCAGCCGGCGGGCTTCTGGGCCGGCATGGTGGTCGTGCTGCTCGGCGGTGTCGTCGGCGCCATCATGCGGATGATGGGCCTCGGCCAGCCCAAGGAACTGCACCAGCCGCACCGGATGACGGGCGACCGCGAGCCGGCGCGCGCCGAGGGCTGATCCCCGGCGCACACCGCGTTGTCGCGAGAGGGGCGGCCGGCACTCGGGTGCCGGGACCGCCCCTCACGCGTGTGCGGGGCAGGCGGGGCACAATGCATACCGTGAACGCCGACAGCCGAAGGGTGACGCCCAGCGTCCCGGGCCGCCTGGCCGTCCCCGCCGGGGTGTTCGCGGCCGTCGCCGCCGCCTTCGCCTACGTGGGCGCGGTCGACCCCAACGAACCCGGCCACTACCCCGTCTGCCCGCTGCTGCACTACACGGGCCTGTACTGCCCCGGCTGCGGCGGACTGCGCAGCGCGCACGCCTTCGTCCACGGCGACTTCCCGGCGGCACTGCACGCCAACGCGCTCGCCGTACTCGGCTATCTGGCCTTCGCCGTGCTGTGGACCGTATGGGTGGTCCACGCCGCACGCGGGCGCCCGCTGCGGATCGACCCCCGCCCGGGGCTGGTGTGGAGCCTCGGCGCGTTGCTGCTGGTCTTCACAGTTGCCCGGAACCTGCCCTTCGGTGGCTGGCTCCATCCTTGATCAACTGGCGGATGTCCAGGTGGTGGGACCGGCGTCAACCGGATGCGAGGCCTACGCCCGGCTGCGGATACCATCACAGTGACCATCGGTTTTCGACTGGCCGCTGGAACTGTCAAGAGTCTGGAAGGGGGCCGCTCGCGTGAGTGTGCTCGACGAGATCATCGACGGAGTCCGTGCCGACCTCGCGGAGCGGCAGGCGCGCGTCAGCCTCGACGAGCTCAAGGAGCGCGCGGCGAAGGCTCCCGCCGCCAAGGACGGCGCGGCCGCACTGCGCGGCGACGGCGTCAAGGTCATCTGCGAGGTCAAGCGCTCCAGCCCGTCCAAGGGCGCGCTGGCCGCGATCGCCGACCCGGCCGGACTCGCCGCGGACTACGAGGCGGGCGGCGCGGCCGTCATCTCCGTCCTCACCGAACAGCGCCGCTTCGGTGGCTCGCTCGCCGACCTCGAAGCGGTCCGCGCCCGCGTGGACATCCCGGTCCTCCGCAAGGACTTCATCGTCACGTCGTACCAGCTGTGGGAGGCCCGCGCCTACGGCGCCGACGTCATCCTGCTGATCGTCGCCGCCCTCGACCAGCCCGCCCTGGAGTCCCTCATCGAGCGCGCCGAGTCCATCGGGCTCACGCCGCTCGTCGAGGTGCACGACGAGGACGAGGTCGAGCGCGCGGTCGACGCCGGCGCCCGCGTCATCGGCGTCAACGCGCGCAACCTCAAGACCCTCGAGGTCGACCGCGGCACCTTCGAGCGCGTGGCACCGGAGATCCCCGACCACATCATCAAGATCGCCGAGTCCGGCGTCCGCGGCCCGCACGACCTCATCGCCTACGCCAACGCCGGCGCCGACGCGGTCCTGGTCGGCGAGTCCCTCGTCACCGGCAAGGACCCCAGGACGGCGGTCTCCGACCTGGTGGCGGCTGGCGAACATCCCGCACTCCGGCACGGCCGGAGCTGATCTCCCGCTAGGCTTGCCCCCGATGACTCTCACCATGACGACCGTGGACCGGTACGCCCGCCTCGCGCGCGGCTGCCGCCCCCGCGGCTGCCGTGCGCCCGCGCGACGCGTGCACGGCCGCCGAGTCCGCTACGTCATCGGTGACGAACCCGGGCAGGTCAACGGCATGCGATGGCACCGCGCCCTTTAGGGGCGCGGGGAACTGCGCGACCAGCCACAGCCGGTCCGCAGCCAACTGAGACTCCCTGCCCCCACGGCGATCAGTGCATTCCCACACACTCACCGTGAAGGTTTCCGCATGCCCAGTCAGTTCTTCATCCCCGACCCCGAGGGTCAAACCCCCAACCCCGAAGGCTACTTCGGGGTGTTCGGCGGCAAGTTCATCCCGGAGGCCCTCGTCGCCGCAGTCGACGAGGTGGCCGTCGAGTACGACAAGGCCAAGCACGACCCCGAGTTCGCCCGAGAGCTCGACGACCTCCTGGTCAACTACACCGGCCGCCCGTCGGCGCTCACCGAGGTCCCTCGTTTCGCCGCGGAAGCGGGTGGCGCCCGCGTCTTCCTCAAGCGCGAGGACCTCAACCACACCGGCTCCCACAAGATCAACAACGTTCTCGGCCAGGCCCTGCTCACCAGGCGTATGGGCAAGACCCGCGTCATCGCCGAGACGGGCGCCGGCCAGCACGGCGTCGCCACGGCCACGGCCTGCGCGCTCTTCGGCCTCGACTGCACGATCTACATGGGCGAGATCGACACCAAGCGGCAGGCACTCAACGTCGCCCGGATGCGCATGCTCGGCGCCGAGGTCATCGCCGTGAAGTCCGGCAGCCGCACGCTGAAGGACGCGATCAACGAGGCGTTCCGGGACTGGGTCGCCAACGTCGAGCACACGCACTACCTCTTCGGTACGGTCGCCGGTCCCCACCCCTTCCCCGCCATGGTCCGCGACTTCCACCGGGTCATCGGCGTGGAGACTCGCCGCCAGCTCCTGGAGCGCGCGGGCCGGCTCCCCGACGCGGCCGTCGCCTGCGTCGGCGGCGGCTCCAACGCCATCGGCCTCTTCCACGCCTTCATCCCGGACGAGTCCGTCCGGCTCATCGGCTGCGAGCCGGCAGGCCACGGCGTCGACACCGGCGAGCACGCGGCGACCCTGACCGCCGGCGAGCCCGGCATCCTGCACGGCTCCCGCAGTTACGTCCTCCAGGACGACGAGGGCCAGATCACCGAGCCGTACTCGATCTCGGCCGGTCTGGACTACCCGGGCATCGGTCCGGAGCACTCCTACCTCAAGGACTCCGGCCGCGGTGAGTACCGCGCGGTCACGGACGACGCGGCCATGCAGGCCCTGCGCCTGCTGTCCCGCACCGAGGGCATCATCCCGGCCATCGAGAGCGCCCACGCGCTGGCCGGCGCCCTGGAGGTCGGCAGGGAGCTGGGCAAGGACGGGCTGATCGTGGTCAACCTGTCCGGCCGCGGCGACAAGGACATGGACACCGCCGCCCGCTACTTCGGCCTCTACGACACCGACGCCGAAGTCGCCGCCGACGCGGACACCGACACCGCCGAGATCGAGGGGGACGCCAAGTGAGCGGCAACATCCAGCTGTTGAGCGACACCCTCGCCGCAGCGAAGTCCGAGGGCCGGTCCGCCCTCATCGCCTACCTCCCGGCCGGGTTCCCGACCGTGGACGGCGGCATCGAGGCGATCAAGGCCGTCCTGGACGGCGGCGCCGACGTCGTCGAGGTCGGTCTGCCGCACAGCGACCCCGTCCTCGACGGGCCCGTCATCCAGACCGCCGACGACATCGCCCTGCGCGGCGGCGTGAAGATCGCCGACGTGATGCGCACGGTCCGCGAGGCCCACGCTGCCACCGGCAAGCCTGTGCTCGTCATGACGTACTGGAACCCCATCGACCGCTACGGCGTCGAGCGGTTCACCGCAGAGCTCGCCGAGGCGGGCGGCGCCGGGTGCATCCTGCCCGACCTGCCCGTGCAGGAGTCGGCGCTGTGGAGGGAGCACGCCGAGAAGCACGGTCTCGCCACCGTCTTCGTCGTCGCCCCCAGCAGCAAGGGCCAGCGGCTCGCGCAGATCACCGCTGCGGGCAGCGGTTTCGTCTACGCCGCCTCCCTCATGGGCGTCACCGGCACCCGCGAGTCGGTCAGCTCGCAGGCCGAGGACCTGGTGGCACGCACCCGGGCCACCGGTACGGACCTGCCGGTCTGCGTCGGGCTCGGCGTGTCCAACGCCACCCAGGCCGCCGAGGTCGCCGGCTTCGCCGACGGCGTGATCGTCGGCTCGGCCTTCGTCAAGGCCATGCTCGACGCCCCGGACGACGCGGCCGGTGTCGAGGCCGTCCGCACCCTGGCGGCAGGCCTCGCGAAGGGCGTGCGCGGACAGGCGTAAGAAACCGGGTAGTCACACAGGTCCCTCGTACGGGTGGACCTGGGGCCGGGGAGGCGCGGTGCGTCTCCCCGGTTCGTTTCCGGGGTGTGAGCGAGAAGAACCGTGAGGGAAAGCGCACCGCCCGGGAGAAGTTGGCGGTGGAGCGCGAGAAGCACAGGGCCTCGGAGAAGCGCCGGCGCGCGCTGATCGTGGGCGGGGCCGTCGTGGCCGTCCTGGGACTCGCGGCGGTGATCGGCGTCGTCGCCGCCAACGCCGGGAAGGACGACGACGGCGAGGCGGCGGGCCCGGTCGTGGCGCCCTCGGGAGCCCAGGGCAAGGACGGCCTGGCCATCCCGGTCGGCAAGGACAGCGCCAAGTCCACGCTCACGGTGTGGGAGGACTTCCGCTGCCCGGCCTGCAAGTCCTTCGAGACGGCGTACCGGCCGGTGATCCACGAGCTGACGAACGCCGGCCAGCTCAAGTCCGAGTACCACCTGGTCACCCTCATCGACGGCAACATGCGCGGCAGTGGCTCCCGCAACGCGGCCAACGCCGCGGCCTGCGCCCAGGACGCCGGGAAGTTCCCCGCGTACCACGACGTGCTCTTCGACAACCAGCCCCCGGAGTCCGACGACGCCTACGCCAGGAAGGACAAGCTGATCGAGCTGGCCGGCAAGGTCGACGGCCTGGACACCCCCGCCTTCCGCAAGTGCGTCGAGGACGGGACGCACAACAGCTGGGTCGCCAAGTCCCACCAGGCGTTCAACAAGGGCGGCTTCTCGGGCACGCCGACCGTGCTGTTCGACGGCAAGAACATCTACCAGGACCGGACGATGACCCCGGCGAAGCTGAAGCAGATGGTGCAGGAGCGGAACAAGGGGTAAGGGCTTTTCTCACGCGCCTGTTATGGACCCGTAGCCGGGCTGCCTGCCGCGGCCCCGGTCCGGCACGGTAGCGTCGACCTTGCCATGGAACTTGCCTTCATTCCCAGCCCGTCACGCGGGGTGCTGTACCTCGGCCCCATTCCGCTGCGCGGCTACGCGTTCTGCATCATCATCGGCGTCTTCGTTGCCGTCTGGCTCGGCAACAAGCGCTGGATCGCCCGGGGCGGGCGGGCCGGCACGGTGGCCGACATCGCTGTCTGGGCGGTGCCCTTCGGCCTGGTGGGCGGCCGGCTCTACCACGTGATCACGGACTACGAGCTGTACTTCAGCGAGGGCCGTGACTGGGTGGACGCCTTCAAGATCTGGGAGGGCGGCCTCGGCATCTGGGGCGCGATCGCGCTGGGCGCACTGGGCGCCTGGATCGGCTGCCGGCGCCGGGGCATCCCGATGCCGGCGTACGCCGACGCCGTCGCGCCGGGCATCGCCCTCGCCCAGGCGATCGGCCGCTGGGGCAACTGGTTCAACCAGGAGCTGTACGGCAAGCCCACCGACCTGCCCTGGGCCCTGGAGATCACGTCCTCCGCGGACGGCCGGGTACCGGGCACGTACCACCCGACGTTCCTGTACGAGTCGCTGTGGTGCATCGGCGTCGCGGTCCTGGTGATCTGGGCCGACCGCCGCTTCCGGCTGGGGCACGGCCGGGCGTTCGCGCTGTACGTCGCCGCGTACTGCACGGGCCGGGCGTGGATCGAGTACATGCGGGTCGACGACGCTCACCACATCCTGGGTCTCCGGCTGAACGTGTGGACCGCGATGCTCGTGTTCCTGCTCGCGGTCGTGTACCTCGTGGTGTCGTCGAAGAAGCGGCCGGGCCGGGAAGCCGTGGTGGAGCCGGGGGCGGAGGCCTCCGGCGACGAAGCCGACGGGGACGACACGTCCGACAGCGAGGGCAAGGGCGACGACGCCAAGGGCGAGGCCGACGACGAGGCCGAGAGCGACGCCAAGGACGACGCCAAGGACGACGCCGAGTCGGCGAAGAAGATCTGACAGTCGGTCGTACGACACAGGGGGCGCCTGGAGGTTCCGGGCGCCCTCGGCGTTTTCCGGGTGGGGGAGTGTCAGCGGCGGCGTGCCAGGGACAGGGTGCGCTGGGCCGCCGTCACCACCGCCGTGTCGATGAAGCGGCCGTCCGGGAGGGCCTGGGCGCCCTGTTCCGTAGCCGCTGCCTTGACGATCGTCTCCGCTTGCTCGATCTCCTCCTCGGTCGGGAGGAAGGCCCGCTTGATGACCGGGAGCTGGCGGGGGTGGATCGCGGCCCGGCCCAGGAAGCCCAGGGCGCGGCCATGAGCGCAGGAGGCGGCCAGGCCCTCCAGATCGCGGACGTCCGGGTAAACCGACTGCGCCGGCGGGGGCAGGCCCGCGGCCCGGGCGGCCACGATCACCCGGGAGCGGGACCAGTCGAGCCCCGCGTCGTCCCATACGCCCAGGTCGGTCCGTAGGTCCGCCTCCCCGAGCGCGATGCCCCGCAGGGACGGGTGGGCCGTGGCGACGGCGTACGCCTGTTCCACGCCCAGGGCCGTCTCCAGGAGGGCGTACAGGGGCAGCCCGGTGGGGGCGGCGTGCTGTGCGATCCGGACGACCTCGGCGGGCGAGGTGACCTTGGGAAGCCGCAGGGCGCAGAGGCCGGGAGCCGGGGCCACGGCGGCGAGGTCCGGCTCGGCCCAGGGGCTCTCCAGGGCGTTGACGCGGACGTGGATCGGGATGGGCGGCAGGTCGGCGAGCAGCTCGGCGGTGGCGGCACGGGCGTACTCCTTGCGGTCGGGGGCCACCGCGTCCTCCAGGTCGACGACGACGATGTCGGCGTCGGAGGTGAGAGCCCTGGCCACCACATGGGGTCGGTCTCCCGGGGCGTAGAGCCAGGTGAGCGGGAACGCCGTCACAGGGCGCCCTCCGCGCGCAGCGCCGTGAGGTCGGCCGGGGACAGGCCCAGTTCGGTGAGGACCTCGTCCGTGTCCGCGCCGTGGGGGCGGCCGGCCCAGCGGATCGCGCCGGGCGTGGCGGAGAGCCGGAAGAGCACGTTCTGCATGCGCAGAGGGCCCAGCTCAGGGTCGTCGACGGTGGTGATGGTGTTCAGGGCCTGGTACTGCGGGTCCGCCATCACGTCGCGGACGTCCTGAACCGGGGCCACGGCCGCCTCGGCCTTCTCGAAGGCCGCCAGGACGTCCGTGCGGGTGCGTGCGGCGATCCAGGAGCCGACCGCCTCGTCCAGGACATCGGCGTGGCGGGCGCGGTCGGCGCCCGTGGCGAACCACGGCTCATCGATCAGTTCCGGGCGGCCCACCAGGTGCATCACGCGTTCCGCGACCGACTGGGCCGATGTCGAGACGGCGACCCAGGTGCCGTCCGCGGTGCGGTAGACGCCGCGCGGGGCGTTGTTGGGGGAGCGGTTGCCGGTGCGGGGCTGGACGTGGCCGAGCTGGTCGTACCAGAGGGGCTGAGGGCCGAGCGCGGCCAGGATCGGTTCGATCAGGGCCATGTCGACGACCTGGCCCTTGCCGGTGCGGTCACGGGCGGCGAGCGCCGTCATCACCGCGTACGCCGTCGTCAGGCCCGCGATGGAGTCGGCCAGGCCGAACGGCGGGAGCGTCGGGGGCGCGTCCGGTTCACCGGTGATCGCGGCGAAGCCGCTCATCGCCTCGGCGAGGGTGCCGAAGCCGGGGCGGTGCGCGTAGGGGCCGAACTGGCCGAAGGCGGTGACGCGGGCCAGGACCAGGCGGGGGTTGGCCGCCGACAGCTCCGGCCAGCCCAGGTCCCACTTCTCCAGGGTGCCGGGGCGGAAGTTCTCGATGATCACGTCGGCGCCGGCGGCGAGGCGCAGCAGGGTGGTGCGCCCGCCGGGCTTCGACAGGTCGAGGGTGATGGTGCGCTTGTTGCGGCCGAGCATCTTCCACCACAGGCCCACGCCGTCCTTCGACGGGCCGTGGCCGCGGGACGGGTCCGGTTTCGCCGGGTGCTCGACCTTGACGACCTCCGCGCCGAAGTCGCCGAGCAGGGTGGCGGCGAGCGGGCCGGCGAAGAGGGTGGCGAGGTCCAGGACGCGGAGGCCGGTGAGGGGCGCGGTCATGAGCGGTGGGTCTCCCGGTGTGTGAGGTGGGCGAGTGCGTCGAAGCCGATGCCGTTGAAGTCGCCGATGGAGGTGGTGAGCCGGTTCTTCAACGGAGCCGTCCAGCGGTCGGGGAGCGCCGCGGGGTCGCCGGCCAGCAGGCCGGCGACGCTGCCGGCGGTCGCGCCGTTGGAGTCGGTGTCCCAGCCGCCGCTCACCGCGCGGCAGACGGAGCCGGAGAATTCGCCGTTCGCGTGGGTGAGGGCAGCGGCGATGAGGGCGGTGTTGGGGACGGCGTGCACCCAGTGGTGGGTGGCGGCGTGGGTGGCGTGCAGTGCGTCGACGACCGTGTCGAAGTCGTCGTGTTCCTGGGCCAGTTGGATGGCGTGGCGGACGGCTCGGGCGAGACGGGAGCGTGGCGGGACGACGGTGAGGCCGGTGCGCAGGCAGACGTGGACGTCGTGTTCGCCTGTCGCGGCCTGCGCGATGGTGGCCGCCGTGAACATCGCCGCGTAGACGCCGTTGGCGGTGTGGGTGAGGGTGGCGTCGCGGTGGGCCTGTTCCGCGGCGGCGGCCGGGTCGCCGGGGTTGGTCCAGCCGTGGACGTCGGCGCGGATCAGGGCGCCGATCCATTCGCGGAACGGGTTGCGGTGGCGGGCGGTGCGCGGGGGTTCCAGGCCGGTGAGGAGGTTGCGGTAGGCGATGCGTTCGGCGGTGAAGGTGCGGCCGGCGGGGAGTTCGTCCAGCCAGGTGCGGGCCACGTCCGTGGTGGTGAAGGTGCTGCCGTGGCGTTGGAGGACGAGGAGGTTGAGGAGGGGGTAGTTGAGGTCGTCGTCCTCGGGCATGCCGTCGATGTTCTCGGCGAGGGAGGTTTGTGCCGAGCGGCGGTTCCAGGGGTGCGCGGCGAGGAGGTCTTGGGGGACGCCTCGTTCGGTGAACCAGGTTGTGAGGGGCCAATTGCCTGTGGACTTGGCCAGTTGGCGGATGGCGTCGAGGGGGAGTTTTTCGACGGGTTTGCCCAGGAGGCAGCCGGCGGCTCGGCCGAGCCAGGCGGATTCCAGGTGCGACTGCGTTGTGGCTGGGCGCGGGTGGGGCGCGCAGCCCGGCGCTGACGGGGTGCTGTCCGCGCCTACCCTCCCCCGAGCTGTCGGCTCCGCTCGAGCAGGGGGGACCCCCATCGCCCCGGCGGCACGACTGCCCGCGGGGTACGGACTTCGCCTGCCAGCAGGCTGTGGCCAGTTCGGGCAGGCCGACCTGATCTTCTCCAGGTCCGTCGGTTCGTCGTCCGACAACCTGCTGGGGAGGTCGGCCAGTTCGTCCAGGAGGTCTTCTGCCAGTTGGCGTAGGTAGCGGGACGCGGGAGTCGGGGACGCTCCCGCTGTGAGGGGGGCCTCTGGGCCGCCTGCCGATCGCCAGCGGGCCGCGATCGCTTTTGGTTCGCGGCCGTCCTGGGTCGCCTGGTGGAGTTCGTGGCCGATCAGGTCCTCCGGCTGGACCCAGGTCAGGCGGAGCATTCCGGGCCTCCGAGGGATGCGAAGGCCTGTTCGTGGGCACGGCGGCGGGATGCGTCTCGGGTGAAGATCTCGCGGGCTACGGCCGTGAGGGTCGTGGCCGGTTCCCAGAGGTCCAGGCGGCTGGCCTCCGCGACGGTCTTGGCCCAGTCCTCCGGGGCAGGGGAGCCCAGGGCGCCGGCCAGGGCGCCGGCCATCGTGGCGATGGAGTCGCAGTCGCGGCCGTAGTTCACCGCGCCGAGCACCGCGTGGCGGTAGTCGCCCTGCGCCACGAGCAACATGCCCAGTGCGACGGGGAGTTCCTCGATCGCGTGCAGGCGGGAGGGGCGGCGGGCGCCGAGGGAAGGGGAGCGGTAGTCGGGGCCGACCGTGTCGTAGGGGGCGACCGTCTCGCGCAGGGGGCCCAGCGCCGACTCGAAGTCCGTGTGGCGGGAGGCCTCCTCGCAGACCCGCTCGATGGCGGTGCGCGTGCCGTCCTTCGCCAGGGACAGGCAGGCCGATACGACCGAGTCCGGGGTGGCTCCCGGGGTGCACGCCGCCGCGACCGCCGCCGCCAGGACGCCCGCCGCCTCACGGCCGTACGACGACTGGTGCGCGCCGGCGATGTCGAGGGCCTCGACGTAGGCCGCCCGCGGGTTGGCGGCGTTGACCAGGCCGACCGGGGGCATGTACATCGCCGCACCGCAGTTGACGATGTTGCCGGTGCCGGCCTCGCGCGGGTCGGCATGGCCGTAGTGGATCCTCGTGACCAGCCATTTCTCCGCCAGGAAGATGCGGTGCAGGGGGAGTGCCTCGGTCTCCAGTTCCGGGATCCAGCGGGGCTCGGTCATCAGGTCGGGGACGAGGTGGTCGGCGATCGCGTAGGCGTCGAGGTGGTCGCGGACCCGGGCGTAGACCCGGATCAGGGCGTGGGCCATCAAGGTGTCGTCGGTGACGTGGCCGTCGCCCTTGTGGTACGGGGCGAGGGGGCGGGCGGTGCGCCAGGCCCCGCCGTGCCAGGGGCCGACGATGCCGTGGACGCGGCCGCCGTGGCGTTCCAGGATCTGCTCGGGTGAGTAGCCCTCGACAGGGCCGCCGAGGGCATCGCCCACGGCGGCTCCGACCAGGGCTCCGGTGATCCGCTCGTCCAGTGTGGCGTTTTGGTGCGGTTTGGGCTGCATGGCCGCATCATCCACCCGGGCGGGCCGGTTGTGCGGCTTCCAGCAGTTCGGCGAGTTCCACGAGGTCCGTGCCGGTCAGGCGGGGGAGGACGCAGCCGGAGAGCGTGCGGCAGGTCTCCCGCCAGGAGGCAGGGATCGAGGCGCCGCCTCCCAGCGCGCCGGTGAGGGCGCCCGCCAGGGCCGGGGCGGAGTCGGCGACGCGGGACAGGCAGGCCGCGGCGGGGACCGCCTCCGCGATGCGGCCGCGGGCCGCGGTGGCCAGGGCGAGGGCGACCGGGACCGTTTCGGCGGCGGCGATGCCGTAGCTGTAGACGTGGTCGACGATCTGGTGTTCCAGGGGCGGGACCAGGGCGAAGGCGCTGTCCGCGGCGGCGGCGAGGCGCAGTGCGTGCCGGGCGTTGCGGCCGATCTCCGTCTCCTCGGGGAGTTCGGCGAGGGCCGCCGTGACGCAGGCGTCGACGTTCGCGCCGGCGAGGGCGAGGGCGAGCGCCGCCGCCATCGCACGGGCGCCGTGGACGCCGTCGCCGTCCTGGGTGTAGCGGGCGTCGAACTCGGCGAGGTCGGCGGCGCGCCGGGGGTCGCCAGGGTGGGCCACGGCGAGGACGCACGCCCGTACGCACGCCGCGTCGTCGAAGTAGTGGGGGTTGTCGTGGCCGGTGGCGGGCGGGCGCAGGCCGGTGGCGAGGTTGCCGAGGCCGGCGCGGACGGAGATGCGGGCGCGCAGGGGGAGGACGGCGGACTCGATCTCCGGAGCGCGGTCTGCTGCCGCGGCCACCTCGTCGGCGACGGCGCTCCAGGTCAGGTCGATCGCGGCTCGGGTGCGGCGTTCTCGGCTGAGATCGCCCAGGACGGTGTCGTCGCCGGCGCGGAGGAGGGCTTCCGCGGCGAAGGCTGCCCATTCGGCGTCGTCGGAGGGGCCCAGGCGGAGGGGTTCCGGGGGCTGGTTCAGGGCGATGGGGACGGGGAGGGTGGTTGTGGCGTTGTGTTCGGCGAAGGTGTCCAGTTCGCGGGTGAGGCGGCGGGTCCAGTCGGGCATGCGGGCGGCTCTGTGGCGGGCGGCGGGCCAGCCTGCGGCGTCGCCTGCGGCGAGTCCGAGCAGGAGGCCTTCGGACCTTTTGTCTCCCACCGGCGCACCGCCCGTAACTGTCACCTGAGGGGTCCTGGTCTCCCGTGGGGCACCTTCGCCGTCGGCGGCTGCGGGTGCCAGCGGGGTCATGCGGGTACCTCCCTCTCCCTGTCCGCTGCCAGTGCACAGGCGGTTGCCGTCGGCGTCAGCAGGTCCGCCACGTCCAGTACGTGGTAGCCCGCCATCGCCGGGAGGCATCTGCCGCGGACCGGGCCGATGGGGGTCGTCCAGGCCTTCGGAATCGCCGAGACCCCCCGCGTCGCGCCGGCCAGGGCGCCCGCGACCGCTGCCGTCGTGTCCGCGTCGCGGCCCATGTTCACCGCCGTCAGGACGGACTGTTCGAAGTCGCCGTCGGCCGCCGCGTACGCGCCGAAGGCGAGGGCGACCGCCTCGGGGGCCAGGTCGGTCCAGGGGTAGCCGCCGATGACGACCGCGGAGCGGACCGCGCGTTCGCCGCGGTGGGCCACCGCCACCGCGCGGCGCAGGCAGCGGGCCGTCCAGGAGTCGTCGGGCACGACCGCGAGGGCGGCGGCCACGACCGCGATCGGCTGGGCGCCCGCTATCGCCGCCGCCACGCCCGCCGCCACCGCCTGGCCGCCGTAGATGCCCTCGCCGTCGTGGCTCACCGAGCCGTCGATCGCCACCAGCCGGGCCGCCTCCGCCGGGCGGCCCGGCGCGAACACCCCGAAGGGGGCCGCGCGCATGGCCAGACCGTCGCTCCAGGCGTGGCGGTGCTGGGCGGAGATGGGGGCCGCCAGGCCCCGGCGGAGGTTCTCCAGCGTGCCGCGTTCGCTGAAGCCGGCGCCCCGGAAGGGGCCCTCGTCGCGGTCGGCGATCCATTCGTGCCAGGCCGCCTCCACGTGCGCGGGGGTGAGTGCCGAGCCGTGCCGGGCCAGGAGGAGGCCGGAGAAGATCGCGTACTCGGTGTCGTCCGTGCCGGCGGGGTTCTCCGCGACGTAGCCGGTGATGCGGCCCCATCGAGCGCGGATCTCGGAGGGCTTCATGTTCTCGGCCGGGGCCCCGAGCGCGTCACCGACGGCCAGGCCCAGCAGTGCGCCGCGTGCCCGTGCGCGGAGTCCGGCGGCGTCCCCGGGCGCCGGGGCGGAGGGGATGCAGGCGATCGATGCCATACCGGATGTGTCCCACTCCGGCGACCGCCCCGAGCCTCGGGGGCCGCAGCATCACCCGGTCGACATCTGTGCAAGATCATAATCAAGTGAGCGCTGAAGGGTAAAACCGCAGGTTAGCCCAGCCTTTCCTTGCTGGCGGCGCCGGAATTCACGGCGTACTTTGGTTGTTGTAAAAACCTGGAACGTGTCCAGAGAAGCCTGTTTCAGCATGGGAATCGGGGATTGTTCATGGCCATCATCGAGACCGAGGCGGCGCTGCACGAGGCGCACCGGGACAACCACACCCACCGGGACGTGAACGGCGGCTGGCTGCGTCCCGCGGTGTTCGGCGCGATGGACGGCCTCGTCTCCAACCTGGCCCTGATGACCGGTGTCGCGGGCGGCTCGGTCAGCCAGCACACCGTCGTCCTCACCGGACTCGCGGGTCTGGCCGCCGGTGCCTTCTCCATGGCCGCCGGCGAGTACACCTCCGTCGCCTCGCAGCGCGAGCTCGTCGAGGCCGAGCTGGACGTGGAGCGGCGAGAGCTGCGCAAGCACCCGAAGGACGAGGAGGCCGAGCTCGCCGCGCTCTACCGGGCGAGAGGGGTCGAGCCGCGGCTGGCCGACGAGGTCGCCCGGCAGCTGTCGAAGGACCCCGAGCAGGCGCTGGAGATCCATGCCCGGGAGGAGCTGGGCATCGATCCCGGCGATCTGCCCTCGCCCACCGTGGCCGCGGTGTCGAGCTTCGGCTCCTTCGCGCTGGGAGCCCTGATCCCCGTACTGCCGTACCTGCTGGGTGCGAGCAGCCTCTTGCCGGCCGTGCTGCTGGCGCTGCTCGGGCTCTTCCTGTGCGGCGCTGTGGTGGCCAGGGTGACGGCACGCACCTGGTGGTACAGCGGTCTGCGGCAGCTGTTCCTGGGAGGTGCGGCGGCCGGTGTGACGTACGCCCTGGGCACCTTGTTCGGAACGGCCGTAGGATAGCTCGGCTCGGACTTATGCGTTGGGCCGCATAAGTAGCCGTTACTTGCTGGTTTCGAATGCGCAATCACCGGGCATGAGCCGTAAGCGCTGCGGGCAACGAGGCTCGTGGGCGCGATCAGCGGGGTGGGCGAAGACGCCCGTCCCGCCCTCGGGCCCGACGGGCATCGATCTCACCCGGTCGTTCCGTACTGGCCCCCCATAGCTTCCACCGTCGGCGCGGTACCCCCGCCGCGAGCCGCCGGTGTCCGCATGTTGGAACGGATTATCCCGGTTCCCGAGAACCGCTCCATCATGTAACCTGCACGAAATTTTGCGATCACGCGAGGGCCAACGTCGTCCCTCGGCACTTGCACATGCCACATGACGACGACGGGAGAGCCGATGCGTACGCCGCGCCAGCCGTCCCAGCATTCCGCGAATGGCCAGAACTGGTCCTTCATGGATGCTCGCCCTGCTGCGCAGGGTATGTACGACCCCCGCAACGAGCACGACGCCTGTGGCGTCGGCTTCGTCGCCACCCTCACCGGCGAGGCGTCCCACACCCTGGTCGAGCAGGCTCTGACCGTCCTGCGCAACCTCGAACACCGCGGCGCCACCGGCTCCGAGCCGGACTCCGGTGACGGCGCCGGCATCCTGTCGCAGGTCCCAGACGCCTTCTTCCGTGACGTGGCCGGATTCGAACTGCCCGCGGCCGGCGGATACGCCGTCGGTATCGCCTTCCTGCCGGAGGACTCCACCGCCGACGCTGTCTCGCAGATCGAGACGATCGCGTCCGAGGAGGGCCTGACCGTCCTCGGCTGGCGCGAGGTGCCGGTCGCTCCCCAGCTGCTGGGTGCCACCGCCCGGTCGACCATGCCGGTCTTCCGCCAGATCTTCGTCAGCGACGGCGCGGCCGTGCCCGCGACGGGTATCGACCTCGACCGCAAGGCCTTCGTGCTGCGCAAGCGCGCCGAGCGCGAGGCCGGCGTGTACTTCCCGTCGCTGTCCGCGCGGACCATCGTCTACAAGGGCATGCTGACCACCGGCCAGCTGGAGCCCTTCTTCCCGGACCTGTCCGACCGCCGGTTCGCCTCCGCGATCGCGCTCGTGCACTCCCGGTTCTCGACGAACACGTTCCCGTCGTGGCCGCTGGCCCACCCGTACCGCTTCGTCGCGCACAACGGTGAGATCAACACCGTCAAGGGCAACCGCAACTGGATGGTGGCCCGCGAGTCGCAGCTCGTCTCGGACCTGTTCGGTTCCGACGACAAGGCCATAGAGCGGATCTTCCCGGTCTGTACGCCGGACGCCTCCGACTCCGCCTCCTTCGACGAGGTGCTTGAGCTGCTGCACCTGGGCGGCCGTTCGCTGCCGCACTCCGTGCTGATGATGATCCCGGAGGCGTGGGAGAACCACGACTCCATGGACCCGGCCCGGCGTGCCTTCTACCAGTTCCACTCCACGATGATGGAGCCCTGGGACGGCCCGGCCTGTGTCACCTTCACCGACGGCACCCAGGTCGGCGCCGTGCTCGACCGCAACGGTCTGCGCCCCGGCCGCTACTGGGTCACCGACGACGGCCTCGTCGTCCTCGGCTCCGAGGTCGGCGTCCTCGACATCGACCCCTCCAAGGTCGTCCGCAAGGGCCGCCTCCAGCCCGGCCGGATGTTCCTCGTCGACACCGCCGAGCACCGCATCATCGAGGACGACGAGATCAAGGCCGAACTCGCCGCCGAGAAGCCGTACGCCGAGTGGATCGAGGCCGGTGAGATCGAGCTCTCCGACCTGCCCGAGCGCGAGCACATCGTCCACACCCACGCCTCGGTCACCCGCCGCCAGCAGACCTTCGGCTACACCGAGGAGGAGCTGCGCGTCCTCCTCGCGCCGATGGCCAAGGCCGGTGCCGAGCCGATCGGCTCGATGGGCACCGACTCACCGATCGCCGCGCTGTCGGACCGCCCGCGCCTGCTCTTCGACTACTTCACCCAGCTGTTCGCGCAGGTGACCAACCCGCCGCTGGACGCCATCCGCGAGGAGCTCGTCACCTCGCTGCGCTCCGCGCTGGGCCCGCAGGGCAACCTGCTCGACCCGAGCGCGGCCTCCTGCCGCAGCGTGCTGCTGCCCTTCCCGGTCATCGACAACGACGAGCTGGCCAAGCTCATCCACATCAACGCCGACGGCGACATGCCCGGCTTCAAGGCCGCGACCCTGTCCGGCCTGTACCGGGTGCACGGCGGCGGTGACGCGCTGGCCGCGCGGATCGACGAGATCTGCGCCGAGGCCGACGCCGCGATCGAGAACGGCGCCCGGCTGATCGTCCTGTCGGACCGCCACTCGGACGCCGAGCACGCGCCGATCCCGTCGCTGCTGCTCACCGCGGCCGTCCACCACCACCTCATCCGCACCAAGCAGCGCACCCAGGTGGGCCTGCTGGTCGAGGCCGGTGACGTCCGCGAGGTGCACCACGTCGCCCTGCTCATCGGCTACGGCGCCGCCGCCGTCAACCCGTACCTGGCGATGGAGTCCGTCGAGGACCTGGTCCGCGCCGGCACCTTCCTGCCCGGCATCGAGCCCGAGCAAGCCATCCGCAACCTCATCTACGCCCTCGGCAAGGGCGTGCTGAAGGTCATGTCCAAGATGGGCATCTCGACCGTCGCCTCCTACCGCGGCGCCCAGGTCTTCGAGGCCGTCGGTCTCGACGAGACCTTCGTGGAGAAGTACTTCAACGGCACGGCCACCAAGATCGGCGGTGTCGGCATCGACGTCGTCGCCAAGGAGGTCGCCGCCCGCCACGCCAAGGCCTACCCGGCCTCCGGCATCGCCCCGGCGCACCGCGCGCTGGACATAGGCGGCGAGTACCAGTGGCGCCGCGAGGGCGAGCCGCACCTGTTCGACCCGGACACGGTCTTCCGCCTCCAGCACTCCACGCGCTCCGGCCGCTACGACATCTTCAAGAAGTACACCGAGCGCGTGAACGAGCAGTCCGAGCGGCTGATGACGCTGCGCGGTCTCTTCGGCTTCAAGTCGGACCGTCAGCCGATCCCGATCGACGAGGTCGAGCCGGTCTCCGAGATCGTCAAGCGGTTCTCGACGGGCGCCATGTCGTACGGCTCCATCTCCCAGGAGGCGCACGAGACCCTCGCCATCGCCATGAACCAGCTGGGCGGCAAGTCCAACACCGGTGAGGGCGGCGAGGACCCGGAGCGGCTGTACGACCCGGCCCGCCGGTCGTCCATCAAGCAGGTCGCCTCCGGCCGCTTCGGTGTGACCTCCGAGTACCTGGTCAACTCCGACGACATCCAGATCAAGATGGCCCAGGGCGCCAAGCCCGGCGAGGGCGGCCAGCTGCCCGGCCACAAGGTCTACCCGTGGGTCGCCAAGACGCGTCACTCGACGCCGGGCGTCGGCCTCATCTCGCCGCCCCCGCACCACGACATCTACTCCATCGAGGACCTGGCCCAGCTGATCCACGACCTGAAGAACGCGAACCCACAGGCGCGGATTCACGTCAAGCTGGTCTCCGAGGTCGGCGTCGGCACGGTCGCCGCGGGTGTCTCCAAGGCGCACGCGGACGTCGTCCTCATCTCCGGCCACGACGGCGGTACGGGTGCCTCGCCGCTGACGTCGCTCAAGCACGCCGGTGGCCCCTGGGAGCTCGGCCTCGCCGAGACCCAGCAGACGCTGCTGCTCAACGGCCTGCGCGACCGCATCGTCGTACAGACCGACGGCCAGCTGAAGACCGGCCGTGACGTGGTCATCGCCGCGCTGCTCGGCGCCGAGGAGTTCGGTTTCGCGACCGCGCCGCTCGTCGTCTCCGGCTGCGTCATGATGCGCGTCTGCCACCTGGACACCTGCCCGGTCGGCATCGCCACGCAGAACCCGACCCTGCGCGAGCGGTACTCCGGCAAGGCCGAGTACGTCGTGAACTTCTTCAAGTACATCGCCGAAGAGGTCCGCGAGATCCTCGCCGAGCTGGGCTTCCGCTCCATCGAGGAGGCCGTCGGTCACGCCGAGACCCTCGACGTCACGCGTGCCGTCGACCACTGGAAGGCGCAGGGCCTGGACCTGGCACCGCTGTTCCACGTGCCCGAGCTGCCCGAGGGCGCGGTCCGCCACCAGCTGATCGCCCAGGACCACGGTCTGGAGAAGGCACTCGACAACCAGCTGATCAAGCTGGCCGCCGACGCCCTGTCCGCCTCGGACGCCACCGAGGCCCAGCCGGTCCGCGCCCAGGTGCAGATCCGCAACATCAACCGCACGGTCGGCACCATGCTCGGCCACGAGGTGACGAAGAAGTTCGGTGGCGCGGGCCTGCCCGACGACACCATCGACATCACCTTCACCGGCTCCGCCGGCCAGTCCTTCGGCGCGTTCGTGCCGCGCGGTGTCACGCTGCGCCTGGAGGGCGACGCCAACGACTACGTCGGCAAGGGCCTCTCGGGAGGCCGGATCGTGGTCCGCCCGGACCGCGCGGCCGACCACCTCGCCGAGTACAGCGTCATCGCCGGCAACACCATCGGCTACGGCGCGACCGGCGGCGAGATGTTCCTGCGCGGCAAGGTCGGCGAGCGGTTCTGTGTCCGCAACTCCGGTGCGACGGTCGTCTCCGAAGGCGTGGGCGACCACGGCTGCGAGTACATGACCGGCGGTCACGCGGTGGTGCTCGGCGAGACGGGCCGCAACTTCGCGGCCGGCATGTCCGGCGGTATCGCGTACGTCATCGACCTGGACCGCGACAACGTCAACGTCGGCAACCTGGACGCAGTCGAGGCGCTGGACGACACCGACAAGCAGTGGCTGCACGACGTGGTCCGCCGCCACCAGGAGGAGACGGGCTCGACCGTCGCCGAGAAGCTCCTGGCAGAGTGGGACGACCCCACGGGAGGCGCGGCGCGCTTCAGCAGGATCATCCCCAGCACGTACAAGGCAGTGCTCGCCGCCAAGGACGCCGCCGAGCGAGCCGGTCTCTCCGAGACCGAGACCCACGAGAAGATGATGGAGGCGGCGATCAATGGCTGACCCGAAGGGCTTCCTGAACCACGGGCGCGAGGTCGCCAGGTCCCGCCCCGTCGAGGAGCGCGTCAAGGACTGGAACGAGGTCTACGTCCCCGGCTCCCTGCTGCCCATCATCAGCAAGCAGGCCAGCCGCTGCATGGACTGCGGCATCCCGTTCTGCCACAACGGCTGCCCGCTCGGGAACCTGATCCCCGAGTGGAACGACTACGCCTACCGCGAGGACTGGGCGGCTGCTTCGGAGCGTCTGCACGCGACGAACAACTTCCCGGAGTTCACGGGCCGCCTGTGCCCCGCTCCCTGTGAGTCGGCGTGTGTGCTCGGCATCAACCAGCCGCCGGTCACCATCAAGAACGTCGAGGTCTCGATCATCGACAAGGCGTGGGAGACCGGGGACGTCGCCCCGCAGATCCCGGAGCGCCTGTCCGGCAAGACCGTCGCCGTCATCGGCTCCGGCCCCGCGGGCCTGGCCGCCGCCCAGCAGCTGACCCGGGCCGGCCACACGGTTGCCGTCTACGAGCGCGCGGACCGCATCGGAGGCCTCCTCCGCTACGGCATCCCCGAGTTCAAGATGGAGAAGCGGCACATCAACCGCCGTATCGAGCAGATGCGCGCGGAGGGCACCCGCTTCCGCACGGGCATCGAGATCGGCCGCGACCTGAAGGCGACGGACCTGAAGAAGCGGTACGACGCGGTGGTCCTGGCCGTCGGCGCGACCACGGCCCGTGACCTGTCGGTGCCCGGCCGCGAGCTCAAGGGCATCTACCAGGCCATGGAGTACCTGCCGCTGGCCAACAAGGTGCAGGAGGGCGACTTCGTGGCGCCCCCGATCTCGGCCGAGGGCAAGCACGTCGTGGTCATCGGCGGCGGCGACACCGGCGCCGACTGCGTCGGTACCGCCCACCGCCAGGGCGCGGCCTCCGTCACGCAGCTGGAGATCATGCCCCGCCCGAACGACGAGCGGCACCCGGTCAACCAGCCCTGGCCGACCTTCCCGATGCTCTACAAGGTCACATCGGCCCACGAGGAGGGCGGCGAGCGCGTCTACTCGGTGTCGACGACGCACTTCGAGGGCGACGAGGACGGCAACGTGCAGTGGCTGCACCTCACCGAGGTGGAGTTCATCGACGGCCGGCTGACCCCGAAGCCGGGCACCGAGCGCAAGATCCCCGCCCAGCTGGTCACCCTCGCCATGGGCTTCACCGGCACCGACCGGGAGAACGGCCTGGTCGACCAGTTCGGCCTGGAGCTCGACGAGCGCGGCAACATCGCCCGCGACGACGACTACCAGACCAACGTGCCGGGCGTGTTCGTCGCCGGTGACGCGGGCCGCGGCCAGTCGCTCATCGTGTGGGCGATCGCCGAGGGCCGCTCGGCGGCGCGCGGGGTGGACCGCCACCTCACGGGTGCCAGCGAGCTGCACGCGCCGATCCGCCCGACGGACCGTGCCCTGATGGTCTGACGGATCACCGAAGAGACGTCCCGTACAAAGGCGTGCGGAACACTGACGGCGCCTGCCCCTTGTCCCCGACCGGACGAACGGGCAGGCGCTGTCGCCTTTCCCCGCTACTTTCCGCCGGGCACGACCCACGTGACGATCACCGCGGCGGCGACGCACAGGACACCGGCCAGGGCGAGCCAGCGCGCGCACTCCACCAGCAGCCAGATGGTTTTCGTCCGCTTCTTCTCGTACCGCAGCAGCCTGCCCGCCTCCAGCAGGATCTCCTCACCGGGCCGTCCGTGCACGGCCAGAACGCCCAGCCAGGAAGCGGCGATCAGGGCGAGGAACCCGGCGATCAGCAGCCCGGTCACCCACCAGCGCGGCGTGTCCGCCAGCTTGCTCAGATCCTCCTGGCCCTTCAGCACGAACACCGCCGCGAGCAGGCCGGTGAGCGAGGCGAGGAAGTTGCGGTACCCCTCGGCCTGATGCAGCGCCGCCTGCAACTGCCGATCCGGGGAGGCCATCTCGCGACAGCGGCGGTCCGCGTCGCGGAGCTGCTGCGGCGTGGGCGTGAAGGTCATGGCGTCGCCCCGGGCTGCCCGGGCGAGGGCGGCGCCGCGATGGTCAGCAGGGCGCCGCAGCCCCGCGGCTCGCTCGCGGGGCGGTTCATGTGCAGGGTGCGGCACTGGCACAGGGTGTGGAACGGCTCGGGCCCCGCTTCCTCGCGCCTGCCGAGGAAGCCGCCCTTGGCGACCGGGGGCTGCCCGAAGGGCCACGTCCTCGTCATCGGGCAGGTGCAGACCGGGCAGGTCCCGGAGGCTTCGTACTGGGCGTCGTCGCCGTTCCTGCGCACGATCCACCGGAAGGTGAGGACGGGGGTGTGGACGGCGTCGGGGTCGTACTCGATCGGGGGCGTCACTCGGCGGTGCCTTCCAGGTGAGGGACTTCGGCGGGGAGTTCGAGGGAGAAGAGGGCCGCGTACCGGGCCAGCCGCTCGCGCACCTGGCTCTCGGACAGGTCCGTCTCCTCCTCGCAGAGCGTGATGTGGTCCTCGGAGACGACACCGGCCAGGGTGGGGGCCCGGCCGGTGAGCTGCTCGGTGAGGATGATCAGGTCCTGCCAGTCGGGGACCCTGTCGGCCACCTCGCCCTCGGGCCTGCGGACGGTGACGTCCAGACCGAGGCAGGCGAAGGGGGCGTAGCGGTCGTACGTCGTGCCGAGGGTCCAGTCGAAGCGGCCGGCTGTGCGGACGAGTTCGAGGGGGCCGAGGACACAGGACTCGTCGCCGATGCCGAGGAGACCCGGGCTGAAGGCGGCGAGGTCAAACAGGTCCGGTGTGTGGTCCCGCACGGCCGCGAACTCGGGGCTGTCGGGGGCGCAGAGGGCTGGGGGCGCGCCGAGCGGGACGAAGCGGGCCAGATGCTCGAGGGATGCGGCGAGGGTGCGGCGCATGCTGTACGCGTGGTGCAGCAGTCGCGGGAGCCGGAGGTCCGGCAGGAATCCGCTCGACGAGTGCCGCAGGAGTGCGGTGACGTCCTGGGACGTCGCTTGCAGGTCCAGGACGGCGGGGTCCGGCTGGGTGACGGAGACGGGCAGGATCTGGTCCTGTCCTGTCAGCCGCTGCACGATGTCGCCGATGGGGCGCCGCTCCGAGGCGCTGAGCTGGACGAGGACCAGGGGTGTCACGCCCTGCTCGTCCAGATGTCTGCCGGACGCGCCGATCGGGTGTCCACGTGTGAGGGGGTGGTCCCAGATCTCCAGTTGCCGCATCGTCTCGTCGATGCGGTCCTCGAAGCCCGGGGCGAGCAGGCCCGCCGTGCTCAGGCGCCGCAGGACCTGGTCGATCTCCTCCAAGTGGAGGTCCTGGCGAGCCACCAGGCCCGTGGGGCGAGCGGTCCTGCGCATGACGACCGTGATGAAGGCCCACGGAGAAATACCGCCGCCACGGCGACGGATCGTGGTGAGCACCTCGGTGGCGAGTGCCGAGGGAATCCAGTCGGCCACCTCGACGGGCGGCTGGTCGGCGCGTATCCCGGTCACCGGCGTGAGGCTGTTCACGCGTGCGGCCACGTCGATGGGCGACGTCTGCAAGTCGGCGGCCAGCAAGAGCAGGTCGGCGATCCCGAGGTCGCCGCCACGCCGTGATCCGTCAACGCGGCGGACGCCGACCGACCGGGAGAACAGGGGGCGTTCCAGCTCCGAGAGCGGACCGTGCTCGTAGGCCTCCGGCGAAGGGTCGTCCCGCAGGGAGAAGCCGAGCGGTTCAAAACGCCGGACGCGGGCCACCAGGTCGCTGAGGGGTACACCTGGGTCCGCGCGGACGAGAAGATCGATGACGCCCAGCTCGCCGGGCCACAGGTGCAGGTCCTCGTCAAGCTCCTTGCTCACCAACAGTGCGGCGTCCCCGCGGGAGGGAACCTCGGCGGCCAGATCGGCGTCCAGTTCCGGTGGGGGCGGCAGCTCCGGTTGCCAGGCACGGAGCTGCTCCAGGAGGGCGACCGCGTCCGCGAGGCGCATGCGGTGCCGCGCTGCGACCAGCAGCAGCGGAGCGTACGGTGCCGGATCGTTCCAGGCCCCTACGGCAAGTGTCGACCTGAACATGTCGGACAGCTCGACCAGCTCCGTCGTCGGCCGCACCGTCCGAAGTCCGCGGAGCCCCACCGCGGCCGGTACCGTCAGCCCCATGATCGCGTAGCGGCGGAAGGCCTTGAGAGGCTCCGACAGCGGCGTGTGCGTCAGGTGTGCCGCGCGCAGCACCGTGCCCCATCCGCGCGGGGAGCTCTCCTTCGGGAACAGAAACGCGTCCATGCCGGCGGGTGCCGGATATCCGGGCGGCCGGAAGGGCTTGCCCTCCTGGTGGAGGGCAAGCCGTGTCTTCTGCCACTGCTTGGCGAGGGCGCCCTGGTATTGGCCGAGCAGCCTGCGCCAAGGGCCTCGGTTCCCGGCACCCTCGTCCATCGGAAGGCACCCCGCGCTGGCCAGAGGCACCGTGTGAGGCAAGGCCTGACGGCGAGGTCCGGCCTGGGGGACGACCATTGCCATGGTGTCGCCCGGCAGTGAGTCGAGCACCGCGAAAGCCAACCGGGGAGACTTGTCGGCGAGTTCCCACAGCCGCGACAGGTCGACCTCGTGCCATCGCGCGGCGGCCCTCGGCGCGGCCTCCAGCAGCTCGGACGCCACTGCCTCCTCGTCGTACGAGATAAGGCTGTTGCGATCCACGCTGGGCTCCGGCCGATGCCGTTCCCGCAGATTGACGATATGGCCGTACGACTCCGGCGCGTCCTTGATGACGACTCCGTCCAGCAGCCACCCTCCTGGCCCCTGCACCAGCCAGATGTCGCGGGAGCCCTGAACCGCGTCGCCGAACCAGGGCTTGGGGGTGGGAGGCATGAGCGCTCCGGGCTCCCAGCGCCGGTGCCGTACGACCGTCCGGGTGTCGTCCTTGGTGAGCTCCCGTGCCTCCACCTCGAAGTCCGCCACCCACAGGAAGGACTCCAGCGTGTCCACCAACGACGGCGGGACGGTGGAGTCCTCGCCCAGATAGAGCCGCACCCGTGTCCCGCCGTCCAGCGCCACATGCGGATCCTCGCCGATCTGCAGTAACCCCGAACCCGACTGGATGTCGGCGCGCAGCGGCTCCAGTTGGAGCGCGCGGCCGTAGTGGTCCACCGGGCTCGTCCAGACGACGACTTCCTCGGCCAGCATGAAGTAGCTGAACACGCCGATGCCGAAACGGGAGTTGAGAGGCATCTCGCCGAGTTCGGCGCGGCGCCAGTTGCGGCGCTCCTGGACGAACTCCGGGTCCTGCTCGTACCGCTTGCCGGCACGGGCGAACATCGAGGTCAGCTTGGCGCGGTTCATGCCGGAACCGTTGTCGGTGCACTCGATGTACGGCCTGCCGTCGGCGTCCCAGCCCTGCGTGAACGTGATCCTCGGCTGCCAGTCGGGCCCGGGCCGCCCCTGCGCGGCGCCGTACTGCCGGCGCATGTCGCGGTAGCGGCAGGCGTCCAGGGCGTTCTGGTACAGCTCGCGCACCGCCAGCATGGGATCGCCGTAGAGCTGGGTGCCCATCAGCAGGGGCCGGATCTCGTCCTCGGCCAGCCGGAAGCGTTCCAGCGGCTGCTTGTACCGCTCGGCCACGGGGACGAGCTGGTCGGTGGTGACGCGCTCGGGGAATCCGCGCAGCAGGGCCGGCGGGTTCGTCCGGGCCTTCTGGCACTCCTGGTGCAGCAGGCTCACGGTCGCGTTCGTCCGCGCGGCGAGCTCCTCGACAGCCACGTGCAGCGCCGGATGGGGGCAGGCGAACCGGACGGTGAGTTCGTAGGGGCCGTCGTCCTGTTCGGCCAGGGGCGTCACGTCGTAGCCGAAGTCGGCGGACAGGGCGGCCACCACGTCGTCCGGGTCCAGGGGCTCGTGGGCGCCGAGGTGGTCGACGAGGACACTCGACATCCGGCGTGGGTCGGCGGCCTGGAGGCCGGCCGTCCACAGCAGACGGGCGAGGTCCGAGGCGCGCCACTGGTTCCCGGGCACCGGCGGGTAGGTGCTCCAGTCGTCACCGCCGCGCGCGTCGTTGATGCGCGGGCTGGTACTCGGATGGACCGTCAGATGGCCGAGGACCTGGCGCACCTGGCCGTCGATGGTGAGCCTGGTCGCCTCTCTGACCGGTGTTCCCGTGGGGTCGGCGGCCGCGTCGAGGATGGCGCTCACCAGCAGGTCGAGGATCGTGTCCACGGCCGAGTAGTCGCCCGTGCGCTCCCACAGCAGGTCCCAGTCGGTGATGAAGCGGTGCCGCAGCCAGTGGTCGGCGGCGGCCGTCTGTTCCTTGAGGCCGCGGCGGCGCAGGGTCGCCACGGTGCGCCGGACCTGGGAGTGCGCACGGGCCACGTCGTGGGCGGCGTCCCGGACCAGGCGGTCGTGGCCTTCGAGGGCGTCGTCCGTGGCGCTCTTGACGTCCATTCCCTCGGGCATCGTCCTGCGCAACTCCTCCAGCGCGATGGCGACGACGCCCTCCTGCACGACGGGCGCGGCGAGCAGCGCCGCCGTCTCGGCGGGCGAGAGCTGGTCGCGGCCCTCCAGACGGGCCCGCTTGACCAGGGTCTCCGTCCGGTCGACCACCCGGACCGGATAGGTGGGGTCGGTCCACGGGTCGTCGCGGTGCGCGCCCTCGGTGGAGAGGGAGTCCACGATGTGCTCGACCAGCTCGCCGAGCCGCTTCTTGACCTGCTCGTGCACGGCCGGGGTGCCCGACGTGTACTCCCACAGGGACGACTGCTCGATCATCGTGGTCCACCGGTACGCCTCCTGCGCGCCTTCGCACAGCACGGGGCCGGGGTCGTCGGCGTCGAGGCCGTGCGGGACGTACCGGTCGACGGCGGGCGGCATGACCCCCGCGTCGGAGGCGTTCCGGCGCACCGCCGTGCGGGTGTAGCGGACGAGGTCGGCGAAGGTGGTCGGCTGGGTCGTCGGAGCCAGCGCCTTGGCGAGCGCCCGGCCGAACCAACTGCCGTCCTGGGGGTCGGCGTAGGAGCGTTCGCCCCGGCTGCAGCTGTACAGCCAGTACACGTCCTCGGTGGCCGAGAGCACGGTCTTCCTGCTCTGCTCGGCCAGCGGTGTGGGCTCCTCGGTGCGGCAGATGTCCAGGCAGACGACCGTCGTCACGCCGGCGGGCAGTCCGTCGAGCAGTCCCTCGGGGTCGGCGGCTATGAGCGTGCGGTCGAGGAGCGCCCGGCCACCGGCCGGGTCCGTTCGGCCCGGCTGTACGTCGGCGGGCAGGAGGTGGTCCCGCTTGCCCACGGTCGTACCGTGACAGGACACGTAGAGGAACGCCGTGTCGCCGGGGGAGCACTCGTCGAAGAACTCCTGGAGGGCGCCGAGCAGTTGGAAGCCGCCCGGGTCGAGCAGCGGCGGCCGTACCTCGTAGTGTGACTGGCGCAGCGCACGGCTCACCAGTTCGACGTCCTCGACGGCGCTCTGCAGCGCGGGGAAGCGCCGGGCCAGATGCTCGTCCCGCTCCAGCGCGGGGGTCCGCCCCACCCCGACGACCAAAGCCAGTCGTCTGCCCGCTCCAGGGGCCTTGGCCTGTCCCGGTTTCACTCGTCCCCCTCATGCAATTCACGAGTAGGACATCATCGCAGAGCACGGGGGCCGTTGTTCTCGTCCGGCCACACCTGGATGTGGTCCTCCTCCAGCTCCAGCAGCACCCGGTCCGCCATGCCCAGGGCCGTCGTGTGCTCGGCCGGGAGCTGAAGACGGCCCGCGCGGTCGAGCATCGCGTACTCACGGGCCACCAGCGACTCCCGGCCCGCCTCGTCGACCTCCGTGCGGCGCAGTACCTCCGTGGAGGTGCGGCCGTCGCGGATCGCGACCGTGCGGCGGACCTCGCCGGCGACCGCCTGGTCGTGCGTGACGATGACGACCGTCGTGCCCAGCTCCTCGTTGGCCCGGCGGAACGCCGCGGCCGTGAGGAGCAGCCGATGCGCGCGCAGGCGCAGCAGCAGTAAGCCCGTCACTCTTCCCCCACCCGATGGCCGAACCGCTGTTCTCCCAACTCGGCATGCGTATCACGGAGTTACCTGTCTGACACGTGTGTTCGAACGCCGGTTGTTCCGCTCTTGACCGTCCGGACCGGTTCCGTATGGGATGCGGTGATGACCGAGAACACCAGTCCGGGGCCCGGTGCCGCCCTCGCCGACGACGTGTCCGGCGAGCCGATGCTGCGGGTGGAGGACCTGCACCACTCCTACGGCACGGGTGCCGCGGCCGTGCACGCGTTGCGCGGGGTCTCCTTCGCCGTCCGGCGCGGTGAACTGGTCGCCCTCAAAGGCCGTTCGGGCTCCGGCAAGACGACGCTGCTCCATATGATCGGCGGCCTCGACTCGCCGCGGAGCGGCCGTGTCGTCGTGGGCGGCACCGACCTGTCGGCGCTGAGCGGCAGCGAGCTGCTGGAGCTGCGCCGCGACCGGATCGGTTTCGTCTTCCAGTCCTTCGGGCTCATCCCCATCCTCACCGCCGCCGAGAACGTCGGCGTGCCGCTGCGACTGCGCCGGGCCGAGCCGCGCGCACTCGAGGAGCGGGTGGCGCTGCTGCTGGCCCTGGTGGGCCTCGCCGGCCACGAGACGCGGCGGCCCGCCGAGCTCTCCCGGCGGGCAGTAGCAGCGGGTCGCCATCGCACGGGCCCTCGCCAACCGCCCGGCCCTGCCGCTCGCCGACGAGCCGACCGGCCAGCTCGACGCCGCCACCGGCCTGGCGGTGATGGAACTGCTGCGGGCCGTGGTCCGCAGCGAGGGCGTCACCGCCCTCGTCGCCACGCACGACCCCCAACTCCTCGGCCTGGCCGACAGGGTGCTGGAACTGAGTGACGGAGTGGTCGTCGAGGAGTGAGAGGGTGAGGCCATGGTCGCGATCAGTCTGAGCAAGGTCCAGGAGACCGCTCCCGCGCTGGTGAGCCTCTACAAGAGCGCCGGAGTCTCCCTCACGAAGCACGGCCTCGACGGGCTGCGGGCCGCGGTGTACCTCGTGGTCGACTACTCCGGCTCGATGAGGCCGTACTACCAGGACGGCAGTGTGCAGGCGTTGGCCGACCGGGTGCTCGGGCTGTCGGCGCATCTCGATGACGACGGAACCGTGCCGGTGGTGTTCTTCTCCACGGATGTCGACGCCGAGACCGAGATCGCCCTGGTCGGCCACCAGGGGTGGATCGACCGGATCGTGGCGGGGCTCGGGCACATGGGGAAGACCAGCTACCACCTGGCGATGGACGCCGTCATCGACCACTACGTCGACAGCGGGTCGCGGGATCCCGCCCTGGTCGTGTTCCAGACCGACGGCGGGCCCCTCAGCAAACCGGCCGCGGAACGGTATCTGTGCAAGGCGGCGAAGCTGCCGCTGTTCTGGCAGTTCATCGGCTTCGGCGACCCGGGCAGCAAGCAGTTCGACTTCCTGCGCAAGCTCGACGAGCTGGCCGTGCCGGGCAAGCGGGTCGTCGACAACGCCGGGTTCTTCCACGCGGGTGAGGATCCGCGGAAGGTGCCGGACGCCGAGCTGTACGACCGGCTGGTGGGTGAGTTCCCGAAGTGGCTCGTGGCCGCCAGGGCCCAGGGGATCGTGCGGGATCCCGGCAGCCGCTGAGCCGCCTGCTCGCCCCCTTGGCCCAACCGACCCGCCCCTTGGCCTATCCGCCCATACGCCCCATTTGCGTGGCCGTCATGCCGTGCCACGCTGGGAAGGATCCGACGGGGAGGCGACGACGGATGGGCGACGACGGCGCACGACGGGTGTACGGGACGGCTTCCGCCCGAAGGAGACCTCCTGCGGGCAAGGGCGAGAGGCTCGCCGACTGGGCGGACGGGCGGCTCGGACTCTACGGGCTGGCCAAGGCCAACATGCGCAAGGTCTTTCCGGACCACTGGTCCTTCATGCTGGGCGAGGTCACCCTCTACAGCTTCGTCGTGCTGATCCTCACCGGCGTCTACCTCACCCTGTTCTTCGAGCCGAGCATGCAGGAGGTCGCCTACCAGGGGTCCTACACGGAGCTCAACGGCGTGCTCATGTCCAGGGCGTTCGAGTCCACGCTGGACATCAGCTTCGACGTGCGCGGCGGGCTGCTGATGCGGCAGATCCACCACTGGGCGGCGCTGGTCTTCATCACCGGCATGATGGTGCACATGATGCGGGTGTTCTTCACCGGCGCCTTCCGCAAGCCCCGCGAGCTCAACTGGGTCTTCGGCTGGACCCTGCTGATGCTCGGCATCATCACCGGCCTGACCGGTTACTCCCTCCCCGACGACCTGCTGTCCGGCACCGGAATCCGCTTCGCGCAGGGCGCGATCCTGTCGATCCCGATCGTCGGGACGTACCTGTCGTTCTTCCTCTTCGGCGGGGAGTTCCCGGGGGACGACATCATCTCGCGGCTGTTCCCGGTCCATGTGCTGCTGCTGCCGGGGATCATGCTGGGCCTGGTGACCGCCCATCTGATCCTGGTCTTCTACCACAAGCACACGCAGTACCCGGGCCCCGGACGCAAGGAGCGGTCGGTCGTCGGGATGCCCTTCCTGCCGGTCTACATGGCCAAGGCGGGCGGCTTCTTCTTCCTCGTCTTCGGCGTCCTGACGGTCATGGGAGGGATCGCCCAGATCAACCCCGTGTGGGCCTTCGGCCCCTACCGCCCCGACCTGGTCACCACGGGCGCCCAGCCCGACTGGTACCTCGGGTTCTCCGAGGGGCTGATCCGGGTGATGCCGGGATGGGAGATCAACCTCTGGGGCCACACGCTCATCCTCGGCGTGTTCATCCCCTTCTCGCTCTTCCCGCTGATCCTGCTCGCCCTCGGCGCCTATCCCTTCATCGAGGCGTGGATCACCGGCGACAAACGCGAGCACCACATCCTGGACCGGCCGCGCAACGCGCCCGTGCGCACCGGCCTGGGCGTGGCCTGGCTGACCCTGTACGCGGTGCTGCTGATCGGCGGCGGCAACGACATCGTGGCCACGCATCTGCATCTGTCCATCAACGTGATCACCTGGTTCGTGCGGATCGGCGCCTTCGTGTTGCCGGTGGGCGCCTTCATCGTCACGAAGAAGATCTGCATGGGCCTCCAGCGCCGCGACCGCGCCAAGGTGCTGCACGGCAGGGAGACCGGCACCATCAAACGGCTGCCGAACGGCGAGTACATCGAGGTGCACGAGTCTCTCTCGCAGGCGGAGCTGTTCACCCTCACCCAGCACGAGCAGAACCCGCCCTACGAGATGGGGCCCGTGGTCGACGCGGGAGGTGTGCGCCGCAAGGCCAAGCGGTCCGAGCGGCTGCGCGCCCGTCTCGCGAAGGCGATGTTCGGGCCGGACGCGCGGATCGAGAAGCCGACGGTGGAGGAGTACCGGGAGATCACCAGCGGCGATCACCAGCCGCACTGACGACCAGGGCCCGGCACTCGTGGGGATCGCCCCAGGCCGTGCGTAGGGCCCGGGCCTTGGTCAGCCACAGCGACAGGCCGTACTCCGCCGTGTAGCCGATCGCGCCGTGCAGTTGCAGCGCGGTGCGGGCGGTGGTGTACGCCGCCTCGCACGCGGCGACCTTGGCGGCGGCGACCTCGGCCGGCCGCATGGTCAGCGCGGCACCGAAGACCAGCGGGCGCGCGAACTCCAGGGCGATCTTCGCGTCGGCCAGCCGGTGCTTGACCGCCTGGAACGACCCGACGGGCACCCCGAACTGGCAGCGCCGCCTGACGTGGGCGACGGTCTTGTCGAGGAGCGCGAGGCCCACGCCCAGGGCCTGGGCGGCGGTGGCGAGGCGGGCCCAGGCGAGGGCCTGCTCCGTGAGGGGCTCGGGGACGAGGAGTTCGCCGCCGGGGATGACGGGCGTGAGGCGGCGGGCCGGGTCGAGGGAGGGGCGGACGGGGCCGTGGCCGGGGGAGAGACGTATGCCGTCGGGGGAGCAGGAGAGGCGCAGGGTGGCGGCGTCACCGTCCAGGGCGTACGACTTCTCGAAACCAACCGTCGCCATCGCCCCGCCCGACGCCAGCGCCGGCAGCAGCCGCTTGGCGGTGCCCGGTTCCGCACCGCTGAGGAGCACCGCCGCCGTGACCGTCTCGACCAGCGGGCCCGGTACCGCGTGGCGGCCCAGCTCGACGAAGGCCACGGCCAGTTCGACCGGACGCGGCCCCAGGCCGCCGTCGTACGTCTCCGGAACCGCCAGCGCGAGCACGCCCGCCTCGGCGACACGGGACCACAGCGCCCGCCCGCTCGCATGGTCGCCCCGGCTCCAGTCCCGCACCACCGCCGGTGTGCCCGCCGCCGTCAGCAGGGCGTCCAGCGAGGCGGCGAAGGCCCGCTGCTCGGCGTCGAGGAGGAAACGCATCAGCGGCGTCCCTTCGGCAGGCCGAGCAGGCGCTCGGCGATGATGTCGCGCTGGATCTCGTTCGTGCCCGCGTAGATCGGACCGGCGAGTGCGAAGACGTACCGCTCCGCCCAGTCGGTGTCCGCCGGCTCGCCCTCCGGGCCGAGGAGATCGAGGGCCGTCTCGTGCAGCGCGATGTCCAGTTCGGACCAGAACACCTTGTTCAGGCTCGACTCCGGGCCTACGGTTTCGCCCTCCAGGAAGCGCGAGGCGGCCGCGTAGGTGAAGAGCTGGTAGGCGCGGGCGCCGATGAGGGCGTCGGCCACCCGGTCCCGCTCGGACGCCGGGCCGCCCCGCTCCCGCCACAGTTCGCCCAGTCGGTGCGCGGCGACGAGGAAACGGCCGGGGGAGCGGAGCATCAGCCCGCGTTCGTCGCCCGCCGTCGCCATCGCGATCCGCCAGCCCCGGCCGGGTTCGCCGATCACGTCCTCGTCGGGCACGAAGACCTCGTCCAGGAACAGCTCCGCGAACGCCGGTTTGCCGTCGAGGCGGGTGATCGGGCGGACCGTGACACCGGGTGCGCGCAGGTCGAACATGAGGTACGTCAGGCCCTGGTGGGGCTTCGCCGTGTCCGGGGCGCTGCGGAACAGGCCGAACGCGCGGTCGGCGAACGCGGCACGCGAGGACCACGTCTTCTGGCCGCTCAGGAGCCACCCGCCGTCCGTGTGCACGGCCCTCGCTCGCAGGGACGCCAGATCCGAACCGGCCTCGGGCTCCGACCAGGCCTGCGCCCAGATCACCTCTCCGGAGGCCATCGGGGGCAGCACCCGGGCCCGCTGCTCCTCCGTGCCGTGCGCGAAGAGGGTCGGGGCGAGCAGATGGATGCCGTTCTGCCCGACGCGTCCCGGGGCGCCCGCCGCCCAGTACTCCTCCTCGAAGAGCAGCCACCGCAGGAGACCCACGTCCCGTCCGCCGTACCGCGACGGCCAGTCGACCACCGACCAGCGGTCCGCGGCCAGCTCCGCCTCCCAGGCGCGGTGGGCTTCGAAGCCCTCCGCCGTCTCCAGAGAGGGCAGGGGTTCGCGCGGCACGCGCGCGCGCAGCCACTCCCGCACCTCGGTGCGGAACTCCTCGTCCGCCGGCGAGAACGCGAGATCCACGACCGTCCTCCTTCCCTAACAAGTGTTTGGTAGGTTAGCGTGAGCCCATGACAGACGTCGAGAGTCCGTCGTACGTGCCCGGCCACGGCATGCTGGAGGGGCGGACCGCCGTCATCACCGCCGCGGCAGGCGCGGGGATCGGCGGGGCCACGGCGCGCCGCTTCCTGGAGGAGGGCGCGCGCGTCCTGATCAGCGACGCGCACGTGCGGCGGCTCAAGGAGCACGAGGCGGAGCTGGCCGGCGAGTTCGGCGCGGCATCGGTCGCCGCGGTGCCCTGCGACGTCACCGACGAGACGCAGGTGCGCGCCCTCTTCGACACGGCCGTACGGGAACACGGACGCCTCGACGTCGTGGTCAACAACGCCGGTCTCGGCGGCACCGCGGACCTCGTCGACATGACCGACGACCAGTGGTCCCGCGTCCTGGACGTCACGCTGAACGGCACGTTCCGGTGCGTGCGGGCCGCGCTCCGTCACATGAGGGAGGGCGGCGGGGTGATCGTCAACAACGCCTCCGTCGTCGGCTGGCGCGCCCAGGCCGGGCAGGCTCACTACGCCGCCGCGAAGGCGGGCGTGATGGCGCTGACCCGGTGCGCGGCGGTCGAGGCGGCCGGGTACGGGGTGCGGGTCAATGCCGTCGCGCCCAGCCTCGCCATGCATCCGCACCTGGTGAAGGTGACCACGCCCGAGCTGCTCGCCGAGCTGACCGCCCGCGAGGCCTACGGGCGGCACGCCGAGCCCTGGGAGGTGGCCAACGTGATCGTGTTCCTGGCCTCCGGCTACTCCTCGTACATGACCGGGGAAGTGGTGTCCGTCAGCAGCAGGCACCCCTAGGACAATGGACCCGTGCCCCCTACGAAGAAGAAGCCCCAGGTGACCGCCACAGAGCCCCCCGCGGCTGCCGCCGCTCGCGACCGCCGCGGCGAACTCCTCGGCACCGCCGCCGAGGTATTCGCCGAACAGGGCTACAACGCCACCACCGTCCGCAAGATCGCGGACCACGCGGGGATGCTCGCGGGCAGCCTCTACTACCACTTCGACTCCAAGGAGTCGATGCTGGAGGAGATCCTGCGCACCTTCCTCGACGAGCTCTGGGACGGCTACGACGCCGTCCTGGGCGCCGGACTCGGTCCGCGCGAGACGTTGGAGGCCCTGGTCACCGAGTCGTTCCGCGAGATCGACCGGCACCGCGCGGCCGTCGCGATCTACCAGAAGGAGAGCAAGCAGCTCGTGGCGCAGGAGCGGTTCGCGTTCCTCGCCGAGTCGCAGCGCAGGTTCGAGAAGGCGTGGCTGTCCACGCTGGAGCGCGGCGTCGCCGAGGGGGCCTTCCGGGGCGACCTCGACGTCCGGCTCACCTACCGGTTCGTGCGCGACACCGTGTGGGTGGCCGCGTCCTGGTACCGGCCGGGCGGCCAGCACAGCCCGGACGAGATCGCCCGGCAGTACCTGTCGATGGTGCTGGACGGGATCGCCGTACGCGAACAGCCCTGATCCGTGAGGGAGTTGCCATGGCCGAGGCCTACATCGTCGAAGCGGTCCGCACGCCCGTCGGGCGGCGCGGGGGAGGGCTGAGCGCGGTCCATCCGGCCGACCTCGGCGCCCATGTGCTCAAGGAGTTGATGACCCGCTCCGGCGTCGACCCGGCCGCCGTCGAGGACGTCGTCCTCGGCTGTCTGGACGCCGTGGGGCCGCAGGCCGGGGACATCGCGCGGACCTGCTGGCTGGCGGCCGGGCTGCCCGAGGAGGTGCCGGGCGTGACCGTCGACCGGCAGTGCGGTTCCTCGCAGCAGGCCGTGCACTTCGCGGCGCAGGCCGTGCTGTCCGGCACCCAGGACCTGGTGGTCGCCGGCGGTGTGCAGAACATGTCGATGATCCCCATCGCCTTCGCCACCCGGCAGGCCGCCGAGCCGCTCGGGCTGACCCAGGGCCCGTTCGCGGGCAGCGCGGGCTGGCGGGCGCGGTACGGGGACAAGCCCGTGAACCAGTTCGCGGGCGCCGAGATGATCGCCGCGAAGTGGGGGATCGGCCGACGCGACCAGGAGGAGTTCGCCCTGCGGTCGCATCAGCGGGCGGTGCGGGCGATCGACGAGGGCCGCTTCGACCGCGAGACCGTGCCGTACGGGGAGGTCACGGCCGACGAGGGCCCGCGCCGGGACACCTCCCTGGAGAAGATGGCCGGGCTCAAGCCGGTCCTCGACGGCGGCACGATCACCGCCGCCTGCTCCTCGCAGGTCTCCGACGGCGCGGCGGCGATGCTGCTGGCCTCCGAGCGGGCGGTGCGCGAACACGGGCTCACCCCCCGCGCGCGTGTGCACCATCTCTCGGTGCGCGGCGAGGATCCGATCCGCATGCTCACCGCCCCGATCCCGGCCACCGCCCACGCCCTGAAGAAGACCGGCATGACCATCGGCGACATCGACCTCGTCGAGATCAACGAGGCCTTCGCCCCGGTCGTCCTGGCCTGGCTGAAGGAGACGGGTGCGGACCCGGAGAAGGTCAACGTCAACGGCGGTGCCATCGCCCTGGGCCACCCGCTCGGCGCGACCGGCGTGAAGCTGATGACGACCCTGCTGCGCGAACTGGAGCGCACCGGCGGGCGGTTCGGCCTGCAGACCATGTGCGAGGGCGGCGGACAGGCCAATGTGACGATCATCGAGAGGCTGTGAGACGCCGGCGGGCGTCCTCGGCCTCCTTCATGATCCGCTCCACCAGCTCCGCGCACGAGGGCAGGTCGTCGATCACCCCGGCGACCTGCCCGGACGCCATCACCCCCAGATCCGTACGGCCGTCCACCATGGACGCCTTGAGCAGCATCGGCGTGTTCGCGGCGAGCAGGACCTGGCTCCAGGTCAGGTCCTTGCCGTGCCTGAGGGCGAGGCCGTCGCGGACCATGCGACGCCAGGTGAGGCCGGAGAGCCGCCGGAAACGGGACGCCCTGCGCGCCGCGTGGAACAGGGTTCTCACACGGCCCGCGTTCTCCAGCGCGTCCACCAGGTCCGTCCGCAGCATGCGGTGCGGAAGCCCGTCCACCGCCCTGGTGACCGTCACGTCCCGCACCGTTGCCGCCAGATACCGCGCCTTCACCGCCTCCGGCACGGTCGAGTCCGAGGTGAGCAGGAACCGCGTACCCATGGCGACGCCCGCCGCCCCGTAGGCCAGCGCCGCGACCAGTCCCCGCCCGTCGAAGAACCCGCCCGCCGCCACGACCGGCAGGTCCACGGCGTCGACCACCTGCGGCAGCAGCACCGTCGTGGCCACGTCACCGGTGTGCCCGCCGCCCTCCGTGCCCTGCACGAGTACCGCGTCCGCCCCCCATGCGGCGACTTTCTCGGCGTGCCGCCGCGCTCCCACGGTCGGCATGACGACCACACCGGCCTCCTTGAGCTCGCCGATCAGTTCCCGGGAGGGGGCCAGGGCGAAGGAGGCGACCCGGACGCCCTCGTCGATCAGGATCCGCACACGGTCGCCGGCGTCCGCCGCGTCGGCGCGCAGGTTCACACCGAACGGCGCGTCGGTACGGGCCCGGACCTCCCGGACGGCCGCCCGCAACTGGTCGAGCGTCATCGTCGCCGAGGCCAGGATGCCGAGAGCGCCGGCGTTCGCCGTGGCGGAGACCAGGCGCGGGCCCGCAACCCAGCCCATCCCGGTCTGCACGACCGGATGGCGGACACCGGTCAGCCGGGTCAGCGCCGTCTCCATCACGAGGCGACCTCCCCGCTACGAGTGCCGGCCGGGTCGACGACCTCGCGGATCAGCCGCAGCTCCTCGGCGGTCGGCTCGCGGGTCGGCGGCACCTCGTCCGAAACGTTCAGCTCGAAGCCCGTCGCCGCCCTGACCTGCTCCACCGTGACACCCGGGTGCAGCGAGGCCGGCCGCATCGAGTGGTCGGGGGTGGCGAAGTCGAAGACACCCAGGTCGGAGACGACCCGCGGGATGCGGTGGTGCCGCGCGCCGGCCGCGTGGTCGTACCCGACCCCGCAGACCATGTCGACCCGCTCGACGAAGACCCGCCGGGAGTGCCTCGGGATCCAGTAACTGGTCGGGTGGTTGAGGGTGTTGACCGGCGCGCCGCGCACCCCGAGCAGCTGCCGCCTCGGCCGCTCCCAGTCGCCGATGCACGAGATGTTCTGGTTGCCGAACCGGTCGATCTGGCTCGCGCCCATCATCACGTGCCGTCGGCCTCCGGTGACCAGGGCCAGGTGCTGCCGGTACGGCAGCCAGCCCTCCGTCGTCCCGTCCGGGCGGACCAGCATCGCCTCGCCGTCGGTCAGCAGCAGATCCGGCGCGAAGGTGAGCCGGGCGAGCCGGGCGCCGATGGAGGGGATCAGTCCCATGGGACTGGCGAGCACCTCACCGTCGCCCCGCCAGGCCTCGGCGCACGCGATCACGCAGTACTCGGCGCGGGTGACGCCCGTCATGTCCCCTCCCTGACGGCCGACTGGTACGCCCGCTCGTCCCCGGCGAGGAACCGGGCCGCGAACTGGGGCCAGGGTGTCGTCGCGTACGTCTTCTGGAAGGTCTCGTCCCGGCCGTAGTCGGGCGCGCAGGACGTGAAGTGCGCCCCGCTCGGGGCCTCCACGACGCCCGTCACCGTGTGCCGCTTGACCAGCAGGGTCTGGGGTGCCGCCCCCTTCGTCAACTCGGCCGTGTCGACGATCCGTTCACAGCTGACGTACGCCGTGTCCGCCGCCTCGCAGAACAGGTCGTCGAAGTACGGGTCGGGGCCCAGGTACTGCCCGTTGCCCAGCCGGTCGGCGCGGTTCATGTGCACCAGGGCCGCGTCGAGCCGCAGGGCGGGCGTCGCCACGAACGTCTCCCCGTCCTCGTACGGTGAAGTGACCGTCCGCAGACCGGGGTTGACCCGCATCACGTCCGAGCCGGTGCCGGCCCGCACCGGCAGGAACGGCAGCCGGTTCGCCGCCGCGTGCAGGCCCCACATGAACATCGCCTCGTCGATCTCGGTCAGTGCGAAGGCGCCACGCTCGCGGGCCGCGCGGTAGTGCGGCTCCAGGGGGATCGAATCGAGGGTGACGAACGCCGTGACCAGCTTGCGGATCCGCCCGGCGGCGGCCAGCATGCCCACGTCCGGGCCGCCGTACGAGACGACGGTGAGATCAGTGACCTCCGACCTGAGCAGTGCTCTCACCAGGGCCATCGGCTTGCGGCGCGAGCCCCAGCCGCCGATGCCGAGGGTCATGCCGCTGGACAGGCGGGACACGGCCTCGTCGGCCGTCATCGTCTTGTCCCTCATCACGCCTCCTCCCCCGAACTCCTGGAGCTTCCGAAGGTGCCGCGCACCCGCGCGCCCACCCCGCTGAGGGCCGCCTCGTAGGTGAAGCCCTGCTCGAAGCGGTAGCTGCGGCGCACGTCGACCGGGTCGATGCCGTTGAGGGCGGCCTTGGCCAGGCGGAGCAGCCGGCCGTCCTTGGCGGCGATCTCCCGGGCCAGTTCGAGGGCCGCCGCGCGCAGCGCGTCACGCGGCACCACGCGCCACACCGAGCCGTGCGCGTGCAGTTCGGCCGCGCTCGCCGTGCGCGCGGTGTAGTACAGCGCCCGCATCAGGTGCTGGGGGACCAGACGGGCCAGATGCGTGGCCGCGCCCAGCGCTCCGCGGTCCAGCTCGGGCAGCCCGAACACCGCGTCGTCGCTCGCCACGATCGCGTCCGCGTTCCCCACCAGGCCGATGCCGCCGCCCAGGCAGAAGCCCTGCACGGCCGCGACAATCGGCACCTCGCACTCGTACACCGCCGCGAAGGCCTCCGCGCAACCGCTGTTCGCGCCGATCAGCGCCCCGTGTGCCCCATAGGCCTCATAAGCCCCATGCTTACCATGATGCGGCCTATGGGTCCCGTGGGCCTCGTGCGCCCAGCGGGTGCCGTGTGCCTCGTCGTCCGCCTGTAACTCCTTGATGTCCACGCCCGCGTTGAACCCGCGCCCCTCGGCCGTCAGCACCACGCACCGGACCTCCGGGTCGCGCCCGGCCGCGCGCACGGCGTCGGCCAGGGCGAACCAGCCGGCCACCGGCAGGGCGTTCACCGGCGGGAAGTCGACCGTGACGACGGCTATTCCCTTTTCCACGCACGAGGTGGAGACACCCATGGCCGCATCAGCTACCTTTCCACCAAACGTTTGTTAGGTGAAAGGTAGCAGCGGATGGAGCTGGACGGGAAGGTCGCCGTCGTCACGGGCGGGACCCGGGGCGTCGGTGCCGGCATCGCGCGTGCCTTCGTACGGGCGGGCGCCGAGGTCGTGGTCTGTGCCCGCCGCCCGCCGGAAGTCCCGGTGTCCGGGACGGAGTTCGTGCCGCTGGACGTCCGGGACGCCGAGGCCGTCCGGCGCCTGTGCGGCGAGCTGCCCCGGCTGGACGTCCTCGTCAACAACGCGGGCGGCAGCCCCCACCGCCCGCTCACCCACGCCGACGCCGGCCGGCACGCGCGCGTGGTGGAGCTCAACCTCGTCGCTCCGCTGACCGTGTCCCTCGCCGCGTACGAGCACCTCCGGCGGGCCAGGGGCTCGATCGTCATGATCGGCAGCGTCAGCGGAGGCCGTGCCTCACCGGGCACCGCCGCCTACGGCGCCGCCAAGGCGGGCCTGGAGAACCTCGCCCGCTCGATGGCCGTGGAGTGGGCGCCCGACATCCGGGTCAACACCCTCGTCGTCGGCATGGTCCGCACAGAGCTGTCCCACCTCCACTACGGCGACCAGGACGGCGTCGCCGCCGTCTCCCGCACCGTCCCGCTCGGCCGTCTCGCCGAGCCGTCCGACATCGGACGGGCCGCCGTCTTCCTCGCCTCGGACGCCGCCGCCTACATCAGCGGGGCGAGCCTGCTCGTCCACGGGGGCGGGGAGCGCCCCGCGTTCCTGGACGCCTCGACCGCGAACAAGGAGACCTGAGATGACGCGAACAAGGAGGCCCGAGGTGAGCGGAATCTGCGACGGTCGGGTCGTCGTCGTCACCGGCGCGGGCCGGGGACTCGGCCGCGCCCACGCCCTCGCGTTCGCCGCCGAGGGCGCGCGGCTCGTCGTCAACGACCTCGGCGTCGGTCTCGACGGCACACCCGGAGCCGACGGGATGCCCGGCCCCGGCAGCCCGGCCGCCCGCGTCGCCGAGGAGATCCGCGCGGCGGGCGGCGAGGCGGTGCCGCACGGCGGTGACATCGCCACGACCGAGGGCGCCGCCTCCCTCGTCCGGACGGCACTGGAGACGTACGGCCGGCTCGACACACTCGTCAACAACGCGGGCTTCCTGCGTGACCGGATGCTGGTCAACCTCGACGAGGACGACTTCGACGCCGTCGTACGCGTCCACCTCAAGGGCCACTTCCTGCCCCTGCGGCACGCCGCCGCACACTGGCGGTCCGAGGCCAAGGCGGGCCGCCGGCCCGAGGCCCGGGTCGTCAACACCGGCAGCGGCGCGGGCCTGCTGGGCTCGGTCGGACAGGGCAACTACAGCGCCGCCAAGGCCGGGATCGTCGCCCTGACCCTGGTCGCGGCGGCCGAACTGCGCCGCTACGGCGTCCAGGTCAACGCGATCGCCCCCGCCGCCCGGACCCGCATGACGGAGCGCACCTTCGCCGAAACCATGGCGGCGCCCGACTCCGGCTTCGACGCGATGGCCCCGGAGAACGTCTCCCCCCTGGTCGTCTGGCTCGGCTCGGCCGCGAGCGCCGGGGTGACGGGCCGGGTCTTCGAGGCGGAGGGCGGCCGGATCACGGTGATGGAGGGCTGGCGCCCGGGCCCTGGCGTGGACAAGGGCGAGCGGTGGTCTCCGGGGGAGGCGGGGGAGGCGGCGCGCGAACTGCTGGCGGAAGCGGGCGAGCCCAGGCCGGTGTACGGGGCTTAGAAGGTCTACGTGTCGCACTCCAGCACGCTCCGGCACAACGCACACCGCGCCCGAACCCGCCCCCGCACCGGCACCCTGATCCGCTGATGACAGGTCGGACAGGGAAACGACACCCGCAACCGCCCACCCCCGTCGGGAGTGAACGAGTACCGCACACCCGGCTGCGGCGGCCCGGCCGGCGCATGCCGCCGATCGCGCGCGTACCGCCGCCGCCCCGCCCACCCCGCCGCGGTCAACGGCGGTTGCTGCTCATCGCGACGGGCCAGCTCCATCCCCTTCACGTACGCCGTGTACGCCTGCGGACTGGTGAACCACACCGACGGGTCCTCGCCGAAGACGAGCGCGCGCTTGGCCAGCACGTACCCGAACTCCTCCGGCGTGAGATATCCCAGCTTCTGGGACGACGCCCGGTCCTCCCGGTACGCGTCCAGCAGCAGCCAGCCCGCGCCCAGATACGTCGTCGCCGTGTCCGTCAGGATCTCGTTGTCCCGGACGCCCGGGAAGGACAGGTCGAGGCGGTGCAGGTACACATGCATCACCTCGTGCGCCAGGGCCGCCCCGATGTCCCGCCGATGCGTACGGAACCGGTCGTTCAGCTCCACGAAGTACTCCGGCCCGGCCGCGAGCTCGACGTTCGCCGCGTGCCGCATCTCCCGGAAGCTCACGATCAGCCGGGCGTCCGGCAGCCGGTAGTGCCGCACCAGCTCGCGCGCCACCCGCTGCGCCCCCAGATACAGGTCGTCGGTGTCGCAGAACGCCACGTCGGCGGGGACCACACTGGTCGCGAACGTCTGGATCGTGTCGTACGACAGTCGCTTGTACAGCGCCGTGACGGCGGCCCGCACCGTCTCCAGATGCGGGTAGCCGTGCTCGACCGGCCCGTCGTTCGCCACGCCTCACCCCCAAGACGCCCCTGAACCCGGTTCCACTGTACGGAAGTCTGACGGCCACGGGGCCGTGCGGCCGCCGCGAAAAGCGGTCGTCGCCGCCCCCGGCCGCTGGCAGAATCCGGGCCGTGACCAGCGAACAGCGCTCCGTCGCCGCCACGCTCCGGGTGGGCGGCCAGGACGACGAACTCGAGAAGCGGCTCGACGAGGAGCTGACCGCCTTCAACACGGCCGCCGCCGACGGCGCCACGACCGAGCCCCTCTCCGTCCGCGTCGCCGACGAGGCCGGCGACCTGATCGGCGGACTCACCGCCTGGACCTGGGGCAGCCTGGCTTCCGTGGACATGCTCTGGGTGCGCGCGGACCAGCGGCACGCCGGCTGGGGCGGCCGCCTGATGCGCGCCGCGGAGGACGAGGCCGTCCGGCGCGGCTGCACGGACATGATCGTCTCCACGTACAGCTTCCAGGCGCCCGGCTTCTACCCGCGGCTCGGCTTCCGGGAACGGGCCCGCATCGAGGGCGTGCCCGGCGGACACGAGGACGTCTGCTTCCACAAGCGGCTGCGCACCGCCGAGTCGTGAGACGGCCCGCGTCCGCCGGGCGTGCGCCCCTTAGGCTGATCTGTCATGACCACCAGCAACACCGGCACCGGTGACGTCGACCCTGCCGTCCGTGAGGAACTCGCCCGGCTGCGCGACAGCATCGACAACATCGACGCGGCCGTCGTTCACATGCTCGCCGAGCGCTTCAAGTGCACTCAGCAGGTCGGCCTCCTCAAGGCCCGGCACCAGCTGCCGCCCGCCGACCCGGCGCGTGAGTCTCGCCAGATTTCCCGGCTGCGCGCGCTCGCCGAGAACGCCAAACTGGACCCGGCCTTCGCGGAGAAGTTCCTGAACTTCATCGTCGCCGAGGTCATCCGCCACCACGAGCGCATCGCAGACGAGGCGCTCAACGGCTCGGCGCCCGGCCGTAACTGACCTCGTGCGACCGCCCCAGGGGGAGTGACACGGCGGCCCGCGCGGGGCATGCTGCGCTGTGCACAGCATGTCAGCTGACGAGCACTGCGCGTCAGTGTCCCTGGCTTACTCTGGTCCTCCACGAGGGAGGGGCGTCGGGCCATGCCGTCGGATACCAGGATCCTCATCGTCGACGATCACGAGGACACGCTGTACGCACTGGAGAGCGCCCTGGCCCCGCTGGGCTATCTGCTCGGCCGGGCCACCAGCGGCGACGAGGCGCTCAAGCAGGTGCTGCGCGGCCAGGTCGGCCTGCTCCTGCTCGACGTGCGCATGCCCGGCGTCAGCGGGCTGGAGGTCGTGCGCTACATGCGGCGCGTGGAACAGACCCAGCACATCCCGGTGATCCTGCTCACCGGCTTCGGCCCCGACCAGGAACTCACCACCGCGGCCTTCGGCCTCGGCGTCGCCGACCTCGTCATGAAACCCGTGGACCCCTGGGCCCTGCGCACCAAGGTCCGCTACCTCTACGACGCCCACCAGCACCACCTCGCCCTGGAGCAGGAGGTGCGCCGGCTGCGCGCGGAGGTCCGGGAGCACACCGAGACCGCCGCGCACATCCAACGGCCCGCCCTGCCCCACCCCGACATGCGTGTGCCGCCCCAGCGGCCCATGGGGGCGCACGCCGGGGAGCTCGAAAAAGACCGCACCTAGACCGGACATCGGTCGCATACCGATCCGCCTCTGTGCCATGCCAGTGCCATCAGGCAGCATGTCCTGCATGTCCGTACTGACGCGCGACGAAGCGCAGACCCGAGCAGGGCTCCTCGACGTCCACCGCTACACGATCGAACTCGACCTGACCACCGGCGACGAGATCTTCGACTCCCGCACCCTGATCAGGTTCAGCGCCCGCGCGGACGGGGACACCTTCGTCGAGGTCAGGCCTGCCGAGCTGCGCTCCGTCACCCTCGACGGACAACCCCTGGACCCGGAAGCCCTGGACGGCAACCGGCTGCCCCTGAAGAACCTCACCGCCGGCGAGCACGAACTGCGGGTGCACGCGCGCATGCGCTACTCCCGCACCGGCGAGGGCATGCACCGCTTCACCGACCCCACCGACGGCGAGACCTACGTCTACACCCAGCTGTTCATGGAGGACGTCCAGCGCGTCTTCGCCGCCTTCGACCAGCCCGACCTGAAAGCCGTCTTCGAGCTGTCGGTGAAGGCCCCGGAGGGCTGGACCGTCCTCGCCAACGGCGTCACCGAGCACACCGGCGACGGCCTCTGGAACGCCGCCGCCACCCCGCTGATCTCCACCTACCTGGTCGCCGTCGCCGCAGGCCCCTGGCACTCCGTGCGCACCGAGCACCGCGGCCTGCCCTTCGGCCTGCACTGCCGCCGCTCCCTCGCCCCCTACCTGGACACCGACGCCGACGAACTTCTCGACGTCACGCGCGCGTGCTTCGACCGCTACCACGAGAAGTTCGACGAGCCCTACCCCTTCGACTCCTACGACCAGGCCTTCGTCCCCGAGTTCAACGCGGGCGCCATGGAGAACCCCGGACTGGTCACCTTCCGCGACGAGTTCGTCTACCGCTCCGCCGTCACCGACACCGAACGGCAGACCCGCGCCATGGTCGTCGCCCACGAGATGGCCCACATGTGGTTCGGCGACCTCGTCACCCTCAAGTGGTGGGACGACATCTGGCTGAACGAGTCCTTCGCCGAGTACATGGGCTACCAGACCCTCACCGAGGCGACCCTCGGGGGATCTGGGAGGACTCCCCCCAGGAAGTGGGGCACCGACACGTGGACGGACTTCGGCGTCAACCGCAAGGCCTGGGGCTACGACGCCGACCAGCGACCCTCCACCCACCCCGTCGCCCCCGAAGCCGTCGACGACACCGCCTCCGCGCTGCTCAACTTCGACGGCATCTCCTACGCCAAGGGCGCCAGCGCGCTGCGGCAGCTGGTCGCCTGGCTCGGCGAGGAGGACTTCCTGGCCGGCATCAACACCCACTTCACCCGGCACAGGTTCGGCAACGCCACCCTGGCCGACTTCACCGACTCCCTCGCCGACGCCACCGACCGCGACGTCCACGCCTGGGCCGACGCCTGGCTGCGCACCACCGGCGTCGACACCCTCACCCCGCACCTCGCCCCCGGTGAGAACGGCACCTGCGCCCTCACAGTCGACCGCACCGGCAGCCGCCCGCACCGCATCGCCGTCGGCCTGTACGACCGGGACCTCGGCGACGACGGCAGGAACCTCGTCCTGCGCGAACGCCTCCACCTGGACCTGCCGCAGACCGGCGCCCACCCCATCGGCAAGCGCCCCGCGCTGCTCCTCCTCAACGACGGCGACCTCAGCTACGCCAAGGTCCGCTTCGACCCCGAGTCCTTCGAGACCATCCGTAAGGAGCTGTCCGGCCTGCCCGAACCGCTCACCCGCGCGGTCGTCTGGAACGCCCTGCGCGACGCCGTCCGCGACGGCGAACTGGCGCCCGCCGCCTACCTGGAGACCGCCCGGGCCCATCTCCCGCTGGAGACCGACCTCGCGATCGTCCAGGGCGTGCTCGCCTTCGCGTCCACGTACATCACCGACCGCTACGTCGCGCCCGAGGAGCGGCCCGCCGCGCTCGCCACACTGTCCGAGCTGTGCCGCGACCTCATCCGCCGCACCGAGGACGGCGACAACCCCGGCCTGCGCCTGATCGCCGTACGCCACCGCATCGACGTCGCCGCCCACCCGGACGCCATCGCCGCCTGGCTCGCCGACGGCACCGTGCCCGGCGGCCCGGAGCTCGACCCCGAGCTGCGCTGGCGCGTCCTGGGCCGGCTCGCCGTCCTCGGCGCCACCGACGAGGCCGCCCTCGCCGCCGAACTGGAACGCGACCCGAGCGCCACCGGCCTGGAGGGCGCCGCCCGCTGCCGGGCAGCCCTGCCCGACCCGGACGCCAAGGCCCGCGCCTGGGAGGCGATGTTCGGCTCCGACGAGCTGTCCAACTACCTGTTCACCGCCACCGCCCAGGGTTTCTGGCAGCCCGAACAGGCCGACCTGGTACGCGCGTACGTGCCGCGCTACTACACGGACGCGGTCGACGTCGCCGACCGCCGCGGCCCCGCCATCGCCGAAGCCGCCGGCCGCTGGGCCTTTCCCGCCCACGCCGTCGACCCCGAGAACCTCCGCCTCGGCGAGGAGTGCCTGCGCGACGCCGCGCCGATCCCGGCGCTGCGCCGCAAGCTCGCCGACCAACTCGACGATCTGGCACGGGCCCTGCGGGTCCAGCAGGGGCAGAACGGCTAGGACCGGCTACGCGGGGCGCGGGCGGTCGCCCGTTCGCGCTCCTGGCGCAGGACCACGCGGACGACTTCAGGGGCCGAGCCCGGGCCGGGCGGTTCCGGCGGGTTTCCCCGTACGGAAGTACCTCCTCCCGCATCCGGTCGTTGGGCTATTCGGGCGCGCCCGTCCCGCGCCCCGGAGGACAGCCCATGAGCACGCCGCCCCTCGCCTCAGGCCCCGAAGGCCCGCTCGCCCTGCGGCCGTTGCTCGACACCGTGCTCCAAGCGCTGGACGACGGCACCCGGGCCCGAGGCGGGCCGCTGCCGGCGGGCGGGCCGGACGCGGTCGCGGCGCGGCTGCGGGAGGCGGTGGGGGAGGCCCTGCCCGACCAGGGCGACCCGCACGCGCTGCGCACCCTGGTCCGCGCGTTCGCCGAGGGCGCCGCCGACCCGGCACACCCCCTGTGCGCCGCCCACCTCCACTGCCCGCCCCTCGCCCTCGCCACAGCCGCCGACCTCGCGGCCTCGGCCCTCAACCCCTCCCTGGACTCCTGGGACCAGGCCCCGGCGGCGTCGGAACTGGAACGGCTGGTCGCGGGGGCGCTGGCCGCGGAGATCTACGGGGCCGGGGGAGAGGTGGGCACGGACCCCGACTCCCTGATCACCACCGGCGGAACCGAGTCCAACCAGCTCGCCCTCCTCCTCGCACGGGAGGCGTACGGCGGGTCCGTACGGCTCGTGTGCGGGGCGAACGCCCACCACTCGCTGGCGCGGGCCGCCTGGCTGCTCGGGCTGCCCGAGCCCGTCGTCGTACCCGCCCCGGCCGGCACGCTCCACCCCGCCGCGCTCGACGAGGCCCTCTCCCACCTGCCCGGCCCGCTGCTCGTCGCCGCCACCGCCGGCACCACCGACGCCGGACTCGTCGACCCCCTGCCCGAGATCGCCGCCCGCTGCGCGGCCCACGGCGCCCGGCTGCACATCGACGCCGCCTACGGCGCAGGCCTCCTCTTCAGCGACCGCCACCGCGCCCGGCTCGCCGGGCTCGACGCCGCCGCCACCGTCACCCTCGACCTGCACAAACTCGGCTGGCAGCCGATCGCCGCGGGCCTCCTGGCCGTCAAGGACCCCCGCGACCTCACCGCCCTGAGGCACCGCGCCCCCTACCTCAACGCCGCCGACGACACCGAGGCCGGCCTGCCGGACCTGCTCGGCCGGTCCCTGCGCACCACCCGCCGCCCCGACGTCCTCAAGCTCGCCGTCACCCTCAAGACCCTCGGCCGCAGCGGCCTCGGCGCACTCGTCGACCAGGTCTGCGCCCGGGCCCGGGAGTTCGCCGCCCTCGTCGACGAGCACCCCGGCCTCGAACTCCACGCCCGGCCCGTCATCAGCACGGTCCTGTTCCGGCCCGCGGGCGCCACCGACGACACCGTGGCCGCCGTACGCCGCGCGCTCCTCACCGACGGCCGTGCCGTCCTCGGCCGGGCCCGTCTCGACGGCCGGCTCTGGCTCAAGGCCACCCTCCTCAACCCCGCCACCGGGCCCGACGACCTGGCCGCGCTGCTCCACCTCGTCGCAGCGCGGCAAGCGACACTCGTGGAAGGACACACCCCCCGATGAACCCCGTGCCGAGTCCCCAGCCGCACGACGGGCCGAACCCCGCCCCGGCCTCCCCGTCCCAGCACCCGCACCACGAGCCCGACGCGCCCCGCGACCTGGTCGGCATCGGCATCGGCCCGTTCAACCTGTCCCTCGCCGCGCTCGCCCACCCGCTCGGCGAACTCGACACCGCCTTCTACGAGCAGCGCCCCGCCTTCAGCTGGCACTCCGGCCTGCTCATCGACGGCGCGACCATCCAGGTGCCGTTCCTCGCCGACCTGGTGAGCCTCGCCGACCCCACCAGCCCCTGGACGTTCCTCAACTACCTCAGGTCCCGCGAGCGGCTCTTCCCCTTCTACTTCGCCGAGCGCTTCCACATCCAGCGCGCCGAGTACGACGCCTACTGCCGCTGGGTCTGCGAGAACCTCCCGGCGCTGCACTTCGGCCACCAGGTCGACGCCGTCCGCTGGAACCCCGAACGGGACGTCTTCGAGGTCGACTTCACCCAGCTCGACGCCGACGGAGAAGCGGAGGCCCTCGGCCGCACGTACGCGAGGAACGTCGTCCTCGGCATCGGCACCGAGCCCTGCGTCCCCGAACCACTCAAGCCGCTCGTCGAGGCCCCCGGCGTGCCCGTCGTACACGCCGCCGACTACCTCGACCACCGCGCGGCCCTGCTCGCCGCCGAGCACGTCACGGTCGTGGGCATCGGACAGTCCGGCGCCGAGATCTTCCTCGACCTGCTGCGCAACAGGCCCGCCGGGCGCGAGAAGATCCACTGGCTGGGCCGCACCGAGGCCTTCGCACCGATGGAGTACTCCAAGCTCGGCCTGGAGCACTTCACCCCCGACCACACCCGCTACTTCCACGCCCTGCCCGATGCCGCCCGCGACCGGCTCGTCGCCGGACAGTGGCAGCTGCACCAGGGCATCGACGCCGCCACCATCGCCGCCATCCACGACGAGCTGTACCGCCGCACGCTGCACGGCGGCTGGCCCGACGCCGTCCTCACCCCCGGCGTCCGGGTCCGCACCGCCGGCCGCGTCGCCACGACCAGGGTGGAACTGCATCTGGAGCACGGCCGGCAGGACAGCCGCTCCCGCCTCATCACCGACGCCGTCGTCCTCGCCACCGGCTACCGCGAACGCCCCCTCGACCGGATCCTCGCCGGCCTCGACCCCTACATGCGCCGCGACGGCCGGCAGCGCCCGCGCATCGACGAGGACTACCGCCTCGTCCTCGATCCGTCCGTCACCGGCTCGGTATACGTCCAGAACGCCGACACCCACACGCACGGCGTCGGCGCCCCGGACCTCGGCCTCGCCGCCTGGCGCAGCGCGATCATCCTCAACTCCCTGACGGGCGGGGAGGCGTACGCGCTCCCGCGCCGCACCGCCTTCACCACCTTCGGCCTCACGCAGCGGCAGCAGGTCCCGCCGCCCCGTGAGGCACCGTCGCTGACCCCGCTCGTGGACCGAAGGTGACGCGGCCCCGGACGGCTTCCCAACGGGACGGCTCCCCAGGGACTGCTTCTAGAAGACGGGCGTGCCGTTCCGCGTGAGCCTCCAGTCCACCGCCGCGAACTCGGCCGGGTCGATGGACCCCTTCGCCTTCACCCAGGCGATCATGGTGTTGCGGATCTCCTCCGAGTTCGACCACAGCAGCTGGGCAGCGGCGACATGCGGGAAGTTGCCGCCGCCGTTGGCCCGGTAGTTGTTCACCGCGAACACGAACTTCGCGTCGTCCGCGAGCGGCTGCCCCTCGAACCGCACGTTCGTCACCCGCGAACCGGCCGGCTTCGCGATGTCGATCTCGTACGCCAGACCGCTCACCACGTCGTAGTTGTAGTCCGGCGTGCCGTTCGCGTTCGTCAGCTTCGCCGGATCCACCTCCGCACCCGGCGCCGTCTGCGCGAAGTAGTTCGCCGAGAACTCCAGGTACGCCTTCATCTGCGCACCCGTCATCAGACGCGCCTCCAGCGTGTTCTCGAAGACGTACAGACCCGCCACGTCCCGGATCGTCACCTCGCCCGCCGGGATCCGGGCGGACCGCGAGAAGCACGCCGCCTGCGACAGCACGGGCAGCGCGGCGTGCTCCGTGCCCGCCAGCGCCTGCTTCACCGTGTCCGCCTGGATGTGGTTGATCAGATCGATGATCGGCACGTCCTTGTACGGCGCCTCGGCCGACGTCATCTCCGCCGCGTTCGTGCCGATGACCTGGTTGACGTACGCCACGACCTTCTCGTGCTCGTCGGACAGCAGCCGGACGATCTTCGGGTCCTCCTCCACGGTGTTGGAGTTCAGGACCTGTGCGCCCACCTTCTCGACCGCCCAGCGGCCCTTGTCCCACACCAGCTCGAAGTCGAAGAGCGTGAGCCGCTGACCCCACTTGAGGGGCTCGGACAGCACGACCTGCTTGCCGGTCTTCTTGTTGGTGACGAAGTACTCGGGAATCTCCGTGTGGGCGTGCCCGACCAGGATCGCGTCGATGCCCGGCACCTGCTCGGCCACCAGCCCGGCCGCGTTCTCGATGTACGGCAACTGGTCACCGTAGGACGACGTCCCCGACGAACCGCTGTGCGCCGACACGATGACGACGTCCGCGCCCATCGACCGCAGCTTCGGCACCCACTTCGCCGCCTGCTCCTCCAGACCCGGGAACGTCATCTTCCCCTGCACGTTCGCCTTGTCCCAGATCGCGATCCCCGGGTTGGTCAGACCCAGCACCGCCACCTTCACGTCCCGCCCGCACGGCGTGCGCAGCCGGTGCATGCTGTACGGCGCGAAGGCCGGCCGCAGCGTCTTCGCGTCCAGCGCGTTCGCGCCCAGCAGCGGGAAACGGCACTGCTGCTCGAACTTCCGCAGCACCGGGATGCCGTAGTTGAACTCGTGGTTGCCGAGCGCCGCCGCGTCATAGCCCATCGCGTTCATGGCCTGCGCCATCGGGTGCACGGGGCCGCCCTCGGCCGTGATCGGGTCGACCTTCGCGTAGTAGTACGACAACTGCGTGCCCTGGATGGTGTCGCCCGCGTCGATCAGCAGCGTGTTGCGGCGGCCCTTCTCCTCGCGGACGCGGTTCACCAGGGTCGAGACCTTGGCGAGACCGACGTCGTTGTGGTTCTTGTCGTCGAACTCCTGGTCCGTGAAGTAGTCCCAGTTGAAGACGTTGCCGTGCAGGTCCGTCGTCCCGAGCACGGTGAAGGCGTACCGCTTCACGCCCCGCTCGCCCCCGCGCGCCTCGGCCGCCTGCGCACCCGGCGCCCCGACCGCACCGGCCAGCGCCACCCCCGCCCCGGTCACGGCGGACTTCTCCAGGAACTTCCGGCGGTTCAACGGCATGTCTGGCTCCTCGCGGAATCTGTGAACGACGCGCGTAGATAACGCGCGTAGATTCTGACCCGGTCATGACCGGCAGCAACAGACCCGCCAGGTTGCGATCTGATGACTCGACCCACCGGCTCCACGCCTTTGGCCAGCCAAGACATGACAGAGTGGGGCGTATGACCGCGCCCACGTCAGACGCCTCCCAGCCCGCCGTCCCCTACGGCACACCCGACGCCCCCCGCATCGCCGTCCGCGGCGAGGCCCGCCTCGAAGTCGACCCCGAGATCGCCCGCATAGGCATCACCGTCGCCGCCCGCGGTCGCGACCGCCGCTCCGCCCTCGACGACCTCACCCGCCGCAACGCCGGCGTCCTCGACCTCGTCAAGTCCTACGGCGACGCCGTCGAACGCCTGGAGACCGGCGCCTTCTCCATCACCCCCGAACTCACCAAGCACGGCCGCGGCGAACGCGTCCGCACCTACCACGGCAGCGTTCACGTCACCGCCGAACTCACCGACTTCACCGCCCTCGGCGAACTCACCACCCGCCTCGCCGACCTGGAACTCACCCGCGTGGACGGCCCCTGGTGGGCCCTGCGCCCCGACTCGCCCGCCCACCGCGAAGCCCGCAAGAAGGCCGTACGGGAAGCCGTCCAGCGCGCCCGCGAGTACGCCGAGGCGCTCGGCACCACCCTCTCCGCCCTGGTCGAACTCGCCGACATCGGCGCCGAGAACGCCCCGCCGCCCTACCCCCAGGCTCCCGGCCGCGCGCGCTCCGCCACCTTCGGCGGCGCCGAGAACGCCCCGGCGGCCCCCCTCGACCTCGAACCCCAGCGCCAGCGTGTCCACGCCCAGATCAACGCCCGCTTCACGATGGTGCCGCCGCAGCTCTAGGGGCTGTCCTTCGTCTCCGGGGCAACCGCCTTGATCCGCCTGCCAGGCGGATCCGGATCGGCAAGCTCTCAGGAAGGCACGGCGGGGCAGCGGGTGCCCCGTGGTGGGACTGCCAGGTCGGTGAGGTAGCTGTCCACGGCGTCCTCCATGCACGGGCCGCTGGTGACGCTGCCGTGCCCCCGGCCCTCATAGGTGAGGAGCACGCCGCTGCGGCCGAGTTGCCGGGCCACCGAGACCGCCCACGGGTAGCCGGTGGCGGGGTCGTGCAGCGCGTTGGACACCAGGATCGGCGGGGCACCGTGTGCGTCCAGGCGGTGCTGCGGGTTGGCGGTCGGCGCGCCCAGACACGCCGCTGCCATGTGGATCGGCAGCAGGTAAGGCAGGTCAGGCGCGGTCATGTCCATCATGGCGACGAGCGAGGCATACTCCTGGTAATCGCGCACTGGCAGGTGCCAGTCCGAGCAGAAGACCGGGGTGGCCGGAGGCAGCGGCGCTATCGAGGTGGGCGACGCGGGCAGCGGCTCCCTCGCGTCCATCCCCGCGATCGCCGTGGCAAGGCCCGCGTAGTCGGCCTCGTAGAACTTCCGGAACGCGATCTTGTTGACCAGGTCCGCAGACGACAGCGAGGTGCCCGGCTTCGCCGGGTCCTCCAGCTCGCCGCGCCCGGCCTGAGTCAACAGGCCCCGCCAGACGGCGCGGACGTCGCGGCCGTGCAGCGCGCAGTCCGCGGCACCGTCGCACCACTTCACGAACTCCTGGAATGAATCCTCTGCCGTGGCCGCCTCGGACCGCAGGAAGTCACGGGTGGTCGGGACGCTGTGGTCCATGACGCTCTCCAGCACCATCGCGCGCACGCGGCGCGGGTAGGTCTCGGCGTACTGCGCGCCGAGCACCGTGCCGTACGAGCTGCCGTGGAAGGTCAGTTTCCGCTCGCCGAGGGCGGCCCGGAGAGCGTCCAGGTCCCGTACCGTCTGGGCGGTGTCAAGGTGGTCGAACACCGGGCCGGTACGGGCCCGGCAGTCGGCACGGAGCCGCCGGTTGTACGCCATGGTGGCGTCGAAGTCCGCCTGGCTCTTCAGCTCCGGTGACGGCCGCTCGGCAAGCAGGTCGCCGGAGCAGGTCACCGGGTTGCTGCCGCCCACGCCGCGCGGGTCGAAGCTGACGATGTCGAACCTGCGGCGGACCTCGGGGCTGAACCGGCTGATACGGCGCACCACCATCTCCACACCCGAGTCGCCCGGCCCGCCGGGGCCGAACACCATCGAGCCGACGCGTGCGCCGGGGTCGGTGGCCTTGCGGCGGGCCACGGCCAGGTCGAGTCTCGGCCCGTCCGGGTGGGCCCAGTCGGCCGGCACCGAAAGAGTGGCGCACTCGGCTCCCGGCTTCGCCGGGTCGTCACACGGTGCCCACCGCAGGGCCCCGGTGGCGGACGGCGACGCGTGGACCGCGGGAGCGGCGGCGAGGCCGGTGATGACGGCCATGGCGGCTCCCACGGCCATGGCCGTGCCCCGGGCGGCGATGCGCCGCAGTGCGGATCTGCCCCTTGACGGCATGGATCCTCCTCGTGAAAGAGAGCGGTTGTGTCAGGGCGTGCGGACCCGGCCGGGGCACGTCGTCACGTTAGGTGCCCTGTCGCCCATGTGGTGCCCCTGTCAGGGGCTTTTCCGGGTCGGGTCGGGGACCGCTCAGGGTCGATCGGGGCGCAGGGAGAAAAGCCCATTCCGAAAACCCGACCGAATTCCTCGGGGTGCTCATCGGAGCACCCCGTCGCACAATTCAACACTTGTCAATAACGTTTCATGCAAAGTCTGTTGAGTAGTCACTCACGACCAATTCTCTACCAGTCGGTAACTCATAGGCTCAGACCATGCGCCGAGTAAAGATCGTCTGCACACTGGGGCCCGCCACCGACTCGTACGACCAGATCAAAGCCCTGGTCGACGCCGGAATGGACGTAGCCCGCTTCAACCTCAGCCACGGCGGACACGCCGAACACGAGGAGCGCTACCACCGGGTACGCAAGGCCGCCGACGAGACCGGCCGCAGCGTGGGTATCCTCGCCGACCTTCAAGGACCGAAGATCCGGCTCGGCCGCTTCACCGAAGGCCCCGTACTCCTTGAACGCGGCGACACCTTCACCATCACCGTCGAAGAAGGCGTCGAAGGCGACCGCAACATCTGCGGCACCACCTACGCCGGCCTCGCGGACGACGTCACCACCGGCGAACGCATCCTCGTCGACGACGGCAAGGTCTGCCTGGAAGTCACCGAGGTCGACGGCCCCCGCGTCCACACCACGGTCGTCGAGGGCGGCGTCATCTCCGACCACAAGGGCCTCAACCTCCCCGGCGTCGCCGTCTCCGTCCCCGCCCTCTCCAAGAAGGACGAGGAGGACCTCCGCTGGGCCCTGCGCACCGGCGCCGACGTCATCGCCCTCTCCTTCGTCCGCACCGGCCGCGACATCCATGACGTCCACCGCATCATGGACGAGGAAGGCCGCCGACTCCCCGTCATCGCCAAGGTCGAAAAACCCCAGGCGGTGGAGAACATCGAGGAAATCGTCGCGGCGTTCGACGGCATCATGGTCGCGCGCGGAGATCTCGGCGTCGAAATGCCGCTGGAACAGGTCCCGATCGTCCAGAAACGCGCCATCAAACTGGCGAAGCGCAACGCCAAACCCGTCATCGTCGCCACACAGATGCTCGACTCGATGATCGACAACGCCCGCCCGACGCGTGCGGAGGCCTCCGACGTCGCCAACGCGGTCATCGACGGCACCGATGCCGTCATGCTCTCCGGCGAAACGAGCGTCGGCAAACACGCGATCGAAACAGTCAGGACGATGGCCCGCATCGTCGAAGCGGCGGAGGAGGACATCCTGGCCAAGGGCCTCCCGCCGCTCACCGAACGCAACAAGCCCCGCACCCAGGGCGGCGCCGTAGCCCGGGCAGCGGCGGAAATGGGCGACTTCCTGGGCGCGCGATTCCTGGTCGCCTTCACCCAGTCCGGCGACACGGCCCGCCGCCTCTCCCGCTACCGCTCCCCGATCCCCCTCCTCGCCTTCACCCCCGACCAGGCCACCCGCTCCCAACTCAGCCTGACCTGGGGCGTCGAGACGTTCCTCGGTCCCTGCGTGGACTCCACGGACGCGATGGTCGACCAGGTCGACGAGCTCCTCCTGCGCTATGGCCGCTGCCAGAAGGGCGACACGGTCGTCATCACGGCGGGCTCGCCCCCCGGCGTCTCCGGCTCGACGAACATGGTCCGCGTCCACCACATCGGCGAGGACGACAGCCCGAAGTAGGGTGCCGTCAGTACTTGGGTCCTACGTGGGCGTCCATGAGGGCTACTGAGGCTTTGCGGGCGACGGAGATGTTGAACGGATCGCTCCCGCGGGCCAACGTGGTCCACTCGACGCCCACCGTGTCGAGGGCATCCGTGAAGAGCTTCCGGATGTCGTCCGACTTGTTGGAAGAAGTAGCGCGGGTATTCGTAGCGCTTGCGCTCCCCGGCGACCATGCGGGTCGTCCAGTTGGTGATCCGGCAACCGTCGGAGTGGATGAGACCCCGGATGAATTCCCAGGGGTGGGCTTCGACGATGGCCTGCTGCCACGGTTCAAGGGCAATGGGACGATCGTGCTTCCTGCCGGGGCCGTGCTGCGGGAAGAGGCAGTGCAGGTGCTTCGAGTAGACCTTCACGTTGCGACAGCCGGTCTTGCGGACACGGCAGACCGAGTTCTCCGGGAAGACCGCACGCATGGCCCGTTCGCAGTCGTCCATGAGGCCGGGCCACGATTCCGTGCAGGTGATCATGAGGTTGGGCACGCGGTGCTCGGAGTAGTGGCTGATATGACCGTCGCCGAGATACAGGCCGAGCAGATAGGCGTAGGCGGCCTCGTCGAGTTCCCGTCCATCACATCGGGGGCACTTCGGGTCGTGGCGGCCTGGGCACTCGCCGCGTGTGGCCCGGTCCATGTGCTTCCGGTAGCCGACCGTGCCCAGCGGCACGTTCAGGCTGCGGGCCACGTCCGCGTTCTTCGCGCCGCCGCGCAGCAGTGCAAGGGCCCTCTGTCGCACTTCAGTGCCATGAAAGGTCATTCGACTACCGTGCGTCACTGATCGTGACCATGGGCAGCAAAAAGCGGAGAACCACGCGACGTGATCCTCCGCTTTCGACCTCGTTGTGCCCGGTGTGGGATTCGAACCCACATGCCCAATGGGCACGGCATTTTGAGTGCCGCGAGTCTGACCAGTTCCTCCAACCGGGCAAGTCAGGGGACCGATGAGCAGTGTACCGGTTCACTGTGTGGCCTTGCTGCTAGGTACGCTCTTGGGAGCAGTACCGGCCTGCCCCGTACCAAGGAGCCCACGTGAGCGCCCCCGAGTCGCCCCAGCCCGTTGACGTGCCTGATGAGGACAACTCGCACGTGCCTCCGATGACGACCCGGGTCGTCATCGCCGAGGACGAGGCCCTGATCCGGCTCGATCTCAAAGAGATGCTGGAGGAGGAGGGCTACACCGTCGTAGGTGAGGCCGGGGACGGGGAGCAGGCCGTGGAGCTGGCCCGTGAGCACCGGCCGGACCTGGTGATCCTGGACGTGAAGATGCCGAAGCTGGACGGTATCTCCGCGGCCGAGAAGATCGCCGAGGAGAGCATCGCGCCGGTGCTGATGCTGACCGCCTTCTCGCAGCGCGACCTCGTGGAGCGGGCCCGGGACGCCGGTGCCATGGCCTACCTGGTGAAGCCGTTCAGCAAGACCGACGTCGTGCCGGCGATCGAGATGGCCGTCTCGCGGTTCACGGAGCTGAAGGAGCTGGAGAAGGAGGTCGCGGACCTCACGCTGCGGCTGGAGACGCGGAAGCTGGTGGACCGGGCCAAGTCGGTCCTCCAGACGGAGTACGGGCTGACCGAGCCCGCCGCGTTCCGGTGGATCCAGAAGACGTCGATGGACCGGCGGATGTCGATGCAGCAGGTCGCGGAGGCCGTCATCCAGGACGCGGAGGAGAAGAAGGCCGGCAAGGGCTGAGAAGAGCGGAACAAGAGGCCCGCCCCTTTCGATGGGGGCGGGCCTCTTCGTGTGCGGGCCGGACCTCAGTCCTCGCCGAGGTACGCCTTGCGGACCGACTCGTCGTGCAGCAGGTCCTGCCCCGTCCCGGAGAGGACGACGTTGCCGACCTCCATGACGTGGCCCTGGTCGGCGAGCGAGAGCGCCGCCTGGGCGTTCTGTTCGACGAGCAGGATGGTCGTGCCCTGGGACTTCAGCTCCGAGATCGTCGCCATGATCTTCTGCATCATGATCGGGGAGAGGCCCATGGAGGGCTCGTCGAGCATGAGGAGCTTGGGCTGGGACATCAGGGCGCGGCCCATGGCGAGCATCTGCTGTTCGCCGCCGGAGAGGGTTCCCGCGGCCTGCTTCCTGCGTTCCCCGAGGATGGGGAAGAGGTCGTAGGCCCGTTGGATGTCCTTCTCGATGCCTTCCTTGTCCTTGCGGAGGAACGCGCCGAGCTGGAGGTTCTCCGCGATGGTGAGGCGGGGGAAGATGTGCCGGCCTTCGGGGGAGTGGGCGAGGCCGAGGGCGACGATCTTGTGGGCGGGGACCCCGCTCAGCGGCTTGCCGTCGAAGACGATCTTCCCGGAGGTGGGCTTCAGCAGACCCGACAGCGTGCGCAGGGTCGTGGTCTTGCCGGCGCCGTTGGTGCCGATGAGGGTGACGACCTGGCCGGCCTCGACGCTGAAGGAGATGCCTTTGACGGCTTCGATCTTGCCGTAGGAGACCCGGAGGTCCTCGACCTCGAGGAGTGCGGTCACTTGGCTTCTCCCTTGGTGCTGCTGGCGGTGCTGGGCGCGTCGGCGGCGGCTTCGGCTGCTGCCTCGGCTGCTTCGACCTCCGCGGCTTCGGCCTCTCCGGGGTCGCCTTCGAACGGCTCTCCGAGGTAGGCGGCGATGACGCGCTCGTCGGCCTGGACGACTTCGGAGGTGCCCTCGACGAGCTTCTCGCCCTGGACGAGGACGGCGACGCGGTCGCTGAGGTTGAAGACGAAGCGCATGTCGTGCTCGATGAGGAGGACGGCGATGCCCTTGTCGCGGATGGCGAAGACGAGTTCCTCGGTGGCCCGCGTCTCCTGGGGGTTCATGCCGGCGGTGGGCTCGTCGAGGAGGAGCAGGCCGGGCTCGGAGGCCATGGCGCGTGCGATCTCCAGCTTGCGCTGCTCGCCGTAGGGGAGGTTGCGGGCGAGGTGGTCGCGCTTGTGGGCGAGGCCGATGAACTCGAGGAGTTCCATGGCGCGTTCCTCGCTGGCGCGTTCGGCCTTCTTGAAGCCGGGGCCGCGCAGGAGGGCCGACCAGAGGCCTTCCTTGGTCCGTGTGTGGCGGCCGACGAGGACGTTTTCCAGGACCGTCATGTTGGCGAACAGGCGGATGTTCTGGAAGGTCCGGGCGATGCCGGCCTGGGTGACCAGGTGGGGCTTGGGCGGGAGGACGGTGCCCTTGTAGGAGACGGTGCCCTCGGTGGGGACGTACAGGCCGGTGAGGCAGTTGAAGAAGGTGGTCTTGCCGGCGCCGTTGGGGCCGATGAGGCCGACGATCTCGCCGGCGTTGACCGTGAAGTCGACGGAGCGGACGGCGGTGAGGCCGCCGAAGCGCATTGTGACGCCGCGGGCTTCGAGTACAGGTGTCGTCATGATGGTTACGCCCCCGCCTTGGTGACGGCCGGTTCGTCGGTCAGCGTGGTCTGTTTGGGTACGTCGAGTTGGCCGGTCTCGTGGAATTCGAGCTGGCGCCGGCGGTTGGCGATGATGCCTTCGGGGCGGAAGCGCATCAGCAGGATGAGTGCGATGCCGAAGGCGAGGAGCGACTTGTCCTGGAGGAAGACGAGCTTCTCGGGGAGCAGGTAGAGCAGGGCCGCGCCGAGGAGCGGTCCGGCGACCGTGCCCATGCCGCCGAGGACGACCGCGGCCAGGAGGAACGCGGAGTTGGGCGGGGTGGAGCCGGCGAACTGGTACGGCGTGGGGACCACGCTGTAGGTGACGTGGGCGCTGACGGTGCCGGCGAGGCCGGCAAGGGCGGCGCCGAGGGCGAAGGCGACGAGCTTGACGCGGAAGCCGTTGATGCCCATGGCGGTGGCGGCGGTCTCGTCCTCGCGGATGGCGATCCAGGAGCGGCCGATACGGGAGTCGGCGGCGCGGGTGTAGACGAGGACCACGATGGCCATGATGAGGACCATCAGCAGGTAGTAGTTGGCGAAGCGGCCCAGGGTGAATCCGCCGATGTCGTGGGTCTGGCCGAAGTTGAACCCGAACATGTTCAGGTCGGGGATGGACGGGATGCCGTTGGGCCCGTTGGTGACGTCGGGTCCGGAGTCGCCGTCCATGTTGTTGACGGCGATGCGGAAGATCTCTCCGAAGCCGAGGGTGACGATGGCGAGGTAGTCGCCGCGCAGCCGCAGGGTCGGGGCGCCGATGAGGACGCCGAAGATCAGGGAGGCGGCGGCGCCGGTGAGGGCGGCGGCCCAGAAGGGGAATTGGACGCCGGAGAAGGTGGAGAACTCGGAGCCGGAGACGAGGGCGGCGGTGTAGGCGCCGACGCCGAGGAAGGCGACGTATCCGAGGTCGAGGAGGCCGGCGAGGCCGACGACGATGTTGAGGCCGAGGGCGACGGTTCCGAAGATCAGGATGTTGACGCCGATGTTGGCGTAGTGGTCGTCGGTCTGGGTGAAGGGGAACGCTATCGCCGCGAGGAAGCCCATGGCGAGCGTGAAGCTGCGGTTGCGGGCGACGAGGCGGGAGAAGCGGTCCATGAGGCCGGCGGTGTGCATGGCCCAGACGAAGAAGACGACGACGATGAGGTAGCCGATGAAGAGTTCGCCGTACGCGGTGTCGATGCCGTAGGTGAAGACGGCGAGGCCGAGGATGGTGGCGAGGGTGATGGCGGCGCGTTCCAGCCAGGGGGTGAGGGGCTGGGGTGCGGGGATCGCGTCGGGCTTGGCGATGTACGCCTTCAGGCTTTCCCTGGTGCTGTCCTGGACGGTGCCCTGTTGGGGGAGGGCGAAGGCGCCGAGGACGGGCAGCAGGGAGGCGATGGCCGCTGTCCAGGCGCCGGGTTCGAGGTTGACGACGCCGCCGAGTTCGACGCTGATGGCGATGATGGTGAACCAGGTGGTGCCGAAGCTGCCGAGCGCCGCGAGGGTGAGGGGGGCGTTGTTGCGGGCGGGCAGGAGCCAGCCGAGGCCGCGGACGCCGTAGAGGGCGAGGGTGAAGAGGGAGGTGAGGAGGCCGGCGGCGAAGGTGAGCCATTGCAGGCCGCCGGGGTAGCCGTTGATGGTGAGGTCGCCGGGGAACTCGTCGGTCCAGGTCCAGGCGAGGAAGGCGGTGGCGGCGGTGGCGATGCCTCCGGCGAGGAGGAGCGCGCGGGCCGCGGCGCGGGGGAGCGGGACGAGTCCGCGGGCGGCGGGGGTGGTTTTGGTGGTGTCGGTCATCGAGATCACGCCCTGTCCGCGACGCGTTCGCCGAGCAGGCCCTGGGGCCTGACGAGAAGGACGATGATGAGCAGGCAGAAGGCCCAGACGTCCTTCCAGGAGCCGCCGCCGAAGAGGTGCATGCCGGGGATCTCGTCGATGTAGGCGGAGGCGAGGGTCTCGGCGATGCCGAGGACGACGCCGCCGAGCATGGCGCCGTAGATGTTGCCGATGCCGCCGAGGACGGCCGCGGTGAACGCCTTGAGGCCCATGAGGAAGCCCATGCGGTAGTCGACGTTGCCGTACTTGAGTCCGTAGGCGACGGCCGCGACGGCGGCGAAGAAGCCGCCGATGGCGAAGGCGATGACGATGATGCGGTTGGTGTCGATGCCCATCAGCTGCGCGGTGTCGGGGTCCTGCGCTGTGGCCTGCATGGCGCGGCCGGTGCGGCTGCGGCGCACGAAGAAGGCGAGGGCGGCCATGCAGAGGACGGCGGCGAGGATGAGGAAGATGTCGGCGTCCTTGATGGTGACGGAGCCGATGTCGTGGGTGGCGTCGAGGCCGGGGAAGGCGCGGGCGCGGTCGGCTCCGGGGTAGAAGTTGCGGACGACCTCCTGGAGCGCCAGGGAGAGGCCGATGGCCGTGATGAGCGGTGCCAGTCGTGGTGCTCCGCGCAGTGGCCGGTAGGCGAACCGTTCCGCTCCGACGGCGATGAGGATGGCCACGAGGGCGCCGCCGAGAAGCATCAGGGGTACGGCGAGGGCCATCGAGGTGCCGTCAGGGAGTATGTAGAAGTAGACCGTGAGGGCGCCGAACGCTCCGGTCATGAAGATCTCGCCGTGCGCGAAGTTGATGAGCTGGACGATGCCGTACACCATCGTGTAGCCGATGGCTATCAGCCCGTACATCGAGCCGAGAAGCAGCCCGTTGGCCAGCTGCTGCGGCAGGGTGTTCACCGCGTGGCCTCCATGTCGCTGGTGGTCGTGTGCACTGGATGCGTGCGTGGTCGCGTGCTGTGTGGGGGTGTGAAAACGGGCCGCGCGGTCGGGGTCCTCCTCCCGCGCGGCCCGTGGTGCGGCTAGTGGGGGCCGGAACTACTGGAGGTCGTCGGGAGTGCCTGTCTCCACGGCCTTCCAGGCGCCCTTCTCGACCTGGTACACCGTCAGCTGCTTGTTGGTGGTGTCGCCGTACTGGTCGAAGGAGACCTTGCCGGTGAGGCCTTCGAAGTCGGACTTCTGGACTCCGTCGACGACCTTGGAGCGCAGGTCGTTGATGTCGGTGGGCACCTTGCCGCCGTTGGCGTCGGCCGCGGCCTTGACGGCCTTGATGATGGCGGTGGTGGCGTCGTAGGCGTAGGCGCCGTAGGCGCCGTAGTCGCCCTTGTACCCCTTGTCCTTGTACGTCTGGATGAACTGCTTGGCCGCGGGCAGCGTGTCGGCGGGGACACCGATGGCGGTGACGAGGTCGCCCTCGGCGGCCTTGCCGGCGGCCTCGATGTAGGTGGAGGCGTACATGCCGTCGCCGCCGAACAGCGGGATCTTGACGCCGGCGTCCTTGAGCTGCTTGGTGATCAGCGCGGACTCGTCGTACTGGCCGCCGTAGTAGAGCAGGTCGGCACCGGAGTTCTTGATCTTCGTGACGAGGGAGCCGAAGTCCTTGTCGCCGGTGTTGACGTGGTCGGTGGCGACGACCTTGCCGCCGAGCTTCTTGAACTGCTCGTTGAAGATCTTCGCGAGGCCGGCGCCGTAGGTCTGCTTGTCGTCGACGACGAAGGCCTTCTTCTTCTTGAGGCCGTTGTACGCGTAGCCGGCGGCGAAGCTGCCCTGGAGTTCGTCGGTGGTGGCGGTACGGAAGTACGTCTTGAACGGACGCTTCTTGTCCGTCTGCCAGTTCTTGCCCTGGGTCAGCTCAGGGGCGGTGTTCGCCGGGGAGATCTGGACCATGTTGGCCGAGGCGAAGACCTGCTGCATCGTCTGGGCGACGCCGGAGTTCAGCGGGCCGACGGCGCCGACGGCGGTCTTGTCGCCGGTGAAGGTGGTGGCGTTGGACTGGCCGGTGGCGGGCTGCGCCTTGTCGTCCAGGGCCTTGAGCTTGAATTTCACGCCCGGGACCCAGTTGTTCTTGTTGGCGTCGTCGACGGCGATCTGAGCGCCGTACTGGATGCCGAGGCCGGTGGTGGAGTTCTCACCCGACAGGGGGGCGTCGACGCCGATGGTCAGCGTGGTGCCGTCGCCGCTGTCTCCGCTCTTGTCACCGCTGTCGTCTCGGGAGCCGCAGGCGGTGAGAGTCAGAGCTCCGGTCGTCAGAACGGAGGTAAGAATCACCAAGGAACGCTGTCGCACGATCAGTCCTTTCACAGGCAGGCCCGCCCTGGTCGGGGGGTGAGTGCCGCGCTGATACCGAACTCCCGATGGAGCGGTGACTGGCCGTGACTCTAAGCCCGTGTGGAGGCGGGGTCAGCGGCGTGGGCTGGCTTGTGACTTTCTTGTTATGACGCGATGGATGCCCGGCTTCGGCGGAGGTCCCTCTCGGCGGGTTTGGTGGGCTTTCTCCGAAGTCCGCATTCTGAGAACCCGCACTTCCGGTTGGCCGTGGCCTGGCTCGTCGTGGTTGCCGGGGTACGGGCGGCTCGGACCAGATCGAAAAGGTCCCGGGAGGAGATGCGGCCGAAGACGAAACTGTGGTGCTGTATTGCGCGCGCGTTACGGAGCGTTACGGAGAGATAAGGGTCGTCCGCGGGCAGGGGAGTTCCGAACAATCGGTAACGGCTGTTTCGCCGGTGACACCTCGGGTTTTCGCGGGGGGAACCGAGGGGTTCGGCGAGGCCGAGCCAGGCGGTGGCGTTCGCGTGCCAGGGCGCGGGCGTCGGCTCGGGCGGTCGGGGAGGCGGTCGGTCAGGCGTGGCGCGTCGGTGCCGGTGACATCGTAACTCGGCACCTGATGCGTCGAGTTGACGGGTTCGACGGCCCGTGCCGCTCATGGCCCCGGCCTCATGGGGAAACGGCAAGGGGGGAGGCGGGGACGGGGAAGGCCGGCGGTGCCCCGCCGCTCCGGGCGGTGCGCGATGCGGCGGGGCGGTCGGTGTCGCCCGGGGTTACGGGAGCTTGACGAACGGCGCCAGGAAGGCGCGGGCGCCGGGGGTGTCCAGGCGGTACGTCACGTTGGTCGCGTAGCAGGGGGTGTCGCCGGTGATGGTGGTGGCGGCGAGGATGTTCCGCCCGCCGATGACGGCGAAGTTGGGGCCGCCCGAGTCGCCGTAGCAGGCACCTCCGTTGCCCTGCGGGGCGGTCATCGCCAGACGGGCCCAGGAGTCGTTGAGAGCGTTGAAGGTGACGGGCGCCTTCATGCGGACGCCGCCGCCGGGGTGGGTCTGGCCGCCGGGGCCGTTGACGGCTTCCTGGGTGCCGTAGCCGGCGACGAGCCAGTCGGTGCTGTTCAGGCCCTGCGGGCCGAGTCTGCCGAGCTGGTTCGCGGTGGGCAGGGTGGCCGGCGTGAAGCTCCAGCGGGCCTTGAGCTGGGCGGCGGGCAGTTCGACCACCGCGATGTCGTGGGTGTCCGAGGCGGGCCCCGGGTAGCCGGGGTGCGAGTGGGCGGTGCCCTGGACGGCGACGGCGGCGGCCTGCGCGGCCGGGTCGCCCGGATACTTCTTCGCCGCCGCGTCGAGACCGGACTGCACGTCCTGGTTCAGGGAGACGTAGAACCGCACGTTGTCGGGCCAGTCGGTGGTGCAGTGCGCGGCGGTGAGGAAGGTGTCCGCGTCGATCATGGTGCCGGAGCAGACCCAGTCGACCCGGTCGGGGGTCGCGGGGTTGTCGTCGTCGTCCCAGGTGGCCACGAGCGCGCCGACCTCGGTGCGTTCGGGTGCGGGGGTGGCGTTGTAGGAGTTGATGGCGGACGACGGCAGCGCGGTGGCGAGCACGGCGGCACCGGCCGCGGCTGTGACGGCGAGGGCGCGTACGGAGGTCAAGAGAAACCCTTCTAGGGGTGGGACGGGTCTTCTCCTGTGGGGGTGGGGCGTCGTCAGTGAAGCGCCCGGGGGCGGCCGCGACAAGAGCGCGCCCGCCCCTCCAGGGTTTTCCCTACGTCGGCCGGCCCTACGTCGGCGGGCTCGGCGCCGGTCGGCCCGACGCCGGTCGGCTCGGCACCGGTCGACTCGACGTCCGTCAGCTCGCGGCGCGGATGAGTTCCTCGTCGCCCGGGTTCACATCGCGCAGCAGGCAGGTCAGCCGGGCCGTGCATACCCTTTTTCCGTTTTCGTCCGTGATGACGATTTCGTACGTGGCGGTCGAGCGCCCCCGGTGCACGGGCGTGGCCACACCGGTGACGAGGCCGGAGCGCACTCCGCGGTGGTGGGTGCAGTTCAGGTCGACGCCCACGGCGATCTTGGAGCTGCCGCCGTGCAGCATCGAGCCGACCGAGCCGAGTGTCTCGGCCAGCACCGCGGAGGCCCCGCCGTGCAGCAGTCCGTAGGGCTGGGTGTTGCCCTCGACCGGCATCGTCCCGACGACCCGGTCCGCCGACGCCTCGACGATCTGGACGCCCATCCGGGTCCCGAGGTGGCCCGCGGAGAACAGGGCCAAGAGGTCCACACCGAGAGCGGCGTACTCGTCGATGACCTCTTGCGGGAACTTCACATGCTGCTGTTCACCCATGGGGCCCGGTCTCCGTTCGTCCAGATCATGCGGTTACCTCTGTGGCTGAGCAAACGCTCAGTCGGTCGCCGATTGTTCCAGACGCACCACGACGGACTTGCTGGCCGGGGTGTTGCTGGTGTCCGCGGTGGCGTCCAGCGGCACCAGCACGTTGGTCTCCGGGTAGTACGCGGCGGCACATCCCCGGGCCGTCGGGTAGTGCACGACCCGGAAACCCGGCGCCCTGCGCTCCACACCGTCCTTCCACTCGCCGACCAGGTCGACGTACGAACCGTCCGCCAGCTTCAGGGCACGCGCGTCCTCGGGGTTGACCAGCACCACTCGGCGGCCGTTCCTGATGCCCCGGTAGCGGTCGTCGAGGCCGTAGACCGTGGTGTTGTACTGGTCGTGCGAGCGCAGTGTCTGGAGGAGCAGGCGGCCCTCGGGCAGCTCCGGGTACTCCACGGGCGCGGCGGTGAAGTTGGCCTTGCCGGTGGCCGTGGGGAAGCGGCGTTCGTCCCGCGGGGCGTGCGGGAGCGTGAAGCCGCCAGGGCGACCAGCAGAATCCGTCACGCGCGCGTTGAAGTCCTCGAAGCCGGGGATCACGCGCGCGATACGGTCCCGGATGGTCGCGTAGTCCTTCTCGAACTCCTCCCAGGGCGTGGCGCTGTTCTCGCCCAGCACGCGGCGGGCCAGGCGGCAGACGATGGCCGGCTCGGACAGCAGGTGCCGGCTCGCGGGCTCCAGCCGGCCCCGGGAGGCGTGCACCATGCCCATCGAGTCCTCGACCGTCACGAACTGCTCGCCGCTGCCCTGGAGATCGCGCTCGGTACGGCCGAGCGTCGGGAGAATCAGGGCACGCGCGCCCGTGACCGCGTGCGAGCGGTTCAGCTTCGTCGACACGTGCACGGTCAGCCGGGCCCGCCGCATGGCCGCCTCGGTGACCTCCGTGTCCGGGGATGCGGAGACGAAGTTGCCGCCCATGGCGAAGAAGACCTTCGCCTCGCCGTCGCGCAGCGCGCGGATGGCCCGTACGACGTCGTAGCCGTGCTCGCGCGGCGGGGCGAATCCGAACTCCTTCTCCAGGGCGTCCAGGAACGCCGGGGCGGGGCGCTCGAAGATGCCCATCGTGCGGTCGCCCTGCACGTTCGAGTGGCCGCGGACCGGGCACACGCCCGCGCCCGGGCGGCCGATGTTCCCGCGCAGGAGAAGGAAGTTGACCACTTCCCTGATCGTGGGGACGGAGTGCTTGTGCTGGGTGAGGCCCATCGCCCAGCACACGATGGTCCGCTCGGAGGCCAGGACCATACCGAGGGCCTTCTCGATGTCCTCCTGGGTCAGGCCGGTCGCCCTGAGCGTCTCGTCCCAGTCGGCGGCGCGGGCGGCCTCCGCGAACTCCTCGAAGCCGTGCGTGTGCTCCCGGACGAACGCCTCGTCGACCGCGCCCTCCCGCTCGAGGATCAGCTTGTTGAGGAGCCGGAACAGGGCCTGGTCGCCGCCGATGCGGATCTGGAGGAACAGGTCGGTCAGCGCGGCGCCCTTGAGCATGCCCTGCGGGGTCTGCGGGTTCTTGAAGCGCTCCAGGCCTGCCTCGGGCAGCGGGTTGACGCTGATGATCTTCGCCCCGTTGTCCTTGGCCTTCTCCAGGGCGGACAGCATGCGCGGGTGGTTCGTCCCCGGGTTCTGGCCGGCGACGATGATCAGGTCGGCCTTGTACAGATCCTCCAGCAGGACGCTGCCCTTGCCGATGCCGATGGTCTCCGACAGGGCCGAACCGGACGACTCGTGGCACATGTTCGAGCAGTCGGGCAGGTTGTTCGTACCGAGTTCGCGGGCGAACAGCTGGTAGAGGAACGCGGCCTCGTTGCTGGTGCGGCCGGAGGTGTAGAAGACGGCCTCGTCCGGGGAGCCGAGGGCGGCGATCTCCTCGGCGATGATGTCGAATGCGCGCTCCCAGGTGACCGGCTCGTAGTGCTCGCCGCCCTCCGGCAGGTACACGGGGTGGGTGAGGCGCCCCTGCTGTCCCAGCCAGTAGCCGCTGCGGCCGGCCAGGTCGGCGACCGGGTGCGCGGCGAAGAACTCGGGCGTGACCCGGCGCAGCGTGGCCTCTTCGGCGACGGCCTTCGCACCGTTCTCGCAGAACTCCGCCTTGTGCCGGTGCTCCGGCTCCGGCCAGGCACAGCCCGGGCAGTCGAAGCCGTCCTTCTGGTTCACGCTCAGCAGCGTCAGCGCGGTGCGCTTCACACCCATCTGCCGCTGGGCGACGCGCAGCGTGTGCCCGATCGCGGGGAGCCCCGCTGCCGCGTGCTTAGGCCCGGCGACCTGCGGCGCGTCTTGAACCGGATCACTCTTGGGCGGCTTCGACGCCATCGCACGCTCCCCTTCGGCTGCGCTGTGAGGTACGTCTCCGATCCTCGCACGCGGCGGTGACATCGGGTGGGGGCGGGCTGGGGTCGGTGCCCGTGCGGTCGGGGCCGGGGCCGAGTGTCAGTGGGGCGTGGCAGGATCGGGGGCGTGGCAGAGACAGCATCGAAGACGACCGACAAGACCTCCGGCGGCAGCCGTCCGCGACTGATGCTCATGGACGGGCACTCGCTGGCCTACCGCGCGTTCTTCGCGCTGCCCGCGGAGAACTTCACCACCGCGACGGGCCAGCCGACGAACGCGATCTACGGCTTCGCGTCGATGCTGGCCAACACGCTGCGCGACGAGGCGCCCACGCACTTCGCGGTCGCCTTCGACGTCTCCCGCAAGACCTGGCGCTCCCAGGAGTTCACGGAGTACAAGGCGAACCGCTCCAAGACCCCGGACGAGTTCAAGGGCCAGGTCGAGCTGATCGGCGAGCTCCTCGACGCGATGGGCGCCGTCCGCTTCGCGGTGGACGGCTTCGAGGCGGACGACGTCATCGCCACGCTCGCCACGCAGGCCGAGGCCGAGGGCTTCGAGGTGCTGATCGTCACCGGCGACCGGGACTCCTTCCAGCTGGTCAGCGAGCACACCACGGTGCTGTACCCGACCAAGGGCGTCTCCGAGCTGACCCGCTTCACCCCCGAGAAGGTATTCGAGAAGTACGGGCTGACGCCCGCGCAGTACCCCGACTTCGCGGCCCTGCGCGGCGACCCCTCCGACAACCTCCCCGGCATCCCCGGCGTCGGCGAGAAGACGGCCGCGAAGTGGATCAACCAGTTCGGTTCCTTCGCGGAGCTCGTCGAGCGCGTGGAAGAGGTCAAGGGCAAGGCCGGGCAGAACCTCCGCGACCACCTGGAAGCGGTCAAGCTCAACCGCCGGCTCACGGAGCTGGAGCGCCAGGTCGAGCTCCCCAAGGGCGTCACCGAGCTGGAGCGGGCCGCGTACGACCGCACTGCCGTCGCGATGGTCCTGGACACCCTGGAGATCCGCAACCCCTCCCTGCGCGAGCGGCTCTTCGCCGTCGACCCCGGCGCCGAGGAGGCCGAGACCACCCCGATCAGCACGGACGGCGTGCAACTGGACGGCACGGTGCTCGGCACCGGCGAGCTGACCGGCTGGCTCACCGAGCACGGCACCCAGCCGCTCGGCATCGCCACGGTCGACGCCTGGGCGCTCGGCACGGGCTCGGTCGCCGAGGTCGCGCTCGCCGCGCCCGGCGGGGCAGCCGCCTGGTTCGACCCCTCCCAGCTGGACGAGGCCGACGAGACGGCCTTCGCGGCCTGGCTCGCCGACGCCGGCCGGCCCAAGATCTTCCACAACGCCAAGGGCGCCATGCGCGTCTTCGCCGAGCACGGCTGGAGCGTCGAGGGCGTCACCATGGACACCGCTCTCGCCGCCTACCTGGTCAAGCCGGGCCGCCGCTCCTTCGACCTGGACGCGCTGTCCCTGGAGTACCTGCACCGCGAGCTGGCCCCCGCCGCCGCGGCCGACGGCCAGCTCGCCTTCGGCGCGGACGACGGTGCCGAGGCCGAGGCCCTGATGATCCAGGCCCGCGCCATCCTCGACCTGGGCGAGGCCTTCGAGAGCCGCCTGGAGGACGTCGGCGCCGCCGACCTGCTGCGCGACATGGAGCTGCCCACGTCCGCGCTGCTCGCCCGCATGGAGCGGCACGGCATCGCGGCCGACCGGCCCCACCTGGAGGCCATGGAGCAGATGTTCGCCGGCGCCGTCCAGCAGGCGGTGAAGGAGGCCCACGCGGCAGCCGGGCACGAGTTCAACCTGGGCTCGCCCAAGCAGCTCCAGGAGGTCCTCTTCGGCGAGCTGGCCCTGCCCAAGACGAAGCGGACGAAGACCGGCTACACCACGGACGCCGACGCGCTGGCCTGGCTCGCCACGCAGACGGACAACGAGCTGCCGGTGATCATGCTCCGCCACCGCGAGCAGGCCAAGCTCCGCGTCACCGTCGAGGGCCTGATCAAGACGATCGCCGCGGACGGCCGTATCCACACCACGTTCAACCAGACGGTCGCCGCCACCGGCCGCCTGTCCTCGACGGACCCGAACCTCCAGAACATCCCGGTCCGCACCGACGAGGGACGCGCGATCCGCCGCGGCTTCGTCGTCGGTGAGGGCTTCGAGTCCCTGATGACGGCCGACTACAGCCAGATCGAACTGCGCGTGATGGCCCACCTGTCCGAGGACGAGGGCCTGATCGAGGCCTTCACCTCCGGTGAGGACCTGCACACCACAGCCGCTTCACAGGTCTTCGCGGTCGAGCCGACCGCGGTGGACGCCGAGATGCGCCGCAAGATCAAGGCCATGTCGTACGGCCTGGCCTACGGTCTGTCGGCCTTCGGCCTCTCCCAGCAGCTGAACATCGAGGCGGCGGAGGCCCGCGCCCTGATGGACGCGTACTTCGAGCGGTTCGGCGGCGTACGGGACTATCTGCGCCGGGCGGTCGACGAGGCCCGGGCGACGGGCTACACGGCGACGCTCTTCGGGCGCCGCCGCTACCTCCCCGACCTCAACAGCGACAACCGCCAGCGTCGCGAGGCGGCCGAGCGGATGGCTCTCAACGCGCCCATCCAGGGCACGGCGGCCGACATCGTCAAGATCGCCATGCTCAAGGTGGACAGCGCGCTCAAGGACGCCGGGCTCGCCTCCCGCATGCTGCTCCAGGTCCACGACGAAATCGTGCTGGAGATCGCTCCCGGTGAGCGGGCTGCCGCCGAGGAACTCGTCCGCCGTGAGATGGCGAACGCCGTGCACCTCCGTGTCCCGCTGGGCGTCTCGGTGGGCGCGGGCTCGGACTGGGAGTCGGCGGCGCACTAGGCCGGTGCGCTGCGCGAGCAGTCCCGGAGCGGATGACGCGGGTATGCCCTCGGCCAAGCGCTGAGCCGGGGGCACCCGCCACCCCGCCCCCGCCGGAACGTCACTCGCGTGGCCCCCGAGAAAGGGCCCGTGCCCCCGGCGGTCGCAAAGATGCGGGCATGGGTATACGCACGCTCCTCCGCCGCACGGTCCCAGGCGTGGCACTCCCGCCGGTCCCGCCCTTCGCGGCCGCCGCAAGCACGATCCGCGTCCCCGCCGCTCTCACCACGGCCATGCGCCACACGACGGCGGACCTCCGGCAGCGCCTGGCCGGCGCTCGGCGGCCGATCGATCCCACGCGCGCAGGCGCGGTGTCCGCCGCGACTGGCCGCACTGGCGCCGGTGACGTGATGGCCGTTCCGGGTCTCGCCGGCGCCCGCGCTGTGTCCGCTGCCGCGGGCCTCACCAGCCCTGGAGACGTGTCCGCCATGCTTGGTCTCACCGGCGGCCGAGCCACTACCGCCCCGCACCCAGGCAATGCCGATCGCCCCGGCAGGACCTGCCGCCCCTGGGCGGATCTGGCCCGCAACTGTCTGACGCTCGTCCTCACCCTGCTCCCGCGGCCCCGCCCCGCGCACACCACCATCACCGTGTACATCGTGACCACCGAGCCCCTCAGTGAGCGGCCGGCCGGCTCGGCTCCGCGTCAGCGACCCGGTCAGGACCGCCCGGGCCCGGAACCGGACGCCACGCCCTGACCCCCACGGCGTACAGCAGCAGCGCCGGCACGAGCCCCGCGCCCGCCCCGAAGCACACCGTCGGAATGATCTCCCACGGTTTCGCGCTCGAACCCCAGTAGGCCCACCACCGCGACGCCCGCTGCACCGCCCCCACCAGTGCGAAGCCGCCGATCACCGCACCGGCCAGCCACCGGTCCCGTACCGACAGCGCCGGGACCCCCACCGTCTCGCGCACAGGCGCCCGCCGCACGGCCTGCGCCACGAACACGGCGATCACGACCGCGGCCACCGCCGAACCGCCGTACTGCAAGTACCAGTACAGCGGCGAGCCCGCCACCTCCCGGCCCAGTACCGGAAACAGCCGCATACCCCACCGGTCGAGATGCGTGAACGCGTCCCACACGACGTGCGTCAACGCGCCGAGCACCGCGGACACGTACCACCGCAGCACCAAGGGCGGCCGCACACGCGTGCGGGGCACCCCGCACCGCACCAGCACGGAAACCCGCCCCTGCCGGGCCCGCGGCAGCAGCGCCACCAGCGGTTCGCGCACCAGCAGCCACAGCCCCACCAGCGCCCAGGCGACGAGCACATCGACCGTGAGCACACCCGGGAACGAGTGCGTCACGTCACCGAACTCCATCGCCCCGGACACCACACTCGCCGCGTAATAGGTCATGTCGGGCGCGAAGGAACCCGCCACGAGCACGGCGGGCACCAGCGGGCCCCGTCCGGTGCCGTCGGTGCGTACGGCGGGCAGTACGGCTGCCGCATGGCTCAGCGTGAACGGCAACTCGGCTCCTCGTGACGGTCGTTGCCAGGGCGATCGGAGGGCTCAGTATGCGGGATGCCGAACACCGTCCGCCCAGCGCGCTCGCCGCATGACCAACTGGTGAAAAACGGGCACGAACGGGTGCCCGAGCAAAGGAAGTTGCCGTAGGGTCGCCAGGGTCACCGTGCCGGAGCCAGGAGACAGGCCTGCGGAGGGCAACCACTCGGGCCGGTCGATCGTCACAACAGAGCGAGCGCAACAGAAGTACGCGCACGCAACAGAAGCGCGCGACAGGCAGAGACGGGCGCTCGGGCGTCCACGGGAGGGGTTCACTCTATGGCGGCGCAATTCGGCAGGAGGCTGCGCAAGGGGGCGGCGACCACCGCCGTGGCCGCGGTAGCGGTCGCGGCCCTGTCCGCCTCCCAGGCTCCGGGCGTGAATGATCACGGCAGACAGACCGCCGCGGACGCCACCCCCTCACCCGACGCGAGTGCCTCCGACGGCAGCGCCACCGGCAACTCGCCGTACTACACGGACCTGCCGCCGCTCAACAGCCCGAGCCCGTCACCGAGCACCGGGCCGGGCCCCACCCCCTCCGGCACGTCCGAGGCGGGCATCCCCGCGACCGTCCTCGACGCCTACAAGAAGGCCGAGGCCTCGCTGCGCGACTCCAAGCCCGGCTGCAACCTGCCGTGGCAACTCCTCGCGGCCATCGGCCGGGTGGAGTCGGGGCAGGCCCGCGGCGGCCGTGTCACCGCCGACGGCACCACCGTCTCGTCGATCCTCGGCCCGCAGCTCGACGGCAACGGCTTCGCCCTCATCAAAGACACCGACAACGGCGCGTACGACGGCAACAGCAGCTACGACCAGGCCGTCGGCCCCATGCAGTTCATCCCGTCCACCTGGCGGTGGGCGGGCCGCGACGGCAACGACGACGGCAAGAAGGACCCCAACAACATCTACGACGCCGCGCTCGCCGCCGGGCACTACCTGTGCCGCAACAACTGGGACCTGTCCGACCAGAACGACCTCGACCGCGCGATCCTCAGCTACAACAACTCGCGGGAGTACCTGAACCTGGTCATGCGGTGGCTGGAGTACTACCGCAAGGGCACGCACCAGGTCCCCGACGGCACCGGCACGCTGCCCGACAACCGCAGCGACAACGGAGCGGGGGCGAGTCCCTCACCCTCCACGCCGGGCACGCCGGCTGCCGGGGGCTCGAAGCCCAAGCCCAGCCCCCGTCCCGACAAGCCCGACAAGCCCGGCACTCCCGACGGCGGCACGACGACCCCGAAGCCGCCCAACTCGCCCGAAAAGCCGACCACGCCGACCACGCCGCCCTCGACGTCCCCCACGCCCACCGACACGGTGCACCACCTGGAGGACGCCGGGACCGGGAAGCTCACCGCGATGGCGGGCGACACGTTCACCAAGCGGATCAGCACCCGCGCCGAGACGAAGGCCGGAAAGGCCGTCGGCAAGGTCAGGATCCGCTTCACCATCGTCGGCGACACGGACACCACGTTCACGGGTGGCGAGAGTGTGGCCACGGTCGCCACCAACAGCTCCGGAGTGGCCGTCGCGCCCGCACTTCAGGCGGGGGAGAAGACGGGCGACGTCACCGTCCGCGCCACCGTCGTGGGCCGTGTGGTCGCGGGCCTCGACTACACGGCCACCGTCACCGAGCGCGCCGCCGACGCCCTCGCCCGCACCGGTGACGCCGCGCTGACCTGCACCCCGGGCGGCGAGTTCGCGAACCAGGTCGAGGTGAAGGCCACCTACAAGGGCGCGGTCGCCGACGGCGTCGCGGCCACCGCCACGCTGATCAAGTCGGCGGACGACCCGACCGTCAACGACAAGGGCCCTTACTTCAAGAACGCCGACGGCAAGGCCGTCCGCACCCTGACGGGCCTGAAGACGGACGCGAAGGGCCTGCTGAAGCTGCCGAAGCTCTACGCGGACGACACCACCGGCACGTTCCTGCTCCGCGTCAACACCGAGGGCGGAGCGACCCTCACCGTCGAACTGACCGTGGCGGCTGCCGAGACGTCCTCGCCGAGCCCGTCCACGAGCCCGTCGGCCAGTCCCGGCGCGTAGCTCCCGAGTAGCACTCACGGCGCCCCTCTTTTGAGAGGGGCGCCGGTTTTTCAGGAGGCGCGTCGTTGTGTGTGCGACGTGTTCTCATCTCCGCCGCGCGTTGCTACGGTGCCGAGAAACCTGACGGTGTATCAGATCGCCCGTGAGGAGGCCCCGTATGCGCGCTCTCGTCGCCGCCGCCACCGGTCTCGCCGTCGCGTTCGCCGTGGTCCTCACGCTGACCGCCCTCGGCTCCCCCTCGGGCGGGACGTCCCCGAAGCCGCTGCTCACGACGGTGCCCGCACACCCCTGACCGCCCGCCCGGGAGGGAGGCCGAGATGCGCCGCAAGGCCGGCCTGGTCCTGCTCGCCCTAGCCGTGTTCTTCGCGGCGCTGTCCCCGCTGCTGCGCTGGTACGCCTTCCCGCGCCTCGCCAAGGTCCCCGCGAACCAGTACCAGGACATGGTCCTGGTGGCGCAGAACGCCACCCTCCTCGACTACGGCACGATGCGGGCCCGCAAGGTCCCCGAGGTCACGATCGTGCAGACCCTCAAGGGCGACGTCGAGGCCTCCGAGCGGATCGAGGAGTCGGCGGGCCGGGACGTCGTCGTCTGGGACGGCCTGTCCTACGTCGTCGGCCCCGACGGCGAGATGGTGTCGAAGATCCCCGAGCGCTACATCTTCGACGCCCACACCCAGGAACCCGTCCACGCCACCGGCGAGATGGTCGACGGCGACCCGGTGCGCCGCGAGGGCATCGAGTTCAAATGGCCGTTCCTCACGGAGAGACGGGACTACGAGTACTTCGACGCCCAGGCCCGCGTCACCGCCCCCATCCACTACAAGGGCACACAGGACTTCCGCGGCCTGGAGGTCTACTACTTCGAGCAGACCATCCCCTGGACCGAGGTGAGGATCCCGAAGACGCTGCCCGTGAAGGGCCTCACCCCCGAGTCGGTCGCCGAGACCGGCACGACCCGCTGGTACACCACGGTCCGCAAGTTCTGGGTCGAACCCCTCACCGGCGCCCCCGTCTACGGCGAGGAACTCCACCAGGAGGAACTGCGCGGCGGCACCCTCCTCGGCGACCGCGACAAGGTGACCGCGTTCGCCGGGCACGTGAAGATGCGCGAGGACTACATCACGCACACGGTCGACCTGGTGAAGTCCCAGCGCCTGCTCATCCTGCTGCTGACGTCCTACCTGCCGTGGGGCTCCCTGACCCTCGGCGTCCTCCTGCTGGCCCTCGCGCTGTACCTGGAGGCCCGCAGGCGCCGCCCGTCCGGCCCGGCTCCCACGGAGGCCGGGGAACCGTCACCGGTCAGCGCCTGAGCCGGGCGCTGGTGTGCCGCGTCGGCTCGGCCCCGGCCGGGTCCTCGGGCCACGGATGCTTCGGATACCGCCCGCGCAGCTCCGCCCGTACGCCCTTGTAACCGTCCTTCCAGAACGAGGCGAGGTCGGCGGTGACGGCGGCCGGCCGCCCGGCCGGGGACAGCAGATGGACGAGCAGCGGCACCCCCGCGACCCGCGGCGACTCATGGAGCCCGAACATCTCCTGCAACTTCACCGCCAGCACGGGCTGCTCGGGCCGGGAGTAGTCGATGCGGATCCTCGACCCGCTCGGCACGGTGATCCGCTCCGGGGCGAGCTCGTCGAGCCGCCCGGCCTCCCCGGAGGCCCAGGGCAGCAGCCGCGCGAGCGCCTCCCCGGCGTCGATCCGCGCCAGATCGGCCCGCCGCCGGGCCCGGCTCAGCTCCGGTTCCAGCCACTCGTCCACGCGCGCGTGCAGCGCGTCGTCGGAGACGTCGGGCCACGGTTCACCGAGGTGCAGCCGCAGAAACGCGAGCCGCTGCCGCAGAACGCCGGCCTCCGGAGACCACCGCAGCACCCCGAACCCCTCCCGCCGCAGCCCGTCGAGCAGCGCACCGCGTACGAGCACGGGATCGGTGTCCTTCAGCGGCCGCACCGCCAACTCCACGGCCCCCAGCCGCTCCACCCGCCGCGCCACGACGTCCCCACCGTCCCAGCGCACCTCGTCCCGCTCCTCGAGCAGCGCCCCCGCGGCGAGCCGGGCGACCCCTTCGTCGACGACGGCCCCCGACTGCACGCGCGCGTGCCCCTTGCCGACGGGCCGGTCCGCCACGGCGACGGCGACCCAGTCGGCCCCCCGCAGCCCGCTCCCCTCGCCGATCTCGGCACGCGTCCCGGACACCATCAGGCACGCCCCGCCGTCGACCCTGCCGACGCGCTCGGGAAAGGCGAGCGCGGCAACGAGCCCCACCTGCCGATCCTCCGAGGCGTCGTCCCACTTCCCGACCTCGACCTCTGGAGGTGAGATACGGGTGGGCGGGTGGGAGACCCCCGAAACGACGGCCCGCAGCCGCCGAACCTCGCTCCGCCACCGCGAGGCATAGGCGTCACCCCCACGCCGAGCACGACGCAACGCACCCGCGAGATCATCGCCGTACTCCCGAGGCGCCTCCTCGCTCAACAGGGCGACGATTTCCGAGGCGCGCTCGGCCCCCACGAACGGAACGGAATCCACCAATGCCCGCCCCAGCCGCGGATGAAGCCCCAGCCGAGCCAGCGCAGCACCCCGCTCCGTGGCCCGCCCGGCGGAGTCGACGGCCCCGACCGCCGCCAGGACATCCCGCGCCGCCGCCATCGCCCCACTCGGCGGCGGATCCAGCAGCGCCAGCCCGGACGCGTCCGGATCCCCCCAGCACGCCACCTGAAGCGCGAACGCCGTCAGGTCCGCCACCTTGATCTCCGGCGAGGGAAAGCGCGGCAGCCGCGCATCCTCGGCCTCCGCCCAGCACCGGTACACCGCCCCCGGCGCCTCACGCCCGGCCCGCCCCGCCCGCTGCCGCCCGGCCGCCTGCGACGCCCGTACGGTCGTCAGCGCGCTCAACCCGCGCGCGTGGTCGACGCGAGGCTCCCGCGCCAGCCCGGAGTCGACGACCACACGCACACCGGGAACCGTCAGCGACGACTCCGCCACCGACGTGGCCAGCACCACCCGGCGCCGTTCCCCACCGGCCAGCACGGCGTCCTGCACGGCCGCGGGCGCCCGCCCGTGCACCTGAAGCACCTCGGCGTCCCCGAGTTCCCCGAGCTGCCCGGCGACCCGGGCGATCTCGCCCACGCCCGGCAGGAAACACAGCACGTCCCCGTCCCGCTCGGCCAGTGCCCGCCGCACCACCGACGCCACATGCGTCAGCAGCGCCGGATCGACACGCATCCCGTGCGGCGGCCGTACCGGCCGTACCGACGGCGCCCACACGACCTCCACCGGATACGCCGTCCCCTGGGCCTCGACCACCGGAGCACCGCCCAGCAGCGCGGCCCACCCCTGCGCGTCGGTCGTCGCAGAGGCGGCCACCAGCCGCAGCTCCGGGCGCAGCGTCTGCCGCACGTCCCACAGGAACGCCGCCGCCGTGTCCGCGTCCAGATGCCGCTCGTGGCACTCGTCGAGCACCACCACGTCCGTACCGGCCAGCTCCTGGTCCCGCTGCACCCGCTGCACCAGCACACCGGTCGTGACGACCTCCACGCGCGTGTGCCGCCCGACGACGCGTTCCCCGCGCACGGTGTAGCCGACGCTCCCGCCCACCTTCTCGCCCAGCAGCCACGCCATCCTCCGCGCCGCCGCCCGTGCCGCGATCCGCCGCGGCTCGGCGACGATCACCCGCCGCCGAGGCCCTTCCCCGAGCAGCCCCGCCAGAGCCAGGGGCACCAGGGTCGTCTTTCCCGTGCCGGGCGGCGCCACGAGGACGGCGGTGCCGTGCCCCTCCAGGGCGTCGTCCAGGGCGGGCAGGGCACCGCGTACGGGCAGGGCGTCCAGGGCGTCGTAACGGATCACGCACTCAGTCTCGTACGCACACGAAGATCGCAGTCCCCGGGATCAGGTTCCCGCGCAGTGGCGACCAGCCGCCCCACTCGGAGGTGTTCCAGGCCGGCCACTCCGGCTCCACCAGGTCCACCAGCCGAAACCCCGAGGCCACCACGTCCCGGACACGGTCGCCGAGCGTGCGGTGGTGCTCGACGTAGACCGCGCGGCCCTCCTCGTCCTGCTCGACGTAGGGCGTGCGGTCGAAGTACGAACCCGACACCGACAGCCCTTCCGGTCCCGGCTCGTCCGGGAAGGCCCAGCGGATCGGGTGCGTCACCGAGAAGACCAGACGGCCCCCGGGCCGCAGCACCCGGCGCACCTCCCGCAGCACCAGGCGCGGGTCGGCGACGAAGGGCAGCGCCCCGTACGCCGAGCAGACCAGGTCGAACGAGCCGTCCGCGAAGGGCAGCGCACCGGCGTCGGCGCACACCAGGGGGAACGGTCCGCCGATGCGCAGCGCGTGCTGCAGCTGCCGGTGCGAGATGTCCAGGGCCACGGGGCGGGCGCCCTGGCCGGCCAGCCAGCGCGAGCACTGGGCCGCGCCCGCGCCGATCTCCAGGACGTCCTTGCCCTTCAGCTCCTCCGGTGGGCCGAGCAGCTCGGCCTCCACCTCGTCCAGGCCCTCGGGGCCCCACACGAAGCGGTCGTCGCCGAGGAAGGTGCCGTGCTCGGTCTGGTACTCGTCCGCGTTGCGGTCCCACCAGCCCCGGTTGGCCCGGGAGCTCTCCGTGACATCTGCGTCACGCCGGGTCGCCTCCGGTTCGGACGCTTCGGGCTCTTGGATGATCGGCTCCCTCGTCGTACTCTTCCGTCCAGCCGGTCCCGGAGGTGTCCCGAAGGGGGCGTCACACGCCCTGCGTGGCCTCGGACGACACGACTTGTGCCGGGTATGCGGTGTTCCGCCCCGGGTGGGCGGCTTCGCGCATTGACCCTGCCCGGCTGCCCCCGTATGCTACAAGTTGCGCTGCGGGCCTGCGCACCTCAGACGTAGCAGGCTGCGCTCGCATCTGTATGTATGTCCCCTCGGTTGTCGAGGCGCCACTTTCGTTTCTGTGGCGCTTCCTTGGCTGTCCGGCTTCTGCAGAGCGAAACGGGCTCCCGGCGTAGCAGTACCTACGACTTCAATGTCCGTACCGGAGCCCTTTCCCACATGACGAGCAGCACCGAGACCACCGCCACCACCCCGCAGGTAGCGGTCAACGACATCGGTAACGAGGAAGCCTTCCTCGCCGCGATCGACGAGACGATCAAGTACTTCAACGACGGCGACATCGTCGACGGCGTCATCGTGAAGGTCGACCGGGACGAGGTCCTGCTCGACATCGGTTACAAGACCGAAGGTGTGATCCCGAGCCGCGAGCTCTCGATCAAGCACGACGTCGACCCCAACGAGGTCGTCGCCGTCGGTGACGAGATCGAGGCCCTTGTTCTCCAGAAGGAGGACAAGGAAGGCCGCCTGATCCTCTCGAAGAAGCGCGCCCAGTACGAGCGTGCCTGGGGCACCATCGAGAAGATCAAGGAAGAGGACGGGATCGTCACCGGTACCGTCATCGAGGTCGTCAAGGGTGGTCTCATCCTCGACATCGGCCTCCGTGGCTTCCTCCCGGCCTCCCTGGTCGAGATGCGCCGCGTTCGCGACCTCCAGCCCTACGTGGGCAAGGAGCTCGAGGCCAAGATCATCGAGCTGGACAAGAACCGCAACAACGTGGTCCTGTCCCGCCGTGCCTGGCTGGAGCAGACCCAGTCCGAGGTCCGCCAGACGTTCCTCACCACCCTCCAGAAGGGTCAGGTCCGTTCCGGCGTCGTCTCCTCGATCGTCAACTTCGGTGCCTTCGTGGACCTGGGTGGCGTCGACGGCCTGGTTCACGTCTCCGAGCTGTCCTGGAAGCACATCGACCACCCGTCCGAGGTTGTCGAGGTCGGCCAGGAGGTCACCGTCGAGGTCCTCGACGTCGACATGGACCGCGAGCGCGTCTCCCTGTCGCTGAAGGCGACCCAGGAAGACCCGTGGCAGCAGTTCGCCCGCACCCACCAGATCGGCCAGGTCGTGCCCGGCAAGGTCACGAAGCTGGTTCCGTTCGGTGCGTTCGTCCGCGTGGACGAGGGCATCGAGGGTCTGGTCCACATCTCCGAGCTGGCCGAGCGCCACGTGGAGATCCCGGAGCAGGTCGTCCAGGTCAACGACGAGATCTTCGTCAAGGTCATCGACATCGACCTCGAGCGCCGTCGCATCAGCCTCTCGCTGAAGCAGGCCAACGAGGCCTTCGGTGCCGACCCGTCGGCGGTCGAGTTCGACCCGACCCTCTACGGCATGGCCGCGTCCTACGACGACCAGGGCAACTACATCTACCCCGAGGGCTTCGACCCCGAGACCAACGACTGGCTCGAGGGCTACGAGACCCAGCGCGAGGCCTGGGAGACCCAGTACGCCGAGGCGCAGCAGCGCTTCGAGCAGCACCAGGCGCAGGTCATCAAGTCCCGCGAGGCGGACGAGAAGGCCGCTGCCGAGGGTGGCGAGCCTGCCGCTCCGGCCGCGTCCGGTGGTGGCGGTTCGTACTCCTCCGAGGGTGCGGACAACTCCGGCGCGCTGGCCTCGGACGAGGCGCTTGCCGCGCTTCGCGAGAAGCTGGCCGGCGGCCAGAGCTGATCGCTGCCGCTGAGGCTTAGCAGCTGACTGAGGGGCCGTACCTTTCGAGGTGCGGCCCCTCAGTGCTGCCTCCGGAAAGATCATGTACTCCTTCTTCGGGAATGCCCACGCCCGCAAGGACGTTGTGCAGTACGGACACGAGGAGGAGCGGTCACTGTGCTTGATCCGCAGGGTTTGTACGCATGGGAGCCGAAGGGGCTGGCTGTCGTCGACATGGCGTTGGCCCAGGAGTCGGCCGGACTTGTCATGCTCTACCACTTCGACGGATACATCGACGCGGGCGAGACCGGCGACCAGATCGTCGACCGGCTGCTCGACTCGCTGCCCCACCAGGTCGTCGCCCGCTTCGACCACGACCGGCTCGTGGACTACCGCGCCCGCCGCCCGTTGCTGACGTTCAAGCGCGACCGCTGGAGCGACTACGAGGATCCCGCCATCGAGGTGCGGCTGGTGCAGGACGCCACCGGAGCGCCGTTCCTGCTGCTGTCCGGCCCTGAGCCGGACGTGGAGTGGGAGCGCTTCGGCGCGGCCGTGAAGCAGATCGTGGAGCGGCTCGGCGTCCGTCTGTCGGTGAACTTCCACGGCATTCCCATGGGCGTCCCGCACACCCGGCCCGTCGGCCTGACCCCGCACGGCAACCGCACCGACCTCGTCCCGGGCCACCGCAGCCCGTTCGAGGAGGCGCAGGTACCGGGCAGCGCCGAGTCGCTCGTCGAGTACCGCCTGCTCCAGGCCGGGCACGACGTCCTGGGCGTCGCCGCCCACGTCCCGCACTACATCGCCCGCTCTCCGTACCCGGACGCGGCCCTGACGGTCCTGGAGGCCATCACGGCGGCCACCGGACTGGTGCTGCCCGGCATCGCCCACGCCCTGCGCTCGGACGCCCACCGCACCCAGACGGAGATCGACCGGCAGATCCGCGAGGGCGACGAGGACCTCACCGCGCTCGTCGAGGGCCTGGAACACCAGTACGACGCCGTCGCGGGCGCCGAGACCCGGGGCAACATGCTCGCCGAGCCGGTGGACATCCCCTCGGCGGACGAGATCGGCCGGGAGTTCGAGAAGTTCCTGGCCGAGAGAGAAGGCGACAGCTGAGCCCGGGGAGACCTGGACAGGGCCCTGCCTCCGGCAGGGCCTAAGCTCGGCTCATGCTGAAGGTGGGCCTGACCGGCGGTATCGGTGCCGGCAAGAGTGAGGTGTCACGGCTGCTCGTCGAGTGCGGTGCCGTGCTGATCGACGCGGACCGCATCGCGCGGGAGGTCGTCGCGCCGGGGACGCCGGGGCTCGCCGCGGTCGTGGAGGCCTTCGGCGAGGAGATACTCGCGGCCGACGGCAGCCTGGACCGCCCCAGGCTCGGCTCCATCGTCTTCGCCGACGCGGCGAAGCTCGCCACGCTCAACTCGATCGTGCACCCCCTCGTGGGTGCCCGCTCCCGCGAGCTCGAAGAGGCCGCCGCCGAGGACGCGGTCGTCGTGCACGACGTCCCGCTCCTCACGGAGAACGGCCTGGCGTCGCTGTACGACGTCGTGATCGTCGTCGACGCGAGCCCAGAGACCCAGTTCGACCGGCTCGTACGGCTGCGCGGCATGACCGAGGAGGACGCCCGCGCGCGGATGGCCGCCCAGGCGGCACGCGAGCAGCGCCGGGAGATCGCGGACATCGTCATCGACAACGACGTTCCGCTGGAGGACCTGGAGCGCCGCGTGAAGGACGTGTGGGCCGAACTGGAACGCAGGTCGCAGGCGCTCCGGCCGTCCCCTCAGGAATAGCGGCATCTCGCGGGTGCGTTGAACCCTTGCAGTGAGGGAAGGACTCTGCCGTGCCCGAGACCAGCGGTTCCACCGGACGTACTCCGGAGACGCACGTCATCGACTTCCGTGCCGCCGAGCAACTGCTCGCGGCGCGGGACCCGCGGGGCGCGGTGAAGCTGCTCGACGGAGTCATCGCCGCGCACCCGGAGAACACCGCCGCCCGGCTGCTGCGGGCGCGTGCCTTTTTCGCGGCGGCGCAGCTGAGGCCGGCTGAGCTGGAGTTCTCGATCGTCCTGGAGCGCGAGCCGGACAACGCGTTCGCGCACTTCGCGCTCGCCCGCACGTATGAGCGGCAGAACCGCCCCGACCAGGCCAAGCGCCACTTCCGCCTGGCCGCCGCGCTGGATCCGAACCCGCGGTTCCTGAAGGCGGCGGGCTTCGACTCGTGAGCGCCGGTCCCCGTCCGCCTCAGGGGCGGTCGTCCGGTGGACGGTAGGGCGGGATGTCGGGGCCCGGCTGGTAGTGCGGACCCTGGCGGATGTGCCTGAGGACGACGACGAGGTCGATCGTGACGACCAGCAGCAGCGCGCCACAGGCGATGGCCCAGCCGGTCCGCCCGGCGAGCGTGAACGCGACCGTCCCGAAGAGCGCCCAGACCAGCCCCCACACGCTCAGCCAGAAGCGCGCCCGCAGGGCACTGCGCGCGGTCCGCGGTTCACTGCCTGTACGCATCGCTCGATCACCACTCCTGCTTGCAACGTACTCTTCGTGGCGAGAGTTCACCAAGGCAGACGGAGGGGGCCGTGCATGCTGCCGGACGCCGACGCGTTACCCGAGATCCTGCTCGACCTCGCGGTGCCGCACGAGGACATCAACGACCTGGTCGCCCTACGGCGGACGCTCACCGCGGACGCCGGGGCCATGAGGCTCCTGGAGGAGTGCGTCGACGACCTGGTGCGGGACATCGGGGAGATCGGGGTCGCGGTACCGCTCGCTGAGCGCGTCGAGGAGGTCCCGGCGGCGCTGGGCCCGTACTTCGCCGTGTACGTGTTCGTCGCGGCGCTGCCGTACACGCGCGCATATCACCAGGAGCGGGGTGTCACCACCGAGGTCAGCCGCCGCACTCTCGCCGACCTCGGGCGGAACATGGCGCACCATCGACGGCAGCACGGCAGGGGAGGGGTGAAGGTCCCCCAGTGGCTCACGCCCCACTTCCGAGGTGAGCTGTACCAGCTGGGGCGGCTGCAGTTCGAGCGGGCGCGCCTCGGGCAGCGGACGGGGCGGGCGGTGTCGGCGGCCGGGCTGGACGTGACGCCGGGGGAGCCCTGTCTGAACCTGCACATCCCGGACTTCCGCGGGCCGCTGTCCCCGGCGGCCTGCGACCGTTCCCTGGAACTGGCGCGGGATTTCTTCGCCCGCCACTTTCCGCAGGAGCGGTACCAGGTCGCGGTGTGCCACTCCTGGCTCCTTGACCCGCAGTTGAGGCGGTACCTCGCCCCGGATTCCAACATCGTCCGCTTCCAGGAACGCTTCGAGGCCGGCCGTGACCCCGGTGAAGAGCCGGAACCGGCGGACACCGAGCCCGTCCGGTTCGTCTTCGGCGACCCGGACCTGCCGGTGGCGAGCCTGCCGAGGCGGACGTCGGTGGAGCGGGCGGTGGGGGATCACCTGAGGGCGGGCGGCCACTGGTACGTGGGGCACGGCTGGTTCCCGCTGTAGGCGTCTGGGTTCCGCTGTCGGCGCCCGTGGCCCTCGGCTTCCGGAAGTCGGGCGGCCCGTTCACTCGGTCGGGTGAAGGCAGCCAGGGCGGGAACGGGCGTGCGGTTGTGGCCCGTTGGACGGGCATGGAGCTGAAAATGCGTGAGGGATACGAGGGGACGGGACCCGGGGCCATCACCCCGGACGGCTGCGCGGTGGAGTTCTACTCGCGGCTGCCCGTCGGGGACGAACCGGACGTCATCGCAGCGGCGGTGCCTGCGGGCGCGCGCATCCTGGAACTGGGCAGCGGCGTCGGGCGCATGACCCATGCGTTACTGGAGCGCGGGTTCGAGGTCACGGCGGTGGACGAGTCCCCCGAGATGCTGGAGCGCGTACGCGGGGCGCGGACGATATGCAGCCCGATCGAGGACCTGGACCTGGGCGAGAGGTTCGACGTGGTGCTGCTCGCGTCGTTCCTCGTACACGCCGGGGATGCCGAGGTGCGGCGGGGCCTGCTGCGCACGTGCGTGCGGCATGTCGCGGAGGGCGGCTCCGTGCTGATCCAGCGGGAGGGCGAGGACTACCACACGAACGTGCCGCGCGAGCGTGTGGCTCCCAGCGGCTTCACCGTGCGGATCGTGTCGTCGGATCCGGTCGGCGACGGGGTCAACGCGGTGCGCGCCGAGTACGAGTTCCCGGACGCGGTCTGGACTCAGACGTTCCGGGCACGACCGTTGACCAGGGAACAGTTCGAGGAGGCGCTGGGGGAGACGGGCCTGAGAGTGGACCAGTACCTGACGGAGGATCGGATATGGGTGAGGGCGGTGCCCGACGGTCTGGACGGCGGGAGTGCGTGAGGGATCGTACGGGGTGGGAGAGCGGGCGGCTGACCGGCTACGACACGGTTTCGACGTCCTTGGCACTGTGCGGGGACGCCGAGCTGCGTGAGCTGGTGGACGCGGCCGTGCCGTTGGGGACGGGCATTGGCGGGAAGCCGGCCCGGATGGACGTGGCCGGCTCGCCGGTCTTCGTGAAGCGGGTGCCCCTGACGGACCTGGAGCGGCGGCCGGAACACCTCCGGTCCACGGCCAACGTGTTCGGGCTCCCCACCTTCTGCCAGTACGGCGTCGGCGGGCCCGGGTTCGGGGCGTGGCGCGAGGTCGCCGCTCACACGATGACGACGAACTGGGTGCTTTCCGGGCAGTTCCACGGCTTTCCGCTGATGTACCACTGGCGCGTCCTGCCGGACGAGGCCCCCACGCTGGCGGAGGAACTGGCCGATGTGGAACGGGCGGTGGCCTACTGGGAAGGCAGCGCGGAAGTGCGGCGTCGTATCGAGGCGCTGCGGCAGTCCTCGGCGAGCGTAGCGCTGTTCCTGGAGTACATACCCCAGACGTTGCACGCGTGGCTCACGGCGCGGGTACGAACGGGCGGCGAGGCTCTCGACTGGGCGTGCTCGCTGGTGGAGAGGGAACTGCGGGCCGGCACGTCCTTCATGAACAGCCGGGGGCTGCTCCACTTCGACGCCCACTTCGAGAACGTCCTGACCGACGGCCGGCGCCTGTACTTCGCCGACTACGGCCTCGCCCTGTCCAGCCGCTTCGACCTCTCACCCGCTGAGACCGACTTCTACGACCGGCACGCCACCTACGACCGTTGCTACACGGCCAGTTACCTAGTGAACTGGCTGGTCACCGCCCTGCATGGCGCGGACTGGGAGATACGTGGAGAACTGATACGGGCATGGGCCGAAGGACAACAGCCCAACGGGGTGCCGCCCGGGACGGCGGCGATCCTCACCCGCAATGCGCCGGTCGCGGCCGTGATGACGGACTTCTACCGAACGATCCAGGAGGTGAGCAGGACAGCTCCGTACCCGTTGGAAAGACTCCGGCGGCTCTGCCCGTGACAGGCGCGGGCGCGGCGATTCGGGGTGAAAATCTGCCGGGCGGCGATGAGTTCGTTGGTGAGGGACGGTCTATCCCTGCGACATCACCACGGACCGCATCCCACAGGAGACCTCCATGCCCGAGACCACCGCTCCCGTCACCGCCGCCTCCTCCGCCCCGGCCGGTGTCGTCGTCGCCGAGTCCGCGACCGCTCGCGGGCGGCGGGCCCGGATCGCACTGCGCGGTCTCCAGGTGCTGCTCGCCCTCTTCTACGGGATCGCGAGCGCCCTGCCCAAGCTCATCGCGCACTCGTCCGCCGCCGAGTCGTTCGAGGAGCTCGGCTGGGGCAGCGCGGGGATGTACACCATCGGTGCGCTCGAACTGGCCGGAGCGGTCGCTCTGTTGATCCCGGTGCTCCAGTCGGTGGCGGCGATGGCGCTGGGCGCGCTGATGGTGGGCGCGTTCGTCGTCCAGATCGCTGTCTTCGACGGGCAGTACGCGGCGACGCCGGTCATCCTGATCGTGCCGCTCGCCCTCATCGCCTGGGCGAGGCGGGGGCACAACGCCGATCTACTGCGCCTGCTGCGGCTCCGGGCCTGACCGTGCCGCGTGCGCTGCTCACGGCCTCGGTTTGCCCGACCCTCCACCGGGACCGGGACCGGGGCTGAAGCCGCTGCCGGGGCCCGGGCCGGGCACGGGGCCCGGGCCGGCCAGGCCGCGCAGGCGTTCCATGTCGCGGCGGTCCCGTTTCGTCGGGCGGCCCGCGCCGCGGTCGCGGATGCCGGCCGGGGCGACGGCCTCGCGGGGCGGGGGCGGCGGGGAGTTGTCGATGTAGCACTGGGCGGCCACGGGGGCGCCGACCCGCTTGCGGATCAGCCGGGTGACGACGACGATCCGCTCCCGGCCCTCGTGCCGCAGGCGCACCTCGTCGCCGACGCGTACGGCGTGGGCGGGCTTCACGCGCTCGCCGTTGACGCGGACGTGTCCGCCGCGGCAGGCGGTGGCGCCCAGGGAACGGGTCTTGACGAGGCGTACGGCCCAGATCCAGCTGTCGACGCGGACGGTCTCGCCGCTCTGCGGCCCGGCGGCTTCGGCAGCGGCGATCGCCGCCGCGACCTTCGGGTCCACGGCCTTCGTGTCGCCCGCCGCGACCTTAGGGTCCACGGCCTTCGTTTCGCCCGCCCCGTCGTACTCCGCTCCTTCAGAAGCCATGTCCCCGACCTTAGTCCTCCGAGCCAGCTGTCCGGGGCGTCCGGGCATGGAAACCGCCCTCAGGACCGTCCTCCGCCCAACTCTACAAAACAAGTTTTGCAAAAACTCTTTTGGTAACCGCTCGCGGTGGCCTACCCTCCCGGCATGGACAGCGACGAGCACAAGCGCGTACTCGACCCCGAGCACGACACCGGCGCCCTGAAGGCCCTCACCCACCCCCTGCGCATCCAGCTGCTCGGGCTGCTGCGGCAGGACGGGCCCGCCACGGCCAGTGAGCTCGCAGCGCGGACGGGGGAGTCGTCGGCGTCGACCAGTTACCACCTGCGGGTGCTGGCGAAGTACGCGTTCATCGCCGAGGCCGAACACCGTGACGGGCGGGAGCGGCGCTGGCGGGCGCTGCACACCGTGACGTCCTGGAGCAACGAGGCGATGGAGTCGTCCGAGGCGGGCCGTGCCTTCGTCAGCCTGTCGCGGCGGCGGCAGTTGGAGCACCTGGAGATGTCCCTCGCCCGGCACGAGGCGGACATGTCCGCCGGGCGGTTCGGCCAGGAGTGGGTGGAGCCGTCCGGGATCAGCGACCTCATGCCCCGGCTGACGGCCGAGTCGCTCACCGAGCTCTGGGAGACGATCGCCCGGAAGCTGGAGGAGCTGACCGCCCGGGATGCGGAGGACCCGAGCGCCGAGCATGTCATGCTCCTCACCGCCGGCCTGCCGCTCGCCCCGCACGACCGTGGGGACGCGGGCCGCGAGGACGCCTCGTGACCGAGCTGACCCAGTTGCGGACCGTCCGCCGCCGTTACGTCACCGTCTGCGCGCTCTTATGGCTGCCGTCGGGCCTCGGCTTGGCCTCGATGGTCCTGCTGTTCAGCGAGCGCGGCATGTCCCTGGCCGCGGTCGCGGGGCTCTTCGCCGTCCACTCGCTGACCGTGGCCGCGCTGGAGCTGCCCACAGGCGGGCTCTCCGACGTCCTCGGGCGCCGGCCGGTCCTGGCCACGGCCGGTGTACTCAACGTGGTCGCCTGCGTGCTGGTCGGCCTCGGCACCACCGCGTGGGTGCTCACCGCCGGCATGGTGCTCATGGGTGCGGCCCGGGCCCTGTCCAGCGGTACCGCCGAGGCCTGGTACGTCGACACCGTTCAGGGGTGCTCCGGCCCCGACGCCGAGCTGCGCACAGGCCTGGCCCGAGGCGGCTCCGCGACCTCCGCCGCACTCGCGGCCGGCCTGCTGCTCGGCGGTGCGCTGCCCTGGCTGCTCGGCACGGGGCCCGGTCTCGGTACCAGGCTGAGCGAGGCGACGGCCGGGGCGGTGCTGCCCTTGTCCGTCCCCATGCTGCTGGGAGCCGTGGTCAGGGTCGTCCTCGTCTGCTACGTGCTGGCCGTGCTGCGGGAGCCGCCGCGACCGACGGCCACCCTGCGTTCGGTGCTGCGCGGCGTCCCGGTCACCGTCCTGGACGGGCTGCGGCTGGGCGGCCGGGACGCGCTGGTCCGCCGGGTCCTGCTCACCGCCGCGGTCGTCGGCGGCGCCCTGGCCGCCGTCGAACTGCTCATCCCGGGCCGCACCGTCGAGCTGACCGGAGCGCCCGGCTCCGGAGCGATGGTGTACGCCGCGCTCGCCTGCGCGGGCTTCGTCTGCAACGGTGTCGGCAGCCACCTCGCGCCGCTCGCCGCCCGGATCGCGGGCAGTGGCGAGCGGGCCGTGCTGGTCTGTCTCGTGACGGGCGCGGGCGGCATGCTGCTGCTCGGTCTCACCGCGACCACCACGCACCCGCTCGCCACGGCCCTCGCGGTCGTCGGCTTCTGCTTGCTCTACCTCGCCATCGGCGCCGCGTCCCCGAACCAGAACGACCTGCTGCACCGCCGCGTCACCAGCGCCGGCCGCGCCACCGCCCTGTCCGTCCAGTCCCTCGCCCTGCAACTGGTCGGCGCGCTCGCCGGCCTCGTCGCCGGCGCGTTGCGGCCGGGCCCGCTGCCGTGGCTGCTGACCGGTGCGGTGCTGTTGTCCGGGGCCCTGCTCTGGCTACGCCGAGTCGAGACACGGTCCGCGCCGGACACGACCATCACCCCGGGCTCACGTGCCGGCATGTCCTGAGCTTTCCGCCTCCCGGTGAGGAGGCCGCCCCACCGCCGCCTACGGTGGAGTCATGGACACCAGCGGTCTCCCCCTCCTCGACCGGCGCATCACGGACTGCCGGGCCTGCCCGCGGCTGGTCTCCTGGCGTGAGGAGGTGGCCCGGGCCAAGCGAGCCGCCTATGCGGACTGGACGTACTGGGGGCGGCCGGTGCCCGGGTTCGGGCCGGCGGACGCCCGGCTGCTGATCGTCGGACTCGCCCCCGCCGCCCACGGCGGCAACCGCACCGGCCGGATGTTCACCGGCGACCGCTCCGGGGACGTCCTGTACGAGGCGCTGTACGACGTCGGCCTCGCCTCCCGGCCCACGGCCGAGCACGCCCACGACGGCCTGGAGCTGTACGGCGTACGCGTCACCTCGCCCGTGCACTGCGCCCCGCCCGCGAACAAACCCACCCCGCAGGAGCGGGACACCTGCCGCCCCTGGCTCGTGCAGGAACTGGGGCTGCTGCGTCCGACGCTGCGGGCCGTGGTCGTGCTCGGCGCCTTCGGCTGGCAGGCCGCGCTGCCCGCGTTCGCGGAGGCGGGCTGGTCCGTGCCCCGGCCCCGGCCGGCCTTCGGCCACGGGGCCCGGTTCCACTTGGACGGCCTGGAGCTCTTCGGCTGCTTCCACGTCAGCCAGCGCAACACCTTCACCGGACGGCTCACCCCGGCGATGCTCCGCGACGTCCTGCGGACGGCCGCGCGGGCGGCGGAACTGCCGACGACCGCCGACTGAACGGCACAGCTAGGGCGCTTCCTCCTCCCCGAACAAGTGCCGCACCGTGGAGCGGTAGTTGGTCCGTACGTGTATGAGCGCGTGCGTGCGGGCCCTGTCCGGGTCGCCCGAGGCGATCGCCTCGTACAGCTCGCGGTGTTCCACGAGGAGCTGGGGCCACTCCTCGTTGCGCCGGGTCATCCAGCGCAGCCGTCCGGCGACCGGTTCCAGGGCCTCGGTCAGCAGGCTGTTGCCGGCCATCGCCACGATGCGGTCGTGCAGGCGGCTGTTGAGGTCCGTGATCAGCTCGGCGTCCCCGGCCTCGGTGGCGGTGGCCGCGTGGTCCAGGAGCTCCTTGACCTCGGCAAGGTCCTGCGGTGTCGCGCGGGACGCGGCGAGTCCGGCGGCGTAGACCTCCAGGGCCTCGCGCAGTTCGAACAGTTCCTTGACGTCGTTCGGGGTGAGACGGCGTACGACCGTGCGGCGGGGCGTCTCGAAGTGGACGAAGCCCTCGGCGACGAGCGCCCGGATCGCCTCCCGGACCGGAACGCGTGAGACGCCGAAGCGCTCCGCCAGCTCGCGTTCGACCAGGCGATCACCGGGACGGAGGCTGCCCGCGATGATCTCCTGCCGCAGCTCGGCCGTGACGCGTTCGCGCACCGCTCCAAGAGGTTCGATCTTCGTCATGGATACCATCCTCGCCGAGGCGAGGTGTCTTTTACGCAGCGTTAACAAGAGCGACATCGGTCAGAACTGTTGACGGCGAGACCATGACCGCAGTTTGGTATACCAAAGCCCCCCGCAGAGCGGCCCCCCGCACAGCAGTCCCTCACAGAGCAGTCCTCCGTCGTCCCCTCGCTCATGGAGGCCCCGTGTCCCTCGCCGACCGTGCCCCAGCCACCGGCACCCCAGCGTTCGTCCCCGATCCCCGGCTCACCAACGAAGACCTCGCGCCCGCGAAGAAGCGCAACTGGAAGGTCTTCGACCTCTTCGCCATGTGGATGTCCGACGTCCACAACCTCGGCAACTACACCTTCGCCGCCGGGCTGCTCTTCCTGGGCATGAACGTCTGGCAGATCTTCACGTCCCTGCTCGTCGGCTTCGTGATCATCTACATCGGCATGAACTGGATGGGGAAGATCGGGCAGCGCCACGGCGTCCCCTTCCCGGTCGTCAGCCGTATCGCCTTCGGTGTCTGGGGCGCCAACATCCCGGCGCTGATCAGGGCCGTGATCGCCATCATGTGGTACGGCATCCAGACCTACCTGGCCTCCGTCGCCGTCAACGTGATGCTGCTCGCGGCCTGGCCGAGCCTGGAGTCGTGGACGCACAACTCCTTCCTCGGGCTGGACGCGCTCGGCTGGGTCTCCTTCATCGCGCTGTGGCTGGTCCAGGCGGCGATCATCAGCCGGGGCATGGAATCGGTCCGCAAGTTCCAGGACTTCTGCGGTCCGGCGATCTGGCTGGTGATGATCGCGCTGGCCGTGTGGATCCTCGCCAAGGCCGGCTGGACGATCTCGCTCACCTCCACCCCGCACCCGGTCTCCGTGGGCGAGCAGTGGCGCCAGTGGTTCGGCGCGATCGGGCTGGTCCTCGCCACGTACGGCACCCTGATGCTCAACTTCTGCGACTTCTCCCGCTTCGCGCCCGACTACAAGTCGGTCAAGCGCGGCAACTTCTGGGGCCTGCCCATCAACTCCACGGCCTTCGTGATCGTGTCGGTCATCGTCACCGCGGGCGCCTTCGAGGTGTTCGGCAAGGAGATCACCGACCCGGCCTACCTCGTCGCCGAGATCGGAAACACCTGGGTGCTGGTGCTGGGCGCGCTGACCTTCGCCATCGCCACCATGGGCGTCAACATCGTCGCCAACTTCGTCTCGCCGGCGTACGACCTCGCCAACGTCTGGCCGCAGAAGATCACCTTCAAGGTCGGCGGCATGATCAGCACGGTCGCGGCCCTGCTCGTCACGCCCTGGAACCTCTTCTCCAACCCGACCGTCGTGAACTACTTCCTCGGCGGCCTCGGTGCCTTCCTCGGCCCGCTGTTCGGCGTGATCATGCTCGACTACTACTGGGTCAAGCGCGGCCGAGTGAACGTGGACGAACTCTTCGACGCCACCCCCGGCTCCCGCTACCACTACCGCAAGGGCGTCAACCCCAAGGCACTGTGGGCCTTCCTGCCGGCGGCGGGCGTCGCGGCGGTGCTCGCGCTGGTGAAGGACTTCAGCGACGTGGCGCCGTACTCCTGGTTCATCGGCACGGCCCTCGCGGCCGGACTGTACGCGGTCCTGTGCCGCAGCGAACGTGCCGCCGAGCGCCCTGCCGTGGAGGTCTGAGAGACGTGCGGATCGTCGTCACCAACTGCAACACCACGCAGGAGATGACCGAGGAGATCGTACGAGGTGCCCGGGCCGCCGCAGGCCCGGGCACCACCGTGACCGGACTGACCCCCGCGTGGGGGCCGGAGTCCGCGGAGGGCTGGCTCGACAGCTATCTGTCCGCCGCGGCCGTCCTGGACACGCTGCGGACGTACGACGGACCGCCGTACGACGCCGTCGTCATGGCCGGCTTCGGGGAACACGGGCGCGAGGGCGTCCGGGAACTGGTGGGCGTACCGGTCGTCGACATCACCGAGGCGGCGGCACATCTGGCCTGTCTGCTGGGCCGCCGCTACGGCGTCGTCACCACGCTGGAGAGGTCCGTCGGCCAGATCGAGGACAGCCTGGAGACGGCGGGCGTGGCCCGCAACTGCGCCGCGATCGTCGGCACGGGCCTGAACGTGCTGGACCTCGGCGACGACGAGCGCACCGAGACGGCGTTCCTGGCCGCCGCCGAGCGGGCGTGCGCGGCCGGGGCCGAGGTGCTGGTGCTGGGCTGTGCCGGCATGACGGGGTTGCAGCGGGTGGTCGGGGAGAAGCTGGGCCTGCCGGTCGTCGACGGGGTCGCCGCGGCGGTCAAACTGGCGGAGTCGCTGGTGGCGCTGGGGCTGACGACGAGCCGGGTGGGGAGCTACGCCGAGCCGCTGGCGAAACGGAGGGTGTGGGGGCGGCCCACGGGTCGGTAGCTCACGGCTGTCCGCCGGGGGAGGGGCCGTCGAGTGCGAGGTCGTCTCGATGGGCCCCGTAGAACGCCACCTGGCGGGCCATGACCTCCCGCATCGAGGTGCCGCGCGGGATGCCGTAGACCGTGCCGGGGAAGTCCAGCGCCTCCTGCACCTGCCACAGCTCGTCGTGCTCGCCGGGGGCGAAGAGCCGGGCCCGGGGCGCTCCCGCCGCGATCCAGCCGATGGGCAGGACAGTGCCGGGCGGCAGCACGGAGTTGACGTGCAGGACGCTGTGGATCCGCAGTTCGGACCCGGCGCTCGCGACGGCGCCCGGGAAGACGCAGGCGCCGGTGGCCACGAAGACCTCGTCCTCCAGTGTCGCCCCGTTGACATGGGCGTGCGGGCCGACGAGCACGGCGTCACCGATCACGGCGGGGTGCCGGGCCCGCCCCCGCACCAGCGCGTTCTCCATGACGACGACGTCCGAGCCCACCCGCACCTCCCCGTCCTCGGCGGTGAGCACGGCCCCGTGCAGCACCCTGCTGCGCTCACCGAGGACCACGGCCCCGCACAGCACGGCCGTCGGGGCGACGTACGCGGACTCGGGGACGACGGGGCGCCGCCCTCGGTGCTCGATCAACATGGCGTTCTCCTCAGGCCTCAGGCCGGCGGCTCGCCGGGCACGACCGCTGTCGCCGTAATCTCCACCAACTGCCCCGTGTACCCGAGGCACGCCACGCCGATCAGAGTCGAGGAGTGCGGGCCGGCACTGAGCCCGGACGCCTCGACGACGTCCCAGACGGCCGACAGCACGGCCGGCTCACTGCTCACGACGTACACGTCGGTCGCCACGACGTGCGCCAGGCCGCTGCCGACGGCGCGCAGTTGCTCGCGAAGGTTGTCGATCACCTGCTCGGCCTGCCGCACGGGATCCCCGGGGCCGACGAGCTCGCCGTCGGCGTCCAGAGGAACGGACCCGGCGAGGAACGCGAGTTTCGCGCCGGCCTCCACGACGGAGGCGTGGGAGTAAGTGGGCGGCGGAAACAGGCTCGGGACAGTGACTCGCTGGATCACGGGGGGTCTCCGATCTCTACGGGCGGCAGCCGAGGACAGCCCACCGATCATGCAGGCCCCGGTGCGCGGACGCACCCGTATTTCGGTTCACCCCGACCGGGCCGTCCCCCTACGCTTCACCGGACCCCGCCACCCGCCCGCCCAGGAGAAGCACCCGTGCCCAGCCTCCCGGACCAGACCTTCCTCGACACCACCGCCGACCGTCTCGCTTCCCTCCCCGCCGTCCAGGCGGTCACCCTCGGCGGCTCCCGGGCCCAGGGCACCGAACGCCCGGACAGCGACTGGGACCTGGCGATCTACTACCGGGGCGAATTCGCCCCGGACGACCTCCGTGCGGTCGGCTGGGAGGGCGAGGTCTCCGAGCTCGGCGCGTGGGGCGGCGGCGTCTTCAACGGCGGCGCCTGGCTGACGATCGAGGGCAGGAGGGTGGACGTCCACTACCGCGACCTGGACGTCGTCGAACACGAGTGGGCGGAGGCGCAGGCAGGCCGTTTCCGCGTCGAGCCGCTGATGTTCCACCTGGCGGGAATCCCGACGTACCTGCTCGTCGCCGAACTCGCGATCAACAAGGTGCTGCGGGGCGAACTGCCACGTCCGGACACCTACCCGCGGGCCCTGCGCGAGACCGCCCCAGCACACTGGCACGGCATGGCCGCCGCGACTCTGGCCTACGCGAAGGCAGGCCATGCCCCGAAGGGCGCCCTCACCCAGGTCGCCGGCGCGATCGCCCTCGCGGCGACACAGACGGCGCACGCGGTGCTGGCGGCACGGGGGGAGTGGGTGACCAACGAGAAGGGGCTCGTCGAGCGGGCCGGACTGCGCGAGATCGACGTGCTTTCACAGAATCTGACGGAGGGCCCGGAAGCGCTCACCCGGTCGGTCACCACTGCCGAGACGCTCCTCGCCCGGGCCGTCGAGGCGGCCCGCCGGTGACGGATTCGCCGGCCGGGTCGGTCAATCCTCGCGGATGTGCTGTTCCGCAGGTTCAAGTGACCGTGAGCAACGCTGTGTGAGGGGGAGTCAGTGTCCGCGGGGAGGCGCCGGGTTCTTCCTGATGAGGTCGAGGAGACCGGGGAAGCGGGTGTCGATATCGGCTTTCCGGAGTTGTGCCATCCGGCTGTTGCCTCGGTCGACCTGTCGGATCAGGCCGGCTTCCCGCAGGATGCGGAAATGATGGCTGCGGGTGGACTTGGTGACCGGCAGACCGAAGGAACTGCAGTGCCGCTCCGTGCCCTCCGGCTCCCAGGCGAGGGTCGAGATCACCTCGTATCGCAGGCGGTCGGACAGGGCGTGCAGGACGGTGCGCAGGTCCAGTTCCTCGCATGAGGGGTGCCCCTCGGCGTCGGGCATCGCGTGAACTCCTTCGGTCACGATACGAGGGCGCTGCAGGTCGGGCTCAGGATCGCGCCTGCGGCAGCCCGGAAGCCTTAGGTTCTAGTTGCATCGTACCTCGGGGTCATGGCAGCGTGAGGTTCGATAAAAAGCGAACCTGCTGGTTCGTCCCTCCGAACGCTACGGAGCGATCCGTTGTCCACACAGACCGAACGCCTGCCCACCGAGGGCCGCACTCCCGTCGTCGGCGAGCCCGGCGGGGCCGCGGCGCCCCGCCGGACGCTGACGCTGCCAGCCGTCCTGCTCGCCGTCTTCGTCGTACCGACGTCCATCTCCGGCACGGCAGTGGCCCTGCCCGACATCGGCGCGGACACGCACGCGACCCTGGTCCCTCTGCAGTGGGTGGTCAACGCGTTCAACGTTGCCTTCGCCTGCTTCACGCTCGCGTGGGGCTCGGTCGCCGACATCATCGGGCGGGTGCGAGCCTTCGGCCTGGGGGCGGGGATCTACGCCGTGGCCTCACTGGGCAGCGCCCTCGCCGGCAACGTGATCATGCTGGACGTCGCCCGGGCCCTGGCCGGGCTCGGTGGTGCGGCGATCTTCTCCTGCGGCAGTGCCATTCTGTCGACCGTCTTCGACGGCCCGGCGCGCGGGAAAGCGTTTGCGCTCTTCGGCACCGTGGCCGGCATCGGGGTCGGGATCGGGCCGTCGCTCTCCGGTGCGCTGGTGCAGGCTGTGGGCTGGCGCTGGGTCTTCGCGCTGCACACCGTCGCTCTGGGGCTGGTGCTGCTCGCCGTGCCGTCCATCGCCCGTCGGACGGCCGAGCGGCGCCGCGAGGGCGCACGCATCGACGTGCTCGGCAGCGTGTTGTTCATCCTCGCGATGCTGCTGCTCACCACGGCCATCGTGCAGGGGTCCCAGTGGGGTTGGGCCAGCACCGGCGTGCTGTCCTTGTTCGCCGGGACCGTGGTGGCCCTCGCCCTCTTCACCGCCGTCGAGAAGCGCCGCGACCACCCCATGCTCGACCTGAGCGTGCTCGGCAACCGCCGCTACCTCGCACTGTGCCTCGTCCCGGTCGCCGCGTCCTTCGGCTTCGTGACGATGCTGACCTACCTGCCGAGCTACCTGACCACGGTGAGCGGCTACGGCAGCGGCACCGCCGGACTGATCATGGTCCTGCTCACCCTGCCGGTTCTCGCATGTCCGATGCTCGCGGCCAAGCTGGTCGCCCGCGGTGTATCGGCACTCACGCTGATCTACGTCAGCCTGGGCTGCCTCGTGCTGGGAGACGCCACGCTCACCCTCTTCGGTGAGCACGTGGCCCTCATGGTCGTCGCGGTGCCGATGCTCGTCACCGGGGCCGGGATGGGGCTGTCCGCAGGGCTGGTGGACGGCCAGGCGCTGGAGATCGTCGCACCGGAGAAGGCCGGCATGGCGGCTGGCTTCCTCAACACGCTCCGCCTGGGCAGCGAGGCGATCGCCGTCGCGATCTACGGCTCGCTTCTGGCCACGGTCCTGGCGTCGCGGATGCGCGAGGGTATCGGCGACTTCCCCGGCGCCGGAGAACCGGCGACAGTGGCGAACGAGGTGGCCGGCGGCGACCTCACCGGTCCCGCCGCCGCAGTGGGCGCCTCGGCGCGCACCGACTTCACCGACTTCCTGGTGCGGTCCTACGACTCGGCGTTCCACACCGTCCTGTGGGTCCTCACCGGTATCTGCCTCGTCCTCTTCGTGGTCATCGGCGGTCTGCTACGCGCCGGTCGGAACCGCCGCGGGCCGGCGACCGCGACCGGACCGCGGGCAGCGGGCTGACCGGCGGCGTCGAGCGCCACGCTCGGCCGCCGCCCGTGGACGGGGCTCGGGGCTCGGCGGAGCCGCGTTCAACCTCTGTATGTCAGCAGTCGCAACCGTGGTCCGAGAGAGGAACGCCCGCGCTGGTCCTGGTTGACCGGCCCGCACGCTCTGGCTCGGGGCGCCGGATTGCGTTCATAAAGAACCCGGCTTTCCCGCACTCCGTCACGTTCCGGAAACCTTTCCTCCAGGAACCCCGCCTACTGTGGGCACCCACACCCCAGCCCGGCCACCGTCGCCCGAAGGCCCACCCCTGCCCTCGACGAGTCGACAGGAGCCCTGTGTCCCGGTCCCGCCGTGTCCTTCTCAAGTTGCCGCCCTGGCTCGCGCATGCCCTGCGCGCTCAGCGGGGTCCGGTGCCCTGGAGCGCGGTCACGCGAGGGGCTCTGTCCGCGGGGCCGCTGCTGCTGGTGGCCGTGCAGGTCGGCCGTACCTCGCTCGGCGTCGTCGCCGCCATCGCCGCCATGCTGGCCGGGATCAACGACCGGCCCGGGAGCCGGCGGGTCTCGGTCAAGCGGATCGGGGTGCCCGCGCTGGGCGGTGCCCTGGGGCTGGTGGTCGGGACGTACTCCGGGCAGCAGGCCGGCGCGGTCGTGCTGACCGTGATCCTCACGTTCATCGGACTCGTCGCCGGGAGTATCAGCGCGATCGGGCCCGTCGCGTCCGCCGTCGGGACGCAGTTGCTCGTCGCTTCGGCGATCGGGGCCGGGATGCCCCTGCCGGAGGCGGGGTGGGAGCGTGCGCTCGCCTACGTCGCGGGCGCCGGGTGGCTGCTCGTGCTCCGGCTCGTGCTGCCCACGCCCGGCTCCCTCGCCGGGGATTTCCGGTTCGACGGGGAGCGGAAGGCCGTCGCCGGGGTGTACGACGCCGTCGCCGAGCTGCTCGACGCCGTCGGCGGGCCCGAGGCCATGCGCCGACGGGCCGCGCTCACCGCCGCCCTCGACCACGCGCAGGACGCCCTCGCCGGGCCCCGGCTGCGGCGGTACGCCTCCTCCTCCACCGAGCGGCGGCTGCACGCGCAGTACGCCGCCGCCCTGCCCCTCGCCGAGGCCGCCACCGCGCTGGCGTGGGCCGGAGAGGCCGTCGCCGAGCGGGCCTCTGAAGGGCCCCGGCGGCTCGCCGCCGCCGTACGCGGCAACAGCCACACCGGGCCGCTGCCCGCACCCTCCCGCTCGGCGCCCGCCCTGCGCGCCCTCGACGACGCCCTCCTGCACGCCGCCGAGGTGTTCGACCAGGGCAGGGGCGGCGATCTGCACACCCGGCCCCGTACGCCCAGGGACCGGCTGCGGGCCGCCTTCGGCAGCGCCGGACGCGAGTACGGGCTGCGTGTCGCCCTCTGCTTCGGGGCCAGTTCGGCGGCCGCCCAGGCCCTGCACCAGGGCCAGTGGTACGGGCAGCACGAGCACTGGTACTGGCTGCCGGCCACCGCCGTCTTCCTCGTCAAGCCCGACCTGGGACCGCTGGCCTCGCGGGTACTGAACCGGGCCGCCGGCACCGTGCTCGGCGCCGTCCTCTTCGCCGGATTCGCCGCCGTCCTGCCCCGGCCCGAAGGGCTCATCGCGCTCGTCGCCCTCAGCGGAGCGCTCATACCCGTTGCCACCCGGCACTTCGCCGCCCAGACCGCCGTCGTCACCGTCCTCGTCCTCGCCCTGGTCATGGTCGGCGGCGAGCCGCAGGCCTCCATGGGGCGGATCGGCGAGACGCTGCTGGCCTGCGCCATCGTGCTGATCGTCGGGCACCTGCCGATGCCCGGGCAGCGGGGCGGGGGAGTGCGCGCCCGGCTCGCGGCGGCGAGCGGGGCCGCGTACGCCTACCTCACCCACGTCCTCGCCGAGGCCGACGCCCCGCGCATCGGCACCTCCGGTACACCCGCCGAGCGCCGCGGCACACCCGCCGAGCGCCGCGGTACACCCGCCGAGCGCCGCGGCACGCCCTCCGAGCGCCCCGCCACCCCCACCGACGGCCGCGTCACCTCCACCGACGACCGCGTCACCCCCTCCGACCACCGCGCCATCCGCTGGACCCTGCGCCGCGAGGCCTACCGCACCCTCGCCGAGGCCCGAACGGCCATCTCCCTGTCCGCGCACGAACTGCCCGCCCTCGCCCGGCACACCGAGGGCGCGGACGAGGTGGCCGACCTCCTCGAACGCCTCGTCGACACCACCACCGCCTGCGCCGTCCACCTCGACGACACGGGACGGATCGGTCCCGAGCACACCGCGCGGCTCACCGCCCTCCTCGACGAACTCGCCGGACCGGTGGAGCGGGTGGGGCTACGACCTCTCCGGACTCCCCGCGCCGGATAGCCGCCCCGGCCCGTCCGCCGTGCCCAACACCCCCACCGGGCCGGCACCCTGCGCGGTCGCCGCCCGGCGCACCTCGGTCGCGAACCCGTGCCCCGCGACCGCCGGCTCCACCTTCGCGGCGATCTCCCCCGCTTCCCGGCCGGCAGTTCCCAGCACAGACACCGCAGGCCTCCCCGGCGCCGGCCAGCGCCTCAGCGCGGTCAGTTCCGGGGGCGTCGCTGTTGCGGTGGCGTGCCGCCTCGACGGCCTTGGCGGCGGTCGATGCCGGTGACGGTGCCCGTGACGAGGCGGTCGCGGATCAGCGTGACGGCGCCCCCGGCCGTAGCCGATCTCCAGCACCCGGTCGTCGGGTGCCGGGTCGAGGGTCTGCACCGCCCAGGTCAGGCGCTCCGGGACGTCGACGGTGCTCAGCCTCCGATCCGCACCCACACCGGCGCGTGGTCCGACCCGGGCGCGCCGCGCCGCTCCGCCGGGTCGGGGCCGACCGACGGCAAACCGGGCGGGCCCCCGCCGGGCAGCCCCGTGCCCGCCGCCGTCACCCGGTGCACCAGGCGGTGGCTCACCAGCACATGGTCGATCAGCTCGCGCCGCCCGGAGTTCACGCGGGAGTAGCGCTGTCCGGGCGGGATGAGCGGGGCCACGTCCCACAGCCGGGTGGCGTCGCCCTTGTCGGCCTTCTCGTACCCCGGCGTGCCGATCTGCGAGCCGGGCGGGCCGAGCAGGATCTGTGTGGTCGCGGCCTGCACCTCGTCGTTGAGGTCGCCCAGTACGGCCACGTCCCTGGCCCGCCCGTCGCCGTCCAGGAGCTCGTCCGCGAGGGCGCGCAGGGCCGTCGCCTCGGCGGCCCGCCGGTACAGGGCATAGGCGCCGTACCGAGCCCGTTCGCCCTCGTCGCGCGGCTGGAACCGGCCGTTCGGGTACGACAGCAGCTTGGACTTCAGGTGGCAGACGGCCACCCGCAGAGGTCCGTCCTCCACCTCCACGGCAAGAAAGCCCCGCCCCGCCCGCGTCACCGTCACTCCCGAGTCGTCCACCTGCACGGGACGCAGCTCCGCCGGGAACGCCGTCGTGTCGGCCAGCACCGTCACGGCCGTACGGCTCAGGAAGCCGACCCGTATGCCCCGGCTGTCCGCATGCTCGGACAGGGCGAGATGCCAGTCGTCGTCGAGCATTCGGGCCAGGTCCTCAAAGGCACCGGAGTCCCCGACCTCCTGCACGCCGAGCAGCGTCGGGTCGAGTTCCGTGATCACGGCGGCGAGCGCGGCGAGCTTCGCCTCGTACGCGGCCCGGGTCTCGGGGCCGTAGGGGCCGCCGGGCCGGTAGAGGTTCTCCAGGTTCCAGGTGCCGAGGAGCATGCCGGGCTCCTTTCAGAAGCCGACAGGCGGGGTGGTGAGACCAGGGTGCTCGCCCGGCCCGCCCCGCGACAGAGCCGCGACGGGATGTGCGGTTCGGCTCATGCCGCCCTACGACCTCGTCGTACGTTGGCGCGATGACGCCTGCTGACGCGGACAGTCCCGCCGACCTCATCATCAGCGCATGTACCGTCCTCGTGCACGACGATCAAGAGCGCATCGGGTTCGAGGAGGACGCCGCGATCGTCGTACGGAACGGCGTCGTCGAGGCCGTGACGACCACCGCCGCGGTCGCTGACCTGCCCGCCGCCGAGCGCCTCGACGTCCGGGGCCAGGTCGCCCTGCCGGGTCTGATCAACTGTCACACGCACGCGCCGATGGTCGCGCTGCGCGGTCTCGCCGAGGACCTGCCCACGGAGGAGTGGTTCAACGACATCGTCTGGCCCGTGGAGTCCAACCTCACGGAGAGGGACGTCGAGTTGGGGGCGCGGCTCGCCTGCGCCGAGATGATCCGCGCCGGCGTGACCTGTTTCGCCGACCACTACTTCGCCATGGACGCGGTGGCGCGAGTGGTCGCGGAATGCGGCATGCGGGCGCTGCTGGGGGAGGCTTACTTCTCCTCGCCGGGCCCCGAAGGCCGGGAGCGGTCACTGGAGTTCGCGCTCCGGCACCGTGGCTCCGCCGACGGCCGCATCACCACCGCCCTCGCCCCGCACTCCCCCTACACGGTCGACGACACCGACCTCGCCGCCACCGCCCGGCTCGCCGGCGACCACGGCCTGCCCGTGCACCTCCACGCCGCCGAGAACCGCGACCAGACCGAGACCAGCCTCGCCCGCCACGGCGTCACCCCGATCGAGGTACTGGAACGCACCGGCGTCCTCGACACGGACGTGCTCCTCGCCCACGGCACCGGCATCGCCGACCGCGACCTGCCCGTCCTGGAGCGGGCGGCCGGTCGCACGGCCGTCGCCACCGCGCCCCGCGGCTACCTCAAGTTCGCCTGGCCCGACACCACACCGGTCCGCGCCCTGCGCGACATCGGCGTCGACGTCGGGCTCGCCACCGACGGCGCCGCCTCCAACAATTCCCTCGACGTATGGGAGTCGATGGCCCTCACCTCCCTGGTCCAGAAGTCCTCCGCGGGCGACCCCCGCTGGCTGACCTCCCGCCAGGCCCTGCACCATGCCACCCTCCAGAGCGCCCGTGCGGTGGGACTGGGGGACAGCGTCGGCAGCATCGCGCCGGGGCGGCGGGCGGACATCGTCCTGGTCGACCTCACCGGACCGCACACCCGGCCCGTCCACGACCTCGCCGCCACCCTCGTGCACAGCGCCCGCTCCGCCGACGTCCGCACCACGATCGTCGACGGACGGATCCTGATGCGGGACCGGACGCTGCTGACGATCGACGTGCCGACGGTGGTACGGGAACTGGAGGAGCGCCTGCCCGCCCTCGTCGACCGCAGCCACGGCCGGCGCATCCAGGACTACGACACCTGACGTTCCGGTTCGACCACGACTTGCTTCCCGGGCCCCGAGGGGCGCGTGTCGGCTTTGGGGCACCTGTGGGAAGTGAGTGCATCCGAGATCACGACGAGTTTGGCGACTGATACGCAAAGTGAACACATAGGCCAAGAGGCTGAGAGGTTGGTCACACTTGGCGGTGAACGAGTGTCAACTACGTCTCAGAACCGTCACTTCGCGAGCCGTTCACCCCATGGTTGGCGTTTAACTCTACGAGTACAGCGCGACATGGAGGTGCAGGGTGAACGGGCGAACGGTGCTCGAGAGCTTTCCCGCCGGTGGGCCGCGTGGCTCCTGGCCGGCGGAGGAGTTCGCGCAGGCGCGGCGTCTGGAGGGCCTGCCTGCCGAGGTTGTCATGGACCTCGCGACGGACATGTTCCTGGTGATCGTGCGCAGCGGGGACGGTGCCGACGCCGCGGCCTGACGTGTGCCCCGAGTCAGGCGTGGCTCAGCCCGCCTTCGGCGCCGGCACCTCCGGGACCGGCGCGACCGTGGCGGGTGACTTGGCGAACTGCTCCGCCTGGAGGGTGTACAGCTCGGCATAGAGACCGCCGGTCGCCAGCAGCTCGTCCGGAGTCCCGGACTCCACAAGCCGCCCCTGGTCCAGGACGTGCACGAGATCCGCGCGGCGCACGGACGCCAGCCGGTGCGTGATCAGTACGACCGTCTGGCCGCTGTCGGCCAGGGCGCGGATCCGCTCGAAGACCTCCAGCTCGGCCCGGGCGTCCAGGGCCGCCGTCGGCTCGTCCACGATCAGGATGCGGCCCCTGCGGTAGGCCGCCCGCGCGATGCCCAGCCGCTGCCACTGGCCGCCCGACAGTTCGTGCCCGCCGCTGAAGTTGCGGGCGAGCAGCGTGTCCAGCCCGCGCGGCAGGTCCGCGATCACCGTCTCCGCCCCGGCCTCGGCGATCGACGTGGCCAGCCGCTGCTCGCACAGCGGCGCCGACGTGCGCCCCAGGGCGACGTTCACCCGGGCTGTGAACGGCCACCGCTTGAAGTCCTGCGCCACCATCGCGATCCGCTCGGCCAGCAGGTGCCGGTCGGCGGTCGCCGCGTCCACGCCGTCCCAGAGGATCCGCCCCTTCTCCGGCGTGTAGAGCCCGGCGAGCAGCTTGACCAGGGTCGTCTTGCCGGAGCCGTTCTCGCCGACCAGCGCCACGATCCGGCCCAGCGGGAGGGTGAGCGACACGTCGTCGAGGGCGGGGCGGGCGGAGTCGCCCGGGTAACGGAACGTGACGTTCTCGAAGCGGATCTCGCGCGGGTTCTCCGGCAGTGACCGGCCGCCCACCGGGATGGCCCGCTCTGCCGCCTCCGTGTACAGCCGTTGCAGGTCGCCGACGAAGAGGGCCTCCTCGTGCAGCGCGTTGACCTCCACGACGAGCGTGTCGAGGCTCTGCGAGCCGGTCCGGATCGCGATCACGGCCGTACCCGCCACCGACAGCGCCATCGCGCCCGCCAGCAGCAGCCCGCCGAGCGTCGCGTACGTCGCCACCGTCGCCAGGCCCGTCCACGCCGCCGCGATCAGGCCGGTACGGGCGGCGAGCCGGGCCAGACGGGCCTGCTCCGCCTCTGCCGTCTCCGACATCGCACGGAAGTGCCGCAGCAGGAACGCGCCCACCCCGTGCACCCGGATCTCGGGGGCCGCCTCGGGCTCGATCAGCAGATTGCCGAGCAGCCGGCCCGCACGGGCGTGCTGCACCCAGGCGTGAAAGGACTCGTAGCGCCGCCGGGCCACGGTCAGCGCGCTCCAGGCGCTCGGCAGCGTCATCGTCACCAGCAGTGGCAGAAGTGCCGGGTGCAGCACGGTCAGGACACCGGCCGCCGCGACCAGCGAGATCATCGCGTTGATCACACGCGTCCCGTACATGATCATCCGGCGGGCGGAGGCGGCGCCGTACTGCGCGGTGTCCAGCAGCTTGTGGAAGGCGTGGTCCTCGATCGCGGACAGTTCGACGCCCGCGGCCCGCTCCAGGTACTGCTCGGTGGCCACCCGCTCCACCTTGGGCTCCAGCCGTCCGGTGGCGTAGGTGCTCGCGGCCCGCAGCAGCGCGGCGAGCAGCATCACGGTGGCCACCGTGACCAGTGCGGGGACGGCGCCGCGCAGCCGGTCCTCGATCGGACCACCGCCCATCAGCCGCGCCAGCACGCTGTTGACCGCGAGCAGTGCCACCGCCTGTGCCAGGCCCCGGCCCGCCTCGGCGGCCAGTACGACCCGAGCGGCGCCCCGGTCGGCCTGCCGGGCGAGCCGGAGGCTGGACGCCAGCAGGGACGGCAGCCGGCTGATCATGGCGCGGAAGTTCAGCTCCAGGAACGCGTCGGCGTGCTGGTTCCAGCCCATGTCGTAGCGCAGCGGTCCGCCGAAGAGCAGCCGCTCCGACTCGGACACCTCCGGCGCGGTCCGCTTCTTGGCCACCGTCGACCGACCTCCCTGTTCGTGCCCCGCTCGTGGACGAACGGTCACTATTGCGGGGCGGAGCCCGCCCGGGCAGGGCGCAGCCCGGGGCGCCGGAGGCGCGCGGGCGCACGACCCGACCGGGGGAAGCGCGGGACGGCGCGGAGTCGTAAGGGTGGTGCGTATGCCTGGACCGAGCCGTGTTCGACGAGCTCGACGAGCCCTACGCGCTGACCGGCCGCGACCAGGCCGGATCGGTCCCCGTCACGCGGCACAGGGCGAGATACAGCGGTATCGGCGGGGTGTACGGCAGCGTGCCGTCCGGGCGGTGGATCAGTTCGGGCAGCTCAGGGGCGTCCGGGGCGACCGCGCCGGTGGCGTAGTGCGCCGGGGCGGGCCACTCCAGGGCGTGGTCGGAGTCGGACGGAACCAGCCACCACCAGTGCGTCTCGTCGGCGTAGACGCAGCCCACACGGGGCAGCCGGGGCATGAGCAGCGGGCCGAAACGGGCGGGTACCGCGACCGCGTCGTAACCGAGCGGGGCGGTCATGCCGTCGGGGACGGGCAGCCGCAGAGTCGGGCCCGTCGTCCGCAGCTCGCGCCGGAGCCGGGTCAGGGTGTTCAGGTTCAGGACGCGGCCACCGTGCCCGGGGCTCATGCCGGTCCCCGTTCTCGGCGTTCTTGGCGTCCTCGGCGTTCGCGGCGTCGCTGCTGCGGGGGAACCTTCTGATCGCCTTTCGCATGGCGCGCGCGGTGTGCTTCGTCCCCGTCGCCCGAGTCGCCGGACGGCCCCGGCTTCGGACGGGCGCCCCAGCCCAGGTCGCTCCGGGGCTCCGCCGGGTCGCCCGGGGTGTCCGTCGTGCGCGGCAGCTCGGCCCAGACCAGCAGCCCGGGGCCGTGCTCATGGGCACCCCAGGCGTCGCAGAGGGCGTCGACGAGAAGCAGTCCCCTCCCGTGCTCCTCCTCGGGCCGGGTGCGGCTGGCCGCGCGGGGCTGGCCCGGGGCGCAGCCCTCGTCACGCACGGCTATCCGTACCAGGTCGTCGCCGTCGTGCAGCTCGCACACTATGTGCGTGCTCGCCGTGTGCACGAGGGCGTTGGTGACCAGCTCGGAAACCACCAGGGCCGCGCTGTCGCACGTGTCCTCGCACACCGACCAGCCGGTCAGCCGGGCCCGCGTCAGGCGTCTGGCCTGTGCGGGAGAACCCGGATGTGCGGCCAGCTCGAAACGGAACCGGCGCTCGGCAGCGGCCCCGACGGGGCTTGCTCCCGAGGTGGCACCCAGGCCGAGAGGGCCTGCGGCGGCGTCTGTTCCTAAGGGCGCGGACGGAATCACGCTTGCCACTATCGCCCCGCCATGAACACTTGGCAAGTGTCACTCTGAAAATTGCAGAGTGCTGTGTGACGTCCCGGAAGGCCGTGGCACACTGCTCGCAACAGCACCCCACGCGGCGCCAGTTGAGATCATCGAAGATCTGTTCGGAACGTGCGTTCGGATACTCGGCTCTTCGGAAAGGTCTTCGAATGGCGCCGTCGGGCTGTCAGCGTTCTTTTGTGGCCGGCTCGTCAGAACTCTTCGTGGAGGTGGAGCGTGAGCGAACCGCGGTCCGCGCCGACGGTGGGTCAGGTCGTCCTCGGTCGGCGCCTGCTGGACCTGCGGGAACGCGCCGGGATGAAGCGCGAGCAGGCCGCCCGCATCCTCCGCGTCGCCCCCGCCACGGTCCGCCGTATGGAGATGGCCGAGGTCGCGCTCAAAATCCCGTACCTGCAACTGCTCCTGAAGGCCTACGGAATCTCCGACGAGGAGGCCGACGCCTTCGTTCTGCTGGCCGAGGAAGCGAACAAGCCCGGCTGGTGGCAGCGTTTCCACGACATCCTGCCCGGCTGGTTCTCGATGTACGTGAGCCTGGAGGGTGCGGCCGGAGTCATCCGCAGTTACGAGCCCCATTTCGTCCCCGGACTCTTGCAGACGGAGGACTACGCGCGCGGAGTGCTCCGGTCGGGCGCCATCGGCCAGACCCGGCCCGACGACATCGAGCGCCATGTCGCCCTGCGGATGCAGCGCCAGGAACTGCTCACCCGCAAGGACGCGCCCCGGCTGTGGGTCGTGATGGACGAGACCGCGCTGCGGCGCCCGGTCGGCGGCCCGGAGGTGATGCGTGCCCAGATCGACAGACTGCTCGAGGCCACGAAGCTGCCCAACGTGACGTTGCAGGTGGCCTCGTTCGCCAGTGGGCCGCACCCGGGCACGTACGGGCCGTTCGTGCTGTTCCGATTTGCCATGCCCGAACTGCCGGACATGGTCTACAGCGAGTACCTGACCGGCGCGGTCTACCTCGACGCGCGCGCCGAGGTGGCGACCCACCTCGAGGTCATGGACCGCATGGCGGCGCAGGCCGCTACGGCACATCGCACGAAGGAGATCCTCCGGGATCTCCGCAAGGAGCTGTAAATGGATCGCATCAAGCCGCGCAAACGCGTCTACAACGGCATGCCCGCGCGCGACTTGGGCAGCGAAGGCTGGCACAAGCCGTGGAGCGGCGGGAACGGCGGGAACTGCCTGGAGGCGATGAAGCTCGCGGACGGCCGGATCGCCGTCCGGCAGTCCACCGATCCGGACGGTCCGGCGCTGATCTACACCACGGACGAGATGACGGCCTTCATCGAAGGGGCGAAGGCGGGGGAGGCGGACTTCCTGCTGTCCTGATGTGATGGCCCTTTCTACCGCTTTCTGTCGCTCAACTTCCTTACTCTGGTGCTGAATTGATTACCTTTTGCGTCTTACGGAGTGCCTCATGACCGGGCAGGATCCCACCTCGGCCGTCGCGATCGACACGAGCAGACCGCATCCGGCGCGGATGTACGACTGGTACCTCGGCGGCAAGGACAACTACCCGGTCGACGAGGAGATGGGCCGGCAGATGCTCACCCTCGACCCGAGGGTGCCGGTCATGGCGCGGGTCAACCGCGCGTTCATGCACCGGGCCACACGCTGGCTGGCAGGGAACGGCGTACGGCAGTTCCTGGACATCGGAACCGGCATCCCGACCGAGCCCAACCTCCACCAGGTCGCCCAGGAGATCGCCCCCGACGCTCGGGTCGTCTACTGCGACAACGACCCCATCGTGCTCGCCCACGCGGCGGCCCTGCTGCGCGGCACGGACGAGGGGGCGACCGAGTACCTCCAGGCCGACGTGCGCGACCCGGACGCCATCATGGAGGGCGCTAGGAAGGTCCTGGACTTCACCCGGCCCGTCGCGCTGTCGCTCATCGCGCTGCTGCACTTCGTCTCCGACGAGGACGGCGCGCACGATCTGGTCCGCCGGCTGATCGCCGAACTGCCCTCCGGCAGCTACCTGGTCATCACCCACGCCACGGCCGACTTCACGCCGGAGGAGTCGAAGGCGGCCACCGAGAAGCTCCGCGCCGCCGGTGTCACCCTGGCCCTGCGCTCCCGCGAGGAGTTCACCCGCTTCTTCGCCGGCCTCGACCTCGTCGAGCCCGGCGTCGAGGTGGCCCACCGCTGGCACCCCGAGCTGGGCGAGCCCGTGCCAGGGCAGGACGACGGGGTGATTCCGGGGTACGGGGCGGTGGGACGCAAGGCCTAGGCCCGCTCCGGGGCTCCGGCTCCCGGGTTCCGCTTCGGGCCGGTCACGGCGGCGGCAGCGCACGGCACAGCGCCTCCAGGGCCGGCCCGTACGCATGCTCGGAGGGAGTCGCGTATCCCACGACGAGGCCGTCGCCCGCCGCCATGTCCGTGTCCGGGTGCCGGAACGCGGCGAGACCGTCGAGGGCGATGCCCTGCCAGGCGGCGGCCTTGACCGTGGACGCCTCGGTGCCGGGCGGCAGCCGCAGCACCGCGTGCAGCCCGGCCGCGATACCGGTGGCCTCGATGTGCGGCGCGTGCTCGGCGAGCGCCGCGACGAGCCGGTCCCGGCGGCCGCGGTACCGCTGCCGCATGCGCCGTACGTGACGGTCGTACGCCCCGGAGACGACGAAGTCCGCGAGGCACAACTGGTCGAGGACGCTCGCCCACGCCTCCCGGTCCCCCTTGGCGGCCAGCACGGCGTCGACGTACCGCTCCGGGAGCACCATCCAGCCCAGCCGCACCGCCGGTGACAGGCTCTTGCTGACCGAGCCGATGTGGATCACGCGCTCGGGGTCGAGGCCCTGGACGGCGCCGACCGGCTTGCGGTCGTAGCGGAACTCCCCGTCGTAGTCGTCCTCCAGAACCAGCCCGCCACGCGCGCGTGCCCAGTCGATCACGACGGCCCGGCGGGTGGGGTGCAGTGGACCGCCGGTCGGGAACTGGTGCGCCGGCGTGAGCAGCACGGCACGCTCGCGCCCCAACCGGTCGACCCGGGCACCGTGATCGTCGAGGGGGAGCGGCACGGTCCGCACACCGGCCGCTGCGAGGACCTCCCGGTGGAATCCGAGCCCGTACGCCTCCACCGCCAGGGGCCCGCGCAGGACGCCCCCGCCGAACAGCAGCCGCAGCGCGTGCGCGAAGCCGGAGCAGATCACGATCCTGCCCGGCTCGGTGCGCACACCACGCGCGCGTGCCAGATACTCCGTGAGCGCCTCCCGCAGTTCGATCCGGCCGGCCGGGTCACCCGGGCCGAACACCTCGTTGGGTGCCTGCTGGAGAGCCCTCCGGTAGGAGGCCAGCCACGCGGTGCGCGGGAACGCCGAGGCGTCCGGCGTGCCCTGCGTCAGGTCGTGCCGGGGTCCACGCGCGCGTGGAGGTGCCTTTCGGGGCACGCGGGCGGCGGGCCGCAGCGGCTCCGCACGCTCCGCGACCCGAGTGCCCGAGCCCTGACGGGCGGTGAGCCAGCCCTCCGCGACGAGTTCCGCGTACGCGTCGGCCACCGTGTTGCGTGCGACCCCGAGATCGGCCGCGAGCGAGCGGTACGGCGGCAGCCGCGTGCCCGGAGCGAGCCGACCGCTGCGCACGGCGTCCCGCAGGGCCCGGATCAGCGCCGCGCGCCGGCCGCCCGGCCCGGTCAGCTCCAGATGCAGGTCGGACCCGATCCGTTCCGCGGAATTGACCCACGAAGTCACCATGGAAATGCACCCTACAACGGGTCTTTCCGGCTCGTAGGTTGAGGGACATGACGACGCACACGAGCACGAACAGCACGCAGGTGAAGGCGGAGCGGCTGGAGTTCGCCAAGTCCGCCCCGAAGGCCTTCCGGACCCTCATCGCCTTCGACGCCGCCGCCCGCGAGGGCCTCGACCCGGCCCTCGTCGAGCTGATCCAGATCCGCGCCTCGCACCTCAACCACTGCGCGTACTGCCTGCACATGCACACCAACGACGCCCGCAAGGCCGGCGAGAGCGAGGACCGGCTGCACATGGTCGCCGTGTGGCGCGAGGCCCGGCACTTCTTCACCGAGCGGGAACAGGCGGCCCTCGCCCTCACGGAGGCGATGACGCTCGTCGCCGACGCGGGCGTCCCGGACGAGGTCTACGCACAGGCCGCGACCCACTTCGACGAGCGGGAACTGGCCCAGGTCCTCGCCCTGATCTGCACGATCAACACCTGGAACCGGGTGGCGCTCTCGACGGGGAAGGTGGCGGGGACGGACGAGCGGTGACACTCCGGCGTCTCCGGGGCGCGACGTTGCTACACGGCCATGGGCCGGTCGAACGGCCCGATCGGTGACGGCAGCCTCGAACTGCCCGTCATATGGCGGTCGACCGCCGCCGCCACGGACCGCCCCTCGGCGATCGCCCAGACGATGAGCGACTGGCCCCGGGCGGCATCCCCCGCGGCGAACACGCCGGGCACGTTCGTGGCGAAACCGGCGTCTCGCGCGATCGTGCCGCGGGGCTCCAGTTCCAGCCCCAGCTGGTCGACGAGCCCGTCCTTCCGGTCGGGTCCGGAGAAGCCGAGGGCGAGCAGCACGAGGTCGGCGGGGAGCGTCCGCCCGGTGCCGTCCACCGGGCGGCGCCGCGCGTCCACCTCGACCAGGTGCAGCGACCGCACCTGGCCCGCCGCGTCGCCGTCGAAGCGCAGCGTGGACGCCGCGAACAGCCGCGCGTCCGCGTCGGCCACCGGGGCCGTCCGCAGGTCACGGGCCTCCTCATGCGCGGCGGACAGCCGGTAGACCCGCACCGGGTACGTCGGCCAGGGCTCGGTGTCCTCGTCGCGCTCGCTGTCCGGCAGGGCGTAGATGTCCAGCTGCGTCACGGACGCGGCGCCCTCCCGGACGGCCGTGCCCAGGCAGTCGGCCCCGGTGTCACCGCCGCCGACGATGACGACGTGCTTCCCGGCGGCCGACAGAGGGGACGTCTCCAGATCGCCCTCGCATACCCGGTTGGCCAGCGGGAGGTACTCCATCGCCTGATGAATGCCCGTCAGCTCCCGCCCCGGCACGTCGAGTTCACGCCACGCCGTCGCTCCCGTGGCGAGCACCACGGCGTCGTAGCGAGTCCGCAGGTCATCGCCCCTGATGTCCCGCCCGGCCGTCGTCGACGTGCGGAACTTGGTCCCCTCGGCCCGCATCTGCTCCAGCCGCCGCTCCAGATGGTGCTTCTCCATCTTGAACGCGGGGATGCCGTACCGCATCAGCCCGCCGAGCCGGTCGTCCCTCTCGTACACGGCGACCGTGTGACCGGCCCGGGTCAGCTGCTGGGCTGCGGCCAGCCCGGTGGGCCCGGAACCGATCACCGCGACCGTCTTGCCGGACAGCCGCTCCGGCGGCCTCGACGGCGCGAAGCCCTCCTCCCACGCCCGGTCGGCGATCGCGCACTCGACGTTCTTGATGGTGACGGCCGGCTGGTTGATCGCCAGCACACACCCCGCCTCGCACGGTGCCGGGCACAACCGGCCGGTGAACTCCGGGAAGTTGTTCGTGGCGTGCAGCCGGTCGGCGGCCGCCCGCCAGTCCTCCCTCGACACCAGGTCGTTCCACTCGGGGATCAGGTTGCCCAGCGGGCAGGCCTCGTGGCAGAAGGGGATGCCGCAGTCCATGCAGCGGTCGGCCTGCTTGCTGATGATCGGCAGCAGCGCCCCGGGGACATAGACCTCGTCCCAGTCCCGGACCCGCTCCTCGACGGGCCTGCGCGGCCAGTCCTGGCGGGGGGTGGTCATGAAACCCTTGGGGTCGGCCATGGCCGTCTTCCTTGCGTGCGCGTGTGACAGGCCGTGCGTCGTCGGGCGGCACTCCTTCCGGCCACGATACGTCCGCGGCGGCACACCCGCAGGGGACGGGACGGTGTGCCGGCGTGCTCAGGTGAGTGCCAGCATGTACGCCACCGCCGCCCCGGCCGAGGCGACGGTGCGGACGTGGTTCCACATCGTCCATTCGCGCACATACGCCGGCCAGTACGCGGCCGCCTCCGACGTGTCCGGCTCCAGCCTGGCCAGCGCGTCGTTGCGCGGCACGTTCGCGACCATGGTGAGCCCGAACGAGCCGAACAGGTACAGCGCGCTGCCCACCAGCAGCTCCACCGTCCCCTCGTCCGGCCACAGCACGAACGTCACCACGGCGATCACCGCGCACAGCACGGCCGACCCGAGGAACACGACCATGAAGGGCGGCGTCACCGCGGCCACGTTGATCGCGTTCATCGCGGCGACCCCCTGCGCGGGCGGCAGTGTGGCCAGGCCCCGCATGACGAAGGTCGAGAAGCCACAGAACACCCCGGCCACCAGGCCGGTCCCGAGCACACCCAGCACCGTCAGCACGAAGTACGGTCCGTCGATCATGTCAGCCTCTCCCGCCCGTTGAGCCGGGATCCTGCCCCGGCACCCTTCCTCACCACAAGTGCAATTCCGTACGAGAACAGTGACCGTGCCCCGAGCGGCGCGGGGCCGTACACGTACGTCCACGGTCCACCGATGGGCCGGGGCCAGGACTCGGCGGCCGCTCGGCACGCCGACCTCGAACACGGTCACCCGGCGGAACCGAGCCCTGCCTCGGTCCACCCCCTCAGCACCGTCTCCACCACCGCCGCGATCCGCCGGCGCGCCTCGTGCCGCGGAACCCCGCTCATCAGCAGCCGGTCGTACGGCGTGTCCAGATGCCGTACGGACGCCACGACCGCCGAGGTCACCGCCCCCTGCGTCAGCGCCCGCCCGGCCGCGCTGCGGCCCACCCGCCCGCTGCCCCGCTCCGAGGCATGCGCGGCGATGGCCCGCGCACGGTCGGCCGGACATCCGGGAAACAGCCGCCGTATCTCCGCCGCGAACGCCTGAGCGAACAGGGCGTCCTGAGCCGCCCGCCGCCGCGCGTCCCGCACCCGGCGCCGCCGTCGCGCCTCGGCGTCCGCGAGGCACCGCTGCTCGGCCCTCGCGAGCGCCGCCTCCTCGACCAGAACGCCCTGCCGCTCGTAACGGCTCTTGCGCCGGTTGAACCGCACCACCACCGCCGACAGCGCGCTCTCCTCCCGCGATCTGCGCGTCAGCGCGGTGTCGCCGCTCGGCAGGAACACCAGATGCCCGAGGTCGGCACAGTCGAGGCAGCGCGGGGCACCGTCCTCCAGGACGAGCAGAGGCAGCGGCCCTCGTCGGCAGTCGGCGCAGTGCCGCCGCTTGAGGGGATGGAAGACGAGAAGTCCGGTGTGGGGCGGGAGCGTCGCGCGCGGGACCATTCCGGGTTCCGGGACCATAGCGGGTTCATTCCCGCCGACGGCGGTGCGCACTGCATCCGCCGGAGGAGTCCACGGTGATCGTGGCGCCTCTCGTTCTGCGCCCTCCCCCCCGGTGTCTGCGGCGCTCGCGGGCCTGGCACGTCCTGCCGCGGCCTGGCGCATCATGGGCCGTGTGCGACTCGAAGCGATCACCTGGGACCGGCTCGGCGACCTGCTCGCCGAGCGCCTGCTCGACCTGAAGCCCGCCGACGGCAGTCCCTGGCCGCGCATCGCCTTCGACGGCGCCCCGGCCGCCCGCCCCGGAGACCTCGCCCGGCGTGTCTCCGAGGCGCTGCGCATACGCGGCCGCTCCTCGCTCGTCGTGGGCACGGAGGGCTTTCTGCGCCCGGCCTCCGTGCGACTGGAGTACGGCCACCGGGACGTGGAGTCCTACTACAGCGGCTGGTACGACACCAACGCCCTGTGGCGCGAGGTGTTCGGCCCCCTCGAAGCCGACGGCGACGGCCGTGTCCTGCCGGATCTGTGGGACCCGGACGCCGACCGGGCAACCCGCAGCCCCTACGTCCAACTCCCGCCCGGTGGTGTGCTGTTGCTGCACGGGCCCTTCCTCCTTCGGCACTGGTTCCCCTTCGATCTGAGCGTCCACGTCCTGCTCTCCCCGGGCGCCCTGCGCCGCCGCACGCCCGAGGCCGAGCACTGGACCCTGCCGGCTTTCGAGCGCTACGAGCAGGAGACCGGCCCGGCGGGCACGGCCGACGTCCTGGTACGGGCCGATGATCCGCGTCATCCGGCGTGGGGCGGCTGAGCCGCTGCCGGGTCGGCTCGGGGCGCTGTTCCGTGTGCGGGCGCCGGGTGACGCGGCGAGAATGAAGGACGCCGGGACTCGCGGTGCCTCCCGCACCGCGCCGGCCGTCCGGCACCGGGAGGTACTTCATGACCACCGCCGGAGACATCATGCACCGCGGCGCCCAGTGGATCCCCGCCCACGAAACCCTCGACCGCGCGGCCCAGCTCATGCGCGAACTGAACGTCGGCGCCCTGCCCATCAGCGACGAGAACGAGCGGCTCTGCGGCATCCTCACCGACCGCGACATCGTCGTCGGCTGCGTCGCCATGGGCCACGACCCCGCCGAGGTCACCGCGGGGGACATGGCCAAGGGCACCCCTCGCTGGATCGACGCGGACGCCGATGTCGGCGAGGTGCTCCGTGAGATGCAGGACCACCAGATCCGCCGGCTGCCCGTCATCCGGGACAAGCGCCTGGTCGGCATGATCAGCGAAGCCGACCTGGCCCGGCATCTGGCGGGCGACCAGATCGCCTCCTGGGCCGAGAGCGTCTACGCCAGGACCACCCCGCGCTGACCGCGCATCACCCCACCATGCCCCCGCGGGTCACGGCCGTCAGAGCCAGCCGCTGCGCCGGAACCCCCGGTACAGCGTCAGGCACGCGACGGATATGACGCCGATGACCATGCCGTAGCCGTATCGCCAGTGCAGCTCCGGCATGTGGTCGAAGTTCATGCCGTACACCCCGCAGACCATCGTCGGCACGGCGATGATCGCGGCCCACGCCGTGATCTTCCGCATGTCCTCGTTCTGCGCGACCGTGACCTGCGCGAGGTGTGCCTGGAGGATGGAGTTGAGCAGTTCGTCGAAGGCGGCGATCTGCTCCTTCGCCCGCAGCAGGTGGTCCGAGACATCGCGGAAGTACGCCTGTATCTCCGGGTCGACCGCCCGGATCGGCCGGGTGGCGAGATCCTCCAGCGGCCGGCTGAGCGGCACCACCGCCCGCTTCAGCTCCAGGAGTTCACGCTTGAGCTGGTAGATGCGCCCCGGGTCCACCCGCGCGCCGGTCTCCGCGAAGACTTCCGTCTCGACCTGGTCGATGTCCGCGTGCACCGAGTCCGTGACGGTCAGGTAGTCGTCCACCACATGGTCCGCGATCGCGTGCAGCACCGCGGACGGGCCTTTCGCCAATTGGTGGGGATCGGACTCCAGCTCCTCGCGCAGCGGGCCCAGCGAGCCGTGCCGGCCGTGCCGCACCGTGATCACGAAGTCCTTGCCGACGAAGACCATGATCTCGCCGGTGTTCACCACCTCGCTGGTGGCCGTGAGTTCCTCGTGCTCGACGTAACAGACCGTTTTGAACACAGCGAAGAGCGTCTCGTCGTAGCGCTCCAGTTTGGGGCGCTGGTGGGCCTCGACGGCGTCCTCCACGGCCAGGGGGTGCAGGTCGAAGAGCTCGGCGATGCCCGCGAACTCCTGGTCGGTCGGCTCGTGCAGGCCGAGCCAGACGAAGCCCTCGCCCTTCTTGCGCACCGACTCCACGGCGTCCACCAGATCGCCGCGCGCAGCGGTGCGGACGCCGTCCCGGTACGTCACGCAGTTCACCACCGAGGAGCCCAGCGGGGAGCGGGCCGGGTGGCTCAGGTCGACGCGCGGGCGCCGCCGAGCCAGCCGCGCCACCTTGCGGAGGCCGCCGACCCCGCCGAGGCTCGTGACCTTCCGCAGATTCCCTGCCATGGACATCTGCATCTCCTTGCGTGGAGCTCCGCGCGCCGTTCCCGCGCCTTGGCTCGTCAGTCTGCCAGGCCGACGTGAGCTGCGAGTAAGCCTGTGGAAACGGCTCATTCCGCTTTGTTCCCGGCTGTGGACGAGGCCGTTCCCGGCCGTGCCCGAAGGGTTCCCGCCGGGTCCAGCGCCCCGAGACATCGACGCGTGCCGGGGCCGTGCGGTTCTCCGTACGGGAGCGTCGACGCTCCGCACCGGAGCGTCGACCGTCACGGACAAGTCGGGCAACTGGGATGATCGGCGCATGATGCGAACCGATGGGTACCTCCTCGACAACCGGCAGACCGAGGCGGCAGAGCACTTCAGCGCCTTCGCCGCTCTCTTCGACCCCACGACGTTCCGGCATCTCGAAGAGCTCGGTGTCGGATCAGGCTGGCGATGCTGGGAGGTCGTTGCCGGCGGCACCTCCGTGGTGTCCTGGCTGGCCAAGAAGGTCGGTCCGACAGGACGCGTCGTCGCGACCGCCGCCGACACCTCACGGCTGGCCCCCGCTGCCCGGCCGCCCGTCGAGCTGCGCGTGCACGACCTCGGCGCCCAGGAGCCGCCCGGGGAGGGCTTCGACCTGGTGCACGCCCGTCTCGCCCTCGTTCACGTGACCGACCGGGCACAGGCGTTGCGGTCCATGGTCCAGGCGCTGCGCCCCGGCGGGCGCATCCTCGTCGAGGACGCCGACCCCGCCCTTCAGCCGCTGCTCTGCCCCGACGAGTACGGCCCCGAGCAGCAGCTCGCGAACCGGCTGCGGCACGGCTTCCGCAGACTGCTCGCCGACTGCGGAACCGACCTCCCCTGCGGCCGCATCCTCCCGCGGCTGCTCCGGGAGGCCGGCCTGACCCGCGTGCATGCCGACGCCTACTTCCCCGTCGGCTCGCCGGCCTGCGCCGCCCTGGAGTCCGTCACGATCCGTCAGATCCGCGACCAGTTGGTCACCGCGGGCCTCGCCACGGACCAGGACATCGACCGGCATCTCGCGAATGTCACCTCCGGCGCCCTGGACCTGACGACGGCTCCGATGATCTCTGCCTGGGGGCGCAAACAGTAGTCAGGAGTGGTGCGGGGCGGCGGGCATCAGCCGGGCAGGGGCGGTCTGCCGCCCACCCGTTCCACCGCCCTCGCACCCGCCCGGCAGCCCGCCGCCGCCGCCTCCTCCGGCCCGGCACCCTCGAGCAGGGCGGCGAGGAACGCGCCGGTGAAGGCGTCACCGGCGCCCGTGGTGTCCCGTGGCGCCGCCGGTACGGCGGGGACGCGGGCGCACACGTTCCCCGAGCGGGCCACGAGCGCGCCCTCGTGCCCCTGCTTGGCGACCACCAGTGGAACGCGCAGGCTCAGCTCGGCCGCCGCGTCGGCCGCGTCGGTCAGCCCCGTCAGCAGACACGCCTCGTCACGGCTGGGCAGCAGCACGTCCACGCCCTCGACGAGTGCCAGGAACCGCCCGGCGCCCAGCTCCCCGAGGAAACCGGCCGACGCGGGGTCCAGACTCACCGGCACGCCACGCGCGCGTGCGGCTTTCAGAGCCATCGTCACCAGGGCGCGACCCGGCTCGGAGAACAGGAGGTAGCCCGACAGATGCAGCCGGGCCACGCCGTCGAGCAGCGCGTCCGACCAGTCGGCGGGTTCGAGCCGCAACGACGCGCCGCTGTCGGTGAGGAACGTCCGTTCCGCCGAAGCGCCCCCGTCCACCAGGCAGATCACCGTGCCGGTCGGTGCCTGCGGGTCGACGACGAGCTGCGGACGCACGCCCTGGGCCACCAGCTCACGCTCATGCCAGGCAGCGGCCTCCGCCCCCACCCGCCCGAGCAGCCGCACCTCCGCCGCGCCCCCGTGTGCGGCCCAGCACGCAACGTTGGCACCCGCCCCGCCCGGCACCGTCCGGATCGAGGCGGCCGTGTCCGTACCGGCAGCGAGCGGCCCCTCGTGCCGCGCGACGACGTCCGTGATGACGTCCCCGACGACCAGCAGCGCGCCGCCGTCCGCCGAGTGTGCAGCGACCTCCGCCGGGGCGGTTCCACTCATCCCCGTGCCCAGGCCGCCGCGATCCGCGCCGCGAGGCGTACGTTGCCGCGGACCGCCGCCAGGTTGGCGCTCAGGGAGGCGCCGTCGGTGTGCCGTACGAGGTAGTCGAGGAGGAACGGCGTGACCGCCTGGCCGGTGACTCCCTCCTCCTCGCACGCGTGCAGCGCGTCCGCGAGCACGCGCGCGTGCAGCTCCGGATCGAGCTGCTCCGTCTCGGGGACGGGGTTGGCGACGATCAGCGCCGACTCCGGCCCGGCGAGGGCGTCCTGGGCCCGCATGACGCCCGCCACCTGCTCCGGCGTCCGCAGGGTCCAGTCCACCGGATGTCCCGAGTCGGAGAGATAGAAGCCGGGGAACCGGTCGGTGCCGTAACCGGCCACCGCGACACCCAGCGTCTCCAGCCGCTGCAAGGTCGCCGGGACGTCCAGGATCGACTTCACCCCGGCACACACCACGGTGATCCGCGTCCGCGCCAGCAGCCCTATGTCGGCCGACTCGTCCTGCGTCGCCGTCCACTCCCGGTGCACCCCGCCGAGCCCACCCGTCGCGAACACGCGTACGCCCGCCAGCGCCGCCAGCAGCGCCGTCGCCGACACCGTGGTCGCCCCGCTCGCCCCGGAGGCCGTCGCGAGCGGCAGGTCGCGGTGGCCCAGCTTGCGGATGCCGTCCTCGTTCGCGACCCGCTCCAGCTGCTCCTTGTCCAGCCCGACATGGGGCCGCCCGTCCAGCACGGCGATCGTCGCGGGCACCGCGCCCTCCTGCCGCACGGACGTCTCCAGCTCCAGCGCCACCTGGAGGTTGCGCGGCCGCGGCAGCCCGTGGGCGATGATCGTGGACTCCAGGGCCACCACGGGCCGACGCGCGTCGATCGCCTCCCGCACTTCTTCTGACACCACCAGCACCACGCGCCTGCCTCCTGTCGGTCGGTCTTCCCTCATCCCTGGCGGGCGGCACGCCGGGCCAAACCCTTGCGGGCTGTCGGCGACGTCACCAGCCTGGGATGCATGACGGACAACACACCACGACTCGACCACGTCGTCCTCTGGGTGCGCGACCCGGTCGCGGCCGCCGACTTCTACGAGAAGGCCGTCGGCCTGGAGACGATCAGGCTCACCGAGTTCACCGCCGGTGAGGTGCCGTTCCCCTCCGTACGCGTCAACGACGAGACCATCCTCGACCTCATGCCGCTGACCTTCGCGGAACGCATGACGATGCTGCCCGGCGCCGCCGACAGCGCGGGGCACCCCGTCAACCACGTCTGCCTGTCACTGCCCCGGGGCGACTTCGACGCCCTTCTCAGCCGCCTGGAGGAACGCTCGGTACCGATGTCGGACCTCTCGTACGACTCCTTCGGGGCCCGGGGCAAGGCCACGCGCAGCTTCTACTTCCGCGACCCGGACGGAAACGTCTTCGAGGCGCGGCACTACGACTGACCAGCCCAGGGACTCAGAACAGCGGCTCGGGCAGCACCCCTTCGAGGGCGAGCAGCTTCCGCTTGGTCTCCAGCCCGCCCCCGAAGCCCCCGATACCGCCGCCGCTCTCGACGACCCGGTGACAGGGCACCACCACCGGCAGCGGGTTGGCTCCCATCGCCATGCCCACGGCCTGCGCAGCGCCCGGCTGGCCGACCCGCCCGGCCAGATCGCCGTACCCGACGACCGTGCCGTACGGCACACCGGCCGCCAGCTCGCGCAGGACCTCCCGGTTGAAGCCGGAGATCAGTGACCAGTCCAGCGGCAGGTCGAAGTCCCGGCGCTCACCCGCGAAGTACGCCTCGACCTGACGTATCGCCTCGGCCAGCAGCGGGGAGCCGGGCGCCTCGACGGGCTCGGTGCCGAGCCGTGACGCCAGACGCTCGACCGCCCGGCCCCGCACCGCGCCCGTGGCATGGAACACGACGTTCACCAGGCCCTCGCCGGTCGCCGCCAGCAACAGCGGGCCGATGCCGCTGTCGACGACGCCCCACACGACCCGCTGCTCCACCTGTCCATGGCTGTCCATGCGCCCACCGTACGACCCACCACTGACAACGCCGCCCCGGCCGGACGAACCGCCCACCGGCCTGCCTCACCCGCCCACGGCCTCCCGCACCACATCCGGCTTGTTCGTGATGATCCCGTCGACCCCGTACCCGGCGACCCGCTGGGCCGTCACCGCGTCGTCGACCGTCCATGTGAAGACCTCCAGCGGCCTGCCGTGCGGGCCGGTGAACGTCTGGACGGAGGAGACGTACGCCGTGGAGAGCGAGCCGTACGACGGGTTGATCTGGTCGGCGAAGCCGGCGTAGACCGGCAGGTCCGACACGGGCGGCGTGCCCAGGAGGCCGGTCTTCACGGCGGGCTTCAGCTCGTGCACCGTCCGCACACTGTCCGCGCTGAAGCTCTGCACGATCAGCCGGCCCGCCAGATGCGACCGGTCCAGCCAGCCCTCGTTGCTGAGGGCCTTGAGCGTCTGCCGCTCGATGCCCGGATACAACTCCGGGTTCTTGATCTCCAGGAGAAGCTTCTGGTGATGACGCTCGACACGGTGCACGAACTGCTCCAGGGTCGGCACGCGCGCGCCCGCGTAGGCGGGGCCGAACCAGCTGCCCGCGTCGAGACGGGCGATCTCGGCGGCGGTGAAGTCCTTCACCTTCCAGGGAGCCCGGTCGGGAAAGACCTCCTCGACGTCGGTGGTGCGCCGCAGGTTGTCGTCGTGGAGGACGACGAGCTCACCGTCCCTGGTCCGCTGCACGTCGTTCTCCACCCAGCGGATGCCCAGCTCGGCCGCCTTGTCCACGGCGGCGAGGGTGTTCTCGGGTGCGTACGCGGACGCCCCCCGGTGTGCGATGACCAGCGGCCGCCCGCTGCCGGCGGCCCGAGCCGGGGAGACCGGGAACAGGAGGGCGGCGGTCCCCAGGAGCGCGGTGGTCGAGGCGGCAACAGCGCGCGCGTGCATACGTACTCCTCGCGTCGAGCGATCACGGCATCACAGTCAGCTCAACTGTGACAGCAGAGGGTCAACGCGGGAGGGGTACAGGATGACCACAGATTGAATGGAGATGACCCAACTCCGCTCACTGGTACCGCACAACTGGGGCAAGGGCGTGTTTCTTTGCCGGAAAGTCGTTCGACCATTCCGGTGGGGGTCATACTCTCTGCGTCAACCCTGACCGCTGCCTGCGGTCCTGTGAGGGGCGCACATCAGGAATTCCGGGACGCAAAGGGCGGGAAGGGCAGCCGCGCATGCAGGGCACGGTCGACGGATTCAGCTACGGCCTGGTCACACCCCTGGTGGCCTACCTCATGGCCTGCCTCGGCGGCGCCCTGGGCCTGCGCTGCACCACCAGATCCATGATCGTCGCCCAGTCCTGGCGCCCCGGCTGGCTCGCCCTCGGCTCGGCCGTCATCGGCTCCGGCATATGGACCATGCACTTCATCGCGATGATGGGCTTCACGATCCGCGGGACCCCGATCCACTACGACAAGCCGATGACCTTCGCGAGCCTGGCCGTCGCGATCGTGATGGTGGGCATCGGGATCTTCATCGTCGGCTACAAGGGAGCCCGCGGAACGGCCCTGTTCACCGGCGGCACCATCACCGGCCTGGGCATCGCGTCGATGCACTACCTCGGCATGGCCAGCATGCGCCTGGACGGGAAGCTGGAGTACAACACGCTCACCGTCGGCCTCTCCGTCGCGATCGCCATGGCCGCCGCCACCGCCGCCCTGTGGGCGGCCGGCCAGGTCAGGGGCTTCCTGTGGAGCGTGGGCGCCAGCCTTGTCATGGGACTCGCCGTCAGTGGCATGCACTACACCGGCATGGCCGCCCTCAGCGTCCACCTGCACGGCACGGCCGAACCCACCACGGGGGAGTCGCCCGCGGCCCTGCTCGCGCCCATGCTGATCGGCCCGCTCGCCTTCCTCCTCCTCGCGGGTGTCGTGGTGATGTTCGACCCGCTGATCGTCATGGGGAAGCCCGCGGTCGTCCCCGTCGAGCAGAGGCCCGGCATCCCCGCCCACACCCACACCGTCCACCGCCCGCAGCGCCTGCGGTTCCGCCCCCACCGCACGGTGGAGCACCGAGGCTCCCGAACCCCGCAGAACCGCTGATCGGAGCCCGTTGTCAGTGCGGGGTCGTACGGTGGATCCCATGCGGCCCGTTTCCCACATCGAACGCACGGTGGCGCCCTTCGAGGTCGTCAGTCCCTACCAGCCGAGCGGCGACCAGCCGACGGCCATCGCCGAGCTCGCGCAACGCATCCAGGCGGGCGAGAAGGACGTCGTCCTGCTGGGCGCGACCGGCACCGGCAAGTCCGCCACCACCGCGTGGATGATCGAGAAGCTCCAGCGCCCCACACTCGTGATGGCGCCGAACAAGACGTTGGCCGCCCAGCTGGCGAACGAGTTCCGCGAGCTGCTCCCGAACAACGCGGTCGAGTACTTCGTCTCGTACTACGACTACTACCAGCCCGAGGCCTACGTCCCGCAGTCGGACACCTACATCGAGAAGGACTCCTCGATCAACGAGGAGGTCGAGCGCCTGCGGCACTCGGCGACCAACTCGCTGCTCACCCGCCGCGACGTCGTCGTGGTCGCCTCGGTCTCCTGCATCTACGGCCTCGGGACGCCGCAGGAGTACGTGGACCGCATGGTCCCCCTCCGCGTCGGCGAGGAGCACGACCGCGACGAGCTGCTGCGCCGCTTCGTGGACATCCAGTACACGCGCAACGACATGGCCTTCACCCGCGGCACCTTCCGCGTCCGGGGCGACACCATCGAGATCTTCCCGGTCTACGAGGAGCTGGCCGTCCGTATCGAGATGTTCGGTGACGAGATCGAGGCGCTGTCCACGCTGCACCCGGTCACCGGCGAGATCATCAGCGACGACCAGCAGCTGTACGTCTTCCCGGCCTCCCACTACGTCGCAGGGCCCGAGCGCCTGGAGCGGGCCATCAACGACATCGAGAAGGAGCTGGGCGAGCGCCTCGCCGAGCTGGAGAAGCAGGGCAAGCTCCTGGAGGCCCAGCGCCTCAGGATGCGCACGACGTACGACATCGAGATGCTCCGCCAGATCGGCTCCTGCTCCGGCGTGGAGAACTACTCGATGCACTTCGACGGCCGCCTGCCCGGCTCCCCGCCGAACACCCTGCTGGACTACTTCCCGGACGACTTCCTCCTCGTCATCGACGAGTCGCACGTCACGGTCCCGCAGATCGGCGCCATGTACGAGGGCGACGCCTCCCGCAAGCGCACCCTCGTCGACCACGGCTTCCGGCTGCCCTCCGCCCTGGACAACCGCCCCCTGAAGTGGGAGGAGTTCCAGGAGCGCATCGGTCAGACGGTCTACCTGTCGGCGACCCCGGGCACCTACGAGCTCTCCCGCTCGGACGGAGTCGTGGAGCAGATCATCCGCCCCACCGGCCTCGTCGACCCGGAAGTCGTCGTCAAGCCCACCGAGGGCCAGATCGACGACCTGGTGCACGAGATCCGGCAGCGCACCGAGAAGGACGAGCGCGTCCTGGTCACCACGCTCACCAAGAAGATGGCCGAGGACCTCACGGACTACTTCCTGGAACTGGGTATCCAGGTGCGCTATCTGCACAGCGACGTCGACACCCTGCGCCGCGTCGAACTCCTGCGTGAGCTGCGCGCCGGCGAGTACGACGTGCTGGTCGGCATCAACCTCCTGCGGGAGGGCCTCGACCTGCCCGAGGTCTCCCTGGTGGCGATCCTGGACGCCGACAAGGAGGGCTTCCTGCGCTCCGGCACCTCGCTGATCCAGACCATCGGCCGCGCCGCGCGCAACGTCTCCGGTCAGGTCCACATGTACGCCGACAAGATCACCCCGGCGATGGCGAAGGCCATCGACGAGACCAACCGGCGCCGGGAGAAGCAGGTCGCGTACAACAAGGAGCGGGGCATCGACCCCCAGCCCCTCCGCAAGAAGATCAACGACATCGTCGCCCAGATCGCCCGCGAGGACATCGACACCGAGCAGCTGCTCGGCTCGGGCTTCCGCAATGCGAAGAAGGACGGCGGGGGCACCAAGGCGCCCGTGCCCTCCCTGGGCAGGGCGGCCGAGGGCGCCAAGCCGGCCAAGAGCAGGGGCAAGGCCAAGGAGACCGTGCCGACCGACCGCCCCGCGGCCGAACTCAGCGAGCAGATCGAGGAGCTCACCGCACGCATGCGGGCCGCCGCCGCGGACCTCCAGTTCGAGATCGCGGCCCGGCTGCGCGACGAGGTCTCCGAGATGAAGAAGGAACTGCGCCAGATGAAGGAGGCGGGCCTGGCCTGACAGCGGACCGCGTACGCGCAGTGTTGCAAGACCGACACAAAGTGCGGACCGGGGTACGTCACTGTCAGTGCCCCTGCGTAGTGTTCCGATCAACCGCGACTTCGCGGCAACAGGGGACGTCCGAGAGGGGAATCAGCGCGTGACCGTCAACATGACCAAGGGTCAGGCCATCAGTCTGCAGAAGAACGACGGTGGCAGCCTGGCCGCGGTGCGCATGGGTCTCGGCTGGCAGGCGGCTCCCCGGCGCGGCCTGTTCGGCTCGCGTACGCGAGAGGTCGACCTCGACGCCTCGGCCGTCCTGTTCGCCGACAAGCAGCCGGTCGACGTCGTCTTCTTCCGCCACCTGGTGAGCGACGACGGCTCGGTGCGCCACACCGGTGACAACCTCGTCGGCGGTGTCGGCCAGGGCGGCGACGACGAGGCGATCCTCGTCGACCTGTCCCGCGTCCCGGTCCACATCGACCAGATCGTCTTCACCGTGAACTCCTTCACGGGCCAGACGTTCCAGGAGGTGCAGAACGCGTTCTGCCGCCTGGTCGATGAGACCAACGGCCAGGAGCTCGCCCGCTACACCCTGGCCGGCGGCGGCCAGTACACGGCCCAGATCATGGCCAAGGTGCACCGTTCGGGCCCGGGCTGGACGATGACGGCCCTCGGTAACCCGGCCAACGGCCGTACCTTCCAGGACCTGATGCCGGCGATCCTGCCCGTCCTCTGAGGCCCCGGGGGCAACCGGCCGGGGCAGGCCGGTGAGCGGCACACGACACCACACAACGACACAGGGGGAGAAGGCGATGACGGCCGAGCTGGTGCGGGGGCAGAACCACCCGCTCTCCCGGGCCCGTCTCGAGATCCGGGTCTCGGCCGGCACGCCGATCGTGGCCGCGGCCGCGCTCAGCGACGAGAACGGCCGGATCCACGGCGTGGAGTGGGTCGCCCACCCGGGCGCACCCACCCAGCCGGGCCTCGAGGTCTCCCGGCAGGCCGCCGCCGACCATCGCCTCGCGGTGGATCTGGACGCCGTGCCGGAGGCCGTCCACCGCGTCGGCGTGCTGCTCGCCCTGCCCGCCGCCGGGGCGGGCCCGGTCCGCTTCGGCGCCGTGGCCGCCCCGTTCGTCGCCGTCACCGGCCTCGACGGTGCCGAGATCGCCAGCTACACCATCACCGGCCTGGAGGCCGAGTCGGCGGTCGTCGCCCTGGAGCTCTACCGCAGGCAGGGAGCCTGGAAGGTGCGAGCCGTCGGCCAGGGCTACGCGGGCGGCCTTGCCGAACTCCTCACCGACCAAGGTCTGCCCCAGGCCCATCAGCTCGCCGGCGGCATCGACGACGCGGTGGCCCAGGGACTGGCCCGCTCGGTGCAGGTGCCCCCGCCGCGCACGGCGGACGGCGACCGCTCCCGGCAGGCGGCGGCCCCGGCCCTCGGCCCGGACCAGGGCGGCACCGCGCCTCAGCCGGGCCAGACACCCCCGATGTCGCCGTACGGCGGTCAGACACCCGGCGGGCCGGGGCAGCCCGTGCCGCAGACGCCGTCGTATCCCGGCCCGGCGCCGGACCCCGACGCCGTCACCCAGCCGTCCACGCCCACCGCGGGCGGCCCGATCGACTACAGTCACCCACGCCGGCAGAACGCCGCTCCGCCCCCGCCACCGCCCACCGCACCCCCGGCCGCACCGGGGCAGCCCGCACAGCCCGTCGCGGGCGACGCGACCGGCTGGTCCATGGACGAGCGGCTCTACAACCAGGTGTGGGGCATGTTCGAGGACCTGGCCCGCAGCACCGCCGCCTACCGCAGCGCCGTCGACTTCGCCGAGTCGCGCATGGACAAGGAACTGGAGCAGGCCCTGTCCGACCCGCGCAGCCGGATCGGCGGGCAGGGCGACGCAGCCCGCGAGGCGGCCCGCGCCCGGCACGACCAGCTCGTCGCCAAGGCCGGCGAGGCCCTCGACCGGGATCTCACCCAGCTCACGGCCGAGGCCGAGGTCGTCGAACCGGCCCTCCCACCGGCGTACGCCCGCTGGGACAGCCCCGTATGGCACGCCTACCGGGTACCGATGGAGGTCCCCATGGCCCTGCGCCTGGGCGACCTCCATCGCCCCGAGGCCGACCGGATCCGGATCCCGATGCTGGTCCGGCTGCCGCTGGAGCGTGGCCTGTGGATCGACAGCGGCCGGACGGGATCGTCCGACGGTTCGTTCGCGGACTCGCACGCCCTGGGGCGTCTCGCCATGGAGACGGCGGTCGCGCACGCGGCCCGGCTGCTTGCCGTCCACCCGGCGGGGGAGTTCACCGTCCACGTCATCGACCCGGCCGGCTCGGGCGCGCAGCCGCTCGCACCCCTCGTGCGGACCGGTGTGCTCGCGGCCCCGCCCGCGCTCGGTGCCGCAGGGGTGGCGGACGTGCTGGCCCGGCTCACGCAGAGGGTCGACCTGGTGCAGATGGCGGTGCGGGGAGGCGCCGCCGACTCCCTGCCGCCCGGGTTCGACGCCTCACAGCAACTGCTGATCGTCAACGACTTCCCGCACGGCTTCGACGACCGGGCCGTGAACCAGCTGCGCTACCTCGCCGACGAGGGTCCCGCCTTCGGCGTCCATCTGATGATGGTGGCCGACCGCGAGGAGTCGTCCGGGTACGGTCCTTTGCTCGACCCCCTGTGGCGTTCGCTGCTGCGACTGACCCCGGTGCCCGACGATCATCTCGCCGACCCCTGGGTCGGTCATGCCTGGACGTACGAGCCCCCGCTCGTGCCGCCGGGCAGTCAGGTCCTCCAGCAGGTGCTCACCCAGGTCGCGGCCGCCCGCACCAAGTATACGTAAAGCCCTCTGATCAGGGGTTTTGGCCTTTCTTTTGCCAAGTGCTTTACCTGTTCTTGGTGATTGGGTACTGTTGACGGCACGGAGGGGAGTACTCCCTGTCTGCTGCGGCGTACCCGTCAATACGGATCAGGCCAGATCCCGGGGCGTCGGCCCATCCTTGGGTGGAAGAGACCTCCGGCAGCGACGACGCTGACATTTGCCGTTACGACTGCCGGAGGCGCAGTGGATGTTTCCGTGACCCTATGGGTCCTGACGATCGTGGGGCTCGCCGCCCTGATCGCGGTCGACTTCTTCATCGGCCGCAAGCCGCACGACGTATCGATCAAGGAAGCCGGGATCTGGACGGTCGTCTGGATCGTCCTCGCCGCGCTCTTCGGGCTCGGCCTGCTGGTGTTCGGCGGCGGCCAGCCCGCCGGCGAGTTCTTCGCGGGCTTCATCACCGAGAAGTCGTTGAGCGTCGACAACCTCTTCGTCTTCGTCCTGATCATGGCGAAGTTCGCGGTGCCCTCGCAGTACCAGCAGCGCGTGCTCCTGATCGGTGTCCTCATAGCCCTGGTCCTGCGGGCCATCTTCATCGCCGCGGGCGCCGCGATCCTCGCCAGCTTCTCCTGGGTCTTCTACATCTTCGGCGCCTTCCTGATCTGGACCGCCTGGAAGCTCATCCAGGAGGCCCGGACGGACGAGGAGGATGAGGACTGGGAGGAGAACAAGCTGCTCAAGGCCGCCGAGCGCCGCTTCGGTGTGGCCGACCGCTACCACGGCACCAAGCTGTGGATCCAGGAGAACGGCAAGCGGGTCATGACCCCGATGCTGGTCGTGATGCTCGCGATCGGCACCACGGACGTGCTGTTCGCGCTCGACTCCATCCCCGCGATCTTCGGCCTGACGCAGGACCCGTACATCGTGTTCACCGCCAACGCGTTCGCCCTGATGGGCCTGCGCCAGCTGTACTTCCTCATCGGCGGCCTGCTGCGGAAGCTGGTCCACCTCAGCTACGGCCTGTCGATCATCCTCGGCTTCATCGGCGTGAAGCTGGTGCTGCACGCGCTGCACGAGTCCGGGGTGCACGTCCCCGAGATCAGCATTCCGGTCTCGCTCGGCGTGATCTGCGCCGTCCTGATCGTCACCACGATCACCAGCCTGCGGGCTTCGAAGAAGCAGGCGACGCAGGCGCAGAGCGGAGGCGCTCCGAAGGACAGCATCGACGTCTGACCACGTCGGGCGTAGGAGCAACCAGCACCGGGGCCGGTGGTCGGCGAATTGCCGACCACCGGCCCCGGTGTTTGCCTGTTCTTGAGCGCGTACCCCGGCCCGGGGACGCCGTGGCCGGCTGGAGGTGCCATGAAGTTCGTACAGATCATCGACTTCGAGACCGAGCGCTGGGACGAGATGGAACGGGTATTCGAAGAGGCGTGGAGGCGCTTCGCCGACCGGCCGGGCGGCCCCACGCAGCGCATGCTTCTGAAGGACCGCGACAACCCGCGCCGTTATCTGGCGCTGATCGAGTTCGATTCCTACGAGGAGGCCATGCGCAACAGCAACGACCCCGAGACCAGCAGGATGGCGGAGCAACTGGGCGCGCTCTGCATCGGCGAGCGGGTGTACACCAACTGCGACCTCGTGGACGAGCGCGAGCTCGCGTAGCTCCGCGGCCGTGCTGCTGATCTTCACCTGGGGGCGCGATCTGCGGCCGCGGTCGTCGCGCTGCTGACGCCGGTCCTCGCAGGAGCTGTCCTGGCCGCCGTGCACCAGGCCGAGGTGGTGGCGAGGTCGCCTTCATCACCGGCCCGCGACACGGTCCTCGCAGCCATGGTGATCACCGGACATCGTCGCGCCGCGCTCCGCGCACCGTGACCGAGTGCAGACCCGCCTGAACCTCGCCCTCGGCTCGGCCATGGCCGGCATCGGCCTGGCCATCCCGGCGCCCGCGTCCGTCTGGCTGTCCGGCCCGCTGGTGCTCGGCCTGGGTGCCACGCGCATGGTGCTGCTCCCCCCGGCCGCGGTGGTGGCCTCGCTGCCCGTGGTACCGGGCCGGGCCACTCCGCTCCGGGGCGGGGGCCCATCGGGTGCTGTTCGCGGCGTATCCCGAGCTGGTGATCAACCCGCAGACGCTCGCGCAAGCCATTACGCGCACCACCACCAAGGTCACCCCGAAGCAGGCTCCGCAGCCGCCGCCACAGGCACCGGACGCGTCTCCGGCAGCAGCGCGAAGCACCCCAGACTGAACAGCGCGATCGCCGTCAGATACGCGGCCACCGCCCAGGGCACCCGCCCGCCCTGTTCGGCCAGCGCCGTCGCCACGATCGGCGTGAGCGCGCCCCCGAGGACCCCGCCGAGGTTGTAACCGACCGCGGCGCCCGTGCAGCGCACCCGCGGCTCGTACAGCTCCGGCAGATACGCGGCGATCACGGCGAACATCGTGATGAACGCGAGCATCGCCCCGAGGAAGCCGAGGAACATCGGCAGCGGCGCGCCGGTGGCGAGGAGCGCGACCATCGGGAACATCCACAGGGCGGCGGCCGCGCAGCCGGCCAGGCACAGGGGGCGCCGGCCGTACCGGTCCCCGAGCAGCGCCACCAGCGGCGTGAGCGCGCCCTTCACGACCACCGCGCCCATGATGCAGATCAGCATGACGGTGCGGCTCACCCCGAGCCGTTCCGTCCCATAGGCGAGCGACCAGGTCGTCACGGCGTAGAAGATCGCGTAGCCGATCGCGAGCCCCCCGCCGGTCAGCAGGAGGAGGCGCCAGTGGTCGCGCAGGACCTCGACGAGCGGCACGCGGGCGTGGTCGTCGATCTCGAGGAAACTCGGGCTCTCGGCGAGCGAGGAACGCAGCCACAGCCCCACCACGGCCAGCACCCCCGCCGCCCAGAACGGAACCCGCCACCCCCACGAGGCGAACTGCGCCTCGGACAGCGTCGCCGACAGCCCCAGCACCACACCGTTGGCGAGCAGGAACCCCAGCGCGGGCCCGACCTGCGGGAAGCTCGACCACAGCCCGCGCCGCCCGGCGGGCGCGTGCTCCACCGTCAGCAGCACCGCCCCGCCCCACTCACCCCCGAGCCCCAGCCCTTGAAGGAAGCGCAGGACCAGGAGCAGCAGGGGAGCGGCCACGCCGATCGTCTGGTAGGTCGGCACACAGCCGACCGCGACCGTGGAGGCACCGGTCAACAGCAGGGAGGCGACGAGGACCGGCCGCCGCCCCCGCCGGTCACCGATGTGCCCGAACAGCACGGACCCCAGCGGCCGCGCGATGAAGCCCACGCCGAAGGTGGCGAAGGCGGCCAGGGTCCCCGCCACCGGCGAGAAGGTCGGGAAGAACAGCGGCCCCAGGATCAGGGCCGCCGCGGTGCCGTAGACGAAGAAGTCGTAGAACTCGATGGCCGTGCCGGCGAGCGAGGCTGCCGCGAGGCGCGGCATCGAGGGGGCCTTTACGGTGCGTACGTCGTGCATGCCGCGTCAACTACCCACGGTGACGGCGGGTTACGGGGGCGCGCGGAGGCCCCGGGGTACTCAGTACGTGACCGTGATGCGCCGGGCCGGTCCGTCCACGCGCACGGTGCCGCCGTACGGGATCACCAGCTGCGGATCCGTGTGCCCGAAGTCCACGTCGAAGACGATCGTGGCGTCGGGGGCGTAGGTCCGCATGGCGCTGAGGACGGCCTCACGCTGGTCGGACGCGTGACGAGCGGCCTCCTCCGGTCCGTTGGGCCGCTCGAAGGACCAGGTCTTCGGGCGGCCCATGAGGAGGGCCGGAAAGCGCTGGAGTAGCCCGCGTTCGCCCATGTTGCGCAGGGTGCGGAAGACCTCCGTGGCGCTCGGCATGTCCTCCGAGGTTTCCAGGAGCAGCACGCCGCCGTCGTACTCGGACAGGTCGTGTGCGATCTCGCGGTCGGCCATCAGCAGCCAGCCGATGATCTCCAGGCAGCCGCCCCAACTGCGGCCCTCGACCACCCGGTCGGCGTTGACCCAGGTCCAGCCGGTCCCGGGCCGGGTCTCCGGCTCCGCGTCGAAAGTCGCCGGGTCCGCCCAGTCCCGGTCGATGTCACGCCACCGCTCGGCGGGCCGCAGCTCGTACGGGCCGGAGGTGAACAGGGCGGCGCGCAGGGACTCGGCGGTCTGCGGGTGCATGGCCCCCGGGCGGCCCAGTTCGCACATCACAGTCGCCCCGTGAAAGGCGACGATGCCGCTGTTGCGGAGGTAGGCGAGCAGGTTCGTGTTGTCGCTCATCCCGAAGAACGGCTTCGGGTTGTCCCGGATCAACTCCCGGTCCAGCAGCGGCAGCACGGTGATCTGGTCATCCCCGCCGATCGACGCGATGACCGCCTTGATGTCCGGGTCGCAGAAGGCCGCGTGGATGTCGTCGGCCCGCTCCTGGGGCGTGGAGCCCATCTTGCGGGTCGCCGGATACTCGACCGGCTCCAGCCCGTACTCCTTGCGCAGCCGCTCCAGGCCGAGCTCGTAGGGGAGCGGTAAGAGCCCCGGCAGGCCGGAGGAGGGCGAGAGCACGGCGATGCGGTCACCGGGGGACGGCTTGGGCGGGTAGGAAAGGCTTGCCATGCCGGGAGGCTATGGCCCGGCGGGCTCTCGGCGCACCGTGATAAACCGGGTCCGAGCGGCGGTCCGCCACGGGCCGCCCGACCCCGAACGGACCGGAGGAACCGTGCCCCGCACCTTGGCCAACGCCCCGATCATGATCCTCAACGGCCCCAACCTGAACCTGCTCGGCCAGCGCCAGCCGGAGATCTACGGCTCCGACACCCTCGCCGACGTCGAGGCCCTGTGCGCCAAAGCGGCGGCCGCGCACGGCGGCACGGTCGACTTCCGCCAGTCCAACCACGAGGGGGAGCTGGTGGACTGGGTCCACGAGGCACGGCTGAACCACTGCGGCATCGTGATCAACCCGGGCGCCTACTCGCACACCTCCGTCGCCATTCTGGACGCCCTCAACACCTGTGACGGCATGCCGGTGTTGGAGGTCCACATCTCCAACATCCACAAGCGCGAGTCGTTCCGGCACCACTCCTACGTCTCGCTGCGGGCCGACGGGGTCATCGCGGGGTGCGGGGTGCAGGGGTACGTGTTCGGGGTGGAGCGGGTCGCGGCGCTGGCCGGGGCGGGGCACGCCGACGCCTGAGTTCTCCTACAACCGCCCCGCCACCACGATTACAACCGCCCGGCTTCCACGACTACAACCGCCCCGCCTCCACGATCCGCCGCAGAAAGCGCCGCGTGCGCTCCTGCCGTGGTTCGCCGAAGACCTGTTCGGCGGTGCCGCGTTCCAGCACAACGCCGCCCTCCAGGAAACACACCTGGTCGGCGACCTCCCGCGCGAAGCCCATCTCGTGCGTGGCCAGCACCATGGTCATGCCCTCGTCCTTCAGGTCGCGGACGACGGTGAGGACCTCGCCCACCAGCTCGGGATCGAGGGCGGCGGTGATCTCGTCGAGCAGCAGCAGCCGGGGCCGTACGGCCAGGGCGCGGACGATCGCCGCCCGCTGCTGCTGGCCGCCGCTCAGCCGGTCCGGGTACTCGTCCGCCTTCCCGCCGAGCCCGAGCCGCTCCAGCAGTTCACGCGCGTGTGCCTCGGCCTCGGCGCGGGGCACGCCGTGCACCCGGCGCGGCGCGAGCGTGATGTTCTCCAGGACCGTCAGGTGCGGGAAGAGGTTGTACGCCTGGAAGACCACGCCGATCCGGCGGCGTACGGCGTCCTGGTCGACGCGCGGGTCGGTGATCTCCTCGCCGTCCAGCCAGATCGCCCCGTCGTCGATCTCCTCCAGCAGGTTCGCGCACCGCAGCAGCGTGGACTTGCCGGAGCCGGAGGCGCCGATCAGCGCGGTGACCGTGTGCGGGGCGACCTCCAGATCGACGTCCCGCAGGACGACCGAGCCGCCGAAGGACTTGCGGACGGCCTCCATGCGCAGCACGGACATCTCGCTCATGTGATTCCTCCCTGGGCCCGCCGGCGGTCCATCCGTGCCGTCACCCAGTCCGTGAAGCGGGTCATGGGGATGGTCAGCGCGACGAAGACCAGCCCCGCGATGATGTACGGCGTGTAGTTGAGGCTGCGCCCCGCGATGATGTCGGCGGCCCGTACGGCGTCCACCGCGCCCCCGATCGAGACGAGCCCGGTGTCCTTCTGCAGCGACACCAGGTCGTTCAGCAGTGGCGGCACCTGGCGGCGCACCGCCTGGGGCAGCACCACGTATCGCAGCGCCTGCCGGTTGCTGAGCCCGAGCGAGCGGGCCGCGGCGCGCTGCGAGGGGTGCACGGACTCGATGCCGGCCCGGAACACCTCGGCGACGTACGCCGAGTAGGTCAGGGTGAGCGCGGTGCCGCCGAGGAGCACCGGGTCGACGGTCACGCCCTGGAGCCGCAGTGCCGGGACGCCGAGGACCACGATCATCAGGTTGATGATGAGCGGCAGTCCCCGGAAGAAGTCGGTGTACGCGGCGGCCAGGACGCGCAGTGGGAAGAACACCGGGCCGCGCAGCGTACGGGCCACGGCGATCAGCATGCCGAGGACGAGCATCGCGGCTCCGCAGACCAGCAGCAGCCGGACGTTCAGCCACAGCCCTTCGAGGACCTTCGGGAACGCCTCGCGCGCGTACTCCCAGTCGAAGAAGGTCTCCTTGGTGCGAGACCAGCCCGGGGCGTTGACGACGACCAGGTAGAGGACGGCTCCGGTGACGAGGGTCGAGAGCGCGCCGATCGCCGTGGCGCGCCGGGCGCGGGCGCGCTGGTAGCGCTCACGGTCCAGGCGCCGCTGCGACGGCACGTAGCCGTCCCGCGCGTCGTGCTCGCCGGAGCCCACCGCCGGCTCTTCCTTGTTCACCGTCACTTGAGCACCGGAGCGTCGACGGCGTCCGACAGCCACTGCTGCTCGATCCCCGCGAGCGTGCCGTCCTCGCGCAGCGCGTCCACGGCCCGCGAGACGCAGGAGGTGAGTGCGCTGCCCTTGTCGAGCACGAGACCGAACTGCTCCGGCGTACCGCCCTGGTTCTCGAACTGGCCGACGATCGTCGCGTCCGTGACCTCGGCTCCGGTGATGTAGAAGGCGGTCGGCAGGTCCACGACGACGGCGTCTACCTGGCCGTTCTTCAGCGCGGACTTGGCCTGGTCGTTCTTGCCGAACACGGCGGCCGCCCGCGTGGGCCGCACCACGTCGTCGATGTAGTCGAGGCTGGTGGTGCCGACCTGGGCGCCCAGCTTCACGTCCTTCAGGTCCGCGACGCTCTTCGCCTTCGCCGCCTTGGAGCCCTTCAGGGCGACGACGGCCTGGCGCACGTCGTAGTAGCCGGACGAGAAGTCCACGGCCTTCTTGCGCTCGTCGCTGATGGACACCTGGTTGATGTCGAAGTCGAACGTCTTCTCGCCGGGCGCGAAGGCCTTGTTGAACGGGACGGTCTGCCAGACGACCCTGTCCTTGCCGTAGCCGAGTTGCCGGGCGACGGCGTACGCGACCGCCGACTCGAAGCCCTTGCCGCTCGCGGGGTCGTCGTCCTTGAACCACGGCTCGTAGGCGGGTTGGTCGGTGGCGATCGTCAGCTTGCCCGAGGTCCGGGTGGCCAACCTGCCCTTCTCGCAGGTGTTTCCGGCCGAGGAGGTGCCGGCCGCAGGCTCCTCCGGCTGCGGTGCACAGCCGACGGCGGTGGCGAGCAGAGCGACGGAGACGGCGGCGGCAGCGCGGCGCAGGGCACGCGGGGCAGGATGCATGGCGCGAGATTGGCAGCCGACGGTGCCGATTGTCGAGGTCACGACGGCGCCTGCTCACATCGTGGGAGCGGGTGTTGCGCTTTTGTGAACGCTCCCTGGCACGCGGCGAGTTCGGCGGTCGCCGGGGCCGCCGGTCGAGGGCGGGGATCGACAGACCGGCGGCCCATCCGCCCAGGAGCCGTCATCCTGCGCGGGGCTCCTACCAGTTGACCGCGCAACTACGTGCAGGGGGAGCGTATGTACGGCACCGGCGTGTGTGAACGATTCACACGGGGCGCGTGCGCGGCCCACTGCTCCACACGCGTGCGCCCCGCGCGGCCCCTCACCACCCGCGCGCGTGCCACTCCGGCAGCTGCGGGCGCTCCGCGCCCAGCGTCGTGTCGTCGCCGTGCCCTGGGTAGACCCACGTCTCGTCCGGGAGGACGTCGAAGATCTTGGTCTCCACATCGTGGATGAGGCTGGCGAACGCCTTGGGGTCCTTGTGGGTGTTGCCCACACCGCCGGGGAAGAGGCAGTCCCCGGTGAACACATGGGGATGCCCGTGCGGGTCGTCGTAGACGAGGGCGATCGAACCGGGCGTGTGCCCGATCAGGTGGCGCGCGGTGAGCTCCACGCGCCCCACTCGGATGGTGTCACCGTCGTCGACCAGCACGTCGGTCCGCACCGGGATGCCGTCGGCGTCGTCCCGGCCCGCGTAGGTGCGGGCGCCGGTGGCCGCCACGACCTCGGCGAGCGCCTGCCAGTGGTCGCCGTGCTGGTGGGTCGTGACGACGGACGCGATGCCGTCGTCACCGATCATGCCGAGCAGTGTCTCCGCCTCGTTCGCGGCGTCGATGAGCAACTGCTCGTCCGTGGCCCGGCAGCGCAGCAGATAGGCGTTGTTGTTCATCGGACCGACCGCGATCTTGGTGATCATCAGGTCCTTGAGCTCGTGCACGTCGGCAGGTCCGCCGACCGTCACCTGTCCGCTGTACGTCATGTCCGCCAGCCTATAGCGGGGGAGTGGCCCGGGTCCTACAGCGGGGGCAGCGCCGGAAGCGGGCCGCCGTCCACCGTCAGCGTGGATCCGGCTCGGCGGCCGGCGAGCCAGCCCAGCAGGTCTGCCGGGGAACCGGTGACGGTCACCTCGGGCCCGTCGTCCGCCTCCCGTCCCGTGCTCCACGCGCGCGTGCCGTCCGTGAGGCGCGTGGGTGGTACGTCGGGATGGCCGGCGAACCGATCGGCCAGAAAGGCGATCTCCCGCTCCGTGAAGTCCGCCGGCAGATCCTCCAGCTCGTACCCGATCCCCAGGTCCACGTGGTGCAGCTCCACCTCCACCCACCGCCGGAACGGCACCCGGGACGCGGAGTCCGTGACCCCACCCCGCAGCTCCACCGTGCGCGACCAGTCCGCCGGAGCGGCCGCGGCCTCATGGAAGCGGGCTGCGCTCTCGCGCAGGTCGGCGAGCTGGACGTCGAGGCTGCGCGGGGCGTCCCGCTCGATGTCGGCGTCCCGGGCTTCGCCGGAGACGTACATGGGACGGCCTTCGAGGACGTTCACGAGGGCGTCCGCGTTGCGGGCGAGGTGTGCCAGTACATGGCCCCGGGTCCAGCCGGGAAGCCGTGACGGCTGCGTCACAGAGGCGTTGTCCAGTTTGCCGACTGCGATGAGCAGCCGTTCCGTAGCGGCATGTACAGACGCCAGGTCATGACCGTGATCAATCATGGTGCTGACCCTAGCCGCGCCACACCTTCGGGTGAAGGTGGTGAACAAGTGCCGGTAATCGAAAGCACGTGCTATAAGGTCGGACGTGACGTCGGGCATGCTGGAAAGCCGGGGTTTGTTGGCAACCCGTGAATCCGACCGGCGTTGTCAGTGGCTCCCCCTAGTCTGAGAAAGCACGGGGGCCCCGCCCCTGTCACTTCTCTCAAGAAAGGTGCGGACCGGCGTGGCCGACCGTCTCATCGTTCGTGGAGCGCGCGAGCACAATCTCAAGAACGTCTCGCTCGACCTCCCGCGCGACTCGCTCATCGTCTTCACGGGCCTGTCGGGGTCGGGCAAGTCCTCGCTGGCCTTCGACACCATCTTCGCCGAGGGACAGCGGCGCTACGTGGAGTCGCTGTCCTCGTACGCCCGGCAGTTCCTCGGCCAGATGGACAAGCCTGACGTCGACTTCATCGAGGGCCTGTCCCCGGCCGTCTCCATCGACCAGAAGTCGACCTCCCGCAACCCGCGCTCCACGGTCGGCACCATCACCGAGGTCTACGACTACCTGCGTCTGCTCTTCGCGCGCATCGGCAAGCCGCACTGCCCCGAGTGCGGCCGCCCGATCACGCGTCAGTCGCCGCAGGCCATCGTCGACAAGGTCCTGGAGCTGCCGGAGGGCAGCCGCTTCCAGGTGCTGTCGCCGCTGGTGCGTGAGCGCAAGGGCGAGTTCGTCGACCTCTTCGCCGACCTCCAGACCAAGGGCTACTCCCGCGCGCGGGTGGACGGCGAGACGATCCAGCTGTCGAACCCGCCCACGCTGAAGAAGCAGGAGAAGCACACCATCGAGGTGGTCGTCGACCGCCTCACGGTCAAGGAGGGCGCCAAGCGCCGTCTCACCGACTCCGTGGAGACCGCCCTCGGCCTCTCCGGCGGCATGGTCGTGCTCGACTTCGTCGACCTCCCCGAGGACGACCCCGAGCGCGAGCGGATGTACTCGGAGCACCTGTACTGCGCGTACGACGACCTGTCCTTCGAGGAGCTGGAGCCCCGCTCCTTCTCGTTCAACTCGCCCTTCGGCGCCTGCCCGGACTGCTCCGGCATCGGCACGCGCATGGAGGTCGACGCGGAGCTCATCGTCCCGGACCCGGACAAGAGCCTCGACGAGGGCGCCATCCACCCCTGGTCGCACGGCCACACCAAGGACTACTTCGGCCGCCTGATCGGCGCCCTCGCCGACGCCCTGGGCTTCCGGACGGACATCCCCTTCGCAGGCCTGCCGCAGCGCGCCAAGAAGGCCCTGCTCCACGGCCACAAGACCCAGGTCGAGGTCCGTTACCGCAACCGCTACGGGCGCGAGCGCCGGTACACCACCGCCTTCGAGGGCGCCGTCCCCTTCGTCAAGCGCCGGCACAGCGAGGCAGAGAGCGACGCCAGCCGTGAGCGCTTCGAGGGCTACATGCGCGAGGTGCCCTGCCCGACCTGTGAGGGCACGCGCCTGAAGCCGATCGTCCTCGCGGTCACGGTCATGGACAAGTCCATCGCGGAGGTCTCCGCGATGTCGATCAGCGACTGCGCGGACTTCCTGAGGGAGCTGAAGCTCAGCGCCCGCGACAAGAAGATCGCCGAGCGCGTCCTGAAGGAGGTCAACGAGCGGCTGCGGTTCCTCGTCGACGTCGGCCTGGACTACCTCTCCCTGAACCGCGCGGCCGGCACCCTCTCCGGCGGCGAGGCCCAGCGCATCCGCCTGGCCACCCAGATCGGCTCAGGCCTGGTCGGCGTCCTGTACGTCCTCGACGAGCCGTCCATCGGCCTGCACCAGCGCGACAACCACCGCCTGATCGAGACCCTGGTCCGGCTGCGCGACATGGGCAACACGCTCATCGTCGTCGAGCACGACGAGGACACCATCAAGACCGCCGACTGGGTCGTCGACATCGGCCCCGGCGCCGGTGAGCACGGCGGCAAGGTCGTGCACAGCGGCTCCCTGAAGGAGCTGCTCACCAACGCCGAGTCGCAGACCGGCCAGTACCTGTCCGGCAAGAAGGCCATCCCGCTGCCCGACATCCGGCGCCCGCTCGACCCATCCCGGCAGCTCACGGTGCACGGCGCCCGGGAGAACAACCTTCAGGACATCGACGTCTCGTTCCCGCTGGGCGTGTTCACCGCCGTCACCGGGGTGTCCGGCTCCGGCAAGTCCACCCTGGTCAACGACATCCTGTACACGCACCTGGCCCGTGAACTGAACGGCGCGAGGAACGTGCCGGGGCGGCACACGCGCGTGGACGGCGACGACCTCGTCGACAAGGTCGTACACGTCGACCAGTCGCCCATCGGCCGCACCCCGCGCTCCAACCCGGCCACGTACACCGGCGTCTTCGACCACATCCGCAAGCTGTTCGCCGAGACCACCGAGGCGAAGGTCCGCGGCTACATGCCCGGCCGCTTCTCCTTCAACGTCAAGGGCGGGCGCTGCGAGAACTGCGCGGGCGACGGCACCATCAAGATCGAGATGAACTTCCTCCCGGACGTCTACGTCCCGTGCGAGGTCTGCCACGGTGCCCGGTACAACCGAGAGACCCTGGAGGTCCACTACAAGGGCAAGTCCATCGCCGACGTCCTGAACATGCCGATCGAGGAGGCCACGGAGTTCTTCGAGGCGGTCCCCGCGATCTCCCGTCACATGAAGACCCTGAAGGACGTCGGCCTCGGCTACGTCCGGCTCGGCCAGTCCGCGACCACCCTGTCCGGTGGTGAGGCCCAGCGCGTCAAGCTCGCCAGCGAGCTCCAGCGCCGCTCCACCGGCCGCACGGTCTACGTCCTGGACGAGCCGACCACCGGTCTGCACTTCGAGGACATCAGCAAGCTGCTGACGGTCCTGTCGGGACTGGTCGACAAGGGCAACACGGTCATCGTCATCGAGCACAACCTCGACGTGATCAAGACTGCCGACTGGATCGTCGACATGGGCCCCGAGGGCGGCGCCGGCGGCGGCCTGGTCGTCGCCGAGGGCACGCCCGAGGAGGTCGCCGCAGTCCCGGCCAGCCACACCGGCAAGTTCCTGCGGGAGGTCCTCGGCGCCGACCGGATCAGCGACGCGTCCTCGGTGAAGGCCCCGCGCAAGACGGCGGCGAAGAAGACGGTCCCGGCGCAGACCAGGGCGTCCAGGACCGCCACCAAGACGGTCAACAGCACCGCGGCCAAGAAGACAGCCGCGAAGTCCGCGAAGGCCGTCGCGAAGAAGACGACGCGGACGGCCAAGGGCTGACCGGCCAAGGGCTGACGGCTCCTGCCGACGCGCCGTGCCCCCACAGGAACTCCCTGTGGGGGCACGGCGCGTCGTTGTGCGGTCAGGCGCTCTTCGGCTCCACGAACTGCATGTCGAGCTGGATCTTCACCACTTCCCCGAGCAGACCGGGGGCGAAGTCGAGCCCGAACTCGCTGCGCCGGATCTCGCCCGTCGCCTCGAACCCGGCATGCCGGCTGCCGTCCATGGGCACGTCGACCAGCCCGCCGAACTCCACGGCGAGCGTCACCGGGCGGGTCACCTCGCCGATCGTCAGCTCGCCCTCCATCGTCCAGTCCTCACCCTCACCCGACACCCGCGTCGAGCGGTACGTCATCGTCGGGCGCTTCTCGACGTCGAGCAGGTCGGAGGCGCGGACGTGCGCGTCCCGGTCGGCGTTGCCGGTGTCGATCGAGGCCAGGTCGACGGTCGCGGAGACCCGCACGTCCTCGACGCGTTCCCCGACGAACAGTTCGGCCTCCAACCGCTCGAAGCGCCCCCTCACCTTGGCGATGCCCAGGTGACGGATGGTGAAGTTCACGGAGGAGTGGAACGGGTCCAGGGCCCAGTTGCCCGGGGCCAGCGGCAGGGCGGTGGCGGAAGCGGCGGTAGCGGTGTCATTGGTCATGGCCTCCACCCTGAGGGGCGCGCGGCCCGTGAGGGAGACCGGCCGGAGCCTGGTAGTGGCAGGGACACCCTCCACGCGCGCGGCCGGGGTACGTTCGGCGGGTGAGCGACAACGAGTTGGGCACGTTCCTGCGCACCTGGCGCGAAGCCGTCAGCCCCGCCGAGGTGGGCCTGCCCACCGGTACGCGGCGCCGCACGCCGGGTCTGCGGCGCTCCGAACTGGCCACGCTCGCCGGCATCAGCGTCGAGTACCTCACCCGGCTGGAACAGGGGCGCGATCGCAACCCTTCCGCCCAGGTGCTCGGCGCCCTCGCCGACGCCCTGAACCTGTCTCTCGCCGACCGGGTGCTGCTGCGCCGCCTGACCAAGGAGGCGGACGGCGGGGACCCGCTGCTCTGCGCGGCGGCCCCGTCGCTCGGCCGCACGGCCCGGCCCACCGTGCGGGCCGTGCTGGACCACCTGGAGCCGGCTCCCGCACTGGTGGTCAACTGGATCGGCGACGTCCTCGCCCACACGACCGGTTACGAACGCCTGGTCGGCCCGCTCGGCCTGCTCGACGACGAGCGCCCCAACCTGTTGCGGTACCTGTTCACCGACGAGCGGGCCCGCAGCGCCTACCGCGACTGGGACCGGGTGGCCGATGACCTCGTCGCCCGGCTCCGGCACGGTGTCCCCCTGCGGGACCCGCACCTCGCTGAGCTGGCCGACGAGCTGACGGTGACGGCGGGGGCGGAGTTCGCCGACCGGTTCGCCGACCTGGCCGCGGCACCGCGGCGTACGGGTTCCCAGCACATCGAGCACCCGGAGGCCGGATCGCTGCGCCTGCTGCACGAGACGTTAGCGCTGCCCGACGAAGGCCAGCGCCTGATCGTCCACCTGCCCGCGGACGAGGCCACGGCCGCCGCCCTGGACCGCCTCAACGGCCGTCGCCCCGGCGCGCTGCGGGCCGTGGGGGAGACCGGCTGAAGGACGCGCACGGGACGCGTTCCCTGCCGTTCGTCCTGACCGCGGGAGGTGTCAGCCCTCCAGCTCGTGCAGGTACGGCGGTTCCGCCCCGGCCCGGGAGCAGGTGATCGCCGCCGCACGGGCCGCGAAGCCCAGCAGCCCCGTCCAGCCGTCGCGCCCCAGTGCGGCCGGCGCCCGCACGCTGAGCGCGTCGCGGGCCGCGAGCCCGTGCAGCAGCGCCGCGTTCACCGTGTCGCCCGCGCCGATCGTGTCCACGACCCGGACCCGCTCGCCCGGCACCGAGTATTCGCCGCCGTCAGCGGTGAAGGCGGTCAGCCCGTCCCCGCCCCGGGTGATCACGACCGCCGCCGGACCGGCCGCCAGCCACTCCTGTGGTGTGCCGCCGAGCCACTGGGCGTCCTCCTCGGACAGCTTCAGCAGCGACACCGACGGCAGCCAGCTCTTGAACCGCGCCCGGTAGGCGTCCGGGTCCGGGATCAGCCCGGCCCTGATGTTCGGGTCCAGCGCGGTGAACACGCCCTGCGCGGCCGCCGCACGCATCAGTTCCTCGTAGGCGCTCGCCCCCGGCTCCAGCACCAGCGAGCACGTCCCGAAGGAGACGGCCCGGGTGCCGGGCGGCAGCGCTGCGGGCGCCGTGAACAACCGGTCCGCCGTCCCGTCGACGTAGAAGGAGTACGCCGCGGAGCCGTCCGCGCCGACGGTGGCGACGGCGAGGGTCGTGGGCTCGGCGCCGCGCTGCACCGACGACACGTCCACCCCGGTCTCCCGCAGCCGGTCCAGCAGGGCCTCCCCGAAGGCGTCGTAGGACACGCGGGAGCAGAAGGCGGCGGGGGAGCCGAGACGGCCCAGCGCCACCGCCGTGTTGTACGGGCCGCCGCCGAGCGCCGGCTGGAGCGCCGCCAGGGCTCCCGTGCCCCGCGGTACCAGGTCGATCAGTGCCTCACCGGCGACGACGATCATGCGACGGTTCCTCTCTCGGACTGCGCGGGCTGCGCGGACTGCTCGTGCTGCTCGTGCCGCACGGACTGCCCCGACTCCACGGGCTGTGCAGGCTCCTCGGGGCAGCCGCACGACGTGCGGTGGACGAAGGTGCAGGGAAGCCGCACGGTCCGGGCGGGCCGGTCCGGTTCGGCGAGACGTTCCAGGAGCACGTGTACGGCCCGGGCGCCGATGTCCCTGCTGGGCTGCGCGACGGCGGTGAGCCGGGGCGAGAACAGGTCCGCCCAGGCGAAGTCGTCGAAGCAGCACAGCGCGATGTCGCCGGGCACGGACAGGCCGTGCGTGCGCAGGGCACGCAGCGCTCCGATGGTCATGGCGTTGTTGCCGGTGACCAGCGCTGTGGGCGGCACGGCGAGGGACAGCAGGGCGGCGGTGGCCTGTTCGGCGCCGGCCGACTCCGAGTCGCCGTGCACCAGGAGCCGCTCGTCGTAGGGCAGGCCCGCGAACGCGAGGCCGGTCCGGTAGCCGGTGATCCGCTCGCTCGTGGTGCTGAGCCCCGGCCGTCCCGCCACCAGCCCGATCCGCCGGTGACCGAGGCCGGCGAGGTGGGTGACCAGCCGGGACGTCGGTTCGGCGTTGTCGGCGCAGACCTGGTCGAAGCGCGGTCCGCCGTCCGGGGCGTCCACCAGCCGGTCGAGGAACACGGCCGGTACGTCGTGCCGCCCCAGGTAGGCGAGCAGTCCGCGCGGATCCGCGGAGGGCGCGACGATCATGCCGTCCACCCGGCGCTCGTGCAGCAGCTGGACGACCTTGCGCTCGTGCCCGGGGTCGTCGTGCGGATCGGCGATCAGGAGGCTGTAGCCGTGCTCCAGGGCGCCGGCCTCGACGCCCTGGAGGATCTCCGTGAAGTACGGGTTGCTGATCGCCGACACCGCCAGCCCGATGGACCGGGTACGGGCCGTCACCAGGGAACGGGCCAGCGTGTTCGTGGTGTAGCCCAGCTCCTCCACGGCGTCCAGGACCGCCTGGCGGGTGTGCGGCAGGACCGGCCGGGTGCCGTTCAGGACGTGCGAGACGGTCGCCACGGAGACACCGGCACTCCGTGCGACGTCGGCCATGGTCGCCATGACGTTCCCTCCGCCTTCCCGTCCGTCCTCCGGCGCGCCGTCCGACGCCCCACGGCCGGGACGGTATCGCATCCGATGCCGGACGTAAACGCTTGCGCAAGCGTTTACGTCGGACGGTGTGCATGCCGGACCGGCGTGTACCCATGACCGTGACTGAGGGCCGGGCGCCGGCCCCGCCGTCGTCCGTCCGGCTACTCCCAGTCCCAGCCGATCCCCACGAACCCGGCCCGCACCCGCGGCTCGACCAGGTGCACCGACCGGTGCCGTCCGCTCAGCGCCAGCTCCTGGCCGCCGGTGCGCGGGGCCGCCGCCGAGTGCTGGGTGAAACGGTGGCAGCGCGCCGGGAGGGACGCCGCGTCGAAGCACACCTGGAGCGCGTACTGGCCGCCGGGGGAGTCGAAGCCGCGGAGGTACTCGTGTGACACACCGGCCGTGCCGTCCTCGACGCCGAAGCGGAACAGGAACGTGTCGCCGGCCCGCAGCCAGGTGTCGAAGAGCAGCTCGGCCGCGAGCACTCCCGTGTCCCCGTGCCAACGGACGCGTCCCGTACGGCAGTTCTCCAGCGCGTGCACCCTCATGCGCTCCGGTACGGCCCCCCGGTCGCCGTGGTGGACGGCCACGAAGCGGTCGACGCCGTCCCGGTGGGCGCGCACGATGTGGTGCGATTCCCGCTCGGCCAGCTCCCGCCGCGCCCCTATCCGCAGCCGCTCGTGGTGCCCGAGGGTGTGCAGACCGCCGTCCGGCGGGCAGTCCAGCTCGGCCAGCAGCTGGTCCAGGACCCCGGAGGCCTCGACGAGGGAGCGGTAGGAGCGGGCTGCGGACCGCAGCCCGGACGGACCTTCGCCGGATTCGGCGAGCAGCCGGATCAGCGACTCCTCGGGAAGCTCCAGGATCTCCTCCAGCGCGCGTACGGCCCGCAGCGACTCGGGGCGCTGCGGGCGCCTGGCCCCCTGCTGCCAGTAACTCAGGCTGGTGACGCCGACCTTCACCCCGTGGCGGGACAGATGGTGTTGCACGCGTTGCAGCGGCAGCCCTCGGGCGGCTATCGCGGCACGCAGGGCGACGTGGAAGGGGCCGCCTCGCAGAACCGAGTCCAGTTCCGCGGTGGCGACGTCCGCGTGCTGTGGGGCGTGCGGCATGCAGGGGCCTCTCTGTGAGTCGGCGACGGCTGGTCAGACCGTTCGCGCGGGCCGCCCGGGACCGTCCCGCCGGCGCAGGGGAGGTCTTCACATCCGTACGCCGTCGTTCAGGGGTCCCGAGTTCCCCCGCATTGAAGCGTGTTGACCTGGTCCCGACAACACCTGATGCCGGACAGTGACGTACTCCCGGCCGGGCCGATCCGGACATGGGACCGCCCGGGGCGTAACACCCCGGGCGGTCCCTGCTGACGGCGCGCCCGGCCTCCGCCGAGGCCGGCCTTCTCAGGAGCGGTCGGTTCCGCCCCGTTCCTCGACGGCCAGGCGCTTGGCCCGCACTATGTCGGGGTCGCGCGGGTCGAGGGCGTCGTGCAGTGCGAACGGTTCGTCCGCGTACCGGCGGGCACGGACGGCCCGCCGGGTTTTCTCGATCCGCATCCGCTTCATCTGCGCAGCCCTCCGACCCGTGGCCCGCCCGTCTCTCACCGAAACGGCCGGTCCGCACCGACAACCTGTGCCTGCACCGACACGGACTCCGCCCGCCGGACGTCGCCGTGTCCCCGTGGGAAGCCTCCATTCCCGCTCCCGGGGTGCCGTAACCCAGGGCGGGGCATGCCGTTGGAAACTGCCCCCTCGCCGAGCCCGTGCTCAGACCCCGCCGTCCCGTCGGACTGTCGGTGCTCGCCAGTAGGGTGTGAGACATGGCCGACCCCTCCAGCTACCGCCCCAAACCGGGTGAGATCCCCGACTCGCCGGGGGTCTACAGGTTCCGTGACGAACACCGCCGGGTGATCTACGTCGGAAAGGCGAAGAGCCTGCGCCAGCGCCTGGCGAACTACTTCCAGGACCTGGCGGGCCTGCACCCGCGCACCCGCTCCATGGTCACCACGGCCGCGTCCGTGGAGTGGACGGTGGTGTCCACGGAGGTCGAGGCGCTCCAGCTGGAGTACTCGTGGATCAAGGAGTACGACCCCCGGTTCAACGTCAAGTACCGCGACGACAAGAGCTACCCGTACCTCGCGGTGACGATGAACGAGGAGTTCCCGCGCGTACAGGTGATGCGCGGTCACAAGAAGAAGGGCGTCCGCTACTTCGGGCCGTACGCGCACGCGTGGGCGATCCGTGACACCGTCGACCTGCTGCTGCGCGTCTTCCCCGTGCGTACCTGCTCGGCCGGCGTCTTCAAGAACGCCGCCCGTACGGGCCGACCCTGCCTCCTCGGTTACATCGACAAGTGCTCGGCTCCTTGCGTGGACCGGGTCTCCGCCGAGGAGCACCGCGAACTGGCCGACGAGTTCTGCGACTTCATGACCGGCCGGACGAACACGTACATCCGCCGCCTGGAGAAGCAGATGGGCGAGGCGGCCGAGGAGATGGAGTACGAGCGGGCGGCCCGGCTGCGCGACGACATCGGGGCCCTGAAGAAGGCCATGGAGAAGAACGCGGTCGTGCTCGCCGACGCGACCGACGCCGATCTGATCGCGGTCGCCGAGGACGAGCTGGAGGCGGCCGTCCAGATCTTCCACGTGCGCGGCGGACGTGTGCGCGGCCAGCGCGGCTGGGTCACCGACAAGGTGGAGGAGATCACCACCGGCGCCCTCGTGGAGCACGCCCTCCAGCAGCTGTACGGCGAGGAGACGGGCGACGCCGTCCCGAAGGAGGTCCTGGTCCCCGCCCTGCCCGACCCGGTGGAGCCCGTCCAGGAGTGGCTCACCGGCCGGCGCGGCTCGGGCGTCTCCCTGCGCGTCCCGCAGCGCGGTGACAAGAAGGCCCTCATGGAGACGGTGCAGCGCAACGCCCAGCAGTCGCTCGTCCTGCACAAGACCAAGCGCGCCTCCGACCTGACCACGCGCTCTCGCGCCCTGGAGGAGATCGCCGACGCGCTCGACCTGGACAGCGCCCCGCTGCGGATCGAGTGCTACGACATCTCCCACCTCCAGGGCGACGACGTGGTGGCCTCCATGGTCGTCTTCGAGGACGGCCTGGCCCGCAAGAGCGAGTACCGGCGGTTCCAGATCAAGGGCTTCGCGGGCCAGGACGACGTCCGCTCCATGCACGAGGTGATCACCCGCCGCTTCCGCCGTTACCTCGCCGAGAAGGAGAAGACGGGCGAGTGGGCGGACGGTGAGACCGCTGAAAGCGGCGAGACCGCTGAGACCGACGAGACCGTCGGAACGAGCCTCACCGAGGACGACGGCCGCCCCAAGAAGTTCGCCTACCCGCCCCAGCTCGTGGTCGTCGACGGCGGCGCCCCGCAGGTCGCGGCCGCCCAGCGGGCCCTGGACGACCTCGGGATCGACGACATCGCCGTGTGCGGCCTCGCCAAGCGCCTGGAGGAGGTCTGGCTGCCCGGCGACGACGACCCGGTGGTCCTGCCCCGCACCAGCGAGGGCCTGTACCTGCTCCAGCGGGTCCGTGACGAGGCCCACCGCTTCGCGATCACCTACCAGCGCACCAAGCGGTCCAAGCGCTTCCGGTCCAGCCCCCTGGACGACGTCCCGGGGCTCGGGGACACCCGAAAGCAGGCACTCCTGAAGCACTTCGGTTCGTTGAAGAAACTGCGATCCGCGACCATCGACCAGATCTGCGAGGTTCCCGGCATAGGCCGCAAGACCGCAGAGACGATCGCGGCGGCCCTCGCCCAGGCGGCTCCGGCCGCACCCGCCGTCAACACGGCGACTGGAGAGATCATGGAGGAGGAACCCGGCACCATGGGTTCCAGCGGGGAGCCCGTGCGTACGGGCGCCCCGGACGAACGACGGGGGCAGGAGACATGAATGTGAACGAGCACGACGGGCAAGAAGAGCAAGCCGGAGACGGAGCACAGGTGAGTACGGGCACGCCCAACGACAAGGCCGCAGTCCCGGACGCGGCCATCCCCGAGCTGGTGATCATCTCCGGCATGTCCGGGGCCGGCCGCTCGACGGCCGCGAAGTGCCTGGAGGACCTCGGCTGGTTCGTCGTCGACAACCTGCCGCCCGCGCTGATCCCCACCATGGTGGAGCTCGGCGCCCGCTCCCAGGGCAACGTGGCCCGGATCGCCGTCGTCGTCGACGTCCGCGGCCGCCGCTTCTTCGACAACCTCCGCGAGTCCCTCGCCGACCTGGAGGCGAAGAGCGTCACCCGGAGGATCGTCTTCCTGGAGTCCTCCGACGAGGCCCTGGTGCGCCGCTTCGAGTCGGTGCGCCGCCCGCACCCCCTCCAGGGCGACGGCCGGATCGTCGACGGCATCGCCGCCGAGCGCGAGCTGCTGCGCGAGCTGCGCGGCGACGCCGACCTGGTGATCGACACCTCCAGCCTCAACGTGCACGAGTTGCGCGCCAAGATGGACGCCCAGTTCGCCGGCGAGGAGGAGCCGGAGCTGCGGGCCACGGTCATGTCCTTCGGCTACAAGTACGGGCTGCCGGTCGACGCCGACCTGGTCGTCGACTGCCGCTTCCTGCCGAACCCGCACTGGGTCCCGGAGCTGCGCCCGTACACCGGCCTCAACGACGAGGTCTCCGGGTACGTCTTCAACCAGCCCGGCGCCAAGGAGTTCCTCGACCGGTACACGGAGCTCCTCCAGCTCGTCGCCACCGGCTACCGCCGGGAGGGCAAGCGCTACGTGACCATCGCCGTGGGCTGCACGGGTGGCAAGCACCGCTCGGTCGCCATGTCGGAGAAGCTCGCCGCCCGGCTCGCCGCCGAGGGCGTGGAGACGGTGGTCGTACACCGGGACATGGGACGCGAATGACACGACGTACTCCGCGGCTGAGCCGGCTGCGCCGGGTGGTGCCCGACGGCAGCACCGACGGAAGAGGCGGCCGGCCCGCCGAGGCCCGCGGCGGCAGACCCCGCCGCCGGGGCACCCAGCCCAAGGTCGTCGCCCTCGGCGGCGGCATGGGCCTGTCCGCCTCGCTCGCCGCGCTGCGCCGGATCACCGGAGACCTCACCGCCGTCGTCACCGTGGCCGACGACGGAGGCTCCAGCGGCCGGCTGCGCGACGAACTGGGCGTGCTGCCGCCCGGCGACCTGCGCAAGGCACTGGCCGCGCTGTGCGGTGACGACGACTGGGGTCAGACCTGGGCGCGTGTCATCCAGCACCGCTTCCAGTCCAAGGGCGACCTGCACGAGCACGCGGTCGGCAACCTGCTGATCGTCGCCCTGTGGGAACAGCTCGGCGACCACGTCCAGGCCCTCGACCTGGTCGGACGGCTGCTCGGAGCACAGGGGCGCGTGCTGCCCATGTCCGCCGTCCCGCTGGAGCTCCAGGCCCTGGTCAAGGGCCACGACCCGGCGCGCCCGGACGAGGTGGACACGGTCCGCGGCCAGGCCACCGTCGCCCTCACCCCGGGTGAGGTGCAGTCCGTGCAGGTCGTGCCGCACGACCCGCCGGCCGTGCCCGAGGCGGTCCAGGCCGTCCTGGACGCGGACTGGGTGGTGCTCGGCCCCGGCTCCTGGTTCTCCTCGGTCATCCCGCACCTGCTCGTGCCCGAGCTGCTGGACGCGCTCACGCAGACGAAGGCGCGCCGGGTACTCTCCCTGAACCTCGCCCCGCAGCCCGGAGAAACCGAGGGCTTCTCCCCGCAGCGTCATTTGGAGGTTTTGGGACGACACGCCCCTAAACTCGCCCTGGACGTGGTGCTGGCCGACGAGGCCGCCGTGCCCGACCGCGCCTCCCTGACCGATGCCGCCAAACGGTTCGGGGCCGCGGTCGAGCTGGCGCCGGTGGCCCGGCCCGACGGGACCCCGAGGCATGACCCGGAGCTGTTGGCCGCCGCGTACGACCGTATTTTTCGGATGCATGGAAGGATCGGCCCATGGCGATGACGGCAGCGGTGAAGGACGAGATCTCCCGGCTCCCCGTCACCCGGACCTGCTGCAGAAAGGCGGAGGTCTCCGCCATTCTGCGGTTCGCCGGCGGCCTTCACCTGGTGAGCGGTCGGATCGTGATCGAGGCGGAGCTGGACACGGCGATGGCGGCCCGCCGCCTCAAGCGGGACATCCTGGAGATCTTCGGCCACAGCTCGGAGCTGATCGTGATGGCACCGGGCGGACTGCGCCGCGGCTCGCGCTACGTGGTGCGCGTCGTCGCGGGCGGTGACCAGCTGGCCCGCCAGACCGGCCTGGTCGACGGGCGGGGCCGCCCGATCCGCGGCCTGCCCCCGCAGGTGGTCTCGGGGGCCACCTGCGACGCCGAGGCCGCCTGGCGGGGCGCCTTCCTGGCGCACGGCTCGCTCACCGAGCCCGGCCGCTCCTGCTCCCTGGAGGTGACCTGCCCGGGCCCCGAGGCCGCGCTCGCCCTGGTCGGCGCCGCCCGGCGCCTCCAGATCCCCGCGAAGGCCCGCGAGGTGCGCGGCGTGGACCGGGTCGTCGTCCGCGACGGCGACGCGATCGGCGCCCTGCTCACCCGGCTCGGCGCCCACGAGTCGGTGCTGGCCTGGGAGGAGCGCCGGATGCGCCGCGAGGTGCGGGCCACGGCGAACCGGCTCGCCAACTTCGACGACGCCAACCTGCGCCGCTCGGCCCGTGCGGCCGTCGCCGCAGGCGCTCGTGTGCAGCGCGCGCTGGAGATCCTCGGTGAGGACGTGCCCGAGCACCTCGCCGCGGCCGGCCGGCTGCGCATGGAGCACAAGCAGGCCTCCCTGGAGGAGCTGGGCGCGCTCGCCGACCCGCCGCTGACCAAGGACGCCGTCGCCGGCCGGATCCGCCGCCTGCTGGCCATGGCCGACAAGCGCGCCTCCGACCTGGGCATCCCGAGCACGGAGGCCAACCTCTCCGAGGAACTGGCCGACAATCTCGTAGGCTGATCCCACAGTCCGTCAAGAAGTCGGTGTCGGCATCCACTCGGGTGGTCGGCACCGGCTTTCGCGTGTCGTTCAGGCACTCTTGACTCGATCATGGACTGTCATGAGCCTGGCATCTGTTCGCTGCTGTGGCGAACCCACGCTAGGGGGGTTCATGAGACGAAGAGCGAGATCGATCCTCGCTGTCGGCGCGCTCCTGATCGGCGGAGCGAGCATCGCACCCATCGCCCAGGCACAACCTGACAGTTCACCTCCGTCCGACCCGGACGAAGTCAAGGTCTTCCGCGCCGACGTCACCCACGAGCAGGTACCCCTGCTGCTCGCGGCCGGCCAGGACGGCCACGAACTCAGTGAGCAGGTGCCCGAGAAGGGAACCGCCACCATCGAGGTCATCCTGACCGACCAGCAGGCGAAGAAGCTGGCGAAGCAGGGCGTCGACCTCACCGAGCACGACCTCTCCACCAAGGCGGAAGCCCGCGTGGAGGACGCCGCCGAGGGCGTGTTCCGCCCGTACAGCGGCAAGGGCGGCATCAAGGAGGAGATCCTCAGGACCGCGCAGGAGAACCCCGGCCTCACCAAGGTCGTCTCCATCGGCAAGACGGTCAGGGGCCAGGACATCCTCGCGCTGAAGCTCACCAAGGGCGCGAAGAAGACGAAGGACGGCTCCAAGCCCTCGGTCCTCTACCTGTCCAACCAGCACGCGCGTGAGTGGATCACGCCGGAGATGACCCGGCGCCTGATGCACCACTACCTGGACAACTACAAGAAGGACCGGCGCGTCAAGAAGATCGTCGACTCCACCGAACTGTGGTTCGTCGTATCGGCCAACCCCGACGGCTACGACCACACCCACACCGGCGACGCCAACCGCCTGTGGCGCAAGAACCTGCGGGACGTCAACGGCGACGGCGTCATCGGCACCGGCGACGGCGTCGACCTCAACCGCAACTTCGCCTACAAGTGGGGCTACGACGACGAGGGTTCGTCCCCCAACCCCACCAGCGAGACCTACCGCGGCGCCGGACCGGGCTCCGAGCCGGAGACCAAGGCTCTGGACGCCTTCCAGGAGCGGATCGGCTTCACGTACGGCATCAACTACCACTCCGCCGCCGAACTCATCCTCTACGGAGTCGGCTGGCAGGTGGCCACGTCCACCCCGGACGACGTCCTGTACGAAGCGCTCGCCGGTACGCCCGAGAACCCCGCGATCCCCGGCTACCACCCGCAGGTCTCCTCCGAGCTGTACACCACCAACGGCGAGGCCGACGGCCACGCGGCGAACGTCAACGGCCTGGCGATGTTCACCCCCGAGATGTCGACCTGTCAGTCGGCCTCCAACGCCGACCCGAACGACGAGTGGAAGGCGTCCGACTGCCGGTCGATCTTCACCTTCCCGGACGACGAGAAGCTGATCCAGCAGGAGTTCGCCAAGAACGTCCCGTTCGCGCTCTCCGTCGCCGAGTCCGCCGCCCACCCCGACCGGCCGTCCTCGTCGGTCGGACTGAGCGCCGCCGACTTCACCCCGGCCGCGTTCCCGGTGTCGTACTCCCGCGGCGCCGACCAGGAGGTCTCCGTCGTCGCGCGCAAGTCGCTGCGCGACAAGGAGCTGAAGTACCGCGTCAACGGCGGCCGCACCGAGGACATGGCCCTCAAGCCCTGGAAGGGCGGCGAGACCTACGGCGGTGAGGACAACCTCTACTTCGACGAGTACCGGGCGAAGGTCAGGGACGGCGAACCCGGCGACAAGGTCGAGGTCTGGTTCACCGGGGAGACGAAGAAGGGCAAGAAGGTCTCCAGCAAGCGCTTCACCTACACCGTCGCCGAGCGGCCCGGGGCGAACACCCTCGTCGTCGCCGAGGAGGGCGCGGCCGCCACGCAGGCGCAGAAGTACGTGGACGCACTCAAGGCCAACGGCCGCAAGGCGCTCGTCTGGGACGTCGCCGGGCGCGGCGCGCCGGACGCCCTCGGCGTGCTGAGCCACTTCGACACCGTCGTCCACTACACGGGCGCCGGCGTCCCCGGCAACGCCACCCAGCTCCAGCTGCGGTCCTTCCTCAACGAGGGCGGCAGGCTGATCGAGGCCGGCGAGCAGGCCGGCGGCAGCGTCGACCTCGGCGGCGGCACCCTGTCGAACGACTTCAGCCAGTACTACCTGGGCGCCTACAGCCGTACCTCGGCCGGCGGAGCCACCGGTTTCACCGGCTCCGGCGAGCTGGGCGGCTTCACGGGCCCGCTCGCCGCCGCGCCCGGCAACCCCCTGGACAAGGCGGGCCGGTACGGCGTCACCTCCGACGAGCTGCCCGCCGACGAGTTCCCGCAGTTCGCGAGCAAGGGCGCCGGACAGTTCGCCGGCGCGGTCAACCCGTACGGCCCGTACGCGGGCTCCTCGATGGCCGCCGCCGTCCACACCGACGACGCCTACAAGCGTCTCACCCGCACCGTGGACCTCACCGGCATCGCCGCGGCCGACAAGCCCGCCCTGCGCACCCAGCTGATGTGGGACACCGAGCCCGGCTACGACAACGTCCTGGTCGAGGCCCACACCACGGGCGCCGACGACTGGACGACCCTGCCCGAGACGGGCGGCGCCACCAAGGCCGCCCTTCCGGCCGAGTGCGGGGGCGGCTTCTACGTCCGTGAGCACCCTTGGCTGAAGCACTACCTGACCCTGACGGACAACGGCTGCACCGCGACCGGCAGCACCGGGTCGTGGAACAGCCTCACCGGTGCCTCCGGCGGCTGGCAGCAGGTGGACTTCGACCTGAGCGCGTACGCCGGCAGGACGGTCGAGGTCTCGATCAGCTATGTCACCGACCCGGGCACCGGCGGGCACGGCGTCCTCGCGGACGACGCCTCGCTCGTCGTCGGCGGCACGGCGAAGGAGACCGAGGGCTTCGAGACCTCGCTCGGCGCCTGGAAGGCAGCCGGACCGCCCGCGGGCAGCCCGGCCGTCCTCAAGGACTGGACCCGCACCGGTGCCCTGTTCCAGACCTACGGCGCGGTCACCACGGACGACACCGTGCTGCTGGGCTTCGGCCTGGAGCACGTCGCGACCGCCTCCGACCGGGCCGCACTGATGAGGAAGGCGCTCGCCTCCCTCGACGTGTGACCGCAGACGTGTGACCCCACAGGAGCTGGGAACTCTCCGTCAACAGGCACCACGCCGAGTAGCGAAATCGAGTGATCCCGCTCTCGGTGACGGGCGGTCCGTACCCCTACTGGCCGGTACGGACCGCCCTGCCGTGTATGGGGCATCTGGATGTCACCACCGCTGCCTCAGGGAGGTAGGGTCGTAGGCGGTCGGGGACATCCCAAACAGAGCTCGTCGGCTCTTCATGGCCGGCGTACCAACGAGGAGATCGGTTCGTGACGATCCGCGTAGGCATCAACGGCTTCGGCCGCATCGGTCGTAACTACTTCCGCGCGCTGCTGGAGCAGGGTGCAGACATCGAGATCGTGGCTGTCAACGACCTGGGTGACACCGCGACCACCGCTCACCTGCTGAAGTACGACACCATCCTCGGCCGCCTCAAGCAGGAGGTCTCGCACACCGAGGACACCATCACCGTCGGCGACAAGACCATCAAGGTCCTCGCCGAGCGCAACCCCGCCGACATCCCGTGGGGCGAGCTGGGCGTCGACATCGTCATCGAGTCGACCGGCATCTTCACCAAGAAGGCCGACGCCGAGAAGCACATCGCCGGCGGCGCCAAGAAGGTCCTCATCTCGGCCCCGGCCAAGGACGAGGACGTCACCATCGTGATGGGCGTCAACCAGGACACCTACGACCCGGCGAACCACCACGTCATCTCCAACGCCTCCTGCACCACCAACTGTGTGGCGCCGATGGCCAAGGTCCTCGACGAGAACTTCGGCATCGTCAAGGGTCTGATGACGACGGTGCACGCGTACACGAACGACCAGCGCATCCTGGACTTCCCGCACAAGGACCTGCGCCGCGCCCGTGCCGCCGCCGAGAACATCATCCCGACCACCACGGGTGCCGCCAAGGCCACCGCGCTGGTCCTCCCGCAGCTCAAGGGCAAGCTGGACGGCATGGCCATGCGCGTCCCGGTCCCGACCGGTTCGGTCACCGACCTGGTCATCGAGCTGAGCCGCGAGGTCACCAAGGAAGAGGTCAACGCCGCCTTCCAGAAGGCCGCCGAGGGCGAGCTGAAGGGCATCCTCGAGTACACCGAGGACGCGATCGTCTCGTCCGACATCGTCAACGCCCCGGCGTCCTGCACCTTCGACTCCTCCCTGACCATGGTCCAGGAGGGCAAGAACGTGAAGGTCATCGGCTGGTACGACAACGAGTGGGGCTACTCCAACCGCCTCGTCGACCTGACGGTCTTCGTCGGCAACCAGCTCTGATCCACGGAGCCGGCACGTCCATGTGAGAGCAGGGCTCGGGCAGCGCGAGAATGCGCTGTCCGAGCCCTGACTCACGTACAGATCAGAGCTGTTCGATCACGAGCGCTTACGAGCGATCACGAGCTCTTCCAGGAGTCCCCTCATGAAGACGATCGATGAACTCCTCTCCGAAGGGGTAGCGGGCAAGCGGGTCTTCGTCCGCGCCGACCTGAACGTGCCGCTGGACGGCACCACCATCACCGACGACGGCCGGATCCGTGCCGTGGTGCCCACGGTCAAGGCCCTCGCCGACGCGGGCGCCCGGGTGGTCGTCGCCTCGCACCTGGGCCGCCCCAAGGGTGCCCCGGACCCGGCCTTCTCCCTCGCCCCGGCCGCCGCCCGCCTCGGTGAACTCCTCGGCACCGACGTACCGTTCGCCACCGACACGGTCGGCGAGTCCGCCCGGGCCACCGTCACCGCCCTCGCCGACGGCCAGGTCGCGGTCGTCGAGAACCTGCGCTTCAACGCCGGCGAGACCAGCAAGGACGACGCCGAGCGCGGCGCCTTCGCCGACCAGCTCGCCGCCCTCGCGGACCTCTACGTCGGCGACGGCTTCGGCGCCGTGCACCGCAAGCACGCCTCCGTCTACGACCTCCCGGCCCGGCTGCCGCACGCCGCCGGCTACCTCATCGCCAAGGAGGTCGCCGTGCTGAAGAAGCTGACGGAGGACCTCCAGCGGCCCTACGTCGTCGCCCTCGGCGGCGCCAAGGTCTCCGACAAGCTCGCCGTCATCGACCAGCTGCTCGGCAAGGCCGACCGCATCCTCATCGGTGGCGGCATGGCCTACACCTTCCTCAAGGCCAAGGGCTACGAGGTCGGCAAGTCCCTCCTCCAGGAGGACCAGATCGCGGCCGTCCAGGAGTACGTCGAGCGAGCCGAGAAGACCGGTGTCGAGCTGGTCGTGCCCGTCGACGCCCTTACGGCGACCGAGTTCCCGGACCTGAAGACGAAGGCTGCCGCCCACCCCACGACCGTCGCCGCGGACGCCATCCCGGCCGACCAGATGGGCCTCGACATCGGGCCCGAGACCCGCAAGCTGTACGCGTCCAAGCTCGCCGACGCCGCCACCGTCTTCTGGAACGGACCCATGGGCGTCTTCGAGCACCCCGACTACGCCGAGGGCACCAAGGCGGTCGCCCAGGCCCTCGTCGAATCCAAGGGCTTCACCGTGGTCGGCGGCGGCGACTCCGCCGCCGCCGTGCGCACCCTCGGCTTCGACGAGACGGCATTCGGCCACATCTCGACCGGTGGCGGCGCCTCCCTCGAATACCTCGAGGGCAAGACGCTCCCCGGCCTCGCCGCACTGGAGGACTGACCTAGATGAGCACGCGCACGCCGCTGATGGCGGGCAACTGGAAGATGAACCTCAACCACCTCGAGGCCATCGCCCACGTCCAGAAGCTCGCCTTCGCCCTGGCCGACAAGGACTACGAGGCCGTCGAGGTCGCCGTCCTGCCGCCCTTCACCGACCTGCGCTCCGTACAGACCCTGGTCGACGGCGACAAGCTCAAGATCAAGTACGGCGCCCAGGACATCTCGGCACACGACAGCGGTGCCTACACCGGCGAGATCTCCGGCCCCATGCTGGCCAAGCTGAAGTGCACGTTCGTCGCCATCGGCCACAGCGAGCGCCGCCAGTACCACGCCGAGACCGACGAGCTGGTGAACGCCAAGGTCAAGGCCGCCTACAAGCACGGCCTGACCCCCATCCTGTGCGTCGGCGAGGAGCTGGAGGTCCGTGAGGCGGGCAACCACGTCTCCCACACCCTCGCCCAGGTCGAGGGCGGTCTGAAGGACCTCCCCGCCGAGCAGGCCGAGACCATCGTGATCGCCTACGAGCCCGTCTGGGCCATCGGCACCGGCAAGGTCTGCGGTGCCGAGGACGCCCAGGAGGTCTGCGCGGCCATCCGCGGCAAGATCGCCGAGCTGTACTCGCAGGACCTGGCCGACAAGGTCCGCATCCAGTACGGCGGCTCCGTGAAGTCCGGCAACGTCGCCGAGATCATGGCCCAGGCCGACATCGACGGCGCCCTGGTCGGCGGCGCCTCGCTGGACGCCGACGAGTTCGTCAAGATCGTGCGCTTCCGCGACCAGTGAGTATGCGGTAGCGGCGATCCGTCGTACCCTTGCGGGGTCCAGCACAGTGCTGGACCCCGCGTCGTCCATCCGAATCCGAGGAAGTTGGTCCAGCCGTGGTTTTGGGGTTCTCGATCGCCCTGATCGTCTTCAGCCTGCTGATGATGCTGCTGGTGCTGATGCACAAGGGGAAGGGCGGCGGCCTCTCCGACATGTTCGGTGGCGGCATGCAGTCCTCCGTCGGCGGCTCCTCGGTCGCCGAACGCAACCTCGACCGGATCACCGTCGTGGTCGGTCTGCTCTGGTTCGCGTGCATTATCGTGCTCGGCATCCTGATGAAGGTGAACAACTGACCGGCCCGCATTCCGCACGCAATACGTACGCACGCAATACGTACGCACGCAATACGTACGCACGCAATACGTACGCACGCAATACGTACGTAAGGCCCCATGTTCGGTACGCGCGGCAAAGCGCGGCCTATCATGGGGCTTGCGTCTAGGTGTGAGGGTTGTAACTCCAATCACTGGACGCGCGTTGGGCCTTACGTAGACTGAGGCGCTCGCAGCGAAGCGGAACGCCGACTCGCTTCGCGGCACCATCACGCAGGGAGTTACGACCGTGGCAAGTGGCAACGCGATCCGGGGAAGCCGGGTCGGGGCGGGGCCGATGGGCGAGGCCGAGCGCGGCGAGTCCGCGCCGCGGCTGCGCATCTCCTTCTGGTGCTCCAACGGACACGAGACCCAGCCGAGCTTCGCCAGCGACGCGCAGGTGCCCGAAACCTGGGACTGTCCCCGCTGCGGATTTCCGGCCGGCCAGGACCGGGACAACCCGCCGGACCCGCCGCGCACCGAGCCCTACAAGACACACCTGGCGTATGTGCGGGAGCGGCGCAGCGACGCGGACGGCGAGGCGATCCTCGCCGAGGCGCTCGCCAAACTGCGGGGCGAGATCTAGGAGTTGAGACCGGCCGGGCACCAGCAGGTGCCCGGCCGAGCTGCTTTCCCGACCTTCGCCGCCGACCGACTGTCAGTGGTGCCCTCTACGGTTTGTGCATCGGACGAACCATGAGGGGGAGCGGTGGCGACGGTCGAGGCGGCTGGCATGCGCGCGCCCGCGTGGCGCGGGGGCTTCGGGCGGCTGTGGAGCGCCGCCGTGCTGTCCAGTTTCGGTGACGCGCTGCGTACGGCCGCGCTGCCCCTGCTCGCCGTCACGCTGACCGACGAGCCACTGCTCATCGCCTCCGTCACGGCCTGCGGCTATCTGCCCTGGATCGTCTTCGGCCTGCTCGGCGGGGCTGTCGCCGACCGCGTGGACCAGCGGCGCGCCATGTGGATGGTGGATGCCTTACGAGGACTGCTGGTCGCCGTCTTCGCGGTGGCCGTCGCCCTCGGTCACGCCTCGATCGGCCTGCTCATCGTGCTGGCCTTCGCCCTCACCACCCTCCAGACCCTCTTCGACAACGCCGCCACGGCGCTGCTGCCAGCCCTGGTCGAGCGGGACGCCCTCGGCAGTGCCAACGCCCGGCTGCTGACCGGCCAGCGCATCGCGGGCGGCCTGCTCGGCGGGCCCGTCGTCCCGCTGCTGCTGGCGGCCGGGACCGCCGTGCCCTTCGCGGCCGACGCCGTGACCTTCCTGGTGGCCGCCGCGCTGGTGGCCTCACTGCCGGCCGCCGAGTCCGACCGGAAGCCGAGACGCTCGGGCAGCACCCTGCGCCGCGAGATCGCGGAGGGGCTGCGCACCCTGTGGCGCGACCGCGCCCTGCGCGGCCTGTGCGCCGCCACCGCCCTGTGCAACATCGGCATGGGCACCCAGCTCGCCATGCTGGTCGTCCTCGTCACCGACTGGCTCGACGCGGGACCCGCGGGATACGCGGCCGCGGGCGCGGCGTTCACTCTGGGCAGCCTGGCCGGGGGAGTGGTGAACGGCCGGCTGGTCGCGCGTCTCGGTCGGCTGCGGTCCGTGCTGCTCGCCGGCTCGGTGCAGACCGCCGCCCTCGTCGTCATGGGCACCGTGCGCAGCCTCGCCGTGCTGGTGGGCGCGCTGGCCGTCTTCGGGCTCATGGGCATGGTGTGGAACGTCAACACGACGACGCTGATGCAGCAGCGCAGCCCCGCCGAACTCCTGGGCCGGGTCAGCTCGGCCTTCCGGACCCTGGCCTTCGCCGGCGTGCCCCTCGGCGCCCTGCTGGGCGGGGCCGTCGCCACCGCATGGGGGCCGAACACCCCGCCCCTGCTGACAGCCGCTTTCTTCGTCCTCGCCGTCATCGCGCTGATACCCGCGCTCAACGTGAACGTAGGTGTCGTCGAGCCGGACGACGGCGCCACGACAGCCGACGTCACGCGCTGATCAATTAGGTTGGGACCGGCAGCGGGGCAAGGTACGCAGGCAGGACAGGAAAGAAGGCTGAAGTCCGAGATGAACGCAGACGGCCGTACCAGGCTCAACCAGACGTCCGAGTGGACGGCACTGGCCAAGCACCGCGAGGAGCTGGGCGACGTCCAGCTGCGCGAGGTGTTCGCCGCCGACTCAGGCCGCGGCACCGCGTACACCCTCCGGGTCGGCGACCTGTACGTCGACTACTCCAAGCACCTCGTCACCGGCGACACCCTGCGGCTGCTGCGCGAACTGGCCGCCGCCACCGACGTCTTCGGGCTCCGGGACGCCATGTTCCGCGGCGAGAAGATCAACACCACCGAGAACCGGGCCGTGCTGCACACCGCGCTGCGGGCGCCGCGGGACGCGGTCATCGAGGTCGACGGTGAGAACGTGGTGCCGGGCGTGCACGCCGTGCTCGACAAGATGGCCGACTTCGCCGACCGCGTCCGCTCCGGTGTATGGACCGGCCACACCGGCAAGCGCATCCGGAACGTGGTCAACGTCGGCATCGGCGGCTCCGACCTGGGTCCCGCGATGGCGTACGAGGTGCTGCGCGCCTTCACCGACCGCGACCTGACGGTCCGCTTCGTGTCGAACGTGGACGGCGCCGACCTGCACGAGGCGGTGCGGGATCTCGATCCGGCGGAGACGCTGTTCGTCATCGCCTCCAAGACCTTCACCACCATCGAGACGGTCACCAACGCCATGTCCGCGCGCGGCTGGCTGCTGGACGCGCTCGGTGACGAGGCCGCCGTCGCCAAGCACTTCGTCGCCCTGTCGACGAACGCCGAGAAGGTCGCCGAGTTCGGTATCGACATCGACAACATGTTCGAGTTCTGGGACTGGGTCGGCGGCCGTTACTCGTACGACTCCGCGATCGGTCTCGCCCTGATGATCGCCATCGGCCCGGACAACTTCCGGGAGATGCTCGACGGCTTCCGGATCGTCGACGAGCACTTCCGGACCGCGCCCGCCGAGTCCAACGTGCCGCTGCTGCTGGGCCTGCTGGGCATCTGGTACGGCAACTTCCACGACGCCCAGTCGCACGCGGTGCTGCCCTACAGCCACTACCTGTCCAAGTTCACCGCCTACCTCCAGCAGCTCGACATGGAGTCCAACGGCAAGTACGTCGGCCGGGACGGGCAGGAGGTGGAGTGGCAGACCGGGCCGGTGGTGTGGGGCACGCCGGGCACCAACGGACAGCACGCCTACTACCAGCTCATCCATCAGGGTACGAAGATCATTCCGGCGGACTTCATCGGCTTCGCGCGGCCGGTCGCCGAGCTGAGCGACGAGCTGAAGGCGCAGCACGACCTGCTGATGGCCAACTTCTTCGCCCAGACGCAGGCGCTCGCCTTCGGCAAGACCCCGGAGGAGGTGCGGGCCGAGGGCGTGCCGGAGGAGCTGGTGCCGCACAAGACGTTCCAGGGCAACCACCCCACGACCACGATCCTGGCGCCCGAGCTGACGCCGTCCGTCCTCGGCCAGCTGGTCGCCCTCTACGAGCACAAGGTGTTCGTGCAGGGCGCGGTGTGGAACATCGACTCCTTCGACCAGTGGGGCGTGGAGCTGGGCAAGGTCCTCGCCAAGCGCGTCGAGCCCGCGCTGACCGAGGGCGCCGAGGTCGAGGGCCTGGACCCCTCCACCAAGGCCCTGGTCGCCACGTACCGGGAGCTGCGCGGCCGGCAGTGACGAGCGGAGCGCCGGGCGGGAGGCGGATGGCGGCGCGCTGTCCGCCCGCCGCCCGGCGGCGCGCCCTCCGCTTCCCGTAGACTCCCGGACGATCATCACGGCGAGTGCTCGGGGGAGCGCGAAGTGGCACGCACACGCGGAAGTTGGACAGGCGGCACGCTGACGGTCCGGTCCGTCCTGAAGCCCCAGGACGTGGCGCGGGCGGTGTTCCACCCCGCGTGGATACCGCAGCCGCTCGATCCGTCCGTGGAGCGGCTGAAGAGGTTCCGGGTCATCGCCGGGGCGGTCGCGTCCCTCGGGGTCTACACCTTCATCGAGGGCGGCTTCGACTTCACGGAGCTGCTGGAGAACGCGATGACGGCCTCCGTCGTCCTGCTCTTCCTCACGCCGCTGACGGTCGGGGCGATGCTCTGGGTCTGGCGTCGCGGCGGCACGGTGCGGCAGCTGCGGGTGCCGCTGCTCAACTCCCTCCTGCTGCTCCTCCTGTTCGTCGGATGCGTGGCCGCCCTGCTGGGGCTGGTGCGGACGGTGAACGGGTCGCCGAACCCGGCCGTGATCATCGGGGTCGGCCTGACGATGATGTGGATGCTCATCTTCACGGCCTACGGGGCGGTGCGGGTCTCCGGCAACTTCTTCGGCACCGCTGCCACGCACCGCTGTCTGCCGCCGCTGCTCGCCATGGTGACCAGCTGGCTGGTGGCCGTCCCGGACCTCGTCACCGGTGATCTGCACGGGCTGAGCCTCACCCTGGGGATCGTCTTCATCCTGGGTGCTCCGGTGACGGTCACCGCCATCGCGCTGCTGGAGATGGGGCGGCTCAAGCGGCGGTACGGGATCAGGCTGAAGGCCCATCCGGCGACTCTGGCACCGGCGCCCGCACCCGGACCGGTCCCGCCGATGCCTTCGGGGATGCCCCCGGCGGGATCGCCGTACCTGCCGCCGCAGGGCAACCCGTACGGCCATCCCCACGCGCCGGGCGGGCAGCACCCGTACGCCCCGCACCCGCAGCCGCCGTACAACCCGCAGCACCCCTACCGGGGCTGACACCTGGAGCGGTCAGGACGTCAGGCGACGGCGCTCAGCGTGTCCGCGAGTCGGCGGCGGGCCGCGCGGGCCGCGGGTAGGGCGGCCAGTGCGGCCGCGCAGAGTACCGCCGCCGTCCCGAGCAGCAGCATCAGCGGGGCGGACGGGCCCTGGGCGATCCCGGCGCCGATGCCGCTCGACCGGCCCTGGGCGTCGATCAGCCAGTGGGCGAGCGGCAGGCCCAGGGCGGTGGCGGCGAGCACGGCCGCCAGTGCCGTACAGCCGGTGGCCGTGACCGTGATGCCCGTGATCTGCCGGGGGGACAGGCCGATGGCCTTCAGCGCGAGCAGGTCCCGTTCGCTCTCGCGGACGGTGCCGCCGATCGCGGTCAGCAGCTCGATGAGCCCGATGAGGGCGAGGACGGCGATCAGCCCGGCGACGACCGCGCGCAGCGGGGAGAGCCCGTCGGCGGGGTTGGTCACGATGTGCACGTCCAGGTGTCCGCGCCCGGCCGTGGCCAGCCGGTCGGCGACCTCCCGCGGGTCGGCACCGGGATCGAGGCGCAGCTCGTAGAGGGTCGGGCGGAGCCCGGGGTCGTTCGCGCGGAGGGTGTCGAGAGACGTGGAGATGACCCGTCCGGCGTTCTCCGGTTCGATGCTGCGGCCCACGATGTGCAGGATCTGCGGCTGGTCGCCGACCGTCATCCGCACCCAGTCGCCGACCCGCACGTCCAGCAGGTCGAGCAGTCCCTGCCCGGCCACGGCCTCGTCGGCGCCGCGGGCGGGGCGGCCCTCGGCGAGGGTGTACGGGTAGAGGTCCTGGTCGGTGCCGAGGCCGCGCAGGGCGATGGTCGCCGTCTGGCCCGGGACCAGGGCGGCCGTCTCGACGCCGGGGTAGGCGGCGGCCACCTCCGGGTCGCGTTCCAGGAGAGAGCGGGTCTGGCGCTCGTTCAGTCCGGCGTCGGCGCGGATGCTGAGGGCGGTCGGCAGGCCGATCTGTTCGGGCGTGCTGTGGAAGCGGTCGATGGTGGTCCACGCGCTCATCGCCACGACGATCAGCAGCAGGGGCAGCGTGAGGCGGGCGACGGTGGCGAGGGACCGGGCACGGCGGGCGAACGCCTTGTGCCAGCCCAGCACCAGCGCGGGCGGAATCCGCGCCCCGAGGGCGCGGCGCGCCAGGTCGGAGAGCTGCCCGGTCCGGGGAGCCGCGGGCCGCAGCCCGAGGACGCGGCGCAGGCCGCTGGTCAGCCGCCCACCGGGTGCGGCCGCCGCGCGCCGCGTTCCGAGGGCCCGGCCCGTCGCTCCGGACAACCGCCCGCCGAGCGCCGCCGTGGGCCGCTGTACCGGCACCGGCGGCACGCGTCCTGCCCGCCAGGCGGCCAGCCCGGTGGTCGCGCCGATGAACAGCACCGCGCCCACCGGGATCACGAACAGCGCCACGGTGTGCCCGGGCAGCCCCTGCCACACCCCGACCGCGTCCCCGAGCCGCCCCGGGATCCGGCTGCCCAGGGCCTCGGCCAGCGCGGCGGCGGCCACGGCACCCAGGAGGGCGTAGGCGAGGTGCTGGAGCAGGAAGATGCGGACCACCTGGCCAGGGGTGAAGCCGATCGCCTTCAGCACGGAGAGGTCCCGCAGGTGGCCGCGGATGCGGGTGCCGATCGCTCCGTGCACGGCGAGCCCGGCGGCGACCAGCGCGCCCAGCCCGAACAGGCCCAGCACCTGGCCGAGGAGCCGGTTGTCGCCCTGGGCCTCGGCGCGGGCCTGCTGCCAGGTGGACACCTCCCCGATCGCGGCGGCGCCCAGTACGGTCACGGCACGCTGGACGACGTAGGAGGTGTCGCCGGGATCCTTCAGCCGCAGCCCGATCACCTGTCCGCCGGGATCCGGCACGGCCGACGGCAGCGCCCACACCAGGCCCGGCTGCTCACCGGGCCGGTAGCGCGGCTCCGCGCTGTCGGCGAGACCCACGACGGTCAGTTCCCGGGCGGTGCCGGGCACGGTGAGGGTGTCGCCGGGCTCGGCCAGCAGCGCGCGGGCGAGGCGGCTCTCCAGGACCACACCGTTCGGGGTCGCGGGGTCCAGCCAGTGGCCGGAGACGACCGGCGGGCGACCGACGGACGGCCGTTCCGGAGTGCCGCGCAGCTCCACGGCGGCGCGGCTGCCGCGCGAGGCGACGGTGGTGGCGGCGGTGGGGTACGGGCCGGCGACGGTGTCGACACCGTCCAGCTCGGCCAGCTTCCCGGTGTCGGCCGCCTTGTCGGTGTGCAGCCACACGTGCGCGCCGTGCGACTGCGTGAACACCCGCTGCCAGGGATTGGTGGCGTATCCGAACAGGGCCGTGGCCAGCAGCAGGGAGGCGACGATGCCCGCGGTGGCGAGGACGAGGAACAGTGCCTCGCCGCGGTGCGTGCGCAGATCGGAGTGCGCCCAGCGCAGGGTGGCTCGCACGGGCCTCAGTCCCTCGTCCCGCAGGGGGCGCGGTGGCCGTGAACCCGGCTTCCGCACAGGGCGCGGTCGTCGTACACCCGCATGTCAGTCCCTGAGCTCCAGCACACCGGATATGCCGGAGCGGCGCGGCGGTGTGCCGCCGTCGAGTTCCGCGTCGTCGGCGATCCGGCCGTCGAAGAAGCTGATCACCCGGTCCGCGGCGCTCGCCAGCCGCGCGTCATGGGTGACCAGCAGGATCGTCTGGCCGCGCTGGTGGAAGCGGGTCAGCAGCCGCATCACCTCGCGGGTGCCCTTGCTGTCGAGGCTGCCCGCGGGTTCGTCGGCCAGCAGCAGCGGGGGATGGTTGACCAGGGCCCGGGCCAGGGCGACCCGCTGCTGCTCACCGCCGGACAGTTCGCCCGGCATACTGCGCTCCTTGCCCGTCAGGCCCAGTTCGGCCAGTAGCTGCTCCCGCTCGGCCCGGGCCCGCTTCGGCGAGGTCCCGGCGAGCAGGGCGGGCAGCTCCACGTTGTCGGCGACGGACAGGCTGGACACGAGGTTGAAGAACTGGAAGACGATCCCGATCCGCTTCCTGCGCTCCACCGCCCAGCGGGCCTCGCTGTAGGTGTCGGTGCTCTCGCCGTCGAGCCAGATCCTGCCGGCGTCGGGCCGCTGGAGGCCGCCGAGAAGATGCAGCAGCGTCGACTTTCCGGCGCCGGACGGGCCGGTGATCGCCACGAACTCGCCGGGCCGTACGCACAGGTCGACCCCGCGCACGGCATGGGCGGGCGCGCCCTCGCCGTGGTGGGTCTTCACCAGCCCCTCGGCGCGCAGCACAGGAGCGGGACGGTCGTCGCTCACTCCAGCTCCTCCAGCTCTTCCTGGCACCGCTCCAGCCAGTCGAGATCGGCTTGCAGGTGCAGCATCGCGCCCTCGATCAGCAGGTGGGCGATGCGGTTGTCGCGGTCTTCGGCGGCGGCCAGCCTCGACAGCTGCCGCATGGTGTTCAGATACTGACGCCGCTGGTGGTTGATCAGGGAGAGCTGGTCGGCGAGCCCGGTCTGCGGAGCGAGCGCCAGCTTCATGAAGAACTCGTCCCGCACCCGCGGCTCGTCCTCGGGCTCCTCGAACCAGGCGCGCAGCGCCTCCCGCCCGGCGTCGGTGAGGTGGTAGACCTTCTTGTTGGGCCGGCTGGACTGCGCCACGTCCTCGCCCTCGATCAGTCCCGACTTCTCGAGGCGGCCGAGGGTCACATAGATCTGGCCGACATTCGGCTGAGGGTACGCGGAGCCCAGCAGTTGCTCAAGGTCCTGCTTGAGCTCGTAGCCGTGGGCGGGTCCGCGGGCGAGGAGAGCCAGGAGGGGCAGGCGCACGCGTGCAGTCCTCCTGTCCGGTCCAATGTGCTCCAGGCCCTAGTATCGCCCATACCTAACAGGTATACATGGCCTCTGTTCCGGGCGAAGGTGCCCGTCGCCGGTGTACAGGGAGGAACCTATGCGGTGGATCCATGCCGCGGGTAGGGGCCTTCTCGTTCTCGTCGTGGTCCTGACCGGTTATGTTGCTGCCGGCGCACAGGCGGGCGAGCCTGCCGGCAGCGGCCGTGGACCGCTCACCCTCGCCACCGCCGGAGACCTTACCGGCTACCTCGGTCCCCTGCTGGAGGGCTGGAACCGCACCCACCCCGGCGAAAAAGTGACCCTCGTCGAGCTGCCGGACTCCGCCGACGAGACCCAGGCCCAGATGGCCACCGACCTGCGCGACGGCGACCGCAGCCGGTTCGACGTGCTCAACATCGACGTCAACTGGACCTCGGAGTTCGCCGCGGCGGGCTGGATCCGACCGCTGCCCCGCGACCGCTTCCCCCTGAAGACCTTCCTCCCGCCGGTCGTGGACACGGCGACCTACGACGGACAGCTCTACGCCGTCCCGTACGTCACCAACGCCGGCCTGCTCCTCTACCGCAAGGACATCCTCGCGAAGGAGGGCGTGCAGCCGCCGCGCACCTGGGCGGAACTGGAGCGGTACGCGAAGACCATCGCCCCGAAGTACGGCCTCGACGGCTACGCCGGGCAGTTCCTGCCGTACGAGGGCCTCACCGTCAACGCGGCCGAGGCCGTCTACTCGGCGGGCGGCTCGATCCTCGGCGACGAGGGCGAGCGCGTCACCGTCGACTCGGCGGCGGCCCGTGAGGGCATCGGCTTCCTGGCGCGCGGCGTGCGCGAGGGCTGGATCCCGAAGGCAGCGCTGACGTACAAGGAGGAGGAGTCCAAGCAGGCCTTCCAGGACGGCCGGCTGCTCTTCCTGCGGAACTGGCCGTACGCCTACGTCGGCGCCTCCGCCCCGGGCTCCGAGGTCGCCGGGAAGGTCGGCGCCGTACCCCTGCCGGGACCGGACGGGCCCGGGACGAGTGTCCTCGGCGGCTCCAACCTGGCCGTCAGCGCGCACGCGCGGCACCCCGACTCGGCCGCCCGCCTGATCGCCTACCTCACCAGCGAGCGCGTCCAGCGCCAGGTCCTCACGCGCGGCGCGCTGCCGCCCGTCCGGGCCGATCTCTACGAGGATCCCGCGCTCATCCGCAGGTTCCCCTACCTGCCGACCCTGCGGGAGAGCGTGCGCACCGCCGAGCCGCGCCCCAAGAGCCCGCGGTACGACCAGGTCAGTCTGGTGGTGCAGGCGGTCGTGCACGACGCGATGGCCGGGCACGAGACGCCGGCGGCGGCGGTGCGGCGTCTGGCGCGGGAGCTCGCCGTCATCTCGCGCCGGTAGCGCTTCTACATACTTGTTAGGTAACACGGACGTCTCATCTGGCCGAGATATGTCCGTTAAATGCCTGATTCCACCATTTCAACTCCTCGGTAGCTTCCGCCTTTTCATTGACACCCTCTCGACATGCCTACTTAACATGCATGCATAACCGCTGCCCTCCTCAGAGACAGGTCGATGGGTTGAACAGGCACCACTGGTGGCGTGACGCAGTGATCTATCAGGTGTACGTCCGCAGCTTCCTGGACAGCACCGGCGACGGTGTCGGCGATCTCGCCGGAGTCCGGGCCGGGCTGCCCTATCTGAAGAAGCTCGGCGTCGACGGGATCTGGCTGAGCCCCTTCTATCCCTCGCCGCAGCACGATCACGGCTACGACGTGGCCGACTACTGCGACGTCGACCCGCTCTTCGGCGACCTCGACGAGTTCGACCTGCTGGTGGGTGCCGCGCGGCGGCTCGGCATCAAGGTGCTGCTCGACATCGTCCCGAACCACTGCTCCAGCGAGCACCCCTGGTTCCGCGAGGCGCTCGCGGCCGAGCCCGGCAGCCCGGCCCGCGCCCGCTTCCACTTCGCCGACGGCCGCGGCCCGGACGGTGCCGAGCCGCCCAACAACTGGCACTCCATGTTCGGCGGCCCCGCCTGGAGCCGGGTGACCGAGCCGGACGGACGGCCCGGCCAGTGGTACCTGCACATGTTCGCGCCCGAGCAGCCCGACTGGAACTGGCGCAACCCGGAGATCGCCGCCGAGTTCGACCGGATCCTCCGCTTCTGGCTGGACCGGGGCATCGACGGCTTCCGCATCGACGTCGCGGCCGGCCTCTTCAAGCACCCGGAGCTGCCCGACTCGGACGACCCGGAGGCCGACGCCCGCACCCGCGACTCGGTCAACCCGCTCGCGTGGAACCAGCCCGAGGTCCACGACGTGTGGCGGCGCTGGCGCTCCATATGCGAGGAGTACACCGAGCGCGACGGCTTCGAACGCCTGCTCGTCGGCGAGGTCTCCGTCCCGACCGCACGCGAGCACGCGCGGTACGTCCGCCCCGACGAACTGCACCAGGCCTTCTTCTTCGACCTGCTCAGCGCCCCCTGGGACCCGGACGCCTTCCGGAAGGTCATCTCCGAGGCCATGCAGGACATCGCCGGCACCGGCTCGACCGTCACCTGGGTCCTCAACAACCACGACCAGGTACGCACCGTCACCCGCTACGGCGAACCCGCGACCGAGGGCAGTGGCCTCGGCGCCGCCCGCGCCCGGGCCGCCGCGCTGCTGATGCTGGCGCTGCCCGGAGCCGCCTATATCTACCAGGGCGAGGAGCTCGGCCTGCCCGAGGTCGTGGACCTGCCCGACGACGTGCTCACCGACCCGATCTTCCGCCGCACCGGCAGCCGGGCCCGCATCCGCGACGGCTGCCGGGTGCCGCTGCCCTGGTCGGGCCAGGCCTCGCCGTTCGGCTTCACCCCGGGCGTGGAGAGCGCCAAGCCGTGGCTGCCGCAGCCGGAGTACTTCGCCGAGTACGCCACCGACCGGGCCCTCGCCGACACCCGATCCTTCTGGCACCTGTACCGCGACGGCCTCCAACTGCGCGCCGCTCTGCCCCAGTTGGGTGAGGGCACACTGCGCTGGCTGGACTCGCCGCCCGGCGTCCTGGCCTTCACTCGCGGTGACGACCTGGTGTGCGCCGTCAACTTCGGTACGGCCCCCACCCCCGCGCCGGTCTCCGGCACCCCCCTGCTCGCCAGCGGCCCCTGCGCGCCCGGAGTGCTCTCCGGCTCGACGGCCGCCTGGTGGATCCGTTCCTGAACGTCCGCAAACGCCCGCGAGTCAACCCCGCAAGTCAATTCCCCGAAGGGACATCAACGATGATGCGACGACGTACCACCCTGCTCACCGGCTGCACCGCCCTCGTCCTGGCGCTCGGCGCGACCGCCTGCGGCGGCGGCCCCGTCGCGGCCGGCGGCGGCGACAAGGCGCTCGACGGCCAGACCATCACCGTGGCCGGTGTCTGGTCCGGCACCGAGCAGAAGAACTTCCAGAAGGTCCTGGACGCCTTCACCGAGAAGACCGGCGCCAAGACGCAGTTCGTGTCCACCGGCGACAACGTCTCCACCGTCGTCGGCAGCAAGATCGAGGGCGGCAACGCCCCCGACGTCGTGATGGTCCCGCAGGTCGGCGTGCTGAAGCAGTTCGCGCAGAAGGGCTGGCTCAAGCCGCTGTCGAAGAAGACCGAGCAGTCCGTGGACGCCGGGTACGCCCCCGTGTGGAAGGAGTACGGCAGCGTCGACGGCACCCTCTACGGCCTCTACTTCAAGGCCGCCCACAAGTCGACCGTCTGGTACAGCCCCGACGCCCTCGCCCAGGCCGGGGTGAAGCCCCCGAAGACCTACGACGAGATGCTCAAGGCCGGGCAGACCGTGTCCGACTCCGGTCTCGCCGCGTTCTCCGTCGCCGGGCAGGACGGCTGGACCCTCACCGACTGGTTCGAGAACGTCTACCTCTCCCAGGCCGGACCGGAGAAGTACGACGCCCTCGCCGCGCACAAGCTGAAGTGGACCGACGCGTCCGTCGTCGACGCCCTCACCACGCTCGGCAAGCTCTTCAAGGACAAGCAGCTCATCGCCGGCGGCCAGAAGGGCGCCCTGAACACCGACTTCCCCGGCTCGGTGGAGAAGGTCTTCGGGCCGGAGCCCGAGGCCGGCATGGTCTACGAGGGCGACTTCGTCGCCGGCGTCGCCAAGGACCAGTTCGGCAAGAAGGTCGGCGAGGACGCCGACTTCTTCCCGTTCCCGGCGGTCGCCGGTGGCGAGGCGCCTGTCGTCAGCGGCGGTGACGCGGCCGTCGTCCTCAAGGACGGCAAGAACCAGAAGGCCGCCCAGGCGCTCCTGGAGTTCCTGGCTACCCCGGAGGCGTCGGCCGTGTGGGCGGAGGCGGGCGGCTTCCTCTCCCCGAACAAGAAGCTCGACCTCGCCTCCTACGGCGACGACGTCACCCGGGCCACCGCCAAGTCCCTCGTCCAGGCCGGGGACTCGGTCCGCTTCGACATGTCCGACCAGGCCCCCGCCTCCTTCGGTGGCACCAAGGGCACCGGCGAGTGGAAGCTGCTCCAGGACTTCCTGCGCGACCCGTCCGACCCGAAGGGCACCGCCGCGAAGCTGGAGGCCGCGGCGGCCAAGGCGTACCAGGACTGATCCGCCATGACAGCGACCCTCGTCAAAGAGACGAACCCCCCACCGCCCGTCACGGTCGCCGACCGCACACGGCGGCTGCGGCGGCGCGGCAAGATCATCGCCCTGCTGTTCGTGCTGCCCGCGCTGCTGCTGCTCGGCGCGCTCGTCGTCTACCCCGTGCTGTTCAGCGTCGGTCGCAGCTTCTTCGACGCCTCCGGGACGACCTTCGTCGGCGGTGACAACTACGCCGAGATGTTCCGCGACCCGGCGACCCTCACGGCCGTCCGCAACACGGCCATCTGGGTCGTCGTGGCCCCGACCCTGCTGACCGGACTCGGACTGATCCTGGCCGTCCTGGTGGAGAAGGTCCGCTGGGCCACCGCCTTCAAGCTGCTCCTCTTCATGCCGATGGCGGTCTCCTTCCTCGCCGCCGGCATCATCTTCCGGCTCGCCTACGACGAGGACCCGGACAAGGGCGTCCTGAACGCCGCGGTCGTCTCCGTCCACGACGCCTTCAAGGCGGAGTCCTCGTACCCGACGGCCCGAGCGCGCGACGGGCAGGGCCTGACGAAGGACAAGGACGGTTCGTACCGCACGAGTACGAGCGTGTCCCCGGGCGACGCGGTGGCACTGGGCCTGGTCGGCGTGCTGCCCGACGACCTGCCGGGTGGGACCGCGCCCGCGTACGCGGCGGCGCGGCAGAAAGCCGCCCCCGACGAACTGCGCGGCGTGGTCTACCTGGACTTCACGCCCGGCGGGGGAGGGGAACAGGGCAAGGTCGACCGGCGGGAGAGCGGACTGCCGCAGATGAAGGTCGAGGCGGTGCGCGACGGCAAGGCCGTCGCCACGGCGACCACCGCGTCCGACGGCTCCTTCCGCTTCGAGGGACTCGAGCCGGGCTCGTACGCGGTGAAGCTGCCGTCGTCCAACTTCGCCCCGCCCTACGAGGGGGTCTCCTGGCTCGGACCGGCACTCGTCACACCGGCGATCATCGGGGCCTACCTGTGGATCTGGACCGGTTTCGCCATGGTGCTGATCGGGGCGGGCCTGTCGACGCTGCCGCGGGACGCGCTGGAGGCGGCGCGGATGGACGGCGCGAACGAGTGGCAGATCTTCCGGCGGATCACGGTGCCGCTGCTGGCACCGGTGCTGACGGTCGTGTTCATCACCCTCGTCATCAACGTGATGAAGGTCTTCGACCTCGTCTACATCATCGCGCCCGGGCCGGTGCAGGAGGACGCGACCGTGCTCGCGACGCAGATGTGGCTGGTGTCGTTCGGCGGCGGCAACAACCAGGGGCTCGGCAGCGCGCTCGGTGTGCTGCTCCTGCTGCTGGTGGTTCCGGCCATGGTGTTCAACGTCCGCCGTTTCCGAAGGGGTCAGCGATGAACGCGGTTCGGCGCGGGTTGGGCAACGGGGTCGTCCAGGCCTTCCTCGTGGTGGTCGGCCTGGTGTGGATGACGCCGCTGGCCGGGCTGTTCCTGTCCTCGCTGCGGTCCGCCGAGGACACGGCGAAGGGCGGCTGGTGGACGATGTTCACCAGTCCCGGGCAGCTGTCCTTCGACAACTACTCCTCGCTGTTGCAGAACTCGGGCATCACGCAGGCGTTCTGGAACACGGTGCTGATATCGGTGCCTACGACGGTGCTGGTCGTGGTGATCGCGGCGCTCGCGGGCTACGCGTTCGCGTGGCTGGACTTCCCCGGGCGGGAGACGATCTTCCTCGTCGTGGTCGCGCTGCTGGTGGTGCCCGTGCAGATCGGGCTGCTGCCGGTCGCGAAACTGTTCGGGCAGTTGGGGCTGTTCGGCACGATCCCCGGTGTCGTGCTGTTCCACGTGGCCTACGGCCTGCCGTTCGCGGTGTTCCTGCTGCGGAACTACTTCGCCGAGATGCCGAAGGAGATGCTGGAGGCGGCTCGGATGGACGGCGGCAGTGAATGGCGTATCTTCACGCGCCTCGTCCTGCCCGTGGGGCGGCCGGCGATCGCCTCCCTGGCCATCTTCCAGTTCCTGTGGGTGTGGAACGACATGCTGGTGGCGTTGCTGTTCGCGGACAGTTCCTCGCAGCCGTTGACGGTGGAACTCCAGTCGCAGATACGGCAGTTCGGGAGCAACATCGATGTCCTGGCGCCCGGGGCGTTCGTGTCCCTGGTCGTGCCTGTCGTCGTGTTCTTCGCGTTCCAGAGGCACTTTGTGCAGGGGGTCATGGCCGGGTCGGTCAAGTAGCCGCTGTCCCAGGGGGCTCCGCCCCCTGGACCCCCGCCTATGCCCACCCGCCACCCGAAACCGCCCTTGAAGGGGGCAACTCGCGAGGGCTGACCGCTTCGGGTGGTGGGTGGGCGCAGGCACGGGGCCCAGGGGGCGGAGCCCCCTGGTTACCTCAAGCCGAAGCCGGCGGATACAGCGAACGCGGCAGTTGGGAAGCCGCCGCCCCGTCCAGCAGCCACAGCGTCCGGCTGCGGCCGTACGCACCTGCCGCCGGCGCCTGGATCTCCCCCGCGCCGGAGAGCGCGATCGCCGCGGCCTGGGCCTTGTCCTCACCCGCGGCCAGGAGCCACACCTCCCGCGCCGAACGGATCGCCGGCAACGTCAGCGTCACCCGCGTCGGCGGCGGCTTCGGCGCGCCGTGGACGCCGACCACCGTGCGGTCGGTCTCCCTGACCGCCGGCAGCTCCGGGAACAGCGACGCGACGTGCGTGTCCGGCCCGACCCCCAGCATCAGCACGTCGAACGTCGGCACGGGCCCGTGGTTCTCCGGGCCTGCCGCCCGCGCCAGTTCCTCCGCGTACGCGGCCGCCGCCGCGTCCACGTCGGTGCCGTAGGGGCCGTCCGACGCGGGCATCGCGTGCACTCGCTTCGGGTCCAGCGGCACCGAGTCGAGCAGTGCTTCCCTCGCCTGCGTGACATTGCGCTCGGGATCGCCCTCGGGCAGGAACCGCTCGTCGCCCCACCAGAGGTCGAGCCGGCTCCAGTCGACGGCGTCCCGGGCGGGCGCCGCGGCCAGCGCGGCCAGCAGGCCGTTGCCGTTGCGGCCGCCCGTCAGGACCACGGACGCCGAACCCCGGGAGGCCTGCGCGTCCACGATCCTGGTGATCAGCCGGGCCGCCGCGGCCTGCGCCATCAGCTCCTTGTCGCGGTGGACGACGAGCTGCGGTGCCGTACTCACTTCGTTGTCGCCTTCCGTACCGGTTCCAACTTGGGCGGTTCCCGCTTCACCGGTGCCTCCGCCGTCGCTTCCGAAGCGGGTGCTTTCGCAGCCGTTTCGACGGGAGCGGGGAGGGCGAGTCGTGCTCGCTCGCCGCTTTTGGGCTCTCCTTTGGCCACCGGCTCTTCCTTCGCCGCCTGAGCCGGCCAGGACGCCTTCAGCCGGTCCACCCCATACCGCAGCGCCGAGGCGTACGTGTCGTCCGGATCCAGCCGCCGCAGCTCCTCCGCGATCAGCTCGGCCGTCTCCCGGCGCTTGAGCGCCACTCCACGGTCCGGCTGACCCTCGATGGAGAGGGTCGCGAGGGACCCGTCGGCACGGTCCAGGGTGATCGCGCCGCAGTTGGTGTCCATGCGGACCGCCGTCAGACCGGGGCCCCCGGACAGCGAGCGCTTCACGGGGACGTCCAGCCGGTCCGCGAGCCACATCGCCAGCAGCTCGCAGCTCGGGTTGAACTCCTCACCCTCCACCTCGACGGCCCTGACCTCGCAGGTGACCTGGTCGAGGGCGGCCGCCAGCATGGAACGCCAGGGCGTGATGCGGGTCCAGGACAGGTCCGTGTCGCCGGGGGTGTAGGTCCCGGACCGGGTGGCCAGGTCCCGGACCGGCTGCTCGGAGGCGTAGGTGTCGGTGACGCGGCGCTGGGCGAGGGCACCCAGGGGGTCCTTCGCCGGGTCGAGCGGCGCGTTCACCGGCCACCACACCACCACCGGAGCGTCCGGCAGCAGCAGCGGCAGCACCACCGACTGGGCGTGGTCGGCGACCTCGCCGTACAGCCGGAGCACCACCGTCTCGCCGGTGCCGGCCTCCGCGCCCACCCGGACCTCCGCGTCGAGGCGGGACTGCGTACGGTCGCGGGGCGAGCGGGAGACGCGCTTGATGACCACGAGCGTGCGCGAGGGGTGCTCGTGCGAGGCGTCGCTCGCGGCCTTCAGCGCGTCGTAGGCGTTCTCCTCGTCCGTCACGATGACCAGTGTGAGCACCATGCCGACGGCAGGGGTGCCGATCGCCCGGCGCCCCTGCACCAGCGCCTTGTTGATCTTGCTGGCAGTGGTGTCGGTCAGGTCTATCTTCATGGCCGCCGCCAGCTCCGTCCGTGTCGCTCGAGCATTTCGTCCGCCTCGACGGGCCCCCAGGTACCGGCCGGGTACTGGGCGGGCTTGCCGTTCTCGTCCCAGTACTCCTCGATCGGGTCGAGGATCTTCCAGGACAGCTCGACCTCCTCGGTACGCGGGAAGAGGTTCGAGTCTCCGAGGAGAACGTCCAGGATGAGACGCTCGTACGCCTCCGGGCTGGACTCCGTGAAGGACTCGCCGTAGGCGAAGTCCATCGACACGTCCCGGATCTCCATCGACGTGCCGGGGACCTTCGAGCCGAAGCGGACCGTCACGCCCTCGTCCGGCTGGACGCGGATGACGATCGCGTTGGAGCCGAGCTCCTCGGTGGCGGTGGTGTCGAAGGGGGAGTGCGGGGCCCGCTGGAAGACGACCGCGATCTCCGTGACGCGGCGGCCCAGGCGCTTGCCGGTGCGCAGGTAGAAGGGGACGCCCGCCCAGCGGCGGTTGTCGATCTCCAGCTTGATCGCGGCGTAGGTGTCGGTCTTCGAGGAGGCGTCGATGCCGTCCTCCTCCAGGTAGCCGCGCACCTTCGTGCCGCCCTGCCACCCGGCCGCGTACTGGGCGCGTACGGTGTCCCGGCCCATGTCCTTGGGCAGCTTCACCGCGCCGAGCACCTTGGTCTTCTCGGCGGCCAGCGCGTCCGCGTCGAAGGAGGCCGGCTCCTCCATGGCGGTGAGCGCCAGGAGCTGGAGCAGGTGGTTCTGGATGACGTCACGGGCGGCGCCGATGCCGTCGTAGTACCCGGCCCGGCCGCCGATGCCGATGTCCTCGGCCATGGTGATCTGCACGTGGTCCACGAGGGACCGGTTCCAGATCGGCTCGAACATCGTGTTGGCGAAGCGCAGCGCCAGGATGTTCTGGACGGTCTCCTTGCCCAGGTAGTGGTCGATGCGGAAGACCTGGTCCGGGGCGAAGACCTCGTGGACGACCTTGTTGAGTTCCTCGGCCGACTTCAGGTCGTGCCCGAACGGCTTCTCGATGACCGCGCGCCGCCAGGAGCCGCCCTTCTGGTCGGCCAGCCCGTGCTTCTTCAGCTGCTGGATGACCACCGGGAAGGACTTCGGCGGCACGGACAGGTAGAAGGCGAAGTTGCCGCCCGTGCCCTGTGCCTTGTCCAGTTCCTCGATCGTGGAGCGCAGCCGCTCGAACGCGTCGTCGTCGTCGAACGTGCCCTGCACGAAGCGCATGCCCTGGATGAGCTGCTGCCAGACCTCTTCACGGAAGGGCGTGCGGGCGTGCTCCTTGACCGCGTCGTGGACCTCCTGTGCGAAGTCCTCGTGCGCCCACTCGCGGCGGGCGAAGCCCACGAGCGAGAAGCCCGGCGGCAGCAGACCCCGGTTGGCGAGGTCGTACACGGCGGGCATGAGCTTCTTGCGGGACAGGTCGCCCGTGACGCCGAAGATGACCAGGCCCGACGGCCCCGCGATACGCGGGAGCCGTCGGTCCGCGGGGTCACGCAGCGGGTTGCTGCTCGACACCTGTTCAGCCCTCCGAGGGGGCGAGGCGCTGAAGCTCGGCCTCGGTCGACTTCAGCAGGTCGGTCCAGGACGCCTCGAACTTCTCGACGCCCTCCTCCTCCAGCAGCCGCACCACGTCGTCGTACTTGATCCCGAGCCTCTCGACTGCGTCGAGGTCGGCGCGGGCCTGCTCGTACGTGCCGACGACGGTGTTGCCGGTGATCTCGCCGTGCTCCTCGGTGGCGTACAGGGTCGCCTCCGGCATGGTGTTCACCGTGTTCGGCGCGACCAGCTCGGTGACGTACATGGTGTCCTTGTACGCCTTGTCCTTCACGCCGGTGGACGCCCACAGCGGACGCTGCTTGTTGGCGCCCGCCTTCTCCAGGGTGTTCCAGCGGTCCGAGGAGAAGACCTCCTCGTACGCCTGGTAGGCCAGACGGGCGTTCGCGATGGCGGCCTTGCCGCGCAGAGCCCTGGCCTCGTCGGTGCCGAGCGCGTCGATCCGCTTGTCGATCTCGGTGTCGACGCGGGAGACGAAGAACGACGCCACCGAGTGGATCTGCGACAGGTCCAGGCCGCGCTCCTTGGCCTTCTCCAGGCCGGTCAGGAACGCGTCCATGACCAGGCGGTAGCGCTCCAGCGAGAAGATCAGCGTGACGTTGACGCTGATGCCCAGGCCGATGGTCTCGGCGATGGCCGGGATACCCGCCTCGGTCGCCGGGATCTTGATGAGGGTGTTGGGCCGGTCCACCAGCCAGGCGAGCTGCTTGGCCTCGGCGACCGTCGCCCGCGTGTTGTGCGCCAGCCGCGGGTCGACCTCGATCGACACCCGGCCGTCCTTGCCGCCGGTGGCGTCGAAGACGGGGCGCAGGACATCGGCGGCGTCGCGGACGTCCGCCGTGGTGATCATGCGGATGGCCTCTTCGACGGTGACCTTGCGGGCGGCGAGGTCGGTCAGCTGCGTGTCGTAGCCGTCGCCCTGCGAGATCGCCTTCTGGAAGATCGACGGGTTGGTCGTGACGCCCACGACGTGCTGCTGGTCGAGCAGCTCGGCGAGGTTGCCGGACGTGATCCGCTTGCGCGACAGGTCGTCCAGCCAGATCGCCACGCCTTCCTCGGAGAGGCGCTTGAGTGCGTCTGTCATGGAAATTCCATCTCCTACGTGTCGTATATAAGCGTCAGCGCTGAGCTGCGGCGATCGATTCCCGCGCGGCGGCGGCGACGTTCTCGGCAGTGAAGCCGAACTCACGGAAAAGGACCTTGCCGTCGGCCGAAGCACCGAAGTGCTCCAGGGAAACGATGCGGCCGGCGTCCCCGACGTACTTGTGCCACGTCAGGCCGATCCCGGCCTCCACCGCGACACGAGCCTTGACGGACGGCGGCAGAACGCTGTCCCGGTACCCCTGGTCCTGCTGCTCGAACCACTCCACCGACGGCATGGACACCACGCGGGTGGGCACGCCGGCGCCCTGGAGCTGCTCGCGCGCCTCGACGGCGACATGCACCTCCGAGCCGGTGGCGATGAGGATGACCTCGGGCTCGCCGCCGTCGGCCTCGAACAGGACGTAACCGCCCTTGGCGGCATCGTCGTTGGGCTCGTAGGTCGGCACACCCTGACGCGTCAGCGCCAGACCGTGCGGCTGGCCCTTGCCGAACTCCTTCGTCCAGCGCCCCAGGATCTCGCGCCAGGCGATGGCGGTCTCGTTGGCGTCGGCGGGCCGGACGATGTTCAGGCCCGGGATGGCGCGCAGCGAGGCCAGGTGCTCGACGGGCTGGTGGGTCGGGCCGTCCTCGCCCAGGCCGATGGAGTCGTGCGTCCACACGTACGTCACCGGCAGGTGCATCAGCGCCGACAGCCGCACCGCGTTGCGCATGTAGTCGGAGAAGACCAGGAACGTGCCGCCGTAGATACGGGTGTTGCCGTGCAGCGCGATGCCGTTCATCTCGGCGGCCATCGCGTGCTCGCGGATACCGAAGTGGATCGTGCGGCCGTACGGGTCCGCCTCCGGCAGCGGGTTGTCCGCAGGGAGGAAGGAGCTGGTCTTGTCGATCGTGGTGTTGTTGGAGCCGGCCAGGTCGGCCGAGCCACCCCACAGCTCGGGAACGACCGCGCCGAGGGCCTGGAGGATCTTGCCGGAGGCGGCACGTGTGGCCACACCCTTGCCGACCTCGAAGACCGGGATCTTCTCCTCCCAGCCGGTGGGCAGCTCACCCTTGGCGATCCGGTCGTACTCGGCGGCGCGCTCGGGGTTGTTGTCCCGCCACTGCTGGTACGCCTTCTCCCACACCGCGCGGGCCGCCTGGCCCCGCTCCAGCGCCTTGCGGGTGTGCGCGATGACCTCATCGGCGACCTCGAAGCTCTGCTCCGGGTCGAAGCCCAGCACCCGCTTGGTCGCGGCGACCTCGTCCTCGCCCAGCGCCGAGCCGTGCGCGGCCTCGGTGTTCTGCGCGTTCGGGGCCGGCCAGGCGATGATCGAGCGCATCGCGATGAACGACGGCTTGTCCGTGACCGCCTTGGCCTTCTGGATCGCCTCGAAGATCGCGGCCGGGTCCAGGTCGCCGTTCTCCTGCGGCTCCACCCGCTGCACATGCCAGCCGTAGGCCTCGTAGCGCAGAGCGGTGTCCTCGGAGACGGCCGTCTCCGTGTCGCCCTCGATCGAGATGTGGTTGTCGTCCCACAGCAGGATCAGATTGCCCAGCTTCTGGTGACCCGCCAGCGAGGACGCCTCGGCGGAGATGCCCTCCTGGAGGCAGCCGTCACCGGCGACGCAGTAGACGAAGTGATCGAAGGGCGACTCGCCCTCGGGGGCCTCCGGGTCGAACAGACCACGCTCGTAGCGGGCGGCCATCGCCATGCCCACCGCGTTGGCGACACCCTGCCCGAGCGGGCCGGTCGTCGTCTCCACACCGGTCGTGTGCCCGTACTCGGGGTGACCCGGCGTCTTCGAACCCCACGTGCGGAAAGACTTCAGATCGTCCAGCTCCAGACCGAAACCGGCCAGGTACAGCTGGGTGTAGAGGGTCAGGGACGAGTGGCCGGCGGACAGCACGAAGCGGTCCCGCCCCACCCAGTCGGCGTCCGCCGGGTCGTGCCGCATCACCTTCTGGAAGAGGGTGTAGGCGGCAGGCGCGAGACTCATCGCCGTACCCGGATGGCCGTTACCGACCTTCTGTACGGCATCGGCGGCCAGGACACGCGCGGTGTCGACGGCCCGCTGGTCCAACTCGGTCCACTCGAGGTCTGTTGTGGTCGGCTTGGTGCTCACCCTGGGTCAGGGCTCCTCTCCACATGTCGGATGCCGGTGTATCGGGGCGTCCACCGGCCGCAGCCGAGCCTACCCCCGTGGGACGTGCGTTCTTTCGAGTCGCTCCAGAGTGCCGGGACTCGTTTGGATCCGCCTCCTGACTGGGCCGTATCCCATTCGGCATGTGAATACGGAGCCGCTCATCCGGGTGCTCAATCGAGCTCCCACGCGCCCTTCGGAAGCCGCCCCCCAACACGACCCGACCCCCGCGAATGTCCGACTCTGGGCAACGTCTAAAGTGGCGTGGTACGCGCGAGCCTTTACCGGTACTTCACACGGGTGAGGCTTGCTGGGATGTCTCTGTAGGGGTGTGCGTGACGGCCGTTGAATCCCGTCCAGCGGGGATGATCGGGACGGACCAGAGCCCGGCCCACCGGCCGTTCGGGGCCCGTGTCAAGGGGTTCGTGGCTCTCACCAAGCCGCGGATCATCGAGCTGCTGCTGATCACCACCGTCCCGGTGATGTTCCTGGCGCAGCAGGGTGTGCCCGACCTGACGCTGGTGCTGCTGACCTGCGTCGGCGGTTACATGTCCGCGGGCGGCGCCAACGCGCTCAACATGTACATCGACCGCGACATCGACGCCCTGATGGACCGCACCTCGCAGCGGCCGCTGGTCACCGGCATGGTCAGCCCGCGCGAGTGCCTCGCCTTCGGCGTCACCCTGGCCGTCGCCTCGACGCTGCTGTTCGGCCTCACCGTGAACTGGCTGAGCGCCTGGCTCTCCCTCGGCGCTCTCCTCTTCTATGTCGTCGTCTACACGATGATCCTCAAGCGCCGCACCTCGCAGAACATCGTGTGGGGCGGCATCGCCGGATGCCTGCCCGTGCTGATCGGCTGGTCCTCGGTCACGAACTCCATGTCGTGGGCGCCGATCATCCTGTTCCTCGTCATGTTCTTCTGGACGCCGCCGCACTACTGGCCGCTCTCCATGAAGGTGAAGGAGGACTACGCGCGCGTGGGTGTGCCGATGCTGCCGGTGGTCGCCTCCAACAAGGTGGTCGCCAAGCAGATCGTGATCTACAGCTGGGTCATGGTCGCCGTCTCGCTCCTGCTGACCCCGCTCGGCTACACCGGCTGGTTCTACACGGCGGTCGCCGTGCTGGCGGGCGGCTTCTGGCTCTGGGAGGCGCACGGCCTGCAGAACCGCGCGAAGGCGGAGGTGACGGGCGCGAAGCTGAAGGAGATGCGCCTGTTCCACTGGTCGATCACGTACGTCTCGCTGCTGTTCGTGGCGGTCGCGGTCGACCCCTTCCTGCGCTGACGCACGTCACAGGGCCCTGCTCTCGCCAGTCGATCTACTCGTGAGTAGCATCCCCACCATGGCAGACACGCAGCAGGTTGACCCGAAGGCCGAGCGCAAGGTGGCCCGGCTCGCCAAGCAGATCAGCGCCTTCTCCAAGGCCCACGGCGGCGCCGAGGGACAGGTCGCCCACCTCGGCGAACGCGGTGCCCGCATCGTCCTGGTCGGCGAGGACGGCAACTGGGGCGACCTGGTCGCCCCGTCCTACGAGATCGCCGAGAAGGCCGTGGAGAAGTCCGGCATCACGGCCCACGAGTCCTTCGACGGCGAGTTCGCGGCCAAGGTGAAGACGGGCCCCTACGAGTGGTCGCGCATGGCGGGGATCCAGGTGGGCGGCCCCAAGAACGACTGACCCGAAGGGGCGCGGGGAACTGCGCGAGCAACGACACACTGCCCGCACCCGCCGAACAAACCACCGCCTCCCACGACGGCCCGCGACCTGAACCCCGGTTCACCCGTTAGGACCCTTAGGAACAACAGGGTCCACCCCGGGGAGCCCGGATGATCGAAACGCCGTCCCTAGTGGACCAGTACTGCCACGGAGTGCTGCGCACAGAGCTGGGCCTCGGAACCTTCGAGGCCCACCTCTCCCGCACGGAGGGCCCGCCCGCCCCCGGCACCACCCTCTTCGACACCCAGACCGGCTTCGCCGTGAGGCGCTGGTGCCCACCCCTGCTCGGCCTCGAACCGCACTGCGCGCCCGCCCCCTACCTGGCCCGCCGCCGCGAACTGGGCGTCGTGGAGTCCGCCCGCCGGCTCCTGCGCGGCAGCGGCATCACGACGTACCTGGTCGACACGGGCCTGCCCGGTGATCTGACCGAACCCGGCGAACTGGCCTCCGCCGGAGCCGCCGAGGCCCGCGAGATCGTGCGGCTGGAGCTGCTCGCCGAGCAGGTCGCCGACACCTCCGGGACCGTCGAGTCCTTCCTCGCCAACCTCGCCGAGTCCGTGCACGCCGCCGCCGCGAACGCCGTCGCCTTCACCTCGGTCGCGGGTGTACGGCACGGCCTCGCCCTCGCGCCGGAGCCGCCCGGGCCGGGGGAGGTACGGGGGGCCGTCGGCCGCTGGCTCGCGGGGCGCGGTGTCGGCGGGGAGCTGAGCGACCCCGTGCTGCTGCGGCACCTGCTGTGGAGCGCCGTCGCCTCGGGGCTGCCGCTCCAGCTGCACGCGGGGCTCGGTGCGCCGGGCCTGCGGATCGACCGTACGGATCCGGTGCTGCTGACGGACTTCGTACGGGCCACGGCCGGCCTCGGCACGGACCTGGTCCTGCTGCACAGCTACCCGTACCACCGGAACGCCGCCCACCTGGCCGGTGTCTTCCCGCACGTCCACGTCGACTCCGGCGCGGCCCTGGTCCGCACCGGCGCCCGCGCCGCGACCGTCCTCGCGGAGATCCTGGAGCTGGCCCCTTTCGGCAAGATCCTCTTCTCCACCGGCGCCCAGGGGCTGCCCGAGCTGCACGTGGTGGGCGCCCGGCTGTTCCGCGAGGCGCTCGGCCGGGTGCTCGGCACCTGGGTCGCCGAGGGCGCGTGGTCCCTGGCCGACGCGCAGCGGGTGGCGGGCATGCTGGCGTCGGCGAACGCGCGCAGGGTCTACGGGCTTGACTAGGCCTTGGTCAGGGTGGCCTCGGTCGAGGGGCCGGGCACGTCGGCCACGGTCTCCGGCCTTTCGCGCAACGACAGCACCACCCGCAGCACCCAGATCCACATCACGGCCGAGCCGAACATGTGCAGGCCGACCAGGACCTCGGGCAGGTCCGTGAAGTACTGGACGTAGCCGATGACGCCCTGCGCGAGCAGGATCAGGAACAGTTCGCGGGTGCGGTTCAGCGGGCCGCGCGGCGCGTCGACCGCCTTGAGGACGAACCACAGGGCGAACGTCAGTGTCACCACGATCCACGCCAGCACGGCGTGCAGCTTGCTCACCGTCTCCCAGTCGACCGGCATCCGCTCGACCTCGCTGGAGTCGCCGGCGTGCGGGCCCGCGCCGGTGACCACCGTGCCGACCAGGATGAGCAGGACGGCGGCCGCGGTCAGGAACCACACCAGCTGCTGCACGGCCGTGCCGACCAGCGGGCGCGGTGCCGTGTCGCCCTCACGGGCGCGCTGCCACATCACCGTGGCCACCGCGATGAGCGCGGACGTCGCCACGAAGTGGGCCGCGACCGTGTACGGGTTGAGACCGACCAGCACCACGATGCCGCCGAGCACCGCGTTGCTCATCACGATCCAGAACTGCGTCCAGCCAAGCCGGGTCAGGCTGCGCCGGTACGGCTTCTGCGAGCGCGCCGCGATGATCGCCCAGCCGACGGCGGCGCACAGCACGTACGTCAGCATGCGGTTGCCGAACTCGATGGCGCCGTGGAAGCCCATCGCGCTGGTGGCGGTGAGCGAGTCGTCGGTGCACTTGGGCCAGGTCGGGCAGCCGAGGCCCGAGCCGGTCAGCCGTACGGCTCCGCCGGTGACCACGATGAGCACCGACATCACGATTGCGGAGAGGGCCGCGCGCTGGACCGTCCGGGGTTCCGGGGTCCAGCGCTCGGCGATGAAGGCGAGCGGGTTGCGCAGGGCCGCCCTGGCGTCGGCGCGGGTCACTTTTGGCACGCGACCCATCGTAGGGCGCCGCTTGTGCACGCTTTCACGAGGGTCCGTCATGGCCTACTCCCAGCGGAAGAACCGTCCGGCCGCCGCCAGCCCCACGACCGCCCAGACGCCCAGGATCCCCAGGTCGGCCCAGGGCATCCCCGCCCCGTGCTGGAGCACGTCCCGCAGGCCGTCGGACAGGGCCGAGATGGGCAGCAGGCCGAGCACGTCCTGCGCGGCGGAGGGGAACTTGTCGAGCGGCACGATGACCCCGCCGCCGACGAGCAGCAGCAGGAACACCAGGTTGGCGGCGGCCAGCGTCGCCTCGGCCTTCAGCGTCCCGGCCATCAGCAGGCCGAGGCCCGAGAAGGCCGCCGTACCGAGGAGCAGGAGAAGCAGGACGGCGAACGGGTTGCCCTGCGGCGACCAGCCGAGCGCCAAGGCGATCACCGTCAGCAGGACCACCTGGAGCACCTCGGTGACCAGCACGGACAGCGTCTTCGCCGTCATCAGGCCCCAGCGCGGCAGAGGCGAGGAGGCGAGCCGCTTCAGGACGCCGTAGCGGCGCTCGAAGCCGGTCGCGATCGCCTGCCCCGTGAACGCCGTCGACATCACCGCGAGCGCGAGGATGCCGGGGGCGAGGAAGTCGACGGCCTCGCCGGCACCCGTGTCGACGATGTCCACGGTGCTGAAGAGCGCCAGGAGCAGGGTCGGGATGACGACGGTCAGCAGCAGCTGCTCGCCGTTGCGCAGCAGCATCTTCGTCTCGAGCACGGCCTGGGCCGCGATCATGCGGGGGAGGGGCGCCGCGCCGGGCTTCGGCGTGTACATCCCGGTGCCGGTGGCGGTCACGAGCGCAGCTCCTTGCCGGTGAGCTCCAAGAACACGTCTTCGAGGGTGTGCCGCTCCACCGAGATCTTCTCCGGCATCACGCCGTGCTGGGCGCACCAGGAGGTGACCGTCGCGAGCAGCTGGGGGTCGACCTTGCCGACGACCCGGTACGAACCCGGCGTCAGCTCGGCGGCCGAGCAGTCGGCGGGCAGGGCCTTCAGCAGCGAGCCGACGTCCAGGCCGGGTCGGCCCGAGAAGCGGAGGGTGTTCTCGGCGCCGCCGCGGCACAGCTCCTCCGGGGAGCCCTGGGCGATGACCCGGCCCGCGTCGATGATCGCCACGTCGTCGGCGAGCTGCTCGGCCTCGTCCATGTAGTGCGTCGTGAGGATCACGGATACGCCGTCGGCGCGCAGGTCCCGGACCAGGTCCCAGGTGGCGCGGCGGGCCTGCGGGTCGAGCCCGGCGGTCGGCTCGTCCAGGAACACCAGCTCGGGGCGCCCGACGACGGCCATCGCGAGGGCGAGCCGCTGCTGCTGCCCGCCCGACAGCCGACGGTAGGTCGTACGGCCGCAGGAGCCGAGCCCCAGGCGTTCGACGAGCGCGTCCACGTCCAGGGGGTGGGCGTGCAGCCTGGCCACGTGGCGGAGCATCTCGTCGGCCCTGGAGCCCGAGTAGACGCCGCCGGACTGGAGCATCACGCCGATGCGGGGCCGCAGGTCCCGGGACTGTCTCACCGGGTCGAGGCCCAGGACGCGCACCGTGCCGGAGTCCGGCTTCCGGTACCCCTCGCAGGTCTCGACCGTGGTCGTCTTGCCTGCCCCGTTGGGGCCGAGTACGGCGGTCACACCCGGCCGGGCCACCAGGTCGAGCCCGTCCACCGCGGTCTTCGTGCCGTACCGCTTCACCAGGGCCTGGACCTGGACCACGGGCTCACTTCGCATGGGTCCAGAGTCTAGGTTCGTGGGCGGGGGCTCAGGCCTGGGGGTCCCCCCGCTGGAGCGGAGCCGAGAGCGGGGGAGGGTGCGGGAACTCCTCCTCACGGGGCCGGTGGACCGCCAGCCAGCGCTCGGCGTAGGCCACCGCGTCCGCCACCGGGAACAGCCGCGCCTCGGCCGCCCCCACCTTTCCGCGCACGACGGGACAGTCCCGCTCGAAGTCGTAGCCCAGCTCGTCGAACCGGTCCGAGCTGATCGACACCTCGGTCACGGTCTCCCAGCCGTCGGGGCCCGGCCGGCCCACGGCGACGCGCGGGGACGGTATCCGGTACTCGGCGAGGTGGAAGCTGGTGCAGGAGGCGTAGCCGGCGCCGAGCAGCAGGACCCGGGCGCCCATGGCCTCCAGCTTCGCGAGCGGGCTGCGCTCGCCGAGCCGGCAGTCGGGTACGTGGCCCTCGATCACCTCCGCCGCGCGCGGGCCGACCGCCGCGAACGAGGTCTGCGGATGGGCGCTGCGCAGCGCTCCGGGCCAGGTGCGCACGGTTTCGGGGACGACGCCGACACCGCGCGTGGGGGTGATCCGGGGGTCGTAGGCGGGCATCGTGGCGCGGATGTCCGCCCACCATTCCGGGGGCACGGGCGGGTTGCCCCACACAGCGGGGTCGGAGAGGTCGCCGGTCTGCGTCGGAACCACCAGCGTGCCCTCCGGGCCGAGCGCGTCGAGCAGTCCCTGTACGACCGCGACGGCGCCGCCGTTGACCCAGCCGAGGGAGCTGAGCGAGGAGTGCACGAGGAGGGTCTCGCCGGGCCGCACGCCCAGCTCGCGCAACTCGGCACGCAGTGCGTCCCGGGTGACAAGAGGGCCGGTCGGAGGGGGTGTGGACATGGTTCGGGAGTGTCCCCCAAGCGGCTTCGGCATGCCACCGGTTTGATCGATCGGAGATCATTTCCGCAGGTCAGATTAGGTTTACCTAAGTGATGCAGCGCACCTTCCGGGTGGCCGGACGCGGCTTGCCCGGCCCCGATGAATTACGCAACAATGGCGTTGTGAAAAACGTCGGCGAGGCTCGGGAGACCCCCACGGGGCCCCCTCAGGAGGAGCTCGCGGCTGGGTTGCGCTCGGACCGGTCCACCCGCAACCGAGTCGCGCGGTCCATCCTGGACCACGGCCCGTCGACCGTCGCCGAGCTCGCCGAGCGGCTGGGGCTCACCCAGGCGGCCGTACGTCGGCACCTCGACGCCCTCGCGGGCGACGGTGTCGTGGAGGCACGCGAGCAGCGCGTCTACGGCGCACGCACCCGCGGCCGTCCGGCCAAGGTGTTCGCCCTGACCGACTGTGGCCGGGACGCCTTCGACCAGTCGTACGACAAGCTCGCGGCGGACGCGCTGCGCTGGATCGCCGACCGCGAGGGCGGGAACGAGGCGATCGCCGCCTTCGCTCGCGCCAGGATCGCCGCGCAGGCGGGCGCGTACCGCGACGCGGTCGAGGCCGCCGCGCCCGAGCAGCGGACGGAAGCGCTGGCCAAGGCGCTGAGCGCGGACGGGTACGCTGCTACGGCGCGCAGTGCGCCCCACCCCCAGAAGGGTGAGCAGCTCTGCCAGCACCACTGCCCGGTCGCCCACGTCGCCGAGCAGTTCCCGCAACTGTGCGAGGCGGAGACGGAATTTTTCGCCGAGCTGCTCGGTACGCACGTACAGCGGCTCGCCACCATCGCGCACGGCGACGGCGTCTGCACGACGTTCATCCCCAAGATTTCCCACAACGCATCTGCAAGCACGGCCGGGAGGAACCCCGCATGACTCTCCCCACGGAGACTGCCCACCCTGAGCTCGAGGGCCTGGGCAAGTACGAATACGGCTGGGCCGACTCCGACACGGCCGGCGCCTCTGCCAAGCGCGGCATCAACGAGGACGTCGTCCGCGACATCTCCGCCAAGAAGAACGAGCCGGAGTGGATGACCAAGCTCCGCCTCAAGGGCCTGCGCCTGTTCGAGAAGAAGCCCATGCCGAACTGGGGCTCGGACCTGTCGGGGATCGACTTCGACAACATCAAGTACTTCGTGCGCTCCACGGAGAAGCAGGCGGCCTCCTGGGAGGACCTGCCCGAGGACATCAAGAACACGTACGACAAGCTGGGCATCCCCGAGGCCGAGAAGAACCGCCTCGTCGCCGGTGTCGCCGCGCAGTACGAGTCGGAGGTCGTCTACCACCAGATCCGTGAGGACCTGGAGGAGCAGGGCGTCATCTTCCTCGACACCGACACGGCCCTGAAGGAGCACCCGGAGCTCTTCAAGGAGTACTTCGGGACCGTCATCCCCGTCGGCGACAACAAGTTCGCGTCGCTGAACTCCGCCGTGTGGTCGGGCGGCTCCTTCATCTACGTGCCGCCGGGCGTCCACGTGGAGATCCCGCTCCAGGCCTACTTCCGCATCAACACGGAGAACATGGGCCAGTTCGAGCGGACCCTGATCATCGTCGACGAGGGTGCCTACGTGCACTACGTCGAGGGCTGCACCGCCCCGATCTACAAGTCGGACTCGCTGCACTCCGCGGTCGTCGAGATCATCGTCAAGAAGAACGCCCGCTGCCGCTACACGACCATCCAGAACTGGTCGAACAACGTCTACAACCTGGTCACCAAGCGCGCCGTGGCCTACGAGGGCGCGACCATGGAGTGGGTCGACGGCAACATCGGCTCCAAGGTGACGATGAAGTACCCGGCCGTCTACCTGATGGGTGAGCACGCCAAGGGCGAGACGCTGTCCATCGCCTTCGCCGGCGAGGGCCAGCACCAGGACGCGGGCGCCAAGATGGTCCACATGGCGCCGAACACGTCGTCCAACATCGTGTCGAAGTCCGTCGCGCGCGGTGGCGGCCGCACGTCCTACCGCGGCCTGATCGAGATCGGCGAGGGCGCCGCGGGCTCCAAGTCGAACGTGCTCTGTGACGCGCTGCTGGTCGACACGATCTCCCGCTCGGACACCTACCCCTACGTGGACGTCCGCGAGGACGACGTGTCCATGGGCCACGAGGCCACTGTCTCCAAGGTCTCCGAGGACCAGCTCTTCTACCTGATGAGCCGCGGCCTGAGCGAGTTCGAGGCGATGGCGATGATCGTGCGCGGCTTCGTCGAGCCCATCGCCAAGGAGCTCCCCATGGAGTACGCGCTGGAGCTCAACCGGCTGATCGAGCTGCAGATGGAAGGCGCGGTGGGCTGACCCAGCCACCTGCCGTCCCCATCAAGCCCCTTACGCAACGGAAAGCGAGCACTACGACAGCCATGGCTGAGGCTCAGAACATCCCGGTGGGTTCGACCACCACCGGCTCGATCGCGGTGGCGGCCGAGTCGACCGTCGCCACCCGCATGAGCGCGCCCCCCTCCTTCGACGTGGCGGACTTCCCCGTTCCGCACGGCCGTGAGGAGGAGTGGCGGTTCACCCCGCTGGAGCGCCTGCGCGGCCTGCACGACGGCACCGCCGTCGCCACCGGCAACGGCGTGAAGGTCGACGTCCAGGCCCCCGAGGGCGTCACCGTCGCGACCGTCGGCCGTGACGACGCGCGGCTCGGCAAGGCGGGCACCCCGGTGGACCGCGTCGCCGCCCAGGCCTACTCCGCCTTCGAGAAGGCCTCGGTCGTGACCGTGCCGAAGGAGACCGTCCTCACCGAGCCGATCCGCATCGCGGTGCACGGCGAGGGCGGCACCGCCTTCGGCCACCAGGTGATCGAGCTGGGCGCCTTCGCCGAGGCCGTCGTGGTCATCGACCACACCGGTGACGCGGTGCTCGCCGCCAACGTCGACTACCTCCTGGGCGACGGCGCCAAGCTGACCGTCGTCTGCGTCCAGGACTGGGACGACAAGGCCGTCCACGTCGCCCAGCACAACACGCTCGTCGGCCGCGACGCCTCCTTCAAGTCGGTCGTCGTCACCTTCGGCGGCGACCTCGTCCGGCTGCACCCGCGCGTGCGGTACGCCGGCCCCGGCGGCGAGGCCGAGCTGTTCGGCCTGTACTTCACCGACCGCGGCCAGCACCAGGAGCACCGCCTCCTGGTCGACCACAACGTCCCGCACTGCAAGTCGAACGCCGTCTACAAGGGCGCGCTCCAGGGCGACGACGCGCACGCGGTGTGGATCGGCGACGTGCTCATCGAGGCCGCGGCCGAGGGCACGGACACGTACGAGATGAACCGCAACCTGGTCCTCACGGACGGCGCGCGCGTGGACTCCGTACCGAACCTCGAGATCGAGACCGGCGAGATCGTCGGCGCCGGCCACGCCTCGGCCACCGGCCGCTTCGACGACGAACAGCTCTTCTACCTCATGGCCCGCGGCATCCCGGAGCACGAGGCCCGCCGCCTGGTGGTCCGCGGCTTCTTCGCCGAGCTGGTCCAGCAGATCGGCCTCCCGGACATCGAGGAGCGCCTGATCGCCAAGATCGAGGAGGAGCTGGAGGCGGCGGTCGGATGACCTTCGTACGCGCCTGTGGACTCGGCGAGCTGGAGGAGGACACCCCGAAGCGGGTGGAACTCGACGGCACGCCCGTGTCCATCGTGCAGACCGAAGGGGAGGTGTTCGCGATCCACGACATCTGCTCGCACGCGAACGTCTCCCTGTCGGAGGGCGAGGTCGACGACTGCCACATCGAGTGCTGGCTGCACGGCTCGCGCTTCGACCTCCGCTCCGGTAAGCCCGACGCCCTTCCCGCGACGCGCCCCGTCCCCGTATACCCCGTAAAGATCGAAGGGGACGACGTGCTCGTCTCCCTCACCCAGGAGTCCTGAGGCACCCATGGCAACGCTTGAAATCCGAGACCTGCACGTCACCGTCGAGGTCGAGAACGGCACGAAGGAAATCCTCAAGGGTGTCGACCTCACCGTGAAGCAGGGCGAGACGCACGCCATCATGGGCCCCAACGGCTCGGGCAAGTCGACCCTCGCCTACTCCCTCGCGGGACACCCGAAGTACACGATCACCGGCGGCACCGTCACCCTCGACGGCGAGGACGTCCTGGAGATGTCCGTCGACGAGCGCGCCCGCGCCGGCCTGTTCCTCGCCATGCAGTACCCGGTCGAGGTCCCGGGTGTCTCCGTGTCGAACTTCCTGCGCACCTCCGCGACCGCCGTCCGCGGCGAGGCCCCCAAGCTGCGCACCTGGGTGAAGGAGGTCAAGGAGGCCATGGAGCGCCTCAACATCGACCCGTCCTTCGCCGAGCGCAACGTCAACGAGGGCTTCTCCGGCGGTGAGAAGAAGCGCCACGAGATCCTCCAGCTGGAGCTGCTCAAGCCGAAGATCGCGGTCCTCGACGAGACCGACTCCGGCCTGGACGTCGACGCGCTGCGCGTCGTGTCGGAGGGCGTGAACCGCGTCCGCGACACGGGCGAGGTCGGCACCCTGCTGATCACGCACTACACGCGCATCCTCCGCTACATCAAGCCCGACCACGTGCACGTCTTCTCCGGCGGCCGGATCGTCGAGTCCGGCGGCGCCGAGCTCGCCGACAAGCTGGAGGAAGAGGGCTACGAGGCATACACGAAGGGTGGCGCATCCGCGTGACACAGCTGCCGGGCCTCCTCGACACAGAGGCGATCCGCAAGGACTTCCCCATCCTGGACCGCCAGGTCCACGACGGTAAGAAGCTCGTGTACCTGGACAACGCGGCGACGAGCCAGAAGCCGCGCCAGGTGCTGGACGCCCTCAACGAGTACTACGAGCGCTACAACGCCAACGTCCATCGTGGCGTGCACGTCCTCGCCGAGGAGGCCACGGCGCTGTACGAGGGCGCGCGTGACAAGGTCGCGGAGTTCATCAACGCGCCGTCGCGCGACGAGGTGATCTTCACCAAGAACGCCTCGGAGTCCCTCAACCTCGTGGCGAACATGCTGGGCTGGGCCGACGAGCCCTACCGCGTGGACTCCGACACCGAGATCGTCATCACGGAGATGGAGCACCACTCCAACATCGTGCCGTGGCAGCTGCTCGCGCAGCGCACGGGCGCGAAGCTGAAGTGGTTCGGCCTGACCGACGACGGCCGCCTGGACCTGTCCAACATCGACGAGGTCATCAACGAGAAGACGAAGATCGTCTCCTTCGTGCTGGTCTCCAACATCCTGGGCACCCAGAACCCGGTGGAGGCGATCGTGCGCCGCGCCCAGGAGGTCGGCGCGCTCGTCTGCATCGACGCCTCTCAGGCCGCGCCGCACATGCCGCTGGACGTGCAGGCCCTCCAGGCCGACTTCGTGGCCTTCACCGGCCACAAGATGTGCGGCCCGACGGGTATCGGCGTCCTGTGGGGCCGCCAGGAGCTCCTTGAGGACCTGCCTCCGTTCCTCGGCGGCGGGGAGATGATCGAGACGGTCTCGATGCACTCCTCGACCTACGCCCCGGCGCCCCACAAGTTCGAGGCGGGCACCCCGCCGGTCGCCCAGGCGGTCGGTCTCGGCGCGGCGATCGACTACCTCAACTCGATCGGCATGGACAAGATCCTCGCCCATGAGCACGCGCTGACCGAGTACGCCGTGAAGCGGCTGCTGGAGGTCCCGGACCTGCGCATCATCGGCCCGACGACGGCCGAGGAGCGCGGAGCGGCGATCTCCTTCACCCTCGGGGACATCCACCCGCACGACGTGGGCCAGGTCCTCGACGAACAGGGCATCGCGGTCCGGGTCGGCCACCATTGCGCGCGGCCCGTCTGCCTGCGGTACGGAATTCCTGCGACCACGCGAGCGTCGTTCTATCTGTACTCCACGCCGGCCGAGATCGACGCGCTGGTCGACGGCCTGGAGCACGTACGGAACTTCTTCGGCTGAAGGGCGTGCTGAACGGTGAAACTGGACTCCATGTACCAGGAAGTCATCCTGGACCACTACAAGAACCCGCACGGACGGGGCTTGCGGGATGGCGACGCCGAGGTGCACCACGTCAACCCGACGTGCGGTGACGAGATCACACTGCGCGTGAAGTACGACGGAACGAAGATCGAGGACGTCTCGTACGAGGGCCAGGGCTGCTCGATCAGCCAGGCCTCGGCCTCCGTACTGAACGAACTCCTCGTCGGCAAGGACTTCTCCGACGCGCGGAAGATCCAGGAGACCTTCCTGGAGCTGATGCAGTCCAAGGGGAAGCTCGAACCCGACGACGCGATGGAGGAGATCCTGGAGGACGCGGTCGCGTTCGCCGGGGTCTCCAAGTACCCGGCCCGGGTCAAGTGCGCCCTGCTGAGCTGGATGGCCTGGAAGGACGCGACGGCCCAGGTGCTGGGCGGCGCCGACGCCGAGAAGGAGACGACGGCATGAGCGAGACCGTGGAGATGAAGCCGGCCTCGGAGGAAGAACTCCGTGAGGCCCTGATGGACGTCGTCGACCCCGAGCTGGGCATCGACGTCGTCAACCTCGGCCTGATCTACGGCATTCACGTCGACGAGTCGAACATCGCGACCGTCGACATGACCCTGACCTCCGCGGCCTGTCCGCTGACGGACGTCATCGAGGACCAGGCCAAGTCCGCCACGGACGGCCTCGTCAACGAGCTGCGCATCAACTGGGTCTGGATGCCGCCGTGGGGCCCCGACAAGATCACGGACGATGGGCGGGAGCAGCTTCGGGCGCTCGGGTTCAACGTCTGAGATCCACTGACTGACGAAGGGGCGGCACCCTCCCGGGGTGCCGCCCCTTCGCATGTTCAGTCCAGCCCGGCCACCAGCCGGAAAGCCGAGTCCGCGCGGTACAGACCGTCGTGCTGGTACGGCTCGAGGCGGAGTTGGAAGTTGCGGTGGCGGAGGAAGCGGCCCGGGTAGTTCGCCGACTCCAGCATGATCGCGCCGGAGTGGGTGGAGGGGCGGGGGCAGAAGGTGGCGTCCTTGTGGAAGAGGGACGAGCCGTCGTTGCGTTCCACGCGCAGGACGAAGCTGCGGTGGCGGAGGTAGGTGCCGTCGGCCGTGGTGAAGGAGTAGCAGGAGGAGTCGGCCAGGCCCGCCACCCGTTCGAAGGTGGCGTTGCGGCGGGCCGAAGCCGAGCCGACCCGGGCGAGCGTGACGTAGCCGCCGCCGGCCTGCCAGTAGTGGTCGGGGTAGTTGACGGAGCGTATGGAGGTCCCGCTCTTGGAGGCCGGGGGCTTCGGGGGCGGTGAAGTCCCGTGGGACGCCGGGGGTTTCGGCGACTTCGTGTGCGGCTCCGGAGTGGCCTCGGGGCGGGGCGGCGCGCTCGTGGTGGGGGTGGGGGACGGGCGCTTGCGGTCCGCGTCGGGCGCTTTCCCGGTCTTGGAGGGAGTTGCGAAGGAGATCAGGCCGCCCGGCGCCGAGCTGCTGAGGGCCGTCGGCTGCGCCGCCGAAGCGGTGCGCTCGCCGGACTGGTTGTCCATCACGGCGATCGCCGTCACGCACGCGGTGACCGTGGCCACGGCGAGGACGCCTGCCAGCCAGAGCCGTCGCGTTCCCGGTGCCCGGGTGGTGTCCGGGGCCCAGCCGCTCTCCCACGGGCGGTCCAGTGGGGGCCGGGACTTGTCTTCTGGCATGCGCTGTTTCCTCCGGCGGGCACCCTTGACGGCGGTGCAGTTGTGGTTGCCCGGTGTGTGATCGGTGACACCGTAGTGGACCAGTGGGACCCCTGGGAGGCGTTTGTTGAAAGCGGTATCTCTCCTGTCGTTGTGTACGGGCGTACAGGTGTTGTGTACGCTCGTACATATGGGTTATCTGCTGCTGGCCGCGGCCATCGCCGCCGAGGTGGGCGCGACCACCGCCATGAAGTACAGCGACGGTTTCAGCCGGCTCGCGCCCTCGCTGCTCACGTTCCTCGGCTACCTCGTCTCCTTCGCGCTGCTCGCGCAGACGCTGAAGACCGTCTCCGTGGGAACGGCCTACGCGATCTGGGCCGGCGTCGGCACCGCGGCCATCGCCACGATCGGGATCGTCTTCCTGGGGGAGGGGATGAGCGTCGCCAAGGCCGCCGGGATCGCGCTGATCATCATCGGGGTGGTAGTGCTGAACCTGGGAGGTGCCCACTGATGCCCCGCCGCTACGACCCCGAGCGGCGCCAGCGGATCATCGACGCGGCGATCCGGGTCGTCGGGGCGAAGGGCATCGCCGGGCTGAGCCACCGCACCGCCGCCGCGGAGGCCGATGTGCCGCTCGGCTCGACGACGTACCACTTCAAGACCCTCGACGAACTGCTGGTCGCCGCACTGCGGCAGGCCAACGAGGGCTTCGCCAAGGTCGTCGCCCGGCGCGGCGGCCTGGAGGATCCCCGGTCCGATCTGGCCGCTGAGCTCGCCGCGTGGGTGGGGGATTGGCTCGCGGGTGACCGCACGGGTGTCGAGCTGGAGTACGAGCTGTACCTCGCCGCCCTGCGCCGGCCCGCCTTGCGGCCCGTCGCCGCCGAGTGGGCCGAGGAGGTCGCCGAGCTGCTGTCCCGGCGTACGGATCCGGTGACCGCGCGGGCACTGGTGGCGGTCGTCGACGGCATCTGTCTTCAAGTGCTGCTGACCGGGGTGCCGTACGACGAGGCGTATGCCCGGGAAGTGCTGGGGCGGGTTGCTGCGGGGGCGGGGGAGTGATGCCGGTGGCGGGGCCGCCGGGGCGCGTCGCCGACCAGCAGTGAGACGTACCGCCCGGCACGTGAGACGCCCCCGCACCGGTTCGCATCGACCGCCGTCCGCCGGTTAGGTTGCCCTCATGACCGACACGACTGCTCCTCGCCCCACCGGCGCCGTGGCCGCCGGCCTCGCCACGATCGCCGCCGACGGCACCGTCCTCGACACCTGGTTCCCTGCCCCTGAACTGGCCAACGAGCCCGGCCCGTCCGGCACCGAGCGGCTCTCCGCCGAGCAGGCCGCCGAGCTGCTCGGCGGCGGTGCGACCGCGGCGATCGGCCCGGACGCCCGCCGGGGCGTCGAGGTGGTCGCGGTCCGCACGGTCATCGCCTCGCTCGACGAGAAGCCGATCGACGCGCACGACGCCTACCTGCGTCTGCACCTGCTCTCCCACCGCCTGGTCAAGCCGCACGGCCAGAGCCTGGACGGCATCTTCGGTTTCCTCGCCAACGTCGCCTGGACCTCGCTCGGCCCGGTCGCCGTCGACGACCTCGAGAAGGTGCGGCTGAACGCCCGCGCCGAGGGCCTGCACCTCCAGGTGACCTCCGTCGACAAGTTCCCTCGGATGACGGACTACGTGGCCCCCAAGGGCGTCCGGATCGCAGACGCCGACCGGGTCCGCCTCGGTGCGCACCTCGCCGAGGGCACCACCGTCATGCACGAGGGCTTCGTCAACTTCAACGCCGGCACGCTCGGCACGTCGATGGTCGAGGGCCGTATCTCCGCGGGCGTCGTCATCGGCGACGGCTCGGACATCGGCGGCGGCGCCTCGACCATGGGCACGCTGTCCGGCGGCGGCAACGTCATCATCTCCATCGGCGAGCGCTGCCTGATCGGCGCCGAGGCGGGCGTCGGCATCGCCCTCGGCGACGAGTGCGTCGTCGAGGCCGGCCTCTACGTCACCGCCGGCACCCGCGTCACCATGCCCGACGGCCAGATCGTCAAGGCTCGCGAGCTGTCCGGCGCCTCCAACATCCTCTTCCGCCGCAACTCGGTGACCGGCACCGTCGAGGCCCGGCCGAACAACGCGGTGTGGGGCGGGCTGAACGAGATCCTGCACAGCCACAACTGATCATCGGCGGCCGTGACCTGCGGCCGCGTATGGGAGCAACGCTCTGACCTGCTGCCGAGCTGTCGGCAGCTGTCGATGTTGGTCACCATTGAGCGCCCTTCCACGGCCCGAGGACGGCCCGGGAGGGCGCTCGTGTGTGAGCGTGGCTCTCGACGTCTATGAGCCATCACGCCAGACGATGAAGGCTGCGCTTCGCGGCGGCAGTGGCTCACCTCGGAGTCGAGCTGCGAGGAGGTCAATGCCGTCCTGGGAGTGCCCACCATCCTTGCCGCCTTTGTCAGTTCGTCGTGCTCAGAACTGTCGGCGTCTCCCCCCTTCATGCCTGCAGCCGCCGAGCGCTCCTGATGCGCTCGTGCGTTCACCCGTCCCGGGATCTGCGGCGGTGGTCCGCGTGGACTCCGGTCAGCGTGCTCAGCGCGACGAGCGTTGCTTCGCCGCCATCGCCCCTCCCACGACCGGCCTCCGGTTCGCGTGCCGAACCTGGTCGTCGACTTCCTTGACCTCAAGCAAAGTCGAGCTTCTAGCCTGCCGAGGAAATGATCAACAGCTGAGGGCAGGAGTGGACGGCGATGATCCTCGTGACCGGTGCGACCGGAAACATCGGAAGTGATCTGGTGGGGCAGTTGCACGACCGTGGTGCCGTGCCTGTGCGGGGGCTGACCCGTGATCCGGGAGGGTCTTCGTTCCCCGAGGGGATCGCAGCCGTCGAGGGAGACCTCACGCGGGCGGATTCGCTGAAGGCCGCGCTGGAGGGGGTGCGTTCGCTGTTCCTGCTGTCGGGCATGGGCGCTGAGGCGGAGGTCCTCGCGGTTGCCCGGCAGGCAGGCGTGGAGCGTGTGGTGCTCGTGTCCTCGATCACGGTACAGACCCATCCGCATTTGCCCGCGGCCGTCGAGAACCTGGCCGTCGAGAGACTGCTCGTGGACAGCGGCATGGCCTGGACGATCCTGCGGCCGACGCAGTTCGCCTCGAACACCCTGTGGTGGGCGCAGTCGATTCGTGAGGAGGGTCTGGTCCGGGCGCCGTACGCGGACATAGGGCTTCCCACCATCCACCCTGCGGACATAGCGGCGGTCGCTCGCGTGGCGCTGACCGAGCCAGGCCACTCGGGGCGGACATACGCACTGACGGGGCCGGAACGCGTCACGGTACGGCAGCAGGTCGCGGCCATCGCAGCCGCCCTGGGGCGGGAGGTGTCCCTCGCCGAGATCAGCAGGGCGGAGGCCCACCGGCAGCTGGCTTCCTTCCTGCGGGACGAGACCGCGGACGCGGTGCTCGACCTCGTGGGCGGGGACGTCAATGACGAGCTGTCGCAGGTGCGCGCCACGGTCGCGCAGATCACCGGCACCCCGGCCAGGTCGTTTCGGCAGTGGGCGGCGGAGAACGCCGACGCCTTCCGCTGAACCGGGCCACGTACGAGTTACTCGGCGTGACCTCGTGGTGGCTTTTGCAGATGAACGGGTGGGCGCGGGGTCCGATGAACGGACGGACGCCGTGTCCGATCAGAAGCCGAACCGATGAAACGAGGACCGGGGCATGAGGAACGAGCGGGGGCGGGCCGTGGCGCGCCGTCTGGCCGGGGCGGTAACGGCGCTGGTGGTGTGCTGGCTTCCGGCAGGGGCCGCGCACGCCGACGAGACCAACACGGGGTCGCACAACGGCCACCGGGTCGGCCTGGTCAACGTCAACGTCGGCCAGGTCGACGACCCGGCGGAGGACGTGCTGGAGCACACGCTGCTGTTCGGCGACGGGTACGCCTGGAACTGAGCCGGCACCTCGACGGACCGGGGCCCGTACCGCGCACACTTGCGGTACGGGCCCCGGTCCGTTTTTTCGTGTCCGGCAGGTGGCATAGCGGGAGGCTCCCACGCGCGTCACAAGGGGTACGGGGGCGGGCAGCGGGTCCGCCCCGGGGGAAGGCGAAGGTGACGATGGATGCCGAAGCGCAGGAGAGCTTCCGGGAATTCGTGGCGAACAGGTCGTCCGCGCTGCTGAAGACCGCGGTCCTGCTGAGCGGCGGCGACCGGCACGCGGGCGAGGACCTGCTCCAGAACGCGCTGATCAAGGCGGCGGGCCGCTGGCACCGGATCGACGAACCCGAGGCGTACGTCCGGCAGATCCTCTACCGCCAGCAGGTCAGCCGCTGGCGGCTGAAGTGGCCGAGGCGTGAACTGAGCGTCGCCGAACCGCCGGAGACCTCCGCTGCCCCGGACGCCTCCGGCGCGGCCGAGCTACGCCTGGTGATGCGGGGCGCGCTGGCCCGGCTGACCGCGCGGCAGCGCACCGTGCTCGTGCTGCGCTACTTCGAGGACCTGCCCGAGGCCGAGGTGGCCCGCATCCTGGGCTGCTCCGTCGGCACCGTACGGTCCGCCACCCACCGTTCCCTGGCCCGGCTGCGCGCCCTCGCGCCCGAGCTGGCCGCCCTGGGGCAGGCCGCCGCGGAACAGCGGCCGTCCCATGACTACTCGCCCGTGGAGGTGCGTCAGTGAACGTCGACGAACTCGTGCGCGACGCGCTGCGCGACCAGGCCGAGGGGCAGCCGCCCGCGGCACCCGGCTTCGCCGACCGGGTGCTCGCGGTCCGCCGGCGCCGCCGCGGCCGCCGGCTCGCCTCCGCCGCCGCGGCGGCCGCCGCCGTGGTCGCCGTCGCGGTGGCCGTGCCGATGCTGGACTCGGGCAAGCAGGACGTACGTCCCTCGGGCGGCGTGGAGCAGACCAGCGTCAGCCCCCGTCCGGACCAGTCGCCGCCGCGCGATCTGATCGCCGCCGGCCGGGTCGCCCTGGCCGCGTACTACACCTTCAGCAACGTCGAGCAGTCCGCCGACCGTGCCGTATCCGAACGCACGTACTGGCTGCTGAACCCCGAGACGAAGAAGTACGAGCAGGCCGACCGGTGGTCGTACGTCGCCGTCGCTCCCGGGCTGAGGACCGCCGCCGTCCTGGAACGGGACCTGCCCGTCCGGCGCATCGGGCTGCTCGACCTGGCGAGCGGGGAGGTCAAACGGTGGATCCCGGTCGATCGCCAGGTGGCGGGCGTGGAGTTCTCGTCCGACGGCACGAAGCTCGTCGCCACGACCTACAGCCAGAACCCCGACCAGCGGGAGAAGCACGAGGGGTCGGACGACTGGAGCGCCCCGTTCATGAAGTCGTACCGGACCGGGTTCCATGTCATCGACGTGGCATCCGGGAGGAGTTCATGGACCGAGGTCGAGGTCGGCTCGGACCCGGACGACCCGATGAGCTTCCTCAATTCCCGTCAGGACTTCCACTTCAGTCGCGACGGCAGCCTCGTCTGGGCCGGTCTGCCCTCCGAACCGGGCAAGAGGTACTACGACGTCAGCGGCAAGGAGGTCGCCCCGCCCGCGAGGGAACGGTACCGGGACTGGTCGGTCGAGGCCGGGGTGTCGCCGGACGGGGCGCTCGTCGCCGGTCAGTTCGCGGGCAAGAAGTGGAAGACGTCCTCCTGGATCCTTGACTCGCGCACGGGGAAGACGCGCACCGAGGTGCACGGGCAGCAGTTGCTCGCCTGGGTGGACGGCGACTCACTCGTCGCCTGGGACATCGGGCCCGACGGCAACGAGTACCACCAGCGGCTGGTTCTGGTGACGATGGGCAGCGACAAGGTGGTGCCGCTCAGTGGCTTCCGGTCGCCCAAGGACAACACGAAGGGGCGGTGGGAGCCGGTGTTCGCGGAGCGGTGAGCGGGCCTTGAGCAGGCGGTGCGCCGGCCTTGCGCAGGGCTTGGTCAGGCGGTGATCAGGGTGTTGTAGAGCGACAGGAGTCCGCCCGTCGTCCGGTCGTCGGCGGATCGCAGGGGGGTGCGGACCGGGCCGGCGGGGAGGTCAAGGGCGGTGAGGAGCGCCTTGGTCGTGACCGTGCCCGGGAGCCCTGCGGACATGATCGCCTCGATGAGCGGGGTGGCCCGCTGCTGGAGGCGGGCCGCCTGTGCCGTGTCGCCCGCGTCGAACGCGTCCAGGACGGCTCGCAGCCGGTCCGGGATCACGTTCGACACCGTGCTGACGTAACCGGCGCCACCCACCGCGTACAGGGCGAGGTTGTGCTCGTCGCAGCCCGCGTAGTACGCCAGGTCCGTGCGGGCCAGCACCTTCTGGGCGGCCAGGAAGTCGTAGGAGCAGTCTTTGACCGCGACGATCCTGGGGTGTGCGGAGAGGCGGAGGATCGTCTCCGGTTCGACTCGGATGCCGGTGCGGATCGGGATGTCGTAGAGCATGAGCGGGAGCTCACTGGCATCGGCGATCTCGCGGAAGTGTGCCTCGATCGCGTCCTGCGGGGGCCTGCTGTAGTACGGCGGCACCACCAACAGGCCGTCCGCGCCCGCCTTTTCCGCCTCGCGGGCCAGGTCGACGGTGTGGCGGGTGTCGGGTGTGCCGATGCCAGCGACGATCGACGCCCGGTCGGCCACGGCCTCGCAGACGGCTGCGATCAGGGCCGACTTCTCGGCGTCCGTGGTGGTCGGCGACTCGCCCGTCGTGCCGGACAGGACGAGGCCGTCGCAGCCCTGTGCGACCAGGTGGGCGGCGAGGCGTTGGGCACCGTCCAGGTCCAGCGCTCCGGACGTCGTGAACGGGGTGATCATGGCGCACAGGGCGCGGCCGAAGGGGGTTGTCATGTGAGTAGTGTCGGCAGCGTGACTGTGTAGCTCTAGTTAATTTTTCTACCGGGTACTCGTAAGAGATGCTTTCCGGTTGGCTGGCGGTTGCGGGGCGTTGCCGGGGGTGGTAGGGCGCCGACGAGCTGGAGGGGGCCGAGGGGGAGGGGGTGCCCGAACTGGTCGCGGAGGCCGTGTTGTTGCAGGCGCGGCTGGACTTGTTTCAGGCTCGGTCGGCGCGGCTCGGTGAGCTTGGTGCGGGTGGGGCGGCGGCGGGGCAGCCGGGCGGAGACGGGGCTGGGCCGGAGGGGTGGCAAACCGGGCCCTGCGGATGGTGACCGGGGCGGGATGCAGGGGTAGCGGGGGGTGGGCCGGGTACTCGGGGGTTCCTACTTCGAGAGGAGGCGGAACACCGTGACCGGGACCATCGAACATCGGGCCGTGCGCGACGAGCACCACTCCGTGGGCGCGCTCGTCTCACAGGCCTCAGAGCAGCTCTCCCGGCTCGTCCGGCAGGAAGTGGCTCTCGCGAAGGAAGAACTGGCCGAGAAGGGTCGGCGTGCGGGGCGCGGCGGTGGGCTGCTCGGTGCGGCGGGTGCCGTCGCCTACGCCGGGCTGCTCGCGCTGGCCGGGACAGGGGTCGCCGCCCTCTCGCTGGTGCTGTCCGTCTGGGCCGCGGCGCTCATCGTGACGGGGGTGCTGTTCGTGATCGCGGCCGTGCTGGCCGCTGCCGGCCGGGGGCAGTTGCGCCGGGCCACGCCTCCCACGCCTGAGGAGGCTCTCGGCAGCGTCAGGGCCGACGTGGAGGAGATCAGGGAAAGGGCACATCGATGACGGATGCGACGGGCGGGGCCAAGGGGCCCGATGAGTTGCGGCAGCAGATCGAGCGGACCCGTAGTGAACTCGGGAACACAGTGGAGGAGTTGGCGGGGAAGGCGGACGTGAAGGGGCGTGCGCGGGCTCGGGCGGCCGATCTGCGGGACAAGGCCGGGGCGATGACGGTGCAGTTGCGGAGCAGCGCCGCGCAGGCCGGGCATACGGCGCACGACAAGGCGACCCATGCGGGGCCTCGGCCGGCGCTGGTTGTCGGGGCGGCTGCGGGGGCTGCGGTGGTGGCTGTCGAGGTGCTGCGGCGGCGGCAGCACGCGAATCGCGGGCATCGCTGGCCTCACTGGCATCGCTGAGCGGGGTCGGGGCCGGGCCGGGGGGTGCCCGTCCTAGGAACGGCGCATGGGGTCGGACGCCGACTGACTGTCCGCTGACGCGTCAACCGCTGCGGGCGGACACCCCCCGCCCCGTCCGCTTCTCGCCGTGCGCGGGTGCGGGTGCGGGTGCGTCGTGGCTGATCCAACTGCCGCCGGCCGACGCTGCGGGCAGTCGTGCCGCTTGGGGCGGCGCCCGTCCCGAAGAAGCGACACCCCGCCGGCACCAACGTTGAGCACCTGGGGCGGCGTCCGGGACCGACACGTGTGAGCGGGTGAACGGTGCCGTGGGGCCGGCTGGACGCTGTGGTCCAGCCGGCCTGTGGCTGAGGGGTTACGGGCGGAAGCGCAGGACCTGCGGGTCGTGGTCGCTGATCTGGTCGTTGAACTCCGCGTTGACGTGCACGCTGTCGTACTCGAAGTCGCAGTCGCGGCGGATCGACGGGCTGATCAGGATCTGGTCGAGGACCTGGCTGTTGCCCTGGTAGACGTACGAGTAGCGCTCGCTCCTGGGCAGCGACTTGATCGCCGACCAGAGTTCGCCCCGGCCTTCGAGGATGCTCGCGGTGCGGGAGAACTCGAAGTCGTTGATGTCGCCCAGGGTGATGACGTCCGCGTTCTTCTGGGTGTCGAGGATGTCCTTGACGAAGGCGTTCACCAGCGTGGCCTGCTGGTGGCGCTGGGTCTCGGAGCTGCGGGCCGGCGGCTGGTACTGGGAGGTCAGGCCCTGGTCGCCGCCCTTGGAGTTGAAGTGGTTGGCGATCACGAAGACCGTGCGGCCGCGGAAGACGAACTCGCCGGCCAGCGGCTTGCGGCTGTTCCTCCAGGCCTCGTCGGCGGGGGCGATCCGGCCGGGGCTGAGCGTCAGGTGCGCCTTGCCGTGGATCTTCGTCACCCCGGTCGCCGTCGTGGCGTCGCCGCCCGCGCGGTCCGTGAAGGAGACCCGCTCCGGGTTGAACAGGAACGCCTGGCGGATGTTGCCGCCGGGCTCACCGCCGTCGGCCTTGTCGGCCGGGTCGATCGAGCGCCAGTCGTACGTCGGGCCGCCGGCCGCGACGATCGCGTCGATCAGCTTGGTCATGGTCTGGTCGGCGGCGACCGTACCGTCGTTCTTCGCGCCGTTGTTGTCCTGGATCTCCTCCAGGGACACGATGTCCGGCGACTTCAGGTTGTTCACGATCGCGGAGGCGTGCTCGGCGAAGGTGTCGTCGGTCGGGTCGAGGTTCTCGACGTTGTAGGTGGCGACCGCGAGTTCCGAGGAGCGCTGCTTGCGCGTCGTCTCGCGCTTCAGGTCCGCGGACTTGAGCGTGCCCAGTTCGCTCGCGACCAGGGTGTAGCCGCCGAACTGGTTGTAGTCCAGCGGGCCCGCCGTCGTGCCGGTGAGCGTGTCGCCGACGTTCGCCTTCGGGAAGTCGGCCGTCGAGCCGAGGGACTGGATCTGGAGGCGGCCGGCGTTCTGGGCTTCGTAGGAGCCGTAGACCGTGCCGCCGCGGCGGTTGCGGTTCTCGTGCGGCTTCACCGTCACCCAGAGTTCGGTGTACGGGTCGGTGGCGCCCACGACACGGGTGTCGGTGACGCGTACGGTCATGCCCTCCAGCGCCTCGTAGTGGTCCAGGGCGTACTTCGAGGGCTTGAGGGGGAGGGCGTTGATCGAGCCGTTCGCCGTGGTGTCGCCGGTCGGCGCGTAGGTGGCGGGGACCGACCTCGCGTCGATCGTCGTGGCGGCGGGGAGCTGGTTGCCGCTGGAGACGACCGTGGTCGCCGGCTTGGTGATCTCCGTCAGCGACTGGTTGCCGGAGGTGGTGCCGCCGGGGACGTACTCCGAGACCGTGCCGCTGACCGTGACGGAGTCACCGACGGCGACCCCCTTCGGCGTCGAGCTGGTGAAGACGAAGACGCCCTCGCTGGTCGCCGGGTCGGCGTCCGGGTTCGGGTCCTGGATCCAGAAGCCGCGGGACGAGCCGTAGGTCCGGATGCCGGTGACGATTCCGGTCACGTCCGTGACCTGCCGGCCGGCGAACGGCGATGTCCGGGTGCTGCCCTGGATGTCATGGATGCGGACCGAGTCCGCGTGTGCGGGGGCGGTGAGGACGATCGTGGATGCCGCGGAGCACACGGCGGTGACGGTGAGCGCGGCGAGGCGCGCGGACGACTTGCTCGGCAACGGGGTTCCCTCCGGGGACGTGACAGAGCGCCGGGACGAGGGTGGTGCGTGGACTGTCTGCCGCTACCTGTGGGGCGGGCGGTGTGACGCGCGTAGAGGGCGGTGGACGGGCGGGCCTGGTGGGGCGGGCCCGGTGAACAGGTGTCCGCCGACTTCTACGCGCGTCAATCTCCAGCCTGCTCAGGCCACTTGTCAAGGTTTCGGCCATGTACAGCCGCTGACGGGGACATGAAGTAGGCGGCATGGGTGTAAATCCGTCTAGGCTGAGCGGCGAGTCGTAGAGGCGCCCTAGGAGAAACAGCCGATGTCAGACAGCTCCCCCCTGCCGCCGGTGCGGCTGCACCCCGAAGCGGAGCTGGCGCGCGACGCACTGTCCACGCCGTTGCTGTCCCGGGCCGCCCGGCTGGCCCGCTGGGCCGGGCCGGAGACCCGGGTCGACGCCGGGGGCGGGCTCGTCGACGAGCAGTTGCCCGCCGCCGCCGAGGTGCTCGGACTGAGCGGGGACGACGCCGCCGCCGACACCAGTGAGGCGTGGCGGGTGGCCGTGGACGCCGGGCTCGTCGAGATCGTGGACGAGGAGGAGGGCACCGTCACGACGGGCGACGACCTGGCGCTGCTCACCGGTGGCTCGCCGCAGGACGTGCTCGCGGTGTGGGTCGCGGCCCTGGAGACCGTGCTCGCCGACGCGAGCGTGCCCGACCTGGACGGGCTCGTGGCCGAGGACGGCGAGGTCGACCTCTCCGCCCTCGACTGGGACCCGGAGGCCGAGGCCGAGTTCCTCGACGGTGTGCTCGGCAACCTCTATCTGCTGACCGCCGGTGAGGGCACACCCGCCGAGGCTCCGGTGCCGCTGCCCGCACTGGCCGCCTCGGTGATCGTGCCCAGCGACATGGACGAGCCGACCAACGACGTCCTGGAGCAGGTGTCCGACGCGATGATGCGGCTGGACGACCAGTTCCGGATGCTGGAGCCGGTGGGGCTCGTGGCGTACCAGCCCGTGGACGAGGCGCTCATGGCCGAGGCCGACGAGGAGCCCGCGGCGCCCGTCGACGAGACCGACGTCTCCCGGTACGGCATGGTCCGGCTCACCCCGCTCGGGGTGTACGGCCTGCGTGCCCGGCTGCTGGAGGCCGGATTCGAGGCACCGGCCGTCGGAGACCTCGCGGACAAGGGAGCCGACGTGCTGCTCGACGGCACGGCCGCGTTCCCGCCGGGGGCGGCACAGGCCGAGACCGAGCGGTGGCTGGAGCGCCGGGAATCGCTCGACGCGGCGCGGGAGTTGCTGGCGGCGGCGCGGGGTGCGGATGCCGGGGCGCCGCTGCGGCGGCTGCGGTGTCAGCAGGCGTTGTCCCTGGTGGGTGCTTCGGCCGAGCCGGCGTTGCGGGAGGTGCTCGATGATGCCGAGTTGGGTGGCCTCGCGCGTGTCTGGCTCACCGAGCACGGTGCGGCTGATGTGCCTGCGCCGTCGGAAGCGATGGTGTACTGGCTGACCATCGACACGGTGGCCGCGCAGTTGGCTGCCGAAGGGAACTCCGAGGAGTTGCGGGCGTTGGTCGAGGGGCTTGCGCAGCAGCACGGTGGGTTTTTTGAGGCTGTGTGGCGGGTTGACCATCCCGCGACGGCTGACGTGCTGGAGGCGATGGGGCGGTTGCATCCGGACAAGAAGGTCGCCAAGGAAGCGCGGAAGGCGGCCTTCAAGGCGCGGTCGCAACAGGGTGGCTGATCCCGTTTTGCGGGTGCGGGGTCGTTGTGTCTGGTCGCGCCCACGCGGCGGAGCCGCATAGGGACACGGCCCCGCGTCCTCAGGGGCACATGGACACGGTCCCGTGCCCTTAGGGGGGTGTTCAACCGGCGTTCATGCGTGAGCGGGACTGTGTCGGCGTACGAGGTCCGCCACCCTCCACGGCACACCCACCGTCACAGGAGACACCATGTCGCTCACCCGCAGGGACTTCGCCAGAACCTCCGCGATCACCGGTGCCGGTGTCGCGCTGGCGGGCAGTGTCGGGGCCCTCGCGACCGCGCCGAACGCCCTCGCGTCCTCCGACAGCGAGGGCGCGGAGGAGACGTCCGCGGACGCCTCGCACGGAGTCGGCTACGGGCCGCTGGTCCCCGACCCCGAGGGCATCCTCGCCCTGCCCGCCGGCTTCGAGTACCGGATCATCACCTACAGCGGCAGGACGAAGCTGGAGTCCGGTGAGTTCACGCCGTCCAACCACGACGGCACCGCCACCTTCGACGGCCCCCGCGGCACAACCCTGCTCGTCAACAACCACGAGCTGAAGGGCCCGCGCGCCAACTGGAAGTATCCGGTGCCGCTCACCGAGGGCCTCGTCTACGACCCGGCCGCCGCCGGTGGCTGCACGGTCGTCGAGGTACGCCCCGACGGACCGGTCGCCGAGTGGGTCGGCATCGCGGGCACCTCCACCAACTGCGCCGGTGGCAGCACGCCGTGGGGCACCTGGCTCACCTGCGAGGAGAACTCCGACAGGGCCGGCGTCAACGGCATGACCAAGGACCACGGCTACGTCTTCGAGGTCGACCCCTCCGACCGGCGCGCCAACCGCAGCCCCAAGCCGCTGAAGTTCTTCGGCCGTTACGATCACGAGGCCGTCGTCATCGACCCCAAGCGTGGCCACGCCTACCTCACGGAGGACGACGACGAGCCCAACGGCCTCTTCTACCGCTGGACCCCGCCCAAGGGTTTCGCATACGGCCCCGGCAAGTTCCGCGAGCTCGCCGACGACGCCGGTGTCCTCCAGGCGCCCAAGTGCTACGACTCCGGCGGCCGGTTCGTCGACGACCTGTCCCGGGCCACCAAGACCGGCACCGTCTACGGCGTCGACTGGGTGGACGTACCCGACCGCGACGCCCGCACCACGCCCGTGCGCAAGCAGTTCGGCGCCGGGGAGGTCACCCGCGCCCGCAAGCTGGAGGGCATGTGGTGGGGCGACGGCGGCGCCTACATCGTCTCCTCGTACGCCCGCGAGGAGAGCCCCGGCCGGCACGACGGCCAGGTCTGGTTCTACGACCCCAAGCGTCGGACGCTGACGTTGAAGGTCCTGCTCGGTGTGAACCCCGACCCGTCCAAGGACGGCGCGTTCGACGGCCCCGACAACATCACCGTCTCCCCGTACGGCGGCATCGTCCTGGCCGAGGACGGCGAGGGCGTCTCGCACCTCTTCGGCGCCACCGAGAGCGGCCGCACGTACCCGATCGCCCGCAACGACCTGAACGTCGGCACCGAAGAGGAGCCGGAGTACAGCGAGTTCGCCGGTGTCACCTTCTCGCCCGACGGCAAGACCCTTTACGCCAACATCCAGGACCCGGGCATCCTGCTCGCCATCACCGGTCCCTGGAAGCGCCAGAAGCGGTAATTAATTCGCTCGCAGGTCCCGCACCGCGCCTCCTACAGTGAGATCACAACGTCACGCACCTCCCGGTGCGATGGCAGCGGCTACTTCTCTTCCAAAGAATCCGACGCCGCCGCCGACTTGATCTCGGGAGGCGCAGCATGTGGTGGGTGCCCGGTGCGCAGGCAACGGTTACTTCATTTGATCGGAATGTTGCGGGTTCGAGCCCCGTCAGCGACTTCGGGTCGCTGTAGCTCAATGGGCAGAGCATCCGGATAAGTCCGTCGCCGACTTCTGTTCTCGGGCACCCACCTTTCTCATGTGCCGCGCTTCTCTCGGACACCTGTAAAGAATTCGGGGGAATTCATCATGGCGCGATTCAACAGCAAGGCGGCGCGGGCGCGTCCCGTCTCCCGTGTGACGTCCACCGGGCGCGTACTGCGCACCTACGAGGGCGGCCGGGGCCGGGAGCGCGACGCCCGCTCGGAGCTCTTTCTGCTCGCGGTGTCGAACTTCGTGTCGCAGCAGACCTTCTACGAGACCGGCGCCGACCGCGACGACCGCTTCGCGAAGCTCGTGCGCGAACTCGCCGTCACCGACCCGGCGTGGACGGCCGGCCTGCTCGGCTGGCTGCGTGGCGAGGGCAACCTGCGTACGGCCTCCGTCGTCGGCGCCGCCGAGTACGTCAAGGCCCGCCTGGAGGAGGGCTCGACCGGCGGCCCGGCCAACCGGCAGGTCGTCGCCTCCACGCTCCAGCGGCCCGACGAGCCCGGCGAACTGCTCGCGTACTGGACGGCGATGTACGGCCGCAACGTGCCCAAGCCCGTCAAGCGCGGCATAGCCGACGCCGTACGCCGTCTCTACCACGGCAAGGCGCTGCTGAAGTACGACACCGCCTCCAAGGGCTACCGCTTCGGCGACATCCTCAACCTCGTGCACGCCGCCCCGGACCCGGACAAGCCGTGGCAGGGCGAGCTGTTCCGGTACGCCCTCGACCGGCGGCACCACCCCGACACCGCGGTGCCGCCCGCATCGGACCGCGTCCTCACCGCGCACCGCGAGCTGATGGCGCTGCCGGTGGCGGAGCGGCGTGCGGTCGTCACCGCCGAGGGCGGTGCCGAGCGGCTGGCCGCGGCCGGGATGACGTGGGAGACGCTGGCGGGCTGGCTCCAGGGGCCGATGGACAAGGCGGCCTGGGAGGCCGTGATTCCGTCCATGGGCACCATGGCGCTCGTGCGCAACCTGCGCAACTTCGACGAGGCCGGGGTGTCCGACGAGGTGGCCGAGCGGGTCGCCGCGCGGATCGGCGACCCGGCGGAAGTCGCGCGCTCGCGGCAGTTCCCCTTCCGGTACCTCGCCGCGTACCAGCACGCGCCGTCGCTGCGCTGGTCGTACGCCCTGGAGCGGGCGCTCGGCCACTCGCTGGCCAACGTGCCCGCGCTGCCCGGTCGGACGCTGGTGCTCGTGGACCGCTCCGGCTCGATGTTCTGGTCGCGGCTGTCCGACCGCTCGGAACTCACCCGCGCCGACGCCGCCGCGATCTTCGGCACGGCGCTCGCGCTGCGGGCGGAGCGCGCGGACCTGGTCGAGTTCGGCTCGACGAGCGACCGCGTGAAGTTCCGCCAGGGCGAGTCGGTGCTGAGGATCCTCGACCGCTTCGGCGACCTGGGCGGCACCGACACCACCGAGGCGGTGCGCCGGCACTACCGGAAGCACGACCGGGTGCTGATCGTCACCGACGAGCAGTACACGCACCACCACCGGGGCGACCCGACCGAGCAGGTCCCGGCCGACGTGCCGGTCTACACCTGGAACCTCGCCGGATACCGGGCGGGCCACGGCCCGTCGGGCACGGGCAACCGGCACACGTTCGGAGGGCTTTCGGACGCGGCTTTCCGGATGGTTCCGCTGATCGAGGCCACCCGGGACGCCGACTGGCCCTGGGCGGCCTGAGAGACCGTGGCCCGCACCGCGTGGGGAGTGCGGGCCACGGTCTTGCCCGGACCCTTGTCCGGGGCTGGTGCTGACATCTAACATTTCAGTTTGTGGAGGCTATCCGGCCCGTGCCCCGGACCCTGCTCAGGGACCGTGCGTACGCGGCGATCCGGGACGCCATCGTGGCCGGGGAGATCGAACCCGGTGCGGTGGTGCGGGACGCCGAGCTCGCGGAGCGGCTGGGGCTGTCCCGGGCGCCGGTGCGGGAGGCGTTCTCCCGGCTCGTGGACGAGGGGCTGCTGGAGAGCAAGCCGCAGAGCTACACCCGGGTGACCCCGCTCGTGGCCTCCGACGTCCGGGACGCCGCCGCCGTGGTCGGCGCCATGCACGAGCTCGTGACGCGGGTCGCCGTGCCCCGGCTGACGGCCGCGGACATCGAGGCGATGCGCGCCGCCAACCAGCGGTTCGCCGCCTCGGTCGCCGCCGGAGACGTGGACGAAGCCCTGCGTGCCGACGACGCGCTGCACGAGGTCCTCGTCCGGGTGAGCGGCAACCGCGCGGCCGCCGCGACCGTCGCCCGGTACACCCCGCTCATCCGCCGCCTGGAGCGACGGCGCTTCGGCGAGGGCGGCAGCTGTCGTTCGGCCGGGCTGCACGAGCGGCTGATCGAGGCCTGCGCGGCCGGTGACGTGGCCGAGGCGGTCCGCGTCACGGCGGAGATCTGGCGCGGGCTCGAAGAGCTCGCCGACTGAGAACGATCCCCATCCCGACCCGGGAGGACCCATGTCCCTTTCCCCGTCCTCGCCCGCTTCCCCTTCCCCTTCCCCCTCCCACTCCCTCTCCTCGTACGCCCGTTACCCCCTGCTCTTCGGGCCCTCGCCCGTCCACCCCCTGGAGCGGCTGACCGCACACCTCGGCGGCGCCGCCCTCTGGGCCAAGCGCGAGGACTGCAACTCCGGTGTCGCGTACGGCGGTAACAAGACCCGCAAGCTGGAGTACCTGGTCGCCGACGCGCTCGCCCAGGGCTGCGACACGCTCGTGTCGATCGGCGGGGTGCAGTCCAACCACACCCGCCAGGTCGCCGCGGTCGCCGCCCGGGCCGGGCTCAAGTGCGTGCTCGTGCAGGAGAGTTGGGTGGACTGGCCGGACGCCGTGTACGACAAGGTCGGCAACATCCTGCTCAGCCGCCTCGCCGGGGCCGACGTACGGCTGGTGAAGGCCGGGTTCGGGATCGGGTTCAAGGAGAGCTGGGAGCAGGCGCTCAGGGAGGTCGAGGAGGCGGGCGGCAAGCCGTACGCCATCCCGGCCGGGGCCTCCGACCATCCGCTCGGCGGCCTCGGCTTCGCCGGATGGGCGTTCGAGGTCGCCGAGCAGGAGCGTGAGCTGGGCGTCTTCTTCGACACCGTGGTCGTGTGCTCGGTGACCGGCTCCACCCAGGCCGGCATGGTCGCCGGCTTCGCGGCGCTGGAGGATGCGGGCGGGCGGCCCCGGCGCGTGCTCGGCATCGACGCCTCGGCGAAACCCGCCGCGACCCGTGGCCAGGTCGCCCGGATCGCGCACGACACCGGGCAGCTCATCGGCCTCAAGCGCGAGTTGACCGAGTCCGACGTCGAACTCGACGAGCGGTACCACGCGGGCACGTACGGCATCCCCGACGAGACCACGCTGGCGGCGATGCGGCTCGCGGCCCGGACGGAGGGGATGGTCACCGACCCCGTGTACGAGGGGAAGTCCATGGCCGGGCTGATCGACCTGGTCTCGCGGGGCGAGATCGGCCGCGACTCCACGGTCCTCTACGCCCACCTGGGCGGACAGCCGGCGCTGAACGCCTACAGCGCCCTGTTCTGACAAGGTCTCAGTCCCGACCGGCCCGGCCGCGGAAGTCCGCGTCGGGTCCGGCCGCGCGCGGGAATCAACCGGCCGGCTCCTGGGTTGTCAGCGGTTACCCCAGCTCTCGGAGGAGGAGCCCCCATGCCCGACGAACCAGCCGTACGAGAACTCCGTCTGGTCGTGACGGCGGACGACTACGACGCCGCGCTGCACTTCTACCGGGACGTGCTCGGTCTGGCCGAGCAGGGCGCGTTCGCCTCGGAGGACGGGCGGGTCACGATCCTCGACGCCGGGCGGGCCACCCTGGAGCTGACCGACCCGAACCACGCCGCCTTCATCGACGAGGTCGAGGTGGGGCGACGGGTGGCCGGGCACATCCGGGTCGCCTTCCAGGTGGACGACTCCGTCGCCACCACTGCGAAGCTGGCCGCCGCAGGAGCCGAGGTGGTCGCCGAGCCCACGCGCACCCCCTGGAACTCCCTGAACTCCCGGCTCGAAGCCCCGGGCGCCCTCCAGCTGACGCTCTTCACCGAGCTCGACGGCTGAGGGGCCCGCCCGGCCGCCCCTGCCGGGCGGGGGCCGGAGCCGGATAAAGTGCTCAGCGTGTGGACCGACAATCAGTGGGCGGAGCCGGATGCCGAGCGGGCCGGCGGTGCCCGGCGCCGGGCCACGATCCACGACGTCGCACGACTGGCCGGGGTGTCACGGCAGACGGTCTCCCGGGCGGTCAACGACAAGGGTGAGATCGACCCGGCCACCAAGGAGCGGGTCCTGGAGGCGGCCCGGCTCCTGGACTACCGGCCCAGCCGGTTCGCGCGCGGACTCGTCCAGAAGGGGGCGGTGACGGCGGGCCTGGTCATCCCGGACCTGCGCAACCCGTTCTTCCCCGAGGTGGCCGCCGGGGTGCTGGAGGCGGCCGAGCAGCGCGGCTGGCAGGTGGTCGTGTGGGACTCCCGTATCGACGAGGCCAGGGAGCGGCAGGCGCTCGACGTGCTCTCCCACCAGGCTGACGCGGTCGTGGGCTACTTCAAGGACCCGGACGACGTCCTCACCCGGCACCTCGGAGGCGTGCCGCTGGTGCTGCTGGAGCGCGGCCCGCAGCAGACCCGGTTCGCGGCCGTGGGCATCGACGCCGCCACCGGAGTCGAGCAGGGCATGAACCACCTGTTCCGCGCGGGGCACCGCAGGATCGGCATGCTGGACGGCGTGCACGGCCCCGGCCCCCGCAGGCTGGCCTTCCTGGAGCAGGTGCGGCGCCTCGGACTGCCGGTCGACGAGGACTGGGTCGTGGTGTGCCCGGAGCACAGCGTGGCCGGCGGCGAGGCCGGCATGGAACAACTCCTGGCGGCGAGGCCCGAGATCACCGCGGTCTTCGGCTTCAACGACCTGATAGCGATCGGGGCGATGCGCACCGCCCGCCGCCACGGCCGGAGTGTCCCGGACGATCTGGCGGTGCTGGGCTTCGACGGGCTCTCCCTGGGCGAGCTGGTGGACCCCGCCCTGACCACCCTGCACATCGACAAACGGCAGCTGGGACGGCTGGCCGTGGAGCAGGTGGCCCGGCTGCGCGAGGGTGAGGAGCCGCTGCGGGGCGCGGACGCGTGGGTGGTGCCCGAGCTGGTGGTCCGCGCCTCCGCCTGACCTGCCTGGGCGTATGCCCGGCAGACCGTTCCGCGCAGGTCCCTTGACACCGGTTTTCGGGCGCCCCGATACTCGACGGCAACGCTCACGTGAACGTTCACGAGCACCCGGAAACCCCCACCGCGAGACCGTCGGCCCCGGCCACCACGCCCCGCCGACATCGTTGTCTTCACTTCCTCATCAGGGAAGCCTCCCCCCATCCCGTGAAAAACGGGCCCGCGGCAGCGCTGTGCCCTGCCACGGCACGCCCGGAAAGCGAGTGCGCCCCCATGGAACACCGAACGATGTCCCGCAGACGCTTTCTGGGGGCCTCCCTGGGCGGTGCGGGGGCGGGCCTGCTCGGACTGACCGGATGCGGGTCCGTGAAGGGATCGGCCTCCGCCGGAACCGACCACCTCAGCCTCTGGTACTGGAAGGCCTCGCTCAGCGACAAGCTGCTCGCCACCGCCAGGCGGGGCGTGCCGGGGATGCCCGGACTGAAGGTGCGGAGTTCGCAGATACCCGACGGCGACATCGACTCCAAGGTGCGCACCAGCCTCGCCGCGCGCGCCTACGTGCCGGACGTGACGGTCGTGAACAACGACAACCTCGCCACGTTCTTCCCCGACGAGAACGAGTTCCTCGACCTGCGGGAGCTCGGCGCGGAGTCAGTCCGCGACCAGTACCTCGAGTGGAAGTGGAAGGCCTGCTTCACCCCGACGGGCAGGATGATCGGCTTCCCTCTGGACGCCGGCCCCACCGCGCTCTACTACCGGAGGGACCTCTTCCGGGAGGCCGGACTGGCCCACGAACCGGAGGACGTCGCCGAGGAGATCCCCTCCTGGGAGAAGTTCATCGCCGCCGGGCGGGCCCTGCGGGCGAAGGGGCCCGGCAAGCCGTACCTGGTGAGCAACATCGGCAACGTCTTCCAGCAGGTCCTGCTCCAGAGCCCCAGGCAGTTCGTGGACGCCGACAACCGCTTCATCGGCTGCCAGGAGCACATCCGGCGGGCCTGGGACCTGTCCGTGGACATCCTCCGCCAGGGACTCAGCGCCAGGATCACGGACGGCACACCCGACTTCAACGCGGCCATGAGCGGAGGCCGGATCGCCACGATGACCACGGCGGTGTGGGCCATCAACGGCCTGAAGGACACCGCGCCGAAGACCTCCGGGTCCTGGCGGCTGACCACCATGCCGGACGGTCCCGCCAACTACGGCGGCTCGTACATGACTCTGACCCGCTACTGCCGGGACCCCGAGGCGGGCTTCGCCTTCCTGAAGTGGCTGCTCAGCCCGGCGAACCAGCTCGAGAGCTACCAGGAGATTTCCCTGTTCCCCACCACTCCGGCAGCCTACGCGGAGCCGGCGATGCACAAGCCCGACCCCTTCTTCGGCGGCCAGCAGCCCATCGACGTCTTCGGCCCGGCCGCCGAAAAGGCCCCGGTCGTCTACTTCAGCCCCTACGAGGAGTCCGCCAACACCCCGTTCTTCCAGGAGCTGACCAATGTGGAAATGCTCGGCAAGAACCCCGACAGGGCCTGGCGGGACGCCGTGAACACCGCCGAGACCACGCTGTCCCGGGTGGGGGTGAGCTGACATGGCGACAGTTCTCGACCCGGCCGGCGTGCCGGCGGCGAGCGAGAAGCAGCCGGCCGGCCGTACGAAAGCCACCACCCCGGGCGGACGCAGGCGTCACCTCCCGCCGCTGCTCGCGATCTCCCCGTTCTACGTGCTGTTCGCCGTCTTCGGCGCCTTCCCGATCGTCTTCTCCGTCTACCTGTCCTTCCAGGACTGGGACGGCATCGGCGACATGCGCTACGTCGGGCTCAAGCAGTACGGCTGGCTGCTCCAGGACTCGGTGTTCTGGCACTCGGTGCTCAACACCTTCGAGATCTGGTTCCTGTCCACGGTGCCGATGCTGTTCCTGGCTCTGGTGCTGGCGTTCCTGCTGCACTCGCAGGTCCGCTTCGCCGGTGCCTACCGGGTGGCGTACTTCGTCCCCAACGTCACCTCGATGGTCGCCATGACCGTCGTCTTCGGCTCGGTCTTCGCCCAGGCGGGACTCGCCAACTCGGTGCTGCGGGCGATCGGGCTGGACGGGGTCGGCTGGCTGTCCTCGGAGTGGGGCATCAAGTCGTCCGTCTCCATCATGATCATCTGGCGGTGGGTCGGCTACAACGCGCTGATCTTCCTGGCGGGCCTCCAGGCCATCCCCACCGAGCACTTCGAGGCCGCCCGCGTCGACGGCGCGAACAGCCGGCAGACCCTCTTCCGGGTCGTACTGCCGCAACTGCGCCCGGTGGTGCTCTTCGCCGCCGTCACCTCCACGATCAACGGCCTTCAGATCTTCACCGAGTCCCAGGTGCTCTTCCAGTCGACCGACGTCGGAACCACGGGCGGGCCGGGCCAGGAAGGGATGACCATCGTGCTCTATCTGTGGCAGAAGGCCTTCAAGGAGCACCAGTTCGGCTACGGAGCCGCCATGGGCTGGGTCCTCTTCGCGATCATCGCTGTCTTCACCGTCATCAACTGGCGCCTGGTCGCCGGCTCGGACGACGACCGCCGGCCCGGCATCGCCGGTCTGCTGCGCCGCAAGGGGGCTCGCCGTGGCCGCTGAACAGAGGTCGACCGGGAGCGCGGGTTTGGCCATCGGCTCCGGCAGCAGGCTCAGCCGCACTTGCGTCCGGGCGGTGCTGCTGCTCGGTGTGCTGGTCTCGCTGTTCCCCTTCTACTGGCTGGTGGTGCTGGCCTCCGGCACCACGCAGGACATCTACCGCTACCCGCCCAAGCTGGTGCCGGGGTCGCATCTGCTGGACAACATGGGGCGGGTGCTCGACACCGTCGACTTCTTCGGCTCGCTGTTCAACACCGTCGTCGTCGCCGTGCTCGGGACCGTGCTGGTGCTGTTCTTCGACTCGCTGGCCGCGTTCGCCTTCGCCAAGTACGAGTTCCCGGCGAAGAAGTTCCTCTTCGGCATGCTGCTGGTGACGTACATGATCCCCGCGCAGCTCTCCCTGGTGCCGCAGTTCGTGACCATGGCCGAGTTCGGCTGGGCCGGCTCCCTGAAGGCGCTGATCATTCCCGGCGCGGCGAACGCCTTCGGCATCTTCTGGATGCGCCAGTACGCGCAGAACTCGCTGCCGGACGAGCTGCTGGACGCCGGGCGGATCGACGGGGCCGGTTTCTTCCGCCTCTACTGGACGGTCGTCCTGCCGCTGTTCCGGCCGGCTCTCGCCTTCCTCGGCATCTTCACGTTCATCGGCCTCTGGAACGACTACATCTGGCCCCTGGTCGTCATGATCGACCCCGACAAGGTCACCCTCCAGGTCGCCCTGGCCAACCTCAACATCCTCTACAACACCGACTACTCGCTGGTGATGGCCGGTGCCCTGATGAGTGTCATCCCACTGATCGTCGTGTTCCTGATCGGGGCGCGGCACTTCCTGCGGGACCTGGCGGCGGGGGCGATGAAGATGTGAGGCGGGCGGGTGTGCGGACCTCGGCTCGCCGGCCGTTCTCGATAAGGTGCGGAGAGGGTCCCCGGTTCGTAATCCCCCCGGTTCGTGAGGAGTGGCTGCATGGCGCAGGTCAGGCCCATGCGGGCGGATGCTCGGCGTAACTACGAGCGGTTGCTGAAGGTGGCCGTGGAGGCCTTCGCCGAGCACGGGGAGGGCGCGTCGCTCGACGACATCGCCAAGCGGGCCGGGGTCGGCTCGGGCACGCTGTACCGGCATTTCCCGACCCGGCACGCGCTGCTGGAGGCGGCGTACCTCGACCGCATCGAGGCGATCGCAGCCCGGGCCGACGCGCTCGCGGCCGAGCTGCCGCCGGGCGAGGCGTTGGTGGAATGGCTGTACGAACTGGGCGCCGGGATGTTGCAGGTGCGCGGCCTGCGGGCCCTGCTGGGCCAGGCGGTCACGCGGAGCGGCTCGACCGTGGCCACGGCCTGCGGTGACTCGGTGAAGAGCGCGGCGGGGCGGCTGGTCCGGGCAGCGCAGGAGGAAGGCACGCTCCGGCGGGACGTCGAGCCGATCGACGTACTGCGACTGGCTCACGGCATGGTGACGGCGGCGGAGTCGGCGGATGGGGAGGACGGGCACATCCGCCGCTATCTGACGTTGCTGACGGAGGGGCTGGGGGCCGGGCGTCGCTGACCCGCTGGGCGGACGCCGGACGCCCCCTGAACAGGGGGCGTCCTATGAGGCCGGCGGTGCGTGCGTTACAGGGTCTGGGCCGCAGGCTTCACCATTCCCCTGACCGTGCGGGACTTCACGAAGTCGCCGATCGCCGTCATCTCCCACTCGCCGGAGAACTGGCGGATCAGCTTGGCCATCATCACGCCGGTCTGCGGCTCGGCGCTGGTGAGGTCGAAACGGACCAGTTCCTCGCCGGTCGTGGCGTCCAGGAGGCGGCAGTAGGCCTTGGCGACCTCCGTGAACTTCTGGCCGGAGAAGGAGTTGACCGTGAAGACCAGGCCGGTCACCTCCTGCGGGAGGCGGCCGAGGTCGACCACGATCACCTCGTCGTCACCACCGCCCTCACCCGTGAGGTTGTCGCCGGAGTGCTTGATCGCGCCGCCGACGATGGACAGCTTGCCGAAGTAGCAGCTGTCGATGTGGTTGCGCTGCGGGCCGTAGGCGATGACCGAGGCGTCCAGGTCGATGTCCTTGCCCCGGTACGCCGGCTCCCAGCCGAGGCCCATCTTGACCTGGGAGAGCAGGGGGCGGCCGCCCTTGACCAGGGAGACGGTCTGGTTCTTCTGGAGGCTGACGCGGCCCTTGTCGAGGTTGATCTTCCCGGCTCCGGGGGCGGGCGGCGGGGGCGTGGCCGGAGCCGGGGGAGCCGCGGGCGTGGTGACGGGCGGGGCCGGGGGAGCCACCGGCGGCTGCGCCGGGGCCTGAGGCGGCGTCACCGGCCGGGCCGGGGCTGCCGCGGCCGGCTCCTCCACCGTGACACCGAAGTCCGTGGCGATGCCCGCGAGGCCGTTGGCGTATCCCTGGCCGACGGCCCGGGCCTTCCACTGGCCGTTGCGCAGATAGATCTCCACGATCACCAGGGCCGTCTCGTCACCGAGCTGCGGGGGCGTGAACGAGGCCAGGACGGAGCCGTCGTCCGCGTTGCGGATCGTGGCCGTCGGTTCGATGCCCCGGAAGGTCTGGCCCGCGGCGTCCGGGCTCGCCGTGACGACGATCTTCTCGATGCCGGGCGGCACGGCCGCCGTGTCGACCACGATCGCGTCGGGCGCGGTGCCGCCGCCCGAGCGGTACGTCACGCCCGGGCCCGACGGCTGGTTGTAGAAGATGAAGTCGTCGTCGGAGCGCACCTTGCCGTCGGCGGTGAGCAGCAGGCCCGATACGTCGAGCCGCACCGGTGCGGCGACGTCCACCGTCACGCGGGCGGCGGACAGGGGGATGTTCGAGCCGGGGGTCATAGCTGTCATGCCCCGTGAACGAGCGAGGTGGTTTTGCCGTTCCCTTACCCTGGGGCCAATCGGGTCAGCGGCGGTTGCGGGGGTGATCGCGGGCGGTGCGTTCGTTGCCCCGCTTGTAGTTGCCGGTCCAGCGGGCCATGACGAGCTGGGGATCGGAGGTCTCGACCTCGGCGATGAACTGCTCGGCCCGGGTGCCGTTCAGCGTGGTGGCGGGGCGGCCGTGGTGGGTGATGCGGACGGTTCCGCCCGCGTGCCGCTCGTAAGTGAATCCGTGGGGTCGTGGCATGCCGCGAGCGTACGGGGGCGGGTGCAGGCGCCCCAGCGAATTTCGCCTGCCCCGCCCGCGGCGGTCCGTCGCCCTACGGCACGACCACGATCTTGCGGCCGACCCCTGACGCGAACTGCTCCAGCGCCTGCGGGTACCGCTCCAGCGGGATGCGGTCGCTGATGAAAATGCCGGGGTCGAGGACGCCGTTCGCGAACAGCTCGGCCGCGCGCTCGAAGCTGTGCAGCACCGCCATCGAGCCGGTGATGGTTATCTCCTGGTTGTAGATGCGGTACGGGTCGATCATCACGCGCGTCGCGTAGTCGGCCACACCGAACTGCAGGAACGTGCCGGCCTTCGCCACCCGGTCCAGGCCGTCCTGGATCGCCGCCGCGTTGCCCGTGGCGTCGACGACCAGGTCCCAGCCCTGCGGGCGGTCGAGTTCGTCCGGGTTGGCGGCCGACGCCGAGACGCCGAGGCGGCGGGCCGTCTCCAGGCGGGCCGGGTTCACGTCGACGACGTCCACGCTCGCCGCGCCCGTGCGCTTGGCCAGTTCCAGCATCATCAGGCCCATCGTGCCGGAGCCGTAGATCAGGACGTGAGCACCGAGGCGGGACTGGAGCACGTCGTAGCCGCGTACCGCGCAGGAGAGGGGCTCCACCAGGGCCGCGTCCTCCGTGCGGACGTGCTCGGGCAGTGTCACGCAGTTCGCCACGGGGGCGACCGCGTACTTCGCCGCGCCTCCGGCAGTCGTGACGCCGATCGCCGCCCAGCGTTCGCAGAGGTTGTTGTGGCCCGTACGGCAGTAGCGGCACTCGTAGCAGTACAGGGACGGGTCGACCGCGACCCGGCCGCCCACCGACACCTCGGTGACCTGGGTGCCGACCCCGACCACCTCGCCGGCGAACTCGTGCCCGGGCACGATCGGCAGCTTGGGGGCGAACTCGCCCTGGAGGATGTGCAGGTCCGTGCCGCACAGCCCGCAGGCCGCGACCTCGACGACGACCTCGCGCGGCCCTGGCGTCGGGTCCGGGACCTCGGCGACGACGGCCTTGCCCACGGACTCGATGACGGCGGCCTTCATTTGACGGCTCCCAACGACAGGCCCTGGACCAGCTTGTCCTGGGCGGCGAACCCCGCGGCGAGCACCGGCAGGGAGATGACGAGCGACGCGGCGCAGACCTTCGCCAGGAACAGGCCCTGGCTGGTGATGAAGCCGGTCAGGAAGACGGGGGCGGTCTCGGCGACCACGCCGGTCAGCACCCGTGCGAAGAGCAGTTCGTTCCAGCTGAAGATGAAGCAGATCAGGGCGGTCGCCGCGATGCCGGGCAGGGCGATCGGGGCCACCACGCGCGCGAGGACCGTCGGCAGCCGAGCCCCGTCCACCCGGGCCGCCTCGATCACCGCGACAGGGATCTCGGCGAGGAACGACTGCATCATCCACACCGCGATCGGCAGGTTCATGGAGGTGTAGAGGATGACCAGCAGCCAGATGTTGTCGAGCATCCCCGCGTTCTTGGCGAAGAGGTAGATCGGGAGCAGGCCCGCGACCGCGGGCAGCATCTTCGTGGAGAGGAAGAAGAACAGGACGTCCGTCCACTTGCGGACGCGGTTGATCGACAGCGCGTACGCCGCCGGGAAGGCCAGCAGCAGGACCAGCAGGGTCGAGGCGACGGACGCGACCGTGGAGTTGATCAGCGCCGGCCAGGGGCTCGCGCCGCCGCCCGCGCCGAAGAACTCGCGGTAGCCGTCCAGGGTCAGGGCTGCCGCGAAGGACGGCGGGTTGGTCGCCGCGTCCTGCTCGGAGTGGAGGGACGTCAGCGCCATCCACGCGATGGGCAGGAAGAACGCGATGCCGAGCAGCCAGGCCAGCAGGCCGAGGCCCGCACCTTTGCCACGGACACGGCGGACACGCAGGGCGGTCGTGCTCATGCGCCGGACACCTCCTCGCGGAACAGGGACGACACCACGCGCAGGGCGAAGGTCGCGATGACGATCGAGCCGATGACCACCAGGACGCCCGCGGCCGACGCGAGGCCGTTCTCGTGGGCCTGGTAGAAGCTCTGGTAGACGGTGTAGGGGAGGTTGGCGGTGCCCAGGCCGCCGGACGTGATCGTGAAGACCGCGTCGAAGTTCTGGACGATGTAGATCGAGCCCAGCAGGGCGCCCAGTTCGAGGTAGCGGCGCAGGTGCGGGAGTGTCAGGTGGACGAAGATCTGCCAGTCGCTCGCGCCGTCGACGCGGGCCGCCTCGATCTGCTGGTGGTCACGGCTCTGCAGGCCGGCCAGCAGGATGAGCATCATGAACGGCGTCCACTGCCAGACGAGCGACGCTTCGACCGCGAGCAGCGGGGTGTTCGAGATCCAGTCGGGCTGTGGGCCGCCCACATAGTGCAACAACCCATTGAACAAGCCGTATTCGGGGTTGTAGAGCACATGCTTCCAGAGCAGGGCCGCCGCGACCGGTACCACCAGGAAGGGTGCGATCAGCAGTGTCCGCACGATGCCCCGGCCGCGGAACTTCCGGTCCAACAGCAGCGCCAGGACGAGTCCCAGGACCAGGCTGGCCAGGACCACCGCCACCGTCAGCAGGACGGTCGTCCACACCGACTGGCGCAGGTCCGCGTCGGTGAGGACCTCCTGGTAGTTGTCGAGGCCCGTGAAGTGCCGGGCGTCGGGATAGAGGGAGTTCCAGTCGAAGAAGGAGATCACCAGCGTCGCCACGAAGGGCAGCTGGGTGACGACGATCATGAAGATCAGGGCGGGGAGCAGCGGGGCGCGGGTGGCCCAGGCGCGCAGGCGGGCGGAGGGCCGGCGGACCGGGGTACGCGTCTCGGGAGCGGCCACGGGGGCCGTTGTCATGGCGGTCATCGTCCCTCGTACTCCTCGGAGATCTTCTCGGCGAGCGCCTGCGACTTCTTCAGGGCCGACTCGACGGACTGGCGTCCGGCGATGGCGGCGCTGATCTCCTGCGAGACCTTGGTGCCGAGGTCGGTGAACTCGGGGATGCCGACGAACTGGATGCCGGGCGCGGGCCGCGGCTGCACGCCGGGATCGTTCGGCCGGGCCCCCTCGATGGCCTCCTTGGTCATCTCCTGGAAGGCGGCGGCCTCCTTGCGGTAGTCGGGGTTGGCGTAGGTCGACGCCCGCTTGCCGGCCGGGACGTTCGACCAGCCGACCTGGTCGCCGACCAGTTCCTCGTAGCCCTTGCCGGACGCCCAGGAGACGAACTTCCAGGCGTCGTCGGAGTTGCGGGAGGCCTTCTGGATGCCCCAGGCCCAGGTGTAGAGCCAGCCGGAGGACCCGGTCTTCTCGACGGGTGCGGGGGCGTAGCCGACCTTGCCCTTGACGGGGGAGTTCGCCGCCTCCAGGGATCCGGCCGCGGAGGTGGCGTCGTACCACATGGCGACCTTGCTCTGGGTCATGTTGTTCAGGCACTCGGCGAAGCCGGCCTGGGCGGCGCCGGACTCGCCGTGCTCGCGGACCAGGTCGACATAGAACTTCGTCGCCTTCTCGAAGGCGGGGGAGTCGAGCCGCGCCTTCCAGTTCTTGTCGAACCAGGTGCCGCCGAAGGTGTTCACGACGGTGGTCAGGGGGGCCATCACCTCGCCCCAGCCGGGCAGGCCGCGCAGGCAGATGCCCTTCATGCCCGGTTCCGCGCCGTCCGCCTTCGCCGCGAGGTCCGCCACCTGCTGCCAGGTGGGGCGCGCGGGCATCGTCAGGCCCTTCTTCTCGAACACGTCCTTGCGGTACATCAGGAACGACGACTCGCCGTAGAAGGGCTGGCCGTAGAGCTTGCCGTCGTCCCCGGTGAGGGACTGGCGCATCGGCTTCAGGATGTCCTGCTCGTCGTAGGCCGGGTCCTCGGCCACATAGCCGTTCATCTCGTGCAGCCAGCCGTTGCGGGCGTAGATCGGTATCTCGTAGTTGGACAGCGTGGCGACGTCGTACTGGCCGGCCTGGTTGGCGAAGTCCTGGCTGATCTTGTCGCGGACGTCGTTCTCGGGCAGGACGGTGAAGTTGACCTTGATGCCGGTCTCTTCGGTGAAGTGGGCGCGGGTGAGCTTCTGGAGCTCGACCATCTGGGGGTTGTTGACCATCAGGACGTTGATGGCGTCGCCGCCGGATCCGGCCCCGCCCGCCCCGACCCAGCAGCCGGAGAGCAGCGGGGCGAGCAGCGTCCCTGCGGCGGCCATGGCGAGCGTGGCTCGCGGTGGCCGTCGTCGGCTCTGGGTTCGCATGGATCGCTCCTGAATTATGGGGAGATAAGGGGCATGGCAGGACGTGGCTTAGCCCTGCGGGGACGGGGGCCGGTGGGTCAGACCCGGATGACCTGCGGCCCGAGCAGTGAGTAGCGGTGGGCCTCGGCCGCCGGCAGCAGCGTGCTCGTCACGATCGTCTCCAGCGCGCCGACCTCGGCGAACCGGCAGAAGCTGACCGCTCCGAACTTGGTGTGCACGCCCGCGAACACCGTGCGGCGGGCGGCCCGGATCGCCTGTGTCTTGACCTCGCTGACGGCCGGGTCGGGGGTGGTGAGGCCGTGTTCGCGGGAGATGCCGTTGGCGCCGATGTACGCCAGGTCGACGACGAAACCGGCCAGCATCTTCGTCGTCCAGTGGTCGACGGTGGCGAGGGTGCCGGAGCGGACCCGGCCGCCGAGCAGCAGGACGGAGACGGTGTCGGTCCCGGCGAGCGCGCCGGCGACCGGCAGGGACGCGGTGACCACGGTCAGCTGCCGGTCCCGGGGGAGTGCCTCGGCGATGAGCTGGGGGGTGAAGCCCTCGTCGACGAAGACGGTCTCCGCGTCGCCGAGCAGTTCGGCGGCGGCGGTCGCGATACGGCGCTTCTCGGGGACGTGGCTGGTGGCGCGGAAGGCGAGCGTGGTCTCGAAGCCGGCGCTCTCCACCGGGTAGGCGCCGCCATGGGTGCGGCGGAGCAGGCCGTGGTCCTCCAGGATGCGCAGGTCCCGCCGGACGGTCTCCTTGGCCACGCCCAGTTCGGCGGCGAGGGCGGTGACGTCGACGGAGCCGGCACGCCGCGCGGCCAGCACGATCTCACGCTGACGTTCTTCCGCCGTCCTCGTGCTCATGCCGCCACCTGCCTTCCGCTTCTGCTGCCCGTTCGGGCCCGGTGGGACCCGTGGGGGAATTTCTACAGCGGGGATGCGGCACTGACCAGGTCTGTTGCGGGTTCGATACTGCCCGTTTGTGCCCGTTCGACGCGGGGTGTGTCCGTCGCGGACCTGCGTCGGCGGCGATCGGCGCGTGAGAGCGGGCAGCGATGGTGCCCGAATGCGGGGGCGGGCGGGCCCGTTCGGTGCCCGCCCGCCCTCTCGCGACGACTCTTTCCGGTCAGTAGGGCCAGATCGGCGGGTCCGTCACGAAGTGGCCGCCGAGGTAGGCGTGCGCCTCGTTCTCCGGGTCCAGATCGCCCTGCTCGGCGATGAGCTTCTCGGCCCACGGCTCGGAGTCGTCCTGCGGCTCGTAGCCGAGCGCCCGGGCGGTGGTGAGGTCCCACCACAGCCGCGTGTTCGCGGAGGAGCCGTGGACGACGGTGTGGCCGACGTGCTCGGCGGTCAGGGCCGCGTGGAAGAGGCGGGCGCCGTCGGCGGGGCTCATCCACACCGAGAGCATGCGCACGCTGGTCGGCTCGGGGAAGCAGGAGCCGATCCGCACCGAGACCGTCTCCAGACCGTGCTTGTCCCAGTAGAACTGTGCGAGGTCCTCGCCGAAGCACTTGGACAGGCCGTAGAAGGTGTCCGGGCGGCGGGGGGTGTCGACCGGGATCAGCGGGTCGTCGCCCTGGGGGCGCGGGGTGTAGCCGACGGCGTGGTTGGAGGAGGCGAAGACGATCCGGCCGACGCCCTCCTCGCGGGCGGCCTCGTACAGGTGGTAGGTGCCCTCGATGTTCGCCGTGAGGATCTTCTCGAAGGGGGCTTCCAGGGAGATGCCTGCGAGGTGGATGATCGCGTCGACGCCGCGGACCGCCTCGCGCACGGCGTCCTGGTCGGAGAGGTCGGCGGTGATCGCGTCCGGCGCGCCTTCGATCGGGCGCATGTCGAGCAGGCGCAGCTCGTAACCGTAGTCCGGGAGCAGGCTCCGCATCAGGGTGCCGAGGCCGCCGGCGGCGCCGGTGAGCAGGACGGTGCGGGGAGCGGGCATCCTCGGTCTCCTTGAATTTCCCCGTACACATGAGTGCACGGCATTCATATTCGTGGACACGCTAAGGATCTGGAGCGGGGCCCGTCAAGTATGCCGCGGATGGAGTGAATCCGCTGGTGCGTCGCGGGTTCGCGCGCTTGACCGGCGCCGAGGCGGCGCCTTAGCGTGGAGGCGTTCAGAAATATAGACGGCAATCATGAATATGGAACCGGGAGAGCTTGTGACGTCAGCCCCTCTCGCCGCTCGACTCAACATCCCCAGCGGACCGCTGTTCTTCCCGGTCACCGCCTATGGCCCCGACGGCTCCGTGGACCTCGACACCTACCGCGCGCACGTGCGCCGCGGGGTCGAGACCGGAGCGGCCGCCGTGTTCGCCTGCTGCGGCACCGGCGAGTTCCACGCGCTGACGCCCGAGGAGTTCGAGGCGTGCGTACGGGTCGCCGTCGAGGCGACCGAGGGACGGGTGCCGGTCGTCGCGGGCGCCGGGTACGGCACCGCGCTCGCCGTGCGCTACGCCCGCCTCGCCGAGGCGGCCGGGGCGGACGGGCTGCTCGCCATGCCGCCGTACCTCGTCGTCGCCGGGCAGGAAGGGCTGCTGCGGCACTACCGGGAGGTCGCCGCCGCGACCTCCCTGCCCGTCGTCGTCTACCAGCGCGACAACGCGGTCTTCACCCCGGAGACCGTCGTCGAACTCGCCCGCACGGACGGGATCATCGGCCTCAAGGACGGGCTCGGCGACCTCGACCTCATGCAGCGCATCGTCAGCGCCGTCCGCTCCGAGGTCCCCGGCGACTTCCTGTACTTCAACGGCCTGCCGACCGCCGAACAGACCCAGCTCGCCTACCGCGCCCTCGGCGTCACGCTCTACTCGTCCGCCGTGTTCTGCTTCGCGCCCGAGATCGCCCTCGCCTTCCACCAGGCCCTCCGCAGCGGCGACGAGGGCACCGTGGAGAAGCTGCTGGACGGCTTCTACCGCCCCTTCGTCGAACTGCGCGCCCAGGGCCGAGGCTACGCCGTCGCCCTCGTCAAGGCCGGCGTACGGCTGCGCGGACTGGACGTGGGGGAGGTACGGCCCCCGCTGCACGAGCCGACCGAGGATCATGTCAAGCAGCTCGCCGAAGTGATCGAGCGCGGCTACGCGCTGCTTGAGGAGGCCAAATGAAGGCATCGGCATTCGTCTACCCCTGGGACGTCAACGGGGACCCGGAGGCGCCCGCGCGGGTCGCCGCGCTCGGCGTGCAGCAGGTGACGCTCGCCGCCGCCTACCACTCCACGCGCGCGCTCACGCCCCGCCATCCGCGCCACCGCGTCGTCACCGCCGAGCACGCCGCCGTGCTGTACCCGGCGGACGACCGCTGGGACGGGCGGGAGCTGCGCCCCTACGCGGCCGGTGACTGGGCCCCCGGGGACGCCTTCGGCGAGGCCGCCACGGCGCTCGCGGCCGCCGGCCTGGAGGTGCACACCTGGGTCGTCCTCGCGCACAACTCCCGCCTGGGCGCCGAGCACCCGGACACCTCGGTCGTCAACGCCTACGGCGACCGCTACCCCTGGGCGCCGTGCATCGCGCAGCCCGCCACGCGCGCGTACCTGACCGACCTGGCCGCCGAGGCGGCCGTACGGCCCGGGGCGCGCGGTACGGAGCTGGAGTCCCTCGGCTGGTACGGCCTGCAGCATCTGCACGCCCATGACAAGACCGGCGGCGTCGGCCTCGGGGACGCCGGGCAGTACCTGATGGCGCTGTGCTTCTGCCCGGCCTGCCGGGAGGGCTACGGCCGGCACGGCCTGGACGCCGATGACCTGGCCGCCGCCGTACGGACCGCGCTGGAGCCGGTGTGGCAGGGGGTGACGCCCTCCGACGGAGGCTGGACGGGCGTCGAGAAGCTCCTCGGCGAGACGCTCGCGAACACCACGCGCGCGTACCGTGACGCAACGGCCCGCACGCTCCAGGAGGCGGCCGTCGCGGCGGTCCGGGCGGCCGCCCCCGACGGTTTCCAGGTGCTGCTGCACGCGGACCCGGTGTCGTACCACGTCGGCGCCAATCCCGGGGTCGACCCGGCGCACATCCTGTCCGTCGCGGACGGGGTGGTCGTGCCGTGCGCGGGCGGCACCGGCACGCTGACGCCGTTCGCGCGGCAGGGCCGGGAAGGCGCCGTCATCGCCGCCAACTTCACCGTCGTCTCCGGGATGGGCGGCAGCCCCGGCACTCTCGCGTCCGACGCGGCCGAGGCCCGGCGGCTCGGCGCCACCGAACTGCGGCTGTATCACGCCGGGTTGGCATCCGACGGCGACCTGGAGACGGTCCGCTCCGTCCTCGCCGGGCTCTGAAGCAGCGCCGCGGCCGTCATCAGCAGGGCCACGCCCAGGGCCACCAGCACCAGCCGGTGGCCGACCAGCTCGACCAGGGCCGCGCCGGCGGCCAGCCCGACCACGTTCGGCGTGTACACCAGCGTGTTGGCCGTGGCCGTGACCCGGCCCAGCAGCGGGCCCGGCGTCTCGCGCTGCACGGCGGTCAGCGTGGCGATCAGCACCGCGGGCAGTCCCGCGCCGATCGCCGCGCTGCACGCCAGCGCCGCCGGCTCCGACGGCACCGCCCGCAGGGCCACCGCGGCGCCCAGCAGGGCGATGCCGTACACCGCGAAGCGCCGCTCGCCCAGGCGGCGCAGGGCGGTGCCGGAGAGCAGTCCGGCCATGACCGACCCGGCGCCCTGCACGGCGTACAGCACACCGGCGTAGGCGGGGGAGCGCCCGAGGTCGTCGACGACGGCGTAGACCATCGCCCCGTTCAGGCCGGCGCACAGCAGGGTGGCGCCGCCCGCCAGGACCAGGGGGCGCAGCACGGCGTGCGCCCACAGGTGGCGGGCGCCCGCGGCCGTCCGCTTCCGGCGGCTGCCGGTGGGCGGCCCTGGCTTCTCCTCCCGCACTCGCAGCGCCGCGTACAGCCCCGTGGCCAGCACGAACGTCGCCGCGTCCAGGAGCGCGACGCCCGCACCGCCGTACGCCGCGTAGATGCCCGCGCCCGCCAGCGGGGCCAGCAGTTTCATGCCCTCGGTCGCCGTCATACGCAGGCCGTTGAAGTCGCCCAGCAGGGACGGGTCGACGGCGGTCGCGACGAGCGCCGACTCGGCCGCGTCGTGGACGACGCCCGCCGCGCCGTACACGAACAACACCCCGTACAGCAGCCACAGATCGCCCGGGGAGTCGACGGCCAGGAGGGTGAGCAGGAGGGCGCCCAGCAGCAGGTTCGTGCCGATCAGCAGCGGTTTGCGGCGGCCCCGGTCGGCGAGGGTGCCCAACAGGGGGCCGGCCAGGGCCGGCAGCCACATGGCGAGCATGCACAGCGCCGCCAGGCCGTCCGAGCCGGTGAGGTCCTTGACCCACACGCCGGATGCCAGCCACAGGGCCGAGGTACCGAATCCGGAGAGCACCACTCCGGAGAGACAGAGCCCCGTGTTGCGGTCGCGCAGGACGCGCACTACGGGCCAGGGCGTTCTGGTCGTCATGCCTGGTCATCGTGGTTCTAAGGTCCGCGAGCGGGGATCGGGCAAGTGCCGTAGAAAACGGTCGGCCGGGCGATGAGTCCCGCGGTCGCCGTCGGTCTACCTCCCAGGAAACGAAACCAGGAGGAACTGCGGATGACCGACAACACCCCGACCCTCGACCTCGGCCCGCAGACGGCGGTCCTGGCCTGCCTGGCCGAAGGCGTCACCGACGAGCACCTGGCGGCCCCGACGCCCTGCCCGGAGTACGCGGTGCGCAACCTGCTGGGCCACCTGGTCGGGCTGACCGTCGCCTTCCGTGACGCCGGCCGCAAGGACCTGGGCGCCACGACCGACACCAGCCCGGACTCCGCGCTCCCGGACATCGGGCCCGGCTGGCGCGAGGAGCTGCCCAAGGTCCTCGCCGAACTGGCCGAGGTCTGGCGCGACCCGGCCGCCTGGACCGGCATGACCCGGGCCGGGGGCGTCGACCTGCCCGGCGAGATCGCGGGGCTCGTCGCCACCGACGAGCTGGTGATCCACGGCTGGGACCTGGCCCGCGCGACCGGCCAGCCGTACACCCCCGACTCGGCCGCGCTCCAGGTCTGCCATGACTTCCTCGCCGCGTCGGTCGACGACGCCAGCCGGGGCGAGATCTTCGGCCCCGTCGTCCCCGTCCGGCCGGACGCGCCCCTGCTGGACCGGGCGGTGGGGCTGAGCGGGCGGGATCCGGGGTGGACGCCCAGGTCGTAGAAAGCGATTGCTACTTCCTTTGTCAGAAGCATTGACGAAATAACCGCGCCCTCCTACCGTCATCGCGTCGTACTTCGTACGTCATATATGAGACGCGATACGCGAGATCCGATACGCGATCCCCAGGGACGCGAGATCCGAGAGGCGCGCATGACCTCTGTGCCCACGCCGATCCCCTCCCGCACGCAGTACGTGCTGGAGGGGATCAAACACCGCATCCTCACCGGGCAGTTGACGCCGGGCCAGGCGCTGGTCGAGACCGAGCTCGCCGCGCAGTTCGGGGTGTCGAAGACCCCGGTGCGCGAGGCGCTCAAGACCCTCGCCGGGACCGGGCTGGTCGTGATGAGCCAGTACAAGGGCGTCACGGTGCGCATGGTGGACGCGGACATGGCGCGCGAGGTCTACGACGTCCGGTTGCTGCTGGAACCCGAGGCGCTGCGGCGTGCCGTGCAGCGCGGCGCTTCCCTGGACGTCGCCCGGTCTGCGCTGACCAGAGCCGACGCCGCCACCGACACCGCCGAACGCTCCCTCGCCAACCGGGAGTTCCACCGCGCCCTGTACCTGCCGTGCGGCAACCCGCTGCTCGGCCGGATGCTCGACGAGGTCCGCGACCAGGCCGCGCTGGTCTCCGCCGTCGCGTGGGCCGCCTCGCCCTCCTGGGAGCGGGAGGCCGGCGAACACCGGGAGATCCTGCGGCTCGCCCTCGACGGCGACGCCGACGGCGCGGCGCGTGCCCTCCATGCCCACATCGCGTCGTTCGTGCAGCGCGCTTTCCCCCAGGCAGCACTGGAACAGGAAGGTCAGGAATGAGCAGCGTGGCGTTCGAGACCCAGCGGGCGGCCCTGGCCGACGTGGTGGCGATCCCGGTGACGCCGTTCGCCGAGGACGGCTCCGTCGAGCAGGACACCTACCGGGCCCTGTTGCGCCGTCTGCTCGACGGCGGCATCGCGACCCTCACCCCGAACGGCAACACCGGCGAGTTCTACGCCCTGACCCCCGAAGAGCGCCGTCTCGTCACGGAGTTGACGATCGACGAGGCCGGGGAGCGGGCCGTCGTCCTGGTCGGCGTCGGGCACGACATCCCGACCGCCGTCGCCTCCGCCCGGCACGCCCGTGACCTCGGCGCCCAGATGGTGATGGTCCACCAGCCCGTCCACCCCTACGTCTCCCAGGCCGGCTGGGTCGACTACCACCGCGCCGTCGCCGAGGCCGTGCCCGAGCTGGGCGTCGTGCCCTACATCCGCAACCCGCAGCTCACCGGTGCCCGCCTCGCCGAACTCGCCGACGCCTGCCCGAACGTCATCGGTGTGAAGTACGCCGTCCCGGACGCGGCCAAGTTCGCGGCGTTCGCCCGGGACGCCGGGCTGGAACGGTTCGTGTGGGTGGCCGGCCTCGCCGAGCCCTACGCGCCCTCCTACTTCTCCGCGGGCGCCACCGGCTTCACCTCCGGGCTCGTCAACGTCGCCCCGGCCGTCTCCCTGAACATGATCGAGGCGCTGCGCTCCGGCGACTACCCGGCTGCCATGAAGGTCTGGGAGCAGATCCGCCGCTTCGAGGAACTGCGCGCCGCGAACGGCTCCGCCAACAACGTCACCGTCGTCAAGGAGGCCCTCGCCGCCCTCGGGTTGTGCCGCCGTGAGGTCCGCCCGCCGAGCAGGCCGCTGCCCGAGAGCGAGCGGGCCGAGGTCGCCGCCATCGCCGCCGGGTGGTCGATATGACCGCACCGAAGAAGCGTCCGGAGGACCTGCGCAGCCACCAGTGGTACGGCACCGAAGGGCTGCGTACCTTCAGCCACCGCGCCCGTACCCGCCAGCTCGGCTACCTGCCCGAGGAGCACCTCGGCAAGCCCGTCATCGCGATCCTCAACACCTGGTCGGACATCAACCCCTGCCACGTGCACCTCAGGGACCGCGCCCAGGCGGTCAAGCGCGGTGTCTGGCAGGCGGGCGGTTTCCCGCTGGAGTTCCCGGTCTCGACCCTGAGTGAGACCTTCCAGAAGCCGACCCCCATGCTCTACCGCAACATGCTCGCCATGGAGACGGAGGAGCTGCTGCGGTCGTACCCGGTCGACGGGGCCGTCCTGATGGGCGGCTGTGACAAGTCCACGCCCGCCCTGCTCATGGGAGCGGCGAGCGCGGACCTGCCGGCGGTGTTCGTGCCGGCCGGGCCCATGCTGCCGGGCCACTGGCGCAACGAGGTGCTCGGTTCCGGCACCGACATGTGGAAGTACTGGGACGACAAGCGGGCCGGCGTGATCGGCGACTGCGAGATGCAGGAGCTGGAGAGCGGCCTCGCCCGCTCGCCCGGCCACTGCATGACGATGGGCACGGCCTCCACCCTGACCGCCGCCGCCGAGGCACTCGGCGTGACCGTTCCGGGCGCCTCCAGCATCCCGGCCGTCGACTCCGGGCACGACCGGATGGCCGCCAAGGCGGGTATGACGATCGTCGAACTGGTCCACAGGGACCGGAAGCTGAGCGACATCCTCACCGCCGAGGCCTTCCGGGACGCCGTGACGACCGTGCTCGGCCTCGGCGGCTCCACCAACGCCGTGATCCACCTGATCGCCATGGCCGGCCGCGCGGGCGTCCGGCTCACCCTCGACGACTTCGACCGCATCGCCCGCACGGTCCCGGTGCTGGCGAACGTACGGCCCGGCGGACAGACGTACCTGATGGAGGACTTCCACTTCGCGGGCGGTCTGCCCGGGTTCCTCTCCCGGATCACGGACCTGCTCCACCTGGACCGGCCGACCGTCTCGTACGACACGCTGCGGGAGCAGCTCGCAGGCGCGCAGGTGCACAACGACGACGTCATCCGGACCCGGGACAACCCGGTCGCCGCCGAGGGCGGGGTCGCCGTGCTGCGCGGCAACCTCTGCCCGAACGGCGCCGTCATCAAGCACATCTCCGCCGAGCGGCACCTGCTCAAGCACACGGGTCCCGCCGTCGTCTTCGACGACTACAAGACCATGCAGCGCACCATCAACGACCCGTCGCTCGGCATCACCCCCGACCACGTGCTCGTGCTGCGCAACGCCGGTCCCAAGGGCGGCCCGGGCATGCCCGAGTACGGGATGCTGCCCCTGCCCGACTACCTGCTCAAGCAGGGCGTCCGGGACATGGTCCGCATCTCCGACGCCCGGATGAGCGGCACGAGTTACGGCGCCTGTGTGCTGCACGTCGCGCCCGAGTCGTACGTGGGCGGACCGCTCGCCCTCGTCCGCACCGGCGACTCCATCACTCTCGACGTCGAGGCGCGCACCCTCCATCTCCATGTGGACGACGAGGAGCTTCAGCGGCGCAGGGCGGACTGGACGCCGCCGCCCACCCGGTACGAGCGCGGCTACGGCGCGCTCTACAACGAGCAGATCACGCAGGCCGACACCGGCTGCGACTTCGAGTTCCTGGCCCGCTCGGGCAAGGTGCAGGACCCGTACGCGGGCTGAACCACCGCACCACCCATGCACCGCAGCACCACCCCATGCACCTCAGCACGACCCGGCACGACCCTGCACAGGAAGAAAGCGCTTCCCGCGCACGCACGACGTACCACGACGTACTGAGAACGGAGAACAGTCATGGCCCAAGCCGCAGCCGTGGCGAAACCGCCCGCGCCACCCCGGCGGCGCCGTGCCTCCGCCACACCGCGCAGGCTCCCGTACCTGCTGATCGCACCGGCCGCCCTGCTCATGCTGGGCTTCATCGCCTACCCGGTCATCAGCGTCTTCTACTACAGCCTGCAGAACTACAACCCCACCAAGCCATGGCGGAACGGCTACGCGGGCTTCGACAACTTCGTCCACGCCTTCACCGAGGACCCCGTCTTCTGGGACACCCTCGTCTTCAGCGCCAAGTGGGTCTTCGTCGAGGTCGGCCTCCAACTGCTGTTCGGTCTCGCCCTGGCCCTCATCGTCAACCAGACCTTCGTGGGCCGGGGGCTGGGACGCGCGATGGTCTTCTCCCCGTGGGCCGTCTCCGGGGTGCTGACCTCCGCGATCTGGGTGCTGCTCTACAACTCCCAGACGGGCATCACCCGTTACCTCGCGGACATCGGCATCGGCTCCTACGGCACGAGCTGGCTGTCGGACACCTCCACCGTCTTCCCGGCGGCGATCGTGGCCGACCTGTGGCGAGGGGTGCCGTTCTTCGCGATCCTCATCCTCGCCGACCTCCAGTCCGTCTCGAAGGACCTGTACGAGGCCGCCGAGGTCGACGGGGCCAGCCGTCTCAAGCAGTTCTGGCACATCACCCTGCCCCATCTGAAGGACGCCATCATCCTGTCCACGCTGCTGCGCGCGGTCTGGGAGTTCAACAACGTCGACCTGCTCTACACGCTGACCGGCGGCGGCCCCGCGGGTGAGACGACCACGCTGCCGCTGTACATCGCCAACACATCCGTCGACGCCCACAACTTCGGCTACGCGTCGGCCCTGACCACGGTGGCGTTCGTGATCCTGCTCTTCTGCTCGTTGGTCTATCTGCGGCTGAGCAAGTTCGGAGGCGAGAGCAAGTGAGCGTCAAGGAAGCCACCAAGGCGGCGCCCGCCCCGGCGCCCACGGCCCCCGAACCGCCGCGTCCCGCCAAGGGCAGGCGCGCCTGGGACGAGGCGCCCCGCTGGCAGATCTACCTGCCCCTGGGGATCTACCTGGTCTTCACCCTCATCCCCTTCTACTGGATCCTGCTGTTCGCCCTGCGCCCGGCCGGCTCGACCTCGCTGGTGCCCTGGCCGATCACCTTCGACCACTTCGAGAAGGTGTGGACGGAGCGCAGCTTCGGCACCTACTTCGCCAACAGCGTGCTCGTCGGCGTCGTCACCCTGGTCATGACGACCCTCGTCGCCCTGGCCGGCGGCTATGCCCTCGCCCGGTTCGACTTCAAGATCAAGCGGGCGTTCATGCTGGCCCTGCTGTGCTCCCAGTTCGTGCCGGGCGCGCTGCTGCTGGTCCCGCTGTTCGAGATCTTCGCCGAACTCCAGATGATCAACAGCCTCGGCAGTGTCATCCTCGCCGAGACGGTCTTCCAGCTGCCGCTGTCGATGATCCTGATCAGCAACTTCATCAAGAACGTGCCGTACTCCCTGGAGGAGGCGGCCTGGGTGGACGGCTGCAACCGCATGACGGCCTTCCGGATCGTCGTGCTGCCGCTGCTGCGGCCGGGCCTGATCGCCGTCGGCTCCTTCGCCTTCGTGCACTCCTGGAACCACTTCCTGTTCGCCCTGATGTTCCTCAACAACCAGGACAAGCAGACCATCCCGGTCGGCCTCAACACCCTGATGAGCGCGGACAGCGTCGACCTGGGCGCTCTCGCCGCGGGCGGCATCATCGCGGCCGTGCCGGTCGTGATCGTGTTCGCCTTCATCCAGAAGTGGCTGATCACCGGCTTCAGCGCGGGGGCGGTGAAGGGATGAGACTTCGTCAACTCGCCGTCGCGGCAGGGCTGGTGAGCGTGCTCTGCGTCCCCGCCCACGCCGAGGCGCGGGACATCAGCCGCGACACCCTGCCCGCGAACGACGGCTGGGCCGCGCACGGCACAGGCACCACCGGAGGGGCCGCGGCCGACGACGCTCACGTCTTCACCGTGACCGACCGGGCCGGGCTGGTCCGCGCCCTCGACGGCGGCAGCGACACCCCGAAGATCATCAGGATCGCCGGGACCATCGACGCCAACACCGACGACGACGGCGACCGTCTCGACTGCTCCGACTACGCCACCGGCGGCTACAGCCTGAAGAAGTACCTCGCCGCCTACGACCCCCGCACCTGGGGCGCCGCCAAGCCCAGCGGCCCGCAGGAGGAGGCCCGCCAGGCCTCCGCCGCCCGGCAGGCCGAGCGGGTCGTACTGCCCGTCGGCTCCAACACCACGATCGTCGGGCTCGGCGACTCGGCCGTGCTGAAGGGCGCGAGCCTCCAGGTGAGGAACGCGGACAACGTGATCATCCGCAACCTCGACATCCGCGACGCCTATGACTGCTTCCCCGTCTGGCAGCCCAACACCGGTGGCCTCGGCGACTGGAAGACGGCGTACGACACGATCTGGCTGGCCGGCGCCACACATGTGTGGGTCGACCATGTGACGTTGAGCGACAAGGGCCACCCGGACGCCAAGGAGCCCACCTACTTCGCACGCAACTACCTGCGCCACGACGGACTGCTGGACATCACGAACGGCTCCGACCTGGTGACCGTCTCCTGGAGCCGGTTCGCGGACCACGACAAGGCGATGCTCATCGGCAACGGCGACACCGCCACCGGAGACCGCGGAAAGCTCCGGGTCACCCTCCACCACAACGAGTTCGAGTCGGTCGTCCAGCGCGCCCCGCGCGTCCGCTTCGGCCAGGTGCACGTCTACAACAACCGCTACGAGATCACCGGTGACGACTACCGCTACTCCCTCGGCGTCTCCACCGAGTCGAGGATCCACGCGGAGAACAACGCCTTCCACGCCCCCGGCCATGTGGAGGTCGCCGACCTGGTCAAGAGCTGGAACGGCAGCGCCATGCACCAGAGCGGCACGCTCTTCAACGGCTTTCCGGTTGACCTGCTCATGATCTACAACGCCTACAACTCGGGCAGTGAGCGCGACCTGACGGGCGACGTCGGCTGGACGCCCACCCTGCACGGGCGGATCGACAGCGCCGCCGAGGCCGACCGGGCGGTGGCCCGCGGCGCGGGTGCGGGGAGGATCCCATGACCGGTCGCATGATCGACTCCATGAACACACCTCTGCCCGTCGTGCTCGCCGGTGCCCGAGGCCACGGCCGCTGGCACGTCGAGAACATCCGCCGCCTCCAGGAGAAGGGCCTCGTGCGGCTGGCCGGCGTCTGCGAACTGACGCCGCTGACCGAGGCGGAGCTCGACGGCCTGGGCACACCCGAGCAGTCCGCCGACTTCGGCGCGCTGCTGGACTCGACCGGCGCCCGGATCGCCGTGATCTGCACACCGATCCCCACCCACACCGACCTGGCCCTCATCGCGGCCGAGCGGGGCGTGCACCTTCTGCTGGAGAAGCCGCCCGCCCCCTCGTACGCGGAGTTCCGCCGCATGGCCGACGGGGTCGCGGCGGCCGGTGTCGTCTGCCAGATCGGCTTCCAGTCACTGGGCTCGCACGCCGTGCCCGCCATCCGCGAGCTGGTCGCCGAGGGCGCGATCGGCCGGCTGGTCGGGCTCGGCGGAGCCGGTGCCTGGGTGCGGGACGAGGACTACTTCCGGCGGGCACCCTGGGCGGGCAAGCGGCGGCTGAACGGCGTCGACGTGATCGACGGGGCGCTGACCAACCCGCTCGCCCACGCCGTCGCCACCGCACTCGCCCTGGGCGGCAGCACCCGCGCCGAGGACGTCACCGGCATCGAGACCGAACTGCTGCGCGCCAACGCCATCGAGTCCGACGACACCTCCTGCGTCCGGATCAGCACCGCCCAGGGCCACCCGGTCACCGTCGCCGCGACCCTGTGCGCCGAGCAGGCGGACGAACCGTACGTCCTGGTGCACGGCACCACCGGCCGGATCACCTTCTGGTACAAGCAGGACCGCGTGCTGCTCCAGCGCGCGGGGCACGGCCCCGAGGAGTTCGAGCACGGCCGCACCGACCTGCTGGAGAACCTCGTCGCGCACCTCACCACCGGCGCGGACCTGCTGGTCCCGCCGGACGAGACCGGCGCGTTCATGAAGGTCGTGGAGGCCATCCGCACGGCGCCCGACCCCGCGCCGCTGCCGGACACCGCCTGGCACCGCATCCCCGGCGAGAACCGCCGGGTGGTGCCCGGCATCGACGGTCTCGTCGCGGCCGCCGCCGACACCCTCTCCCTCTACTCCGAGCTCGGCGCCCCCTGGGCGCTTGGGCCCTTCTGGCGGCTCACCGCGGCGTCGCGGCGCCCGGCACGCACTCCCCCAAGCTCTCGGCCTCGCTCGAGCAGGGGGCACCCCCATGCCGCACGGTGCGAAGGGCCAGGTGGCTCCGCCATATGACCCTCCACGCCGCGCGCCGATCGCACGCACCGAACGCCGCTCCTTCTTCCGCGGAGAGCCACCAGAAGGGCCCAGCCGCGGAGCACCTGTCGAAAGAGGTGAGCACCAGATGACCAGCAGCGACGACACCGCGGTGCTGCGCGTCGCGGGCCGGCCGGTCGGCCGGTACGTCACCCGGCCCGAGTTGCCGGCCCGGCTCTCCCCGCGTCCTTATCTGCATCCCGTCACCACCCTGGCCGGCACGGCGGTCACCGAACTGACCCCCGCCGACCACGCACACCACCTCGGCGTCGGTGTCGCCGTTCCCGACGTCGAGGGGTTCAACTTCTGGGGCGGGCGCACCTACGTCCGCGACCAGGGCCCGACCGAGCTGGACAACCACGGCGCCCAGCGGCACGTCGCGTTCCAGCTGCGCGACCCGGACGGCTTCGTGGAGGAGCTGCGCTGGGTCGCCGCGGGCGGCGAGCTGCTGCGCGAGCGCCGTACGGTCGCGGCCACCGAACTCACCGACCAGGCCTGGGCGCTGGACCTCACCTTCTCCCTCACCAACGTCACCAAGGACCCGCTGTCGATCGGCAGTCCCGCGACCAACGGGCGGCCGGGCGCTGCCTACGGCGGTTTCTTCTGGCGGGCCCGCAAGGAGCCCTCCGCGCCGGAGGTCTTCTCGGCCGGGGCCGAGGGCGAGGATCAGGTCCACGGCCGCCCCGCCGACTGGCTCGCCCTGCGGGGCGGCACCTGGACGCTGGTCTTCGCCGGCGCCACCGAACAGACCCGCCGCGACCCGTGGTTCGTACGCACCGAGGAGTACCCGGGGGTCGGCTCCTCGCTGGCGCACGGCGAGCGGCTGCCGGTCCCGCCGGGCGAGACCGTCGTCCGCCGGGTGGTCACCGTCGTCGCCGACGGCCGCCTCGACCGGGACGCCGCGGCGGCCCTCGTCCGCAAGGCGGTGAGCCCGTGACCACCGAGACCTACCGCAACCCGGTCCTCGACGCCGACTGGTCCGATCCGGACGTCGTCCGGGTCGGCGACGACTTCTACCTGACCGCCTCCAGCTTCGGCCGCGCCCCCGGCCTGCCGTTACTGCACTCCCGTGACCTGGTGAACTGGAGCCTGGTCGGCCACGCGCTCGAACGCCTGGAACCGGCGGAGGAGTTCGAGAGGCCCCGTCACGACTGCGGCGTCTGGGCCCCGTCCCTCAGGTACCACGACGAACGCTTCTGGATCTTCTGGGGCGACCCCGACCAGGGCATCTTCCAGGTCAACGCCCCGGAGATCAGGGGCCCCTGGACCCGCCCGCACCTGCTGAAGGCGGGCAAGGGCCTGATCGACCCCTGCCCCCTGTGGGACGAGGAGACCGGCGAGGCCTATCTGGTGCACGCCTGGGCCAAGTCCCGCTCGGGCGTCAAGAACCGCCTCACCGGGCACCGTATGCACCCCGACGGCACCGAACTCCTCGACGAGGGCAAGGTGATCGTCGACGCCGACCGCATACCCGGCTGGTTCACCCTCGAAGGCCCCAAGCTCTACCGGCACGACGGCTGGTTCTGGATCCTCGCCCCCGCCGGGGGAGTGGAGACCGGCTGGCAGGGCGCCTTCCGCTCGCGCGGCTTCTTCGGGCCGTACGAGGAGCGGATCGTCCTGGAGCAGAAGGACACCGACGTCAACGGCCCCCACCAGGGCGGCTGGGTGCGCACCCCGTCCGGCGAGGACTGGTTCCTGCACTTCCAGCAGCGCGGCGCCTACGGCCGGGTCGTGCACCTCCAGCCGATGCGCTGGGGCCCGGACGGCTGGCCGGTGCTCGGGGACGACGGCGCCCCCGTCGCCGTACACAAGAAGCCCGACCTGCCGCCGCAGCCGCCCGCCGCGCCCGCCGCCGATGACGACTTCCCGGGTGGACGGTACGGCCGGCAGTGGCAGTGGACGGCCAACCCGGGTGACGGCTGGGCCACCCAGCACTCCGGGGACGGGCTCAGGCTGACCTGCGTCCGCTCGGCCGACGCGCACGATCTGCGCAAACTGCCGAACCTCCTCACCCAGCGGCTGCCCGGCGTCCCGTCCGCCGTCGAGGTGGAGCTGCGCCTGCACAGTGAGGAGCCTGGGGCGCGGGCCGGGCTCGCGGTCCTCGGGGACGCGTTCAGCTGGATCGGTCTCCAGCGTGGGGCCGACGGCACGGTCCACCTCGTGCACCGTTTCGCCGAGGGGGTCGCCGAGCGGGAGCGCGACGCGGCCCACCCGCGCCTCGCACCCGAGGGGCGGGTCAGGATCCGCATCGAGATCGGCGCCGGAGCCCGCTGCCGCTTCTCCTACGACCTCGGCGACGGTCCGTGCCCTTCGGGGCCCGTCTTCGCCGCCACCCCCTGGCGCTGGGTCGGCGCCCTGCTCGGCCTCTTCGCCCTCGCGCCCGTCGGGTCGGGACACGCGGGCGCCGCCACGTTCACGCAGTTCCGGATCACCGAGTTGTAACCCACCGCATCCGTACCCCTCTCTCGCCTGTTGGGAGCCGCAATGACGCACCTCCGTAGCAAGCGCTTGCCCAGACCGGGTGTCGCCCTGGCCGCCGTCGCGGGTCTGGTCGCCGCCCTGGGACTGGGCGCGACCGGGGAGGCGAGGGCCGCCGAACCCGCCCCCGCCGGGATGTCCGCACCGGCGGCGGCGCGCTGGACCGACCAGGCCCACGGCTTCGCCTCGCTGGCCGGAGGCACCACGGGCGGGGCCGGCGGCAAGGTCGTCACGGTCACCGACCAGGCCTCGCTGGCGAAGTACGCGGCCGCCGAGGAGCCGTACGTCATCAGGGTGGCGGGGACGGTCGCCGTCCAGCCCTTCGGCTCGGACATCGTCGTCGCCTCGAACAAGACGATCATCGGTGTCGGTGACACCGGTGAGATCGTCCACGGCGAACTGCACCTCAACCCCGGCACGCACAACGTCGTCATCCGCAACCTGACGATCCGTGACTCCTACGTCGAGGGCGACTGGGACGGCAAGACCACCGACTTCGACGCCATCCAGATGGACGCCGTCCACCACGTCTGGATCGACCACAACCGCTTCACCCACATGGGCGACGGTCTGCTCGACATCCGCAAGGACAGCCAGTACGTCACCGTCTCCTACAACCAGTTCAGCGACCACAACAAGGCGTTCGGGATCGGCTGGACGACCGACGTCCAGACGCAGATCACCATCGACCACAACTGGTTCGCCGGCACGAAGCAGCGCAATCCCTCGGCGGACAACTGCGCCTACGCGCACCTGTACAACAACTACCTCTCGGCACAGGTGGCCGACGGCGACCCCGTGTGGACGTACGGGAACTGGTCCCGGGGCCGCACCAAGATGGTCATCGAGAACAGCTACTACGACAGGGTCCAGCATCCCTACCAGGCGGACGCCACCGCGGAGTTGGTGGAGCGGGGATCGATCCTGAGGAAGACGAGCGGGCGGACCGACGAGTGGGGTGCCGCCTTCGACCCGCGGGACTTCTACGACTACCGGCTGGATCCTGCCGCCGCCGTCCCCGCCCTGGTGAAGAAGTTCTCCGGTCCGCAGCGGCGGATCGGCGTGACCCTCGACGTCCCGGGCGCCTACCCGACCGTGCAGGCCGCCGTGGACGCCGTGCCCGACGGCAACGACGTGCCGGTGACGATCGCCGTCGCGCCGGGCACGTACCGGGAGAAGGTGTTCATCCCGGCGACCAAGCCGAAGATCCTGCTGCGGGGGACTGGACACGACCGCTCCGACACCGTCATCGTCTACGACACGCCCGCCGAGTACGGCGGTTCGACGGGCAGCGCCACCGTGCGGATCGCCGCGAACGACGTCACCGCCCGCAATCTCACCTTCAGCAACGACTTCGACGAGGCCGCGGTCGAGGTGAAGGGCGAGCAGGCCCTCGCCATGAAGACGACCGGCGACCGGATCGTCTTCGAGGACACCGCCTTCCTGGGAAACCAGGACACCCTGATGACCGACAGTCCCAAGCTGAACGTGCTCAGCCGGGTGTATGTCCGCGACTCGTACATCGAGGGTGACGTCGACTTCATCTACGGGCGGGCGACGACCGTGATCGAGCGGTCCGTGATCAAGGCGCTCAGCCGGGGGTCCACGACCAACAACGGCTACATCACGGCCGCTTCGACGTGGAAGGACAACCCGTACGGGTTCCTGATCACCCGCTCGAAGATCGTGAGCGACGCGCCGGCCGGGAGCTTCCACCTCGGCCGCCCCTGGCACCCGGGCGGCGAGCCGAACGCGGTGGCCCAGGTGCTGATCCGCGACACCCGGCTGCCCGCCGCGATCAAGTCCTCGCCGTGGACCGACATGAGTGGCTTCTCGTGGAAGGACGCGCGCTTCACGGAGTACCGGAACTACGGGCCGGGGGCGGCTGTCACCGAGGACCGGCCGCAGATGAGCGACGAGGACGCGAGGACGCACACCGTCACCGCCTACCTCAAGGGCAACGACAACTGGGCGCCCCACGCACGCCACTGACCCCCACAACTTCATATCTCCGTTTGATCCAGAAGAGAGAGCCGACCAATGAAGAGCAGCATCCGCAGAAGCAGGCGCGTGGCCACGGCCGTCGCCCTGGGCTCCGTCCTCGCCCTGACCGCGACCGCCTGCGGTGACGACGGCAGCGGCGCCGGTGGCGACAAGGGGTCCGAGGGCAGCGGCAAGGGCAAGATCGTCTTCTGGGACAACAACGGCGGTGTCCGCACGGACATCTGGAAGCAGATCATCGCCGACTTCGAGAAGGCGAACCCGTCCATCAAGGTCGAGTACGTCGGTATCTCCGCCACCGAGTACCAGTCCAAGGTCGACACCGCCATCCGGGGCGGCGGCCTGCCGGACGTCGGCGGTGTCGGCGCGGCGATGGCCGCCGGGATCGCCGCCCAGGACGCGCTGGAGCCCCTGGACGGCCGCCTCGGAAAGTCCGCGCTCAAGGGCAAGCTCAACGAGGCCATGATCGAGTCGCTGAAGTCCGCCGGTGGCGGCGACGCGCTGTACTCGGTCCCGACCTCCGCGAACAACGGCACCCTCTACTACCGCACCGACCTGTTCAAGAAGGCGGGCCTGGACGCGCCCACCACGTGGGAGAAGTTCTACGAGGCCGCCGAGAAGCTCACCAACGCCAAGAAGAACGAGTTCGGCTACACCATCCGCGGCGGCGCGGGCTCCATCGCCCAGGCGCTGGACGCGATGTACGGGCAGTCCGGCATCACGTCCTTCTGGGACGCCGGCGGCAAGAAGACCACGGTCAACGACCCGAAGAACGTCGAGGCACTGGAGAAGTACGCCGGTCTGTACAAGAAGTACACGCCGGCCGCCGACCTCAACAACGACTTCACCAAGATGGTCGCGCAGTGGGATTCCGGCACGATCGGGATGCTCAACCACAACCTGGGCTCCTACCAGGACCACGTGAAGGCGCTCGGCACCGACAAGTTCCGCGGCATCCCGCAGCCCACCGGACCCGGCGGCAAGCGCGTCCAGGTCTCCAACCCGGTCGACGGTCTCGGCCTGTTCAAGAGCTCCAAGAACAAGGAGGCCGCCTGGAAGTTCATCGAGTTCGCCGCCTCGCACGAGTCCAACTCCAAGTGGAACGAGTCGGCCGGCGCCATTCCGTCCAACACGGAAGCCGCCAAGGACGCCTGGATCTCCAAGGCCGAGCCGACCAAGCTGGCCGCCGCGGCCCTCAACGACGGCTCCACCACCATCGTGCAGCTGCCGTACTACCTGCCGGACTGGAACACGATCTCCAAGGGCGACAACGAGCCCAGCTTCCAGAAGGTCCTGCTCGGCGACATGAGCGCCAAGGAGTTCCTGGACAAGATGGCCGATCAGCTGAACGAGGCCCAGGCGGAGTGGGACCAGCAGAAGGGCTGAGGCTGACCGGTCTCGCCCTGGGGCGGCCTGTGGTGTGCAGGCTGCGGGCCGCCCCGGGCTGGTCGCGCACACGCGACGGAGCCGCGTACGGAAACACCACACCCCCGTGCCCCCGAGGGCCCGCTGAACGAAAGGTCTGTCGTGTCTCTGAGCCGTAGACAAGTCACCGCGGCCGCTGTCGCCGCCGTTCCTCTCACCGTCGCCATGACCGGTACCGCACAGGCCACCGGCCGCCGCGCCCGAACCCTCTACATCGCCGGTGACTCCACCGCCGCCCAGAAGTACACCGACGCGGCGCCCGAGACCGGGTGGGGAATGGCGCTGCCGTTCTTCCTCCACAAGGATCGGCAGGTCGCCAACCACGCGGTCAACGGCCGCAGTTCCAAGAGCTTCGTCGATGAAGGGCGGCTCGCTGTCATCCTCCGGCAGATCCAGCCGGGTGACTTCCTGCTCATCCAGTTCGGTCACAACGACGAGAAGGTGAGCGATCCCTCCCGGTACACCGAGCCCTGGACGACGTACCAGGACTACCTGCGGATGTACATCGACGGTGCCCGGGCGCGTGGGGCGCGGCCCGTGCTCGCCACGTCCGTCGAGCGGCGCAAGTTCGACGCGGCCGGCAAGGCTCTGCCGAGCCACGGCGACTACCCGGCGGCGATGCTGGCGCTCGCCAAGAAGGAGGGGGTGGCGCTGCTCGACATCCAGGCGCTGTCGATCGCGCTCTGGCAGAGGCTGGGGGTCGAGGAGACGAAGAAGTACTTCAACTGGACCGCGACCGAGCAGGACAACACGCACTTCAACCCGCCCGGCGCGATCGCCGTGGCGCGGCTCGTCGCGCGGGAGTTGCTGCGCACGCGGGTGCTCGGGCCGAGCGAGGTGCGCCGGCTGGACGAGACGATTCCCGAGTCCTGGATCACCTGGCCGAAGGCCACCGCGTAACCCCCCGTCCCTGGAAAAGGAGATCCGGACCATGCACGCACGCAGATGGCATGATCATGTCATGACAAAGAGGGTTGCCACTCTCGCCGGCTGCACGGCACTGGTGCTGTCCCTCACCGGCACCGCCGCCGCCCAGGCCGACTCCCGCGATCTCGCCCGGCAGACGCTCGGGGCGAACGACGGGTGGGGGTCGTACGGCACCGGGACCACCGGCGGTGCCGCCGCCGACGCCGAGCACGTGTACACCGTGACCACCTGGGCCCAGTTCAAGGCCGCCCTCGCCGCGGGCGGCAGCGCACCGAAGATCATCAAGGTGAAGGGGACCATCGACGCGGTCTCCGAGGGGTGTGACGCCTTCGCCGTGCCCGGGTACGACTTCGACGCCTATCTGAAGAAGTACGCGCCCGAGACGTGGGGGCTGGACAAGGACCTGAGCGGCGAGCCCGCCGACAGCCCCGAGGGGTTGCGCCGGGCCTCCGCCGACAACCAGGACCAGGCCATCAAGGCCAGTGTCCCCGCCAACACCACCATCATCGGCGTCGGGAAGAACGCGGGCTTCAAAGGCGCCAGCCTCCAGATCAAGGGCGTCGACAACGTCATCGTCCGCAACCTCACCTTCGAGAGCCCCCTCGACTGCTTCCCGCAGTGGGACCCGACCGACACCTCCACGGGCGCCTGGAACTCCGAGTACGACACCGCCGTCGTCTACGGCTCCACCCATGTCTGGATGGACCACAACACCTTCACCGACGGCGGCCACCCCGACAGCAAGGCACCGACGTACTTCGGCACCCTGTACCAGCAGCACGACGGTGAGCTGGACATCGTCCGGGGATCCAACTACGTCACCGCCTCCTGGAACGTCTTCGCCGACCACGACAAGACGCTCATGATCGGCAACAGCGACAGCGAGTCGACGGCCGTGGGCGACCGGGGCAAGCTCAAGGTGACGCTCCACCACAACGTGTTCCGGAACCTGGTCGAGCGCGCGCCACGCGTCCGCTTCGGGCAGGTCGACTCGTACAACAACCACTTCGTGGCCGGCCAGGACTACGTCTACAGCTTCGGCATCGGCAAGGAGTCCCAGCTCGTCGCCGAGCACAACGCCTTCACACTGCCGAACGGGGTCAGCCCGGCGAAGATCCTGAAGAAGTGGATGGATTCGCCGGTCACCGCCGCGAACAACTACGTCAACGGCAAGCTGACCGACCTGATCGCCGTGCACAACGCGGAGATCCCCGGCGAGACCCTCCGGTCGGGCGCCGGCTGGACGCCGACCCTGCGGACCAAGGTCGACCCGGCGAAGGCCGTTCCCGGGATCGTCGACCACCGCGCGGGCGCCGGCCGCATCTGCTGACGCCCCCGAGAACCGGCCGGGCCGGGCGCACGCCACGAGGTGCGCCCGGCCCGGCCGCCCCCGGCCCATCACCCCGCACGAGCCGCACCGCGAAGGGACAGCCGCATGTCCTCGCACTTCCACCGTTCCCTCTCCCGCAGGGGATTCCTCATCGCGAGCGCCGGGGCGGGCGCCGCACTCGCCCTCGCGCCGGTCCCCGCGCGGGCCACCGGGCGGCAGCGCCCGTTCGGCCGGTACGGTTCACCGGCCGCCCGCCTCAACCCGAAGACGCTGTACGTCGATCCGCACGGCCGCGGCGACCACACCTCCGTCCGGGAAGCCGTCGCCGCCGCCGGCGGCAGCGGCTGGACGCTGGTCATCGCGCCGGGCACCTACCGGGGGACGGTCGCCGTCGACGCCACCCGCACCGAGGCGACCTGGATCGGCGCCTCCGAGAACCCCCGAGACGTCGTGATCGTGTACGACAACGCGGCCGGGACGCCCAAGCCGGGCGGCGGCACCTACGGCACCACCGGCTCCGCCACCACCACCGTCCGGGCCGACGGCTTCACCGCCCACCGGATCACCTTCGCCAACGACTTCCTGCGCGCCGACCACCCCGACATCACCGGCACCCAGGCCGTCGCCATCAAGGTGCAGGGCGACCGCTCGGCCTTCCACCACTGCCGCTTCCTCGGCTGCCAGGACACCCTGTACGCCGACTCCAACTCCGCGAGTCTCTTCGCCCGCCAGTTCTTCTCGCACTGCTACGTCGAGGGTGACGTCGACTTCGTCTTCGGCCGGGCCACGGCCGTCTTCGAGCACTGCCACTTCCGTACCCTGAACCGCACCGACGCGTCCGGCGCCCCGTACGGCTTCGTCTTCGCCCCCTCCACGGAGCACGCCAACCCGCACGGCTACCTCGTGACGCGCAGCCACGTCAGCAGCGAGGCCCCGGACGGCTACTACAAGCTGGCCCGCCCCTGGGTGCCCACCTCCAGTACCACCGTCCGCCCGATGCTCACGGTGCGCAACACCTGGCTGGGCCCGGGCATCGACGCGGTCGCGCCCTACGCCAACATGCGGGACGCCCACCCCTGGCAGGACCAGCGCTTCGCCGAGTACGGCAACACCGGCCCGGGCGCCGTCGTCACCGTCCCGGAGAACCGGCCCCAGCTCACCGACGAGCAGGCCCGGTCGGCGACCCGTGCCACCTGGCTCGGCGACTGGCGGCCACCGGGGGCGTGCTGAGATGCGCCGCCGCACTCTCCTGCTCACCTGCGTCGCCGGCGGCCTGACCGCCGCCGGCTCCCGGTCCGCCTCCGCCGCGCCGCGCCACCGCGTCCTGCACGTCCGCCCCGGCGGCTCGGTCCAGGCGGCCGTGGACGCCGTGGCCGGGCCGGGCTGGACCGTCGTCGTGCACCCGGGGACGTACCGCGAGGTCGTCAGCGTCCCGGCGGGGAAGGAGGGGCTGACCCTCAGGGGCGCCACCCGGGACCCGCGGGACGTCGTCATCGTGTACGACAACGCCAATGGCACACCCAGGCCGGACGGCTCGGGCACGTACGGCACGGCGGGCTCGGCGACCTTCACCTCGGCGGCCCCCGGCCTGACCGTCCGCGACCTGACCCTGGCCAACGACTGGCTGCGCGCCGACCACCTCGACATCACCGGCACGCAGGCGGTCGCGGCGTACACGTACGGCGACCGCACCCGCTTCGAGAACGTCCGGCTCCTGGCCCACCAGGACACCCTCTTCGTCGACACGACCGCGCTCGGCACCTTCGACCGGCAGTACTTCCGGCACTGCTACATCGAGGGCGACGTCGACTTCGTCTTCGGGCGGGCGACCGCCGTGTTCGAGCAGTGCCACTTCCGCACGCTGGCACGGGACGTGGACTTCACACCCAAGGGCATGGTCTTCGCGCCCTCCACGGCCCGGGCGAACCCGTACGGCATCCTCGCCGTCCGCTGCCGCATCACCTCCGGCGCCGAGGCCGGGGCGTACAAGCTGGCCCGGCCCTGGGTGCCGTCGTACGAGACCACGGCCTGGCCGTCGCTGGTGGTGCGGGAGACCCGGATCGGGCCGGGCATCGACGCGGTCGCCCCGTACACCAACATGCGCGAGGCCTATCCCTGGCAGTCGATGCGGTTCGCCGAGTACCGCAACACCGGGCCGGGCGCCGCCGTCTCCGTGCCGGAGAACCGGCCGCAGCTCAGCCGCGCGCAGGCCGCGCCGCACACCAAGGAGACGTACCTCGGCGACTGGCGGCCCGGTGCGTAGGGCCGCGGCGCTCCTCCTCGGTGTGTGCCTGCTCTGGCCGGCCCCTGTGGCCTCCGCCGCCGAACGCGCCCCCGTCGGCTGGGCCTCGGCCGGCTCCGGCACCACCGGCGGGGCGGGCGGCAGGAGCTGGACGGTGGACACGCGCGCCGAACTCAAGACGGCCCTGGCGAACGACGGCGATCCCACCGCTCCCAAGGTCATCCGGATCGTGGGTGACATCAACGGCCACGAGAGCGACGACGGTTCCCTGCTCGGCGAGCAGGACTACGCGCCCGGGTACGACCTCCGCAGGTACATGTCCTGCTTCGGCGAGGACGGCGCCGTCTGGTCCGACACCCGCTTCGACCACTGCAAGCAGCAGCGGCAGCTGCGCCAGACCGGGTCGAACAAGGAGAAGGCGCAGATCCAGCTCACCGTGCCGAGCAACACGACCCTCGTCGGCGCGGGCCGGGACGCCCGGCTGCTCGGGGTGTTCCTGACGGTCAACACCGGCAGCAACATCGTCGTGCGGAACCTGCATCTGGAGGCGCCCGTCGACCACTTCACCAGCTGGTCCCCGGGCGACGGCACACGGGGCAGCTGGGACGCCCGCTTCGACGCACTGACCGTGATCACCGGCAGGAACATCTGGATCGACCACTGCACCTTCACCGACGGCCGGTTCCCCGACCGCGAGGCACCCTTCGGCTTCCATGGCGAGCGCGTCCAGCGGCACGACGGGCTGCTGGACATCGAGGACGGCTCCGACTTCGTCACGGTCTCCGACAGCCGGTTCGAGGATCACGACAAGGCCATCCTGATCGGGTCGGGCGACGGACGCGGCGACCGGGACCGGGGGCATCTCAAGGTGACCTTCGTCCGCAACCTGTTCAGCGGCATCGTGCAGCGGGCCCCGCGCGTCCGCTTCGGGCAGGTGCACGTCGTCAACAACGTCCACCGGGGGCAGGCGCCTCTCTACGCCCTGGGCGTCGGCGTGGAGTCCGCGATCTTCTCCGAGCGCAACGTCTTCCGGTATCCCGGGGGACGGCCGTCGCTCGCCGTCGCGGACTACGGGGGCGAACGGTTCCACGACACCGGCTCCTGGTTCAACGGCCGGCCCGCCCGGCTCAACGCCGTGGCGAGCGGTCTCGGCCTCGGGACCGATGTCGGCTGGGATCCGGCCGGTGTGTACGACTACCGCGCCCTGACGTCCCCGTCGGCGGTAGAGCGGTACGTGCTGCGGCACGCCGGAACAGGGAGGTCGTATGGGCACCCATGAGCCGCTCGGACGGCGGACGTTCGTGGTCGGGGCGGGCACGGCCCTGCTGACCGGGGGAGCGGTGAGCGGGGCGGAGGCAGCGGTCGTGGACGGCCCGCTGCCCGACTTCCACCCGGCGCTGAAGGACGCCCTGACCTTCCCGCTCGCCTGGGGGAGATCCCCGATCAGTGACTTCCGCGCCTGGCGGCGTGCCGCCCGGGCCACGGTCGAGGAGCACCTCCTCGTCGAGCGGCAGGACCGGACGCCGTACGCACCGGAGATCGTTGGGCGTGCCCAAGGGGAGGGATACACACGGGAGTTGGTCACCGTCGCCCTCACCCGCCACGAGCGGGTGCGCGGCGCCCTGCTCACCCCGCACGGCCGCGGCCCCTTCCCCGCCGTGCTGCTCCTGCACGACCACGGCGCCAGGTTCGACATCGGGAAGGAGAAACTCGTCCGGCCCTGGTACGACGACACCCGTCTCGCCTCCGCCCGGGCCTGGGCGGACAAGTACTTCAGCGGGCGGTTCGTCGGCGACGAACTGGCCCGGCGCGGCTATGTGGTGCTGTGCCTGGACGCGCTCGGCTGGGGCGACCGCGGGCCGCTCACCTACGAGCAGCAGCAGGCCCTCGCCTCCAACTTCTACAACCTCGGCTCCTCGCTCGCCGGGCTCATGGCCCGGGAGGACCAGCGGGCCGCCGCCTTCCTGGCGGGGCTCGACCGGGTGGACGCCCGGCGGGTCGCGGCCGTCGGCTTCTCCATGGGCGCCTACCGGGCCTGGCAGACCGCCGCCCTCAGCGACCACATCGCGGCCGCCGCGAGTGTGTGCTGGATGACCGGTCTGAAGGAGATGATGGTGCCCGGCAACAACACGCTGCGCGGGCAGTCGGCGTACTACATGCTGCACCCGGGGCTCGCCCGGCACCTCGACATCCCCGACGTGGCGAGCATCGCCGCGCCCAGGCCGATGCTGTTCCTCAACGGCGGGCTCGACCCGCTGTTCCCGGCTGAGGGCGTACGGGTCGCGTACGACAAGCTGTGTGCCGTGTGGCGGTCGCGCCACGCCGAGGGGCGGATACGGACGAAGACGTGGCCGGAGCTCGGCCACGTCTTCACCCACGAGATGCAGGACGAGGTCTTCAGCTGGCTCGACGACGTCCTGTGAGGTTCATCGCCGTACCGGCTTGATCCCCTCCAGGGTCGGCACCACCGGCTTGATGCTGCCGTCGGCCGCGAACTCCATGCGGTCGATGGTGGTCTCCCGGTGCATGCCGTCGCCGCCCGGCCTGCCGGGGCCGTTGAGGGCGAAGCGGTGGTAGACCATGTACCAGTCGTCGGTGCCGGGGGTGTTCACCACCGAGTGGTGACCGGTGCCGAGGATGCCGTACTCGGGCCGCTTCTCGAGGATCGTCCCGCGCTTGGTCCACGGGCCGAGCGGGGACGGCCCGGTCGCGTACGCCACGTGGTAGTTCTCGCTGCGGGTGTCGTCCTCCGACCACATGAAGTAGTACGTGCCCTTCCGCTTGATCACGAAGGAGCCCTCGCGGAAGTTGTCCGGGGTGATGTCCTTCACCTTCGACGCGTCGAAGGACACCATGTCGTCGTTGAGGGGCACGACGTACCCGCGCCCGTTGCCCCAGTACAGGTACGCCTGGCCGTCGTCGTCCGTGAAGACCGACGGGTCGATCATCTGGCCCTTGAGCGCCCCGCCCTTGGCGACCAGCGGCTTGCCGAGCGCGTCCTTGAAGGGGCCGGCGGGGGAGTCGGCCACTGCCACGCCGATCTGCTGCTCGGCGCAGAAGTAGAAGTAGTACTTGCCGTTCCGCTCGGCGATCGCGGGCGCCCAGGCGTTCTTGTCGGCCCAGCTCACGTCCGGCCCGAGGTCGACGATGACGCCGTGGTCCTTCCAGTGGACCAGGTCCTTCGACGAGTACGCCTTGAACTTGGTGCCGCTCCAGCCCTGGAAGCCGTCCGTCGTCGGGTAGATCCAGTATCTGCCGTTGAGGTAGTGGACGTCGGGGTCGGCGTTCAGACCGGGCAGCATGGGACTGCGGGTGCGGACCGCCTCGACCGTCCAGGTGCGCTTGGTGCCGTCGGCCGCTGTCACGGTGTACTTCTGCGGCGTGCGGAAGTCGCGCCGGGTGCCGGACTTCGGGCTCAGCGTGGCGCCCTCACCGGCCCACAGCTTCGGGGCGAGGCCCCGGAGGTCGGCCGCGGGCTCCATCGGCAGGACGACCTTCGAGGCGGTGTCGGTGACGATCGAGTACCCCTTCTGGTGCTTGGCCGTCGCGTCCACCACGGAGGTGGGAGTGCTCGGGTATGCCGCCAGCAGCCGGTCGTACTCCTTCTGCGTCACCGGGAGCACCGTGCCGTGCCGAGGGCTCGCCGGGAGCTGGTAGTCCGTGGACGGGGTCCACTTGCCCGAGGCGAGGTCGGTGGTCTCGAACGGGACGTAGCCGCGGCCGCCGTACTCGTCGATGAACAGGTACCACTTCTTCTCGGTGTTCGACTTGAACACCGTCGGGCCCTCACCGCGGTCCATCGCGCCCTTGCCGATGCAGTCGGCCACGAAGTCGTACTTCGTCGCGGTCAGGGACGTCGACTTCTCACCGGTGATGAACTTGGAGCAGGGGCTGGAGGAGCTGGGGTCCCGCTCGTCCTTGGTGTAGCGGTAGTAGGTGTCCTTGTGCTTCACGACCGTGGAGTCGATCACCGAGTAGCCGGGGTCGTTCCAGATCTTCGGCTCGCTGAAGGTGCGGAAGTCCTTCGTCGTCGCGTACATCATCTTGTTGTACGTGTTGCCCTTGTGCTCCGGGTCGTCGTCGGCGTACAGCTTCGACGCCCAGAAGACGACGTACTCACCGAGCTCGTCGTCCCAGTAGGCCTCCGGGGCCCAGGTGTTGCCCGCGTTGTCCGGGGAGACCTTCACCAGGCGCTGGTCGGTCCAGTTGACCAGGTCGGTGGACTCCCAGACCATGATCGACTTGCTGCCGTGCCGCTGGACCTGGTCCCAGCTGCCGCTGGAGTTCTTGTACATCCTCAGGTCGGTGGCGATCAGGTAGAACTTGTCGCCCTTGGGGGAGCGGATCACGAACGGGTCCCGCAGGCCCTTCTCGCCGATCGTCGACGTCAGGACCGGCTTGCCGGCGTTCAGCTCACGCCAGTGCAGCGCGTCGTTGCCCCGGCTGAGGGCGTAACGGATCTGCTCGCCGTCGGCGGTGCCCTCGCCCGTGAAGTAGGCGAAGAGATAGCCGGCGTACTTGGACTGCTTCACGGGTGGTGCTCCGGAGTCTGCGGTACTGGGTGGCGCCGTGAGAAGGGTCAGGAGGAGGCCGGTCAGGGCCAGGAACGGCAGCAGGAGCGTGCGGGGGCGCATGACACTTCCTGTCGGAGTCTGGGGGATTCTGTTGGATAGCGGCCTTCGGAGTTTCACCGGACGGGGACAGGGCGTCAACGGGTGTGCGTGAGGCGGGTGGTTCCGAAACTTTCGGAGACTCGGGCACGCCCGTGCACGTGACAGCGGCAACGGTGGCAACGGCGGCAACCCTTTCGCGGCGCGGCGGCGACTGCTGGTCGGAAACGGGTCGGAGCGGGCCCCTCCGGACCGTTTCCGTCCCCATCGCCTAGGAAAGGAACGCTCCGTGCTGCTCAGCACAGGACGCCACCGCAGGACCCGTACGCTCACCATCGCCGCCGCGGTGGTCTGTGCCTCGGGGGCGGGCGGCGTCTATCTCGGGCTCTCGGGCGGCGGTGCGCAGGCCGCCTCGTCGACGGTCACCGTGTCCACCGCGGCCCAGCTCGAAGCGGCCGTGAAGAACGCCACCGCAGGTACCACCATCCAGGTACGCGGCGGCACCTACTACCCGACCGCGACCCTCAAGTCCACGGCGAACGGAAGGAGTTCGGCACGCATCACCCTGCGGGCACACGGCAGCGAGAAGGTCCGGATCGACGGCTCCAAGCTGCCCGCCGGATCCTGGCTGGCCGCCATCCACGGCGACCACTGGACCGTCGAGAACCTCGCCTTCGTCAACTCCCCGGCCCAGGGCTTCGTCGCCACGTCCTCGGCCGGCGGCGTCTTCAAGAACCTCGTCACCGCGGACAACGGCGACTCGGGCTTCACCCTGCGAGGCGACGGCACCACCGGCAACCTCGTGCAGAACCTGGACAGCCACGGCAACTACGACCCGGCCGGTCACGGCCAGAACGCCGACGGCATCGCCGTCAAGTTCGGCTCCGGGACGGGCAACAGGATCACCGGCGCCCGGCTGTTCAACAACTCCGACGACGGCCTCGACCTCTGGCAGTTCTCCTCACCGGTCACCATCGAGCACTCCTGGGCCTTCGGCAACGGCGAGAACCGCTGGAACGACCCGGCCTTCGAAGGCAACGGCAACGGCTTCAAACTGGGCGGCGGGGGAGCGTCGGTCGCCCATGTCGTCAACAACAACGCGGCCTGGGAGAACACGCTGCACGGCTTCACCGAGAACTCCAACACCGGCGCCATCGCCCTGAACCGCAACACCACGTACGCCAACGCCCAGAACGGTTTCTACTTCGCCACCGGCAAGGCCCGCCTCGGCAAGAACCTCGCCGTGAGCGACAAGGGCGGCCTCGCCAAGCCGGGATCCGCGGCCGTCTCCGCGGGCAACAACTGGGACAGCGGCGTGGCCACCCCGCCCTTCCGGTCGACGGACGCGAAAAGCGCGTACGGGGCGCGCGGGGCGGACGGCTCCCTCCCGGCGACGAGGTTCCTGACGACCGGCTCCACGACCATCGGGTCGACGATGGACTAGGGGGTGTCCTTCGACCGTGCGCACACGACGACCGAGTGCACACACGACGACGCCCCCGCCGGTGCGAACCGGCGGGGGCGTCCTGCCGACCGGCCGAGGGGGGCTCGGCCAGGGCTGTTCGGCCGTCCGGAGGGGGGCTCCGGAGGGCCGGGGTGCCGGGGAGTCCGACTGGGGGCCCGGACATCCGGCATCCGGCCAGGCCCGAGGGGGATTCGGGCCGGGCCGGAGCTCACACGTGCTGCGGCATCACTGGTAGCTGATGTCCGAGGCCTTGAACTTGCAGGTCTTGCCGTCCGGGCCGGGCGGGGTCAGCTCCTTGGGCTCCTTGCCCGTGTTGTTGCCCTCGAAGCGCACACACGTCTTGATCTTCTTCTTGCTGTCGCCGTGGATGCGGATCTTCGACAGCGTGGCGGTGTCGCCGTAGTTGGCGTTCACGCCGACGATCGAGTTCATCGGCGCCGTCACGTCGATGTCGTTCAGCACGACCGTGCGCTTGTGCTGCGTTCCGCAGTTGCCGCAGGAGCGCACCAGCTTCCCGGCGTTCTGCACCTGGAAGCCCGACACGTTCAGCGTTCCGGCGCCGTTGAACTGGAGCACCTTGTCGTCGGCGTTCTTCGCGCCGCCGCCGATCACCTTGTACACGGCCGACGACGACTTGCCCTTGAAGCTGGCCGCGTCCTCGCCGACGTCCGTCCACCACACGTTCTGGAGCGTGCAGCTACCCTTGCAGTGAACGCCGTCCGCGGCCGGGGTGCCGATGATGACGTTCTTGAGGACCGCGCCGTCGGCCAGCTCGAAGAGGGGGTCCTGGCCCTCGTCCTGGCTGTCTCCGCCGAGCGCGCCGGTGCCGTAGAACATCTTCATCCCGCCGTCGCGGACACCGGAGACCGGGATGGTCTTCGACACGGGCGTCTTGCCCTTGTCCGTGGGCCAGGAGGACGCGGCGCCCGCGGTGGACAGCATCGACGTGGTGACGATCGCCGCTCCCGTGATGCCGAACGCGGATAACCCGGCGATCACCGCCCGCCGCTTGGTGACCCGGCGGCGATGGCGGACGCGCTGTTCTGCTGGTGCAGTCATGTACCGATTCCTCAATGGGGGGTGACTCTTGCGCCTGGTGGTCGCCACCGGTGAGGAAAGGGTTGCCATGACTTCAGGAATTTTTCACGAGTCGTCTTCGGTGTCGTCCACGGCCGCGAAACCGCCGCCCACGGACAGCCGCTCCGAACCGGCGGCGGCCGTCACCGCGTAGCGGTCGGCGCCGGCGTCACGGCCACCGCGCTCGTGGTCGAACTGGCCCGCGAACACCCACTCGCCCGCCGGGACCTTACGGCCCTCCTTCAGTGTCCAGGTGTAGACGAGGAAGCCGTCCCGCTCACCGACCGTGAGCGAGAAGTCCTGCTCGGGCAGCGACCGCCAGGCGCCCGCGTCGGAGACCCCGCCGGTCTGGGCCACGCTCAACCGCACGGTCAGCGCGGTCAGTTCCTCGCGCGTCTTGATCGTGATGTTGCTCTGCGCCCAGAAGTCGTTGCTGTGCGGGTCGACCGAGCCGTCCGACCACAGCGGCCCGTCCTCGGTGGCGGCGGGCGGCCGCCCGGTGACGGAGGTGCTCGGTGTCCGCGAGGGCGGTGGAGCGGACTCGCGGCGCTCCGGCGGGGCGGACGGTGTGGGATCCACCGGCGGCTCGGGGGCCCGGCTCGTCGCCTCCGGCGACGGCGTGGGCGTCGGCGACGTCGCCACGTCCTGCTGCTGCGGGGCGGTCTCCTCCTTCACCGCGGACGCGACCGCGTAACCACCCACCGCGAGCACACTCGCCACCGCGGCCGTCGCACCGGCCACCCGCATCCACCCGAACACCGGCGGACGCGTCGCCCGGTGGCCGGAACCGGCCGGACCGGCCATGCCGCGCTCGACGCGGGCCAGGATGCTCTCCCGGTCGGGCTCGTGCGCCCCGGCCGCCTCGTGCAGCCGGGCGCGCAGCTCCTCGTGCACGTCCCGCCGCATCGTCATCGGTCCCTTCCTTGGCCCTCACCGGTGCGCGTCCGCAAGCTTTCCACGGGCGGCGAGCAACGGGCAGCGCCCACCGTCACGTGCATCCGCTGCGGCACTCCCTGTGTGCCCAGCAACCGCTGGAGTTCGGCCATTCCCTTGGAGGTCTGGCTCTTCACCGTACCCACCGAGACGCCGAGGGCGAGCGCGGTGTCCTTCTCGGAGAGGTCGAAGGCGTGCCGCAGCACCACACAGGCCCGCTTGCGGAACGGCAGCCTGCGCAACGCCTCCTGGACGTCGACCACGCCCGCGACGTCCGGGTTCTCGGTGTTCTCCTCGCGCTGCGACCAGAACAGGGCGATGCGCCGCCGCTCGCGCACGGCGCTGCGGATCCGGGTGCGGGCCAGATTGGCGACCACCCCGCGCGCGTACGCCGCCGGATGGTCGGCCGCGCGCACTCGGTCCCAGCGGTGCCACAGCGCCAGCAACGCGTCCGCCGCCAGATCGTCGGCGGTGTCCGACTCGCCTGTCAACAGGTAGGCCAGACGGGACAGTTCGGCGTAGTGACGCTCGAAGAAGGCGTGGAACTCCACGGAGGCGGCGTCGTCGACGACTGTGCCCACGGGCGACCTCTCCTCGCAGCGGCTTCGGGCACTCCCGGCCGGGGTGCCCTGTGAGTGTCATGTAGATGACATGTGATCATCCGGGGGAGGTCCGGACGAGATCGGGAAGCGTAGCAGCGTTCTCAGGATGGTTCGTACGGAGCTTCGAACAGCGTATGGCGGGCCGGACTCTGATTCCGTAACACGAAGAAAACCTGAACGTGGTTCAACGAGGGAACAATCCAGCCAGCATCCGCACACCGATCACCCAGGCACCAAGGAGCACTCGCCATGTCCGAACCACAGAAGGTGACCGACCGGCCCGGCGCCGCACCACCCGCGGTGAGCAGCGTCGACCGGTTCTTCAAGATCTCCGAGCGGGGATCCACCTTCGGCCGTGAGATACGCGGCGGCTTCGCCACGTTCTTCACGATGGCCTACATCCTTGTCCTGAATCCCATCATCCTGGGCAGTGCGAAGGACAAGTTCGGGCACCAGCTGGACGCCGTCCAGCTCACCACCGCCACCGCCCTGGTGGCCGCGGTCATGACGATCATCATGGGCGTGGGCGGCAATCTGCCCCTCGCGCTGGCCGCCGGACTCGGCCTGAACGCCGTGGTCGCCTTCCAGATCGCCCCGCTGATGAGCTGGGACGACGCGATGGGCCTGATCGTCCTCGAAGGCCTGCTGATCTGCGTGCTGGTGGTGACCGGGCTGCGCGAGGCCGTCATGCACGCCATACCCCAGCCGCTCAAGCAGGCGATCAGCGTCGGCATCGGCCTGTTCATCGCCTTCATCGGCTTCGTCGACGCCGGGTTCGTCAGCCGCATCCCGGACGCCGCGAACACCACCGTGCCGGTTCAGCTGGGCGGCACGGGCACGCTCACCGGGTGGCCGATTCTCGTCTTCTGCCTCGGCGTTCTGCTGACGATCGGCCTGCTCGCGCGCAAGGTCAAGGGCGCCATCCTGATCAGCATCGTCACCATGACGGCGGTGGCGATAGTGATCAACTCCATAGCCGACATCAAGACCTGGGGTCTGACCACACCGTCCTGGCCCGCCCGGCTCGTCGACGCCCCCGACTTCGGACTCATCGGCGACTTCGACCTGTTCGGCGCCTTCAGCGCCCCAGGTGTCGGGGTCATCACCGTCGTCCTGCTGGTCTTCACCCTGATCCTGTCCGACTTCTTCGACACCATGGGCACGGTCGTCGGCATCAGCGCCGAGGCGGGCCTGCTCGACGAGGAGGGCAAGGTCCCGAACCTCGGCCGGGTGCTGCTGATCGACGGTGCCGCGGCGGTCGCGGGCGGCGCGGCCTCGGCCTCCTCGGCGACCTCCTACATCGAGTCGGCGGCCGGCGTCGGCGAGGGCTCGCGCACCGGCTTCTCCAACCTCGTCACCGGCGGCCTGTTCGGCCTCGCGCTGTTCCTGACGCCGCTGCTGACCATCGTCCCGCTCCAGGCGGCCGCCCCCGCCCTGGTCGCCGTCGGCTTCCTGATGATGACGCAGGTCAAGCACATCGACTGGGACCGGTACGACATCGCCATCCCCGCGTTCCTCACCATCGCCGTGATGCCGTTCACCTACTCCATCACCAACGGCATCGGCGCCGGCTTCCTCGCCTACGTCGTCATCAAGACCGTGCTCGGCAAGGCCAAGGAGGTCCACTGGCTGCTGTGGGGGACCTCGGTGCTGTTCCTCGTGTACTTCGCGATCGACCCGATCGAGCAGCTCCTCGGAGCCAGGTAACGGCGACGGGCCGCCCCCGGGGGGAACGGGGCGGCCCATCTGTACAGACGCCTTCCGGGCGGCGGAGGTTCAGTCCTTCAGCGCCGCTTCCATCATCGCCCTGGCGACCGGCGCCGCCAGGCCGTTGCCGCTGACCTCCGAACGGGCCGCGTTCGACTGCTCCACGACGACCGCCACGGCGACCTCCTTGCCCGACGAGTCGGACTTCCCGTACGAGGTGAACCAGGCGTACGGCACCTGGCTGTTGTTCTCGCCGTGCTGGGCCGTACCCGTCTTGCCGCCGACCGTCGCGCCAGGGACCTGGGCGTTCGTGCCCGTGCCCTTCTCCACGACCGTCTGCATCGCCGACTGCAACTGCTCGGCGGTCGAGGAGCTGACGATCTCCTTCGAGCCCGCGTCGTCGTCGTAGTCCTGCAACACATCACCGCCACTGTTGGTGATCTGCGAAACCATATGCGGCGAAACCAGCTTGCCGCCGTTGGCTATGGCCGCCGACACCATGGCCATCTGGAGCGGCGTCGCGGTGACGTCGAACTGGCCGATGCCCGTCAGGGCCGTCTGCGACGGGTACATGTCGGACGGGTACACGCTCGTGTAGGCCCGCACCGGCACGTCCAGCTTGTCGTCGTTGAAGCCGAACTTCTCGGCCATCGCCTTCACCTTGTCCTGGCCCAGCTGGACGGCCATCTTCGCGAAGACGTTGTTGCACGAGTACTCCAGCGCCCTACGGATCGTGGCGTTCGTGCAGGGTGCGTTCGGGTTCTCGTTCGTCAGCTCCCGCGTGGTGCCCGGCAGCGTGTACGGGTCGGGGCTGGTCGTGTTCTCGTCCACCGACGAGTACAGCCCGTCCTCAAGCGCGGCCGCCGCCACGACCAGCTTGAACGTCGAACCCGGCGGCAGCGGCTGCCGCAGCGCACGGTTGACCAGCGGTTTCTCCGGGTCCGCCGTGAGCTTCTTCCAGGCCGCGCCGGCGGAGTTGGCGTCGGTCAGCGACGAGGGATCGTACGACGGGGTCGACACGACCGCGAGGAGCTTCCCGGTCTTCGGGTCGATGGCGACGGCGCCGCCCTTCTTGTCGCCGAGTGCGTCGAACGCCGCCTTCTGCACGGCCGGGTCGATCGTCGTGACCACGTTGCCCGGGTCGGCCCGCTGGTTCGTGATGGTGTCCATCACGGACTTCAGCCGGCTGTCCGTGCCGTTGAGCAGGTCGGTGTAGATGCCCTCCAGCTGGGTCGGCGCGTACGCCTGCGAGGCGAACCCGGTCACTGCCGCGTACAGCTCGCCGTCCGTGTACGTGCGCTTGTACTTGAGGTCGCCCGTCTTCGTCGGGGCCGAGCCGGTGACCGAACGGCCGCCCACGATGATGTTCCCGAGCGGCGCCGAGTACGTCTCGATGGCGTTCCGCCGGTTGTCCTTGTCGTCTGCGAGCGCCTGGCCGTCGTAGAACTGCACCCAGGTCGCCCTGACCAGCAGAGCGAACACCAGGAGCAGCGCGAAGACCGATGCGCGCCTGATCGTCTTGTTCATCCCGAACATGAGGACGAGCCAGGAGGGGCGGATCGTTCCCACCCGTCCGTTTTCTCATCCGGCGTTTAGGAAGCCCGCCTCGTACGCCGCGATGACCGCCTGTGTACGGTCCCGGGTGCCCGTCTTGGCCAGGACCGCCGCCACGTGCGACTTCACCGTGGCGGGGCCGACCTCCATGCGGCGGGCGATCTCCGCGTTGGTCAGACCTTCCGCCATGTGCCGCAGCACCTCCCGCTCGCGTCCCGTCAGCTTCGCCACCCACGCGGGCGGCGCCGGGTGAGCGCGTACGTGCTCGGTCGCGAGGGTGCGGACGGCCGCCGGGAACAGCAGGCTGTCGCTGCGCGCCACCAGCCGGACCGCCTGCACGAGCGCGTCGGCGTCCGCCCGCTTCAGCAGGAACCCGGCGGCTCCGGCGCGCAGCGCGTCGTACACGTAGGAGTCGTTCTCGAAGGTCGTCACGACGACGATCCGGGGCGGCGCGTCCAGGGTGGCGAGGATCTGCTCGGTGGCGCGGATGCCGTCGATCTCCGGCATGCGGACGTCCATGAGGACGACGTCAGGCCGCAGGTCCCGTACGACCGAGACGGCCTCGGCGCCGGTGGCCGCCTCGCCCACCACCTCCAGGTCCGGCTCGGCGGAGAGGATGGCGCGCAGCGCGGTGCGGACCATGCGCTCGTCGTCGGCGAGGACGACACGGATCGGCGTCGGGCGGGTCATGCGGGTCCTTTCATCGGCAGACGTATGTGCAGCCGCCAGGTCTCCCCGGCCGGTCCGGACGATCCGGCGGCCGGTCCGGCCGTCATGGTCCCGCCCAGCAGCCTGACCCGGTCCGCTATGCCGCGCAGCCCGTGGCCGCCGCCCGGACGGGAGGACGCGGGGCCGGTCACCGGATTCTCCACGGTGATCTCCAGCCGCCCGCCCGTCACCGCGATCCGCACGTCCACGGCGACCCGGTCGCCCGCGTGCCTGAGGGCGTTGCTCAGTCCTTCCTGCACGATCCGGTAGCCCTCACGGGACAGCAGCGGGGGCAGGGCCTCCGGCTCGGTGTCGATCGTGGCCGTCACGCGCCGTCCACCCGCCCGGGTGCGACGCAGCAGACCGTCGAGGTCGGCCGCGAGGGTCGGGGCCGGGGCCGTGCCGGGGGCGTCGCCCTCGCGCAACACGCCCAGCACGGCGTCGAGTTCGCCGACGGTACGTCGGGTCGTGTCCTCGATCGCGGCGAGGGCCTCGCGGACGAACTCCGGGTCGGAGTCGAGGACGCGGCGCGCCGCGCTCGCCTGGAGCGTGACCGCGCTCAGCGCGTGGCCGACGGAGTCGTGCAGCTCCCGCGCCAGCCGGTTGCGTACGGCAAGGTCGGCGGCGCGTGCCTCGGCGGCCGCGAGCCGGCCTTCGGGAGACGGGCCGAGCAGCGCGGGCGCCCAGCGGGCCAGCAGCGCACCGCTGCCGGCCGCGCAGCCGGCGAGGGCCACGAGCATCGCCGCGCCCGCGACCGGAGCGAGCGCCAACGCCCAGGCGTGGCCGAAGACTTCGGGCAGCCCGAGCCGGGTGCCGTCCAGTCCCGCGAAGACCGGCAGCACGATCAGCACGGCGGCGAACGGCGGCACGGCCAGCGACATCCCGGCGATGATCCCGCCGACCCCGAGATGCAGCGTGAACCAGCCCGCCGTACGGCCCTTCTCGCCCCGCGTCCGGGCCGGTCCGAAGGCGAGCCCGTCCGCGTCGACACCGCACAGCCAGCGCACGGCGGCGGCCTCCAGCGGCCGGGTCAGCGGGAACAGGGACGTGGCGGCGGCGAGCGGCAGTCCCACGCCGAAGGAGGCGAGCTGGAGCGGAAGTGACCCGAACACGTTCGTGCTGCCGGTGGCCGGGCCGATGATCACCGAGCCGACCAGGACGTACGGCATGGCGAGCGCGCCGCCGAGGATCAGATGTATCCAGCGCAGCCGGGCCTGCCGGCCGAACAGGGACCGGGCGGCCTGCCTCACGCGGCCCGCCGTGCGGCCCCGGCCGAGCGCTCCGCGAAGTAGTAGGCGCCGATGGCGGCGACGAGGAAGCCGACGAGCATCTGCCCAGCGTAGGCGAGGTTCATCAGCGGCGTCGGGCGGTCGGCGATGTCCTCCGCGCCGCCGAGGGAGGCGAGCGACAGCCAGCCGCCCCAGCAGGCCGCGGCGCCCGAGCCGACCCAGGCCAGGCCGAGCGGCACCGCCACGGGCAGCGCCCGGCCGCGCCGGAAGGCCAGCAGGAACCCGCCGGCGACGGCCGCGACGAGGAACAGCACGAAGACGGCTTCCAGGACGTAGAAGTCACCGCCCCGGCCCGCCGCCCGGCCCTCGCTGAGCCCGGCGGTGCCGCCGAAGGCCCACAGGAGGTGAAGGGTGAGCGGCAGCAGGGCGAGTACGGCGGCCGCGACGGCGAGGGCACGGTGGGCCGGCCCCACGACACCCACCGGCAGCTCCCACACCCGCCCGCGCCACAGGTGTCCCCAGCGGTCGCGGGCGTAGAGCACGAACAGGGCGCCCAGGGCGAGCCCTTGGAGGATGAACCCCGTGTACACCACGGTGAACACCCACTCGTGGAGGAAGGGCTCATGGCCCCGGTCCGGTACGGAACCGCCCCCGAACGCCTTCACGGCCAACTGCGCCGGGAACCCGGCCATGATCGGCGCGAGCAGCCCGGTGGCGACCCACACGGGGACCGTCAGCAGCCACGCGGGCACCCGCAGCCCCCACGGCCGGGTCAGCACCACCGCCAGCACGATCACCGCGCTGTCCAGCAGCACGGAGAGGCCGTTGATCACGGCCATGCCCACCCGGTCGTCGAGCAGTCGGCTCCCCTCGGGGATGCCGACGTGGCTCCCGGCGATCCAGGCGGCCTTGAGCCCGAGGTACGGCACGCAGGAGAGGACGGCGACGGCACGGAGGATCCGCCGGGGGCGGCTGAGAGGGACGTCGGGGCCGGCGACGGCTGCCGGAGCGAGTGACTGCGTCATGCGCTCAGGCTCCCGCGCGGCAGGCCGGCGGCACCTCCTGCACGACGACGATCCGCCTCCGCCGGATGGGGGAGGGGGGAGGGGGCCTCAGCCCTCCAGGAGGAGCACCGTCTCGTCGATCTCGGCGCCCCGGGCCTGCGCGTACCCCCTGGCCGCCGCCACGGCACGGAACCCGCACTTCTCCAGTACCCGCAGCGACCCCGCGTTGTCCGAGGCGGCCCGCGCGTACAGGGGACGCTCGGGTACCTCGGCCAGCAGCGCCCGCAGGGCCGCCGTGGCGATGCCCTTGCCCCAGGAGGCGCGGTCGACCCAGTACGTCACCTCGCGCTCGCCCGGCACCCCGTACACCGCCGCGCTGCCGACCACGTCGCCGTCGGCCAGGACGGTCCGCACCACGGCGGACGAGGACCGGATCTTCGCCCAGTGGGCGTCGAAGGCGTCCCGGTCGGCCGGGTCCTTGGGGACGAAGGCCGCCATGTGAAGAGCCTCGGGGTCGTTCATCTGCCGGAAGAAGACCGGCAGATCGCTGTCGTGGACCTGGCGCAGCTCGACGTTCATGCCTCAGAGCCTACGGGTGGCCAGTGTCAGCCGGTCCCGCGCGTCGAACAGCGCGTCCTTCACCAGCTGTTCGTGCGCCGGCGTGAGCCGCGCCACCGGCACCGAGCAGCTGATGGCGTCCCGCGCCGGTGTGCGGTACGGAATGGCCACCCCGAAGCAGCGCAGCCCCAGCGTGTTCTCCTCGCGGTCCACGGCGAAGCCCTGCTCCCGGACCTGGTGCAGCTCCTCGATGAGCTTCTCGCGGTCGGTGATCGTGTTCTCGGTCAGCGCGGGCAGCGTCTCCGGGAGCATCTTGCGGACCTGCTCGTCCGCGTAGGTGCTCAGCAGCGCCTTGCCGAGGGACGTGGAGTGCGCGGGCAGCCGGCGGCCGACCCGGGTGAAGGGACGCAGGTAGTGCTGCGACTGGCGGGTGGCGAGGTAGACGACGTTCGTGCCGTCGAGGCGGGCGAGGTGGATCGTCTCGGTGGTGTCGTCCGAGAGCCGGTCCAGCGTGGGGCGGGCCGCCGCCACGACCTCGTCGCCGTCGATGTAGGAGGTGCCGACCAGCAGGGCCCGCACCCCGATGCCGTACCGCGTGCCCGTCGCGTCGGTCTCCACCCAGCCCAGCTCGACAAGCGTGCGGAGCAGCATGTAGAGACTGGACTTGGGGTAGCCGACGGCCTCCTGGACCGCCGCGAGGGAGTGCATACCGGGACGCCCGGCGAAGTATTCGAGCAGTTCAACCGTTCGTACCGCGGACTTGACCTGCGCCCCGCCGCCCGTCTCGCCAGCCGACATCGCCCTTGACCCCTTCGTTCGACGGGAAATAGTCTCCACAGCATATTCATCATCAGAGACAGCGTTCAGTATATCGAACGCCCCTGGTGGATGACCCAGTACTGCGGCATTACATGTGTGGAGGGACCCGCGGTGGCAGCAGCACCAGTCTGGAGTGTCGACCCCCGAACCGGGAAGCAGCGTGAACAGGTTGCGGTGGAGGCCACAGCCCAGGAGGTGGACGCCGCCGTCCGCGTCGCGCACGAGGCGCGCGGCTCACTCGCGGACCGCGCCGTCCGCGCGGCCTTCCTGCGCAGCGCGGCCGAGGAGCTGGAGGCGGCCAAGGACGGTCTCGTCGAGACCGCCGACGCCGAGACCGCGCTCGGCCCGGTCCGGCTGACCGGCGAGCTCGCCCGCACCTGCTACCAGCTGCGGGCCTTCGCCGACATCGTCGACGAGGGCGCTTTCCTCGACGTCGTCATCAACCACCCCGACGACACCGCCACCCCGCCGATCCCCGACCTGCGCCGCTACAAGGTGCCCCTGGGCGTTGTCGCCGTCTACTCGGCGTCGAACTTCCCGTTCGCCTTCTCGGTCGCCGGCGGCGACACCGCGAGCGCCCTCGCGGCCGGCTGCCCGGTCGTGGTCAAGGCCCACCCGGACCACCCCGGCCTGTCCGAGTACGTCGCCAAGGTGCTGCGCCGCGCCGCCGCCCGGCACGACATCCCCGAGGGCGTCCTCGGGCTGGTGCACGGCTTCGAGGCGGGCGTCGAGCTGATCAAGCACCCGCTGGTCTCGGCGGCCGGTTTCACCGGGTCGGTACGCGGCGGCCGGGCCCTCTTCGACGCGGCGGCCGCCCGCCCCGTGCCGATCCCCTTCCACGGCGAGCTGGGCTCCCTGAACCCGGTCGTCGTCACCGAGGCCGCGGCCGCCGAGCGGGCCGAGACGATCGGCGCGGGCCTCGCCGGTTCGATGACGCTGGGTGTCGGCCAGTTCTGTGTGAAGCCGGGCCTCGTCCTCGCGCCGGCCGGCGCCGCCGGTGACGCCCTGCTGAAGTCGCTGACCGACGCCGTCAGCGACACCGACGCCGGGGTCCTGCTCGACCACCGCATGCGCGACAACTTCGTCGCCGGCGTCGCCGAGCGGGCCGAACTGCCCGACGTCGAATCCCCGGTCACGCCCGGCGCGGGCGGCGAGCACACCGTCAGCGCGGGCTTCCTCACGGTTCCGGCGAGCAGGCTGGCGGCGGAGGGTGAGCACGACCTGCTCCTGGAGGAGTGCTTCGGGCCGGTCACCGTGGTGGCCCGCTACGAGGACGAGGCCGAGGTGAAGGCCGTGCTGACGCGTCTGCCGGGCAACCTCACGGCGACGGTGCAGCTGTCCGAGGAGGAGGCCGCCGGCCAGGGCCGGGGCGCGGAGCTTCTGCAGGAGCTGACGCCGCTGGCCGGGCGTGTGCTGGTGAACGGCTGGCCCACGGGTGTCGCCGTCGCGCCGGCTCAGCATCACGGCGGGCCGTACCCGGCCACGACGTCGACGTCCACGTCGGTGGGCGGTACGGCGATCGAGCGGTGGCTGCGGCCGGTGGTGTATCAGAACGCGCCGGAGGCGCTGCTTCCGGCGGAGCTGCGGGACGAGAACCCGTTGGAGCTGCCTCGTAGGTTCAACGGGCGTTTGGAGCGGTGAGCGCCGGAGGGGCGCGGGTGATCTGCGGGGTGCCGGTCGGTAGTGGTTGATCGCGCAGTTCCCCGCGCCCCTCGGGGGCGGAGCTGAAAGACTCGGTCGAATGGATCTCGAACTTCCCGAACTTCCCTTCCCCCTGCGCTCTTACGGCCCCGAGGCCCACTGGTCCTACGAGGACGGGGCGCTGACCGGGTGGGCCGGGTCTCGGCAGGATCGGTTCGTGCCGCCCACCGGGGAAGGCCTGGACCCCGCCTCCGACGCGCCGAGGCTGCTCGGGGCGCCCGAAGGGGACTTTCAGCTGATCGCCCGGGTCACGGTCGGGTTCGGCGCGGCCTTCGACGCCGGGGTGCTCTACGTCCATGTCGGTGAGCGCGCCTGGGCCAAGCTCTGCCTGGAGTACTCCCCGGACGTGCCCACCGTCTGCACGGTGGTCACCCGGGGACACTCCGACGACGCCAACTCCTTCACCGTCGACGGCAGTTCCGTCTGGCTGCGCGTGAGCCGCACCGGCCGCGCCTTCGCCTTCCACGCCTCCCGCGACGGCGAACGGTGGACCTTCGTCCGCCTCTTCACCCTGGGTGACGAGAAGGAGACGGGCGCGGCCCTGATCGGCTTCATGACCCAGTCGCCGATGGGGGAGGGCTGCGTGGTGACGTACGACCACATCGAGTTCAGGCCGCACTGGCCGAAGGACCTGCGCGACGGCAGCTGAGGCCGTCGGGGAACCGCGTCCCGGCCGGGGACGTCCTCCGCTGCATGATCAGGAACCGAGTGGCCCCGGGCCGGGTGATCCGTACCGTCCTGCCCGCCGAGGTGGCGGACGTCGTCGCGCTGCACGCGCGTGCGCGGGCGACGTACTACCCCGGCGGGCTGCCGCAGGACGGCACCGACTGGCTCGCCGCCTGGCAGAGCGTCCTCGCGCGACCGGACGGCCAGGTGCTGTGCGTCGTCGAGGCGGGCCGGATCATCGGCCTGGCTTCCTTCCGCACCCCCGAGGGCGCCCCGGCGGACACGGTGAAGCTGTTCCAGTTCCACGTCGACCCCGATCACTGGCGCCGCGGCGTCGGCACCGCCCTGCACACGGCCTGCGTCGAGGCGTGGACGTCCGACGGCAAGCGGACGGCCGTCCTCGACGTGCATGTCGACAACCGGCGCGCGCAGGCCTTCTACGCTCGGCGGGGCTGGATCCCGGATCCGGAGAACCCACCCGCCGAGGGTGATCACCACCGGTATCTGCGCTTGGAGATGGCCGCGGAATGAACCCGGCTGCTTGAACGTTCACCAACTCGGCGGAGGGAGTCTCCGCACCCCGTACGAGCTGGAGAGAGCCGAAGACATGCGCGTCGAGATCTGGAGCGACATTGCCTGTCCCTGGTGCTACGTGGGCAAAGCCCGCTTCGAGAAGGCGCTGCGGGACTTCCCGCACCGCGACGAGGTCGAGGTGGTGCACCGCTCCTTCGAGCTGGACCCGGGCCGTGCCAAGGACGACATCCAGCCCGTGATCACGATGCTCACCAGGAAGTACGGGATGAGCGAGGCGCAGGCCGAGGCCGGTGAGGACAACCTGGGCGCGCAGGCCGCCGCCGAAGGGCTGGACTACCGCACCCGGGGCCGCGACCACGGCAGCACCTTCGACATGCACCGACTGCTTCACTTCGCCAGGGAGCAGGGGCGTCAGGTGCAGCTGCTCGACCTGCTGTACCGGGCGAACTTCGCCGAGGAGCGCTCCGTCTTCAATGACGACGAGCGGCTGGTGGAGCTCGCCGTGGCCGCCGGGCTGGAGGCGGAGGCCGTCCGTGCGGTGCTCGCCGACCCCGGCGCCTTCGCCGACGACGTACGCGCCGACGAGCGCGAGGCCGCGCAGCTCGGCGCGAGTGGTGTGCCGTTCTTCGTGCTCGACCGCAAGTACGGCGTCTCCGGTGCGCAGCCCGCAGAGGTCTTCGCCCAGGCCCTGACCCAGGCGTGGGGCGAGCGCTCGCCCCTGAAGATCGTGGACAGCGGAGACGCGGACGCGTGCGGCCCGGACGGCTGTGCGGTGCCCCAGCGCTGAAACCGCAGGTCGGGGCGCATCTATAAGTGCTCCTTAGCGACATCGCGCAGGAATCGGCAATGGACGGGGAGATCCAAGGGACGCAGAGTGGTTCCATGGAGACCTTCGAGAACCTCGTCCGTGCCGAGTTCGCCCCGAAGCACACCTACCTCAACACCGCGAACAACGGGCTCCTGCCCGCCCGTACCGTCACCGCCGTACAGCAGGCGGTGCGGATGCGCGCGGAGGGCACGCCCCTGGGCCCCCTGTACGAGGACGTCGAGGCCGCCCGCGCTTCCTTCGCCCGGCTGGCCGGCGTGCCGGCCGAGCGGGTCGCCACCGGCGCCTCGGTCGCCGAGTACGGCGGGCTGATCGCCGCCTCGCTGCCCGCGGGCGCCGAGGTCCTCACCGTGGAGGCCGACTTCGCCTCCCTGGTGAACCCGTTCCACGCGCGCGGCGACCTCAAGGTGCGCGCCGTGCCCCTGGAGCGGCTCGCCGAGTCCGTCCGCCCCGGCACCGCGCTCGTCGCGGTCAGCACCGTCCAGTCCGCCGACGGCCGGCTCGCCGACCTGCCGGCCGTGCGCGAAGCGGCCCGGGCGCACGGGGCCCGTACCTACGTCGACGCCTCCCAGTCGGCCGGCTGGCTGCCGATGGAGGCCGACGCCGACGACTTCCTGGCCGCAGCCGGCTTCAAGTGGCTGCTCGGGCCGCACGGGGCCGCGTTCTTCGTCGCCCCGCAGGACTTCGGGGGGCTCACACCGCTGCTCGCCGGCTGGGCCGCCGGTGAGATGCCCTGGGAGAGCTGCTACGGCCCCGTCGAGGAACTCGCCCACTCCGCACGGCGCTTCGACATCAGCCCCGCACTCTTCACTTACGCCGGGCTGCGCGCCTCCCTGGAGCTGCTGGAGGAGATCGGCATCGACGTCGTGCACGCCCACGACGTCGCCCTCGCGGACCGCTTCCGTGTCGGGCTCGCCGGGCTGGGGCATGAGCCGGTGCCCGCGCCGGGCTCGGCGATCGTGTCCATGCCGGGGCTGGGCCACCGGCAGGGCGAGCTGGGCCGGGCGGGCATCGAGGTGTCCGACCGGGCGGGGAACCTGCGGGCGGCGTTCCACCTCTACAACACCACGGCGGACGTCGACCGTCTGCTCGAGGTTCTGGCCGCATGACAAAACCGGGTGGGGCCTCCCGTCCCACACGAGGAGGCCCCACCCGGCAGCCCGTCACACGGTCACTTCACCGGCGAGAGCGGTCACCGCACGGGCGTGAAGTCCCGCGCGCCAATGAACTCCGGACGCCGCACCGGCGCCGCGAACGGCTCCACCGCCGTGTTCTCCACGCTGTTGAACACGATGAACACGTTGCTGCGCGGGAACGGCGTGATGTTGTCGCCGGAGCCGTGCATGCAGTTGCAGTCGAACCACGTCGCCGAACCGGCCTTGCCCGTGAACAACTTGATGCCGTGCTGCGAGGCCAGCTGGGTCAGCGCCTCGTCCGACGGCGTGCCCGCGTCCTGCATCTGCAGCGACTTCTTGTAGTTGTCCTTCGGCGTGGCCCCCGCGCACCCGAGGAACGTCTTGTGCGACCCCGGCATGATCATGAGCCCGCCGTTGGTGTCGTAGTTCTCGGTCAGCGCGATCGAGACCGACACCGTGCGCATCCGCGGCAGACCGTCCTCGGCGTGCCACGTCTCGAAGTCCGAGTGCCAGTAGAAGCCACTGGCCCCGAAGCCCGGCTTGACGTTGATCCGCGACTGGTGGACGTAGACGTCCGAGCCGAGGATCTGCCGCGCCCGGCCGACGACCCGCTCGTCCCGCACCAGCTTGGCGAACACCTCGCTGATCTTGTGCACCTCGAAGACCGAGCGGATCTCCTTGGACAGCGGCTCCACGATCGACCGCTCGTCGGCACGGATGTCCGGGTCGTTCACCAGCCGGTTCAGCTCGTTCCGGTAGATGGCGACCTCGTCGTCGGTGATCAGCTCGTCGATGGCGAGGAAGCCGTCACGCTCGAAGGACAGCAGGTCGGCCGGCGCGACCGGACCGGGCGCGTCGGGGGCGCCCCAGACGACCGGGTCCTGGCGCGGGGTGAGCACCTCGGTGGCGCCCCGACTGGGATACAGGTCGGGGATACCGGTGGTGGTGTCGGTGATGGCGGTCATGGAAACGTCACACCTCCTCGGTGAGCAGCGGGTAAACGCCGTTCTCGTCGTGGTCCTCCCGTCCGGTCACGGGCGGATTGAAGACGCAGAGGCAGCGGAAGTCCTTCTTGATCCGCAGCGTGTGCTTCTCGTGCCCGTCCAGGAGGTACATGGTGCCGGGCGTGATGGTGTACGACTTCCCGGTCTCGCGGTCGGTCAGCTCGGCCTCGCCCTCCACGCAGACGACGGCCTCGATGTGGTTCGCGTACCACATCGACGTCTCCGTACCCGCGTACAGGATCGTCTCGTGCAGGGAGAAGCCGACCTTCTCCTTGGCGAGGACGATGCGTTTGCTCTCCCACGTGCCGGACGCCGACTTCACGTGCCGGTCGGTACCTTCGATCTCCTTGAACGAACGGACAATCACGGTGCTGCGATGCCTCCTAGGTGGGTGGTGCCGGTTGCTCGGTCAGGCGGTCTCGCGGACGGCGCGGGCCAGCGTCGACAGGCCCTCGTCCAGTTCCTCGGGCGTGATGGTCAGGGCGGGGAGCAGTTTCACGACCTCGCTCTCGGGCCCGGACGTCTCGATGAGGAGCCCGAGCTCGAAGGCGCGCTTGGCGACCTTGCCCGCGCGGTCCTTGTCGTGGAACTCCAGGCCCCACACCAGGCCGCGGCCCCGGTACTCCTTGACGTCGGCCAGGTTCTCCTCGGTGATGGAGATCATGGCCTGCTCGACCTGCTCACCGCGCTTGCGGGTCTGCTTCTCCATCGCGGAGCCGTCGGCCCAGTACGCCTCCAGGGTCGCGGTGGCCGTGACGAAGGCGGGGTTGTTGCCGCGGAAGGTGCCGTTGTGCTCGCCGGGCTCCCACACGTCGAGCTCGGGCTTGAACAGGCACAGCGACATGGGCAGGCCGTAGCCGCTGATCGACTTCGAGACGGTGACGATGTCCGGCGTGATGCCCGCCTCCTCGAAGGAGAAGAAGGCGCCGGTACGGCCGCAGCCCATCTGGATGTCGTCGACGATCAGCAGCATGTCCTGCCGCTCGCACAGCTCGGACAGGGCGCGCAGCCACTCGGGCCGGGCCACGTTGATGCCGCCCTCGCCCTGCACGGTCTCGACGATCACGGCGGCCGGCTTGTTCAGGCCGGAGCCCTGGTCCTCCAGCAGCCGCTCGAACCACAGGAAGTCCTCGACGGTGCCGTCGAAGTAGTTGTCGAACGGCATCGGGGTGCCGTGCACCAGCGGGATACCGGCGCCGGCCCGCTTGAAGGCGTTGCCGGTCACGGCCAGCGAGCCCAGCGACATGCCGTGGAAGGCGTTGGTGAACGACACGATCGACTCGCGCCCCTTCACCTTCCGCGCCAGCTTCAGCGCGGCCTCCACGGCGTTGGTGCCGGTCGGGCCGGGGAACATGACCTTGTACGGCAGGTCGCGCGGGCGCAGCAGCAGGTTCTGGAAGGCCTCCAGGAACGTGCGCTTGGCGGTGGTCGACATGTCGAGCCCGTGCGTGACGCCGTCGCGCTCCAGGTAGTCGATGAGCGCGCGTTTCAGGACGGGGTTGTTGTGCCCGTAGTTCAGCGACCCCGCTCCGGCGAAGAAGTCGAGGTACTCATGGCCGTCCTCGTCGTACATGCGGCTGCCCACCGCACGGTCGAAGACGGTGGGCCAGCCGCGGCAGTAGCTGCGCACCTCGGACTCAACGGTCTCGAAGACACTCAGGTCGGGCTGGGTGATGGTCACGACGAATCGCTCCTCGGTGCGTGGGGGAAGTCTGAGGGAGTCAGGGGGGAAGTCAGTGGGCCAGCGGGCCGATGCGGTACAGGACCTCGGGGTCGTGCGGCCCGTCGGGGAACACGGCCGTGTCGAACAGCACCTCGCGCTCCAGCCGGGCGCCGTGCCGCTCGGCGAACGACGTGAACAGGCGCTCCGAGGCGGTGTTGCCCGGGGTGATGGTGGTCTCCACCGTCGTCACCCCGCGCTCGGTGACGGTCCGGGCGACCAGACCGTCGAGCAGCGTGGCGGCCAGCCCGCGCCCGCGGTGGGCCTCGTCCACCGCCACCTGCCAGACCAGCAGGGTGCGCGGGCTGTCCGGCCGCACGTACCCGGTGATGAAGCCCATCGGCTCGCCGTGCTCGTCACGCGCTACGGCCGACGTGGCCGCGAAGTCGCGGCACCACAGCAGATAGCTGTAGGACGAGTTCAGGTCGAGAACCTTCGAGTCCTTCGCCATCCGCCAGAGCGCGGCTCCGTCAGCCACCGTGGGGCGGTCGATTTGCGGATCTGCTTGTACGGCAGTCATGCGAATTGAACTTACCCAGTGAAATTCAAAATTGCATCGCCGATAGGGGTTACGTATGAGCCGGTCCTGTGTTATCGCGCGGGCGTGAGTCTTTACGCAAGAGGGCGACGAGATGCCCGATATTGTCCGGGTAATACCGGACGAAGCGGTCACGGTGTGTAACGCGTCACAGCCATGTAATCCCCACGAGATCTTCTCGAATTTCCCCTACAGGTGTCCTCAAAATCTTTGGGTTTAGGATCGAGGAAAGCGGGCAGAAGAATACGGGAAGCTATTCTTGAAAGAATTCTTAATTGTGTGCCAGCTTACATGTGGTCGTCTCGGAAAACACGTTTAATTCAGGCCCCGGTCACTCCGTCGATACGTTCCCGCAGGAGATCGGCATGACCGTTGTGCCGGGCGTACTCCTCGATCATGTGAATCAGCACCCAGCGCACGCTCACCTCCATCCCGGGCACCGGCCCCTCGGCGACCCGCCCGATGTGGTCCAGCGGCAGCCCCGCACAGAGCTCCCGCCCCCGCGTGATCTCCCGCCGCCAGATCCCGAGCGCCTCGTCGAGCCCCCGCCCCGGGGCCAGCGTGTAGCCGGTGCCGTCCTCGTACACCGGCGGCACATCGAGCCCGGCGGCCACCCGCTGGAACCAGTTCCGCTCGACCTCGGCGAGATGCTGGACCAGCCCGAGCAGGGTCAGCGTGGACGGCTCGGCCGACGCGATCCGCACCTGCGCGTCGTCCAGCCCGGCGCACTTCAGCGCCAGCGTGGCCCGGTGGAAGTCCAGCCAGCTCTCGAGCATGGCCCGCTCGTCACCGGTGAGGTGCGGGACGGGACGGCCGTCGGGAAGGGTGTGGGGGTTATCGGCAGGGGTGTCGGTGGTCATGCGAGGAGCATGGCACGGGCCACTGACAACGGCGGGGCCCCGACTACCGCCATGCCTCCTCGGCCGCCCGCAGCGCCCCCTCCACATCCACCGACAGCCCCGCCTCCGAGAGGGCGGCCCCCAGTGCCGCCAGACTCGCCCGCACGGCCCCCGGCGTCGCGTCGGCCCCATAGTGATTGACCCGGATCATCTCCTTGGCCAACGCACCCCCGCCGGCGGCGACCGGCACCGCCGGATCCGCCTCCAGCGCCCTGGCCACCAGCTCCGACGCCACCACCCCGGACGGCGCCCGGAGCGTCGTGGCGACGGGCGCCGCGTCCCGCGCCTCGTACACGTACGGCTCCAGGCCGCCGCCGAGCGCGATCGCCCCGGTCCGCGTGGCCGCCGCCGCGGAGGCGTGCCGGGCCATCACGGCGTCCGGCCCCACCGCCTCGATCCGCTCCACGCACGCCTCCAGCGCCAGCATCTCCAGCTGCGCCGGGGCGTGCAGCAGCGCCTTGCGGCCGCCGTCGATCCACCGCTCCTTCCAGTCGAGCAGCGACAGATACGACCGGCGCGGCGCGCGCGGGTTCGCCGCCATCCGGGCCCAGGCCCGCTCGCTCACCGAGACGGCCGACACGCCGGCCGGCCCGCCCATCGCCTTCTGCGCCCCGATCACGCACAGGTCCACGCCCCACGCGTCCGGCAGCACCGGCTCGGCGCCGATCGACGCCACCGCGTCCAGATAGAACAGGGCTCCGTGCTCCCGTACCACCTCGCCGATCTCCGCGACCGGGTTGGTGTTGCCGGTCGCCGCCTCCGCGTGCACCAGGGACACGAAGTCGATCTCCGGGTGCTCGGCGAAGGCCTGCCGGATCTGCTCGGCCGTGACCGCCGTGTGGAAGGGCACCGTCAGGTCGACCACCGTCGCCCCGCAGTCCCGCAGCCAGTCGCCGAAGGTCTGCCCGTACGGGCCCGTGATGACGTTCAGGGCCGTCGTGCCCGGACCGGCCGCGGCGCGGATCGCGCCCTCCAGCGGCAGCAGCGCCTCGCCCTGCATGATCACGACGTCCTGCTCGGTGCTCAGCAGCCGCGCCACACGGTCCTCGATCGCGGCGAAACGGTCCGCCCCGAGCGGGGCCAGGTCCAGAAACGGATGCGTCACGGTGGCACTCTCTTCACGTGCGGGGACTACTCGCGGGAACAACGGGAACGAGCGTAACCGCCGCGCCCCAGCCCTCTACGACCGGTGACTTCGCAGGCCCGACGCCCCTGCGGCCATCGGATTGTTTTCAGCCACCGAAATTCTCCTTATGGTCGGAACCCACAGGTCACTCACAGGAGGCTCTCCGTGAACACGCATCCCGGGCATCGGGCCCGCATCCTGGCCGCCACCACAGCGACGGCCGGGCTGCTGCTCGTGGCCGGCTGTACCTCCACCGACGACGGCGGCACGAAGACGGCCGCGGGCGGCGTCGAGCTCGTCAAGGCGGGCCGGCTCACCACCTGCACCCACCTGCCGTATCCGCCGTTCCAGTCGGAGATCGACGGCAAGGTGCAGGGCTTCGACGTCTCGCTGATCGACCTGGTCGCCAAGGACCTGGGCGTGAAGCAGGACATCCTCGACACGCCCTTCGAGAACTTCAAGACCGGCGCGTTCCTCAACTCCGGCGAGTGCGACCTCGCCGCGGCCGGCATGACCATCACCGAGGAGCGCAAGAAGAACGTCGACTTCTCCGACCCGTACTTCAACGCCACCCAGGCCGTGCTGGTGGACAAGAAGAGCGGCATCGGCTCCTTCGCCGACCTGAAGGGCAAGAAGCTCGGCGCCCAGGCGCAGACGACCGGTGAGGACTACGCCAAGAGCAAGGGCCTCGACCCGGTCTCCTTCGAGTCCTCCGACGCCGTCCTCAACGGCCTGCGCACCGGCCAGGTCCAGGCCGTGATCATCGACTACCCCGTCGTCCAGGGCTGGCTGAAGGACAAGGCCAACGCCGACGCCTTCAAGGTCGTCGACAACCTCGACACCGGTGAGCAGTACGGCTTCACGGTGAAGAAGGGCAACACCAAGCTCCGCGCCGCCATCAACAAGGCGATCGAGGACGCCAAGGCCGACGGCACGTACAAGAAGCTGTACGAGCGGTGGATCGGCCCGTACGACGAGTCCGCCGCGTCGCCCGCCGCCTCATGACCGACACCACCACGGCCGACGTCCAGCCGAGGAAGAAGGGCCTGACCCGGCGGCAGAAGCGCAGCGTGTCGCGCGGCGTCCAGTACGCCGTCTTCGTCGCGGCCGTGATCGCCTTCGCGGTCGCCGCCGACTGGGACCGGCTCCAGAACCAGTTCGCGCAGGCGGACATCGCCGAGCGCATGTTCCCGGACGTCATCACGCTGGCGCTGAAGAACACCGTGCTCTACACGGTGACCGGCTTCGCCGTGGGGCTGGCCCTCGGCATGGTGATCGCGCTGATGCGGCTGTCCTCCGTGGGTCCGTACCGCTGGCTCGCCGGGATCTACATCGAGATCTTCCGCGGTCTGCCCGCCCTGCTGATCTTCATCTTCATCGGCGTCGCCGTGCCGCTGGCCTTCCCCGGCACCGAGATCATCGGCGGCACCTACGGCAAGGTCGCCCTCGCGCTCGGCCTGGTGGCCGCCGCGTACATGGCGGAGACGATCCGCGCCGGCATCCAGGCCGTGCCCAAGGGGCAGATGGAGGCGGCCCGTTCGCTCGGCTTCTCGCCCGCGCGGGCCATGATCTCCATCATCATCCCGCAGGCGTTCCGCATCATCCTCCCGCCGCTCACCAACGAACTGGTGCTGCTGTTCAAGGACTCCTCGCTGGTGCTGTTCCTCGGCGTCACCCTGGAGGAGCGCGAACTGTCCAAGTACGGCCGCGACCTGGCCAGCCAGACCGCCAACTCCACGCCGATCCTGGTCGCCGGACTGTGCTACCTGCTGGTCACGATCCCGCTCGGCTTCGTCGTACGCCGCATGGAGGCGAAGGCCCAGGAGGCCGTGAAATGAGCCGACCCGAGATCGAGGTGCGCGCGCTGCACAAGTCGTTCGGCGCCAACGAGGTGCTGCGCGGCATCGACCTGGAGATCGGCCGGGGCGAGGTCGTCTGTGTCATCGGCCCGTCCGGCTCCGGCAAGTCGACGCTGCTGCGCTGCGTGAACCTGCTGGAGGAGCCGACCAAGGGGCAGGTCTTCGTGGGCGGCACCGAACTGACCGACCCCGACGTCGACATCGACGCCGTACGCCGCCGCATCGGCATGGTCTTCCAGCAGTTCAACCTGTTCCCGCACCTGACGGTGACCGAGAACCTCACGCTGCCCCAGCGCCGGGTGCTGCGCCGCGACAAGGCGGCGGCCGCGAAGGTGGCCGCCGAGAACCTGGCGCGCGTGGGCCTGTCCGAGAAGGCGGCCGACTACCCCTCCTCCCTCTCCGGCGGCCAGCAGCAGCGCGTCGCCATCGCCCGGGCCCTGGCCATGGGCCCCGAGGTGATGCTGTTCGACGAGCCGACCTCGGCGCTGGACCCCGAACTGGTCGGGGACGTCCTCGCGGTGATGCGCATGCTCGCCGACGAGGGCATGACGATGATGGTCGTCACCCACGAGATGACCTTCGCCCGCGAGGTCGCCGACCGGGTCGTCTTCATGGACGGCGGCGTGATCGTCGAGGACGGCACCCCCGAGCAGGTCATCGGCAACCCGCGCCACGACCGCACCCGCCACTTCCTCTCCCGCCTCCTCGACCCCGCCATGGCCGAGGTGGAGGAGGAGACCTCGGACCAGGTGGGCAAGGCCGACTAGCGGCTGACTAGGGTGCCGTACATGAGCGATCGCACGGTGCTGCACGTGAAGGGACGGGTGCTCGTCGGGCCCGAGGAGGTCCGCGACGAGCTGTGGGTCGTCGACGGCCGGATCTCCTACGACCGTCCCGCCGGCGCCCGCGACATCCGTACCGTCAGGGGCTGGGCCCTGCCCGGCCTCGTCGACGCGCACTGCCATGTGGGACTCGACCGGCACGGCGCGGTCCCGCAGGACGTCGCCGAGAAGCAGGCGCTGACCGACCGGGACGCCGGCACGCTGCTGATCCGCGACGCGGGCTCGCCCTCCGACACCCGCTGGATCGACGACCGCGACGACCTGCCGAAGATCATCCGAGCCGGGCGGCACATCGCCCGCACCCGCCGCTACATCCGCAACTACGCCTGGGAGATCGAGCCGGACGACCTGGTCGCCTACGTCGCCCAGGAGGCCCGGCGCGGCGACGGCTGGGTGAAGCTGGTCGGCGACTGGATCGACCGCGACCTCGGCGACCTGTCGGCCTGCTGGCCGCGCGGGGCGGTGGAGGCGGCGATCGCCGAGGCACACCGCCTGGGCGCCCGGGTCACCGCGCACTGCTTCTCGGAGGACTCCCTCCAGGACCTCGTCGAGGCGGGCATCGACTGCATCGAACACGCGACGGGCCTGACCGAGGACCTCATCCCGCTGTTCGCCGAACGAGGCGTCGCCATCGTCCCGACGCTGGTCAACATCGCGACCTTCCCGCAGCTCGCCGACGGCGGCGAGGCCAGGTTCCCGCGCTGGTCGGCCCATATGCGCCGGCTCCACGAGCGCCGCTACGACACGGTGCGGGGCGCCTACGACGCCGGGATCCCGGTCTTCGTCGGCACCGACGCGGGCGGCGGACTCGCCCACGGCCTCGCGGCGGCCGAGGTCGCCGAACTGGTCACCGCGGGCATCCCGCCCGTCGAGGCGCTGGCCGCGGGGACCTGGACGGCCCGGGCCTGGCTCGGTCGCCCCGGTCTGGACGAGGGCGCCCCGGCCGACCTCGTCGTCTACGACGAGGACCCGCGGGCGGACGTGGGCGTGCTGGCGGCGCCGCGCCGGGTGGTGCTGAACGGGCGCGTGGTCGGGTAGCCGCGCGGGTGACGCCGGGGAACGTCTGTGGTGGGGGACGTGGCGGGCGATTCGAAATCATCCACGGTCTCGCCACGTTGGGGTGAAGAGGCGCCAGAACGCTGACGGCGTGCGCCGGGTGCGCGACTCTTTGCGGGTCCCGAGCCCGTCTCATCTGGGAGTCCCCACCGTGAACATCCCTTGCTTCCGCATGCCCGCACGCCGTCTGGCGACCGTCGCGACGGCCACGGTCCTCGCCGCGGGACCCGTGGCACTGACCGGCGTGAGCCCTGCGCACGCCACCGGCGACCACGGCCGCGCGAGCGCCGCCGTCCTGCGCACCGACCTCGATGTCTCCCTGCTCAGCAAGTCGGTGAACGTCCCCCTCGCCGTCTCCCTCAACGAGGTCCAGGCCCCGCGGAGCGCCGAGAAGACCACGCTGACGGCCCGCCTGGACGCGGTGAACGGCGGACAGCTCTTCAGCGTGCTGCGCGCGGAGGCGGCACGGGCGAGAGCCACGACGACCGCCACGAAGGCCGAGGCGACCACCACCCTGGCCCACGCCCGCCTCCACGTCCCCGGCCTGCCGCTGCTGTCTCTGATCGAGGTCGAGCAGGTCACGTCCAAGGCCACCTGCGAGGCCGGGAAGAAGCCGGTCGCCACGACCGACCTGCCCGGCTCGGTGACCGTGCTCGGCAAGCGCGTGACACTGACCGCCGGTGGTCCGACGGACGTCGAGGTGCCGGGCGTCGGCGAGGTACGCCTGGACCTGTCGAACACCCGGAGGACCTCCCGCGCGACAGCCGCCACCGCCCTCGAACTCAAGGTGTCCGTCAACCCGTTGAAGCTGAACGTCGCTGAGGTCGACGGCACCCTCACCCTGGCCGAGGCGACCTGCACGACACCCGCGCCGGCCGCCGCCCGGCCATCGGCCGAGCCGTCCGCCGCACCCGTCGGCGTCAAACCCCAGGGAGCACCCGCCGAGGAGGGCCTGGCCGAGACGGGCGGCGGCTCGACGACCCCGTACCTCGTGGGCGGCGCGATCGTCCTGCTCGCGGCGGGCGGGGGAGCGGTGGTCCTGGCACGCCGCCGGGGCTGACCTCCGGATCCCGGGCCCGGATGGCGGGGCACAAGGACCTCTGGGAGCGTGGCAGACATGGGGGCGGACCGGACCCTGGAGGGCGGGAGGTCACCATGCGCATCGCACCCCTGACCGGTCTGGTGGCCGTCGTCCTGACGCTCGTCGGCTTCCTGCTGCTCGGCGACACACCCGGCTACGACGCCACCGGCTCGGAGGTCAGGGTCTTCTACGAGGACCACCGGACGCAGACCGGAGTGAGCCTGTACCTGCTGGTGCTGGCGGCGGTCTTCTTCGTCTTCTTCGCCGCCCATCTGGCCCATGTAGTACGGGACGTCCCGGCGAGCGGCGGCTGGCTGCACCGGGTGATCCTCGGCGGCGGGCTGCTGCTCGCCATCGGCTTCCTGGCCGGGTCCTCGCTGATCCTGGCCCTGCTGGACCTCGCCGACGAGCCGACGGCCTCCGGCCCCGCGCTCCAGGCCCTCAACACCCTGAACGAGGAATTCTTCATCCCCGTCTTCGTCGGCATGGCCCTGATGCTGCTGGGCGCGGGCCTGGCCACCGTCCGCGCCGCCGTCAGCCCGCTGCCCCGCTGGCTGGCCTGGGCCGCCGTCGTGCTCGGCGTCCTGGTCTTCATTCCCTGGGTCAGCTACTTCGCCTTGCTGGCCTCGTACCTGTGGGTCGCCGTCACCAGCGCCCTGCTGTCCCGCCGCCCCCAGGACGGCACACCGACCGGGAGGGAGACGGCCGGGACCGCCGCCCGGCGGTGAGGCGTCAGCCCGCCAGCGCACGCTCCAGCGCCCGCAGGAACCCGTCCACCGTCCCCCGGTCCCGCACCGCCAGCCGCAGCCACTCCTCGTCCAGGCCGGGGAAGGTGTCCCCGCGCCGCACGGCGTAGCCGAGGTCGCGCAGGCGGCTGCGTACGGCCGCCGCGTGCGGCAGGCGGATCAGGACGAACGGGCCCTCCGCGGGTTCGACCACCCGCAGCCCGGCCGGGGCGAGGCGGGCGAGGCCCGTCAGCAGGTGGGCCCGGTCCGTGGCGACGCGATGGGCCGCGTGGGCCGCCTCCGCCACCGCCCGTGGCCCCACGCACGCCTGCGCCGCGGCCAGCGCCGGCGTCGACACCGGCCACAGCGGCTGCGTCCGCTCCAGAACCTCGACGGTCTCCGGCGCCGCCAGCACGTACCCGATCCGCAGCCCGGCCAGCCCCCATGTCTTGGTCAGGCTGCGCAACACCACGAGGCCGGGTACGTCGACGCGGTCCGCCAGGGCCTCCCGCTCGCCCGGCACCGCGTCCATGAACGCCTCGTCCACCACCAGCAGCCGCCCGGGCCGGGCGAGAGAGGCGATCACGTCCGCCGGGTGCAGCACCGACGTCGGGTTCGTCGGATTGCCGATCACCACCAGGTCCGCGGCCTCGGGGACGGCCGCCGGGTCCAGCCGGAACCCGTCCTCCTCCCGCAGCAGCACCCGGTCGACCGTGTGCCCCGCGTCGCGCAGCGCGGCCTCCGGCTCCGTGAACTGCGGGTGGACGACGACCGGCCGCCGCACCTTCAGCGCCCGCGCCAGCAGCACGAACGCCTCCGCCGCCCCGGCCGTCAGCAGCACCCGCTCCACCGGCAGGCCGTGCCGCGCCGCCACCGCCGCGCGTGCGGCCCGCCCGTCCGGGTAGGCCGCCAACCCGCCCAGCGACGCGGCGATGTGCTCCCGCAGCCACACCGGCGGGGTGTCCGCGCGGACGTTCACGGCGAGGTCGACGAGCGAGCCGCCGTCGTCCCGGACCTCCGCGTCCCCGTGGTGCCGCAGATCGTGGCCGCTCTCCGTGCGCAGGGGATTCTCCGCGCCCATGGGATGCTCAGTGGGCATGGGAGTGCGCCCCGTGGTGGTGCCCGTGCCCGTGGTGGTGGCCGTCGTCGTCCGGGTGGAAGTGCGGCTGCTGCGGCAGCCCCACCTTGTCCTCGAAGCCCGGCAGCGCGACGCGGTACACGCACGAGTCGCAGTTCATCCGCAGATCACCCTCGACGGCCTCCGCGTACCGCTCCCACACCAGGTCCAGCAGCTCCGGCTCCGGCCCGATGACGTCGGCCGAGCGCACCTCGACCTCCGGGTGCGCCGCCGCCCAGCCCTCCGTCTGAAGCCGCACCCGGTCCGGCAGGATGCCGGTGAACAGGAAGTAGGGGAGCACCACGATCCGACGGGCGCCCAGCCGCGCGCACCGGTCGAGTCCGCTCGGCACGTCCGGCGCCGCCAGCGACACGAACGCCGTCTCGACCCCCGCGTACCCGCGCCCCTCCCACAGCAGCCGCGCCGCCTTGTACACCTCGGCGTTGGCGTCCGGGTCCGTCGACCCGCGCCCCACCAGCAGCACCGTCACATCGGCCCGGTCACCCGGCCTGCGCCCCGCGGCGCCGCCCAGCGCCTCGTCCAGCCGCCGCTCCAGCACGTTCAGCAACGACGGGTGCGGGCCCAGCGGACGCCCGTACGTGTACGAGATCCCGGGGTGCCGCTCCTTCTCGCGGGCCAGCGCCGCCGGGATGTCGCCCTTGGCGTGCCCGGCGGACACCAGCATCAGCGGCACGGCGGCGAACCGCTGCACGCCCCGCTCCACCAGCTCGGTGACGGCCTCGCCCAGCGGCGGCGGGGACAGCTCGATGAAGCCGCCCGCGACGGGCAGTTCCGGGTGGCGGGCCCCCAGCTCCCGCACGAAGTCGCGGAACGCCTCGGCTCCGGCGTCGTCACGGGTGCCGTGGCCGGCGATGAGCAGGGCGGGCGGGGTGGTCACAGGTTCTCCTCGGCGGACGTGGGGTGGTGGACGACGCGGTTCACTCGGACTCCTCCTGCCAGCGGTAGCCGCGCGGCGTCACCATGCGCCCGGCGATCTCGCGGGTCGCGGTGTTGCCCACGGTGACGACCGTCATCATGTCGACCGTCGCCGGGTCGAGCGCGGTCAGCGTCGTGAGCCGGGCGGACTCGTCCGGCCGCGAGGCGTTGCGCACGACACCGACCGGCGTCGTCGGCGCCCGGTGCTCGGCGAGGATGTCCAGCGCCTTGGGCAGCTGCCAGTCGCGGCCGCGCGAACGCGGGTTGTAGAACGTCACCACGATGTCGGCCTCGGCCGCCGCCCGCACCCGCCGCTCGATGACCTCCCACGGCGTGTGCAGGTCGGACAGGCTGATCGACACGTGGTCGTGGCCCAGCGGCGCGCCCAGGATCGCGCCGGCCGCGAGCGCCGCCGTCACGCCGGGCACACCGACCACGTCGATGTCGTCGGAGGCCTCGGCGAGCGCGGGGGAGGCCATGGCGTACACGCCCGCGTCCCCGCTGCCGATCAGCGCGACGGCCCGCCCCTCGCGGGCCTCCTCGACGGCCGTGCGCGCCCGCTCCTCCTCGGCCCCCAGCCCCGACTCCAGGATCCGGGTGCCGGGCCGCAGCAGATCGCGGATCTGGTCGACGTACTGGTCGAGCCCGACGAGTACGGAAGCGCGCCGGAGCTCCGCCTTCGCACGCGGCGTGAGCAGGTCCCGGGCGCCCGGCCCGAGCCCGACCACCGCGAGCCGCCCGCGGCCCGGCCGCCGTACGACGGCACAGGTCGCCATGGCAGGGCTCGCGGCGGACTTCCGCTTGGGGAGGAGGAGTTCGCCGCCGCGCAGGAGGGCCGCGGCCTCCGCGACCGAGGGCGTGCCGACGGCGGCGAGCGGCGCGTCGGACGGATTGGGCACGTCCACCCCGGCCAACTCCCCGGCGGAGTACGTCACCAGGGGCACACCGAGCCGCCGCGCGGCCTCGACGAGGCCGGGCTCCTCGGCCTTGGCGTCGACGGTGGCGAGCTCGGCGACCGACGCCGCGGACAGCCCGGCCTCCCGGAGGGCACCCTCGATCAGCCCGAGCACCTCCTCGACGGGGGCCCCCTTCGACGCCCCGACCCCGACGACCAGTGACGGCGGGCGCAGCACCACCTCGCGCTCGGCCGCCTGGACGAGCCGGTCGGTCAGCCGGATCGTGTACGCCCCCTCGGCGGCCACCGGGAGCGGCGGCAGCGGCCAGGCAACCTCGGCCCGCAGCGCCACCGCCTCACCGTCGAGCAACGCCCGGGAGACCCCGGCGACATCGCCCTCCACGGGCAGGCCGAGGGTGTCCAGGCCGGGCAGGCCGACGGCATCCGTCGCCGTGGTCACCACCGGCTCGGCGCCCAGCAACTCCCCGACTTCCCGGGCGAGTTCGTTGGCCCCGCCCGCGTGCCCGCCCACCAGGGACACCGCGAACCGCCCACTCTCGTCGACGCACACCACGCCCGGGTCCGTCGTCTTGCCGGACAGCAGCGGCGCCACCAGGCGCACCACCGCCCCCGTCGCCAGGAAGCACACGAGCTGCTCGCACTGCGCGAACGCGGCCCGTACGGCGTCCCCGACGGGACCCTCGTACACACGCGTGCGGTCCGGCCACGCGGCGGCCAGCCGGTCCCGCGCAGCCGCTCCCGCCGCGGTGGCGGAAATGAGGCCGATCACTGAGCGACTCCTTCTTCGGTTTCCTCGATACCTGCAGGAGGCCGGACGATCATCTACTGGCACCCCGTTCGCGCAGTGCCTTGCGGGCCTCGGGGTCGGCCTTGCGGTAGCCGTGGAAGTGACCCGGGTGGTACAGGTGCGAGCGCGTGCCGTGCGCGTCGAGCGCCGGGCCGACCAGGAACAGCGTGTGCTTCCAGAGCTTGTGTTCCTTGACCGTCTCCTCCAGCGTGCCGATCGTGCACTTCACGACCAGCTCCTCCGGCCAGGTCGCCTGGTACGCGACCACCACCGGGGTCGTCGTCGGATAACCGCCCTCCAGCAGCTCCCGCACCAGCTGCCCGCTGCGGGCCGCGGAGAGGAAGATCGCCATGGTGGTGCCGTGCCGGGCGAACTCGCGGACCTCCTCCCCGGGCGGCATGGGTGTCTTGCCGCCGCCGAGCCGGGTCAGGACGACGGACTGCGCGACCTCGGGAATGGTCAGCTCGCGCTGTGCGAGCGCTGCGACGGCGGAGAAGGCGGACACCCCGGGCACGACCTCGGTCGCGATGCCGACAGCGGCACACCGGTCGAGCTGCTCCTGGGTGCCGCCCCACAGTGCGGGGTCACCGGAGTGGATCCTGGCGACGCGCAGGCCCTCCTCCCGGGCCCGCCGGTACACGGCCACGACGTCCTCCAGGGACAGGGCCGCCGAGTCGAGGATCTCCGCGTCCTCGCGCGCGTGCTGGAGGACCTCCGCCTGGACCAGGCTCGCCGCCCAGATCACCACGTCGGCCTCGGCGATGGCGCGCGCGGCACGGAACGTCAGCAGGTCGGCGGCGCCGGGGCCGGCACCGACGAAGGTCACCTTGCCGGTGGGGGCGTCGGCCATGGGTTGGTCCTCTCGTACAGGGGGTTCCGGTAGGCGGGGTGATGCACGGGCGGGTCAGAGCTTTCCGCCCCGCCCGCCGTCACGCCGCGCGGGGGAGATGAGCGTCGACAGATAGGGCAGGGGAGCGCCGTCCAGGTCGGCGGCCGGCCGGATCGACTCCTCCGTCAGCCCCAGCGCCGACCCCCACACCGCGTCACCGATCCGGCCGGTCTCGCGCAGCGCCTCGGCGACCTCGTTCGCCTGCCGGCCGAACTTGTAGGCGACGACGGTCCCGGGCCCGGCGAGGGCCTCCTTGAGCACGGTCGCCCCTGCCGTGACGGGCACGAGCGTGAGCGGCTCGGTCCCCTCGGTCAGCACGGCGCCCGACCGCGCGGCGAGGTCCTGCATGGCGGTGATCCCGGGCACGGTCTCGACGACGGTCCCCGGCACCAGCTCGGCGATGGTCTGCGCGAGATACGTGAACGTGGAGTACACGTTGGGATCCCCGATGGTCGCGAAGGCGACGGCACCGCGCCCGCGCAGCAGCTCGGCCACCCGCTCGCCCGCCGCGTCCCAGGCGGCCTCGCGCCGCGCCCGGTCGCTCCGCTCGTTCAGCGCGAATACGACCCGGACGACCTTCTCCTCGGGCACGTAGTGCAGCACGGTCGCCTCGGCGCGCCCGCGTTCGCCGCCGTCTTTTCCATCAGATGCAGCCATCACGGGCACTACGACGACTTCGGCCTCCCGCAGGGCGTTCACGCCCTTGACGGTCACCAGCTCCGGATCCCCGGGCCCGACCCCGACACCGATCAGCCTGCTGCTCATGACGTCCGGCACCTCTCCACGAACCGACGGGCGACACCGGGCTGTGCCGCCCAGTGCGTGTGCAGATAGCTCGCGTGCACACCGCGCCGCACGAACCCCTCGACGCGCCGCTGAGGGGTCCTGAGGCCCCAGGCGGGTTCTGCCCCCGCCCCGGGCTCCACGGCGGTCCGGTGGAACTCGTGCCCCCGCATCCGTGTCCCCGCCGCCGCGAGCACACTGTCGCCGACGGCCACGGCGTCCCGGTACCCCAGGGTCAGCCGCCCGGTCATCCGCGCCCCGGCGTCCAGCACCCCGCACATCGGCAGTCCGTCCAGCTCCCGGCACAGATACAGCAGCCCGGCACACTCGGCGGCCACGGGCGCACCGCTCTCCGCCAGGTGGGCAACGGCCTTGCGCAGGGGCTCGTTGGCGGACAGCTCGGCGGCGTACACCTCGGGGAACCCGCCCCCGATCACCAACCCCCGCGTCCCTTCGGGCAGTTCCTCGTCCCGCAACGGATCGAAGGGCACGACGTCGGCACCGGCGGCAGTGAGCAGCTCGGTGTTCTCGGCGTAGGAGAAGGTGAACGCCTCACCGCCGGCGACGGCGACGACCAGCCCGTCCGGCGTTTGAGGACGAGGCCGTTCAGGCCGATCGGGGGCCCAGGGGGCGGAGCCCCCTGGCGGGGTCGAAGGGGCGGAGCCCCTGGAGGATGGGACGGGTAGGGGCGGCGGGGGCGAGGAAACAGCCTCAGCCGCATCCCAAGCCGCACCCGACAACACCCCCGCACTCCGGGCCAGCTCCATCAACCCGTCGAGATCACAACCGCCGGAGACCTGCGCGGCCATCGCCGCAACCGCCTCCACCGCCTCGGCCCGCCGCTCGGCGACCGGCACCAGCCCCAGATGCCGCGACGGCGTGTCCACCTGCGGAGCCCGCCGCAGCACCCCGAGCACCGGCACCCCCGTCTGCTCCAACGCCTCCCGCAGCATCACCTCGTGCCGGTCCGAGGCGACCTTGTTCAGAATCACGCCCCCGACCCGCACCTCCGGATCCCAGGAGACGAACCCGTGCACCAGCGCCGCCACCGACCGCGACTGCGACGACGCGTCGACGACCAGCACCACCGGCGCCCGCAGCAGCTTCGCGACATGAGCCGTGGAGGCCAGCTCCCCTTCCCCGGCGGCCCCGTCGTACAGCCCCATCACGCCCTCGACGACGGCGACGTCACACCCGCGCGCCCCGTGCAGGAACAACGGCCCGACCAGCTCAGGCCCGCACAGATACGCGTCGAGGTTCCGCCCCACCCGCCCGGTCGCGAGCGCGTGGTACCCGGGGTCGATGTAGTCCGGCCCGACCTTGTGCGGGGACACGGCGAGCCCCCGCGCGGCGAACGCGGCCATCAGCCCCGTGGCGACGGTGGTCTTGCCACTGCCCGACGAGGGCGCGGCGACGACCAGCCGGGGCACGGACGAGGACATCACCACTCGATGCCCCTCTGCCCCTTCTGCCCCGCGTCCATCGGGTGCTTCACCTTGGACATGTCGGTCACGAGGTCGGCGAAGTCCACGAGCTTCTCGGGAGCGTTGCGCCCCGTGATCACCACATGCTGGGTCCCGGGCCGGTTCCGCAGGACGTCCACGACCTCGTCGGTGTCCACCCACCCCCAGTGCAACGGGTAGGCGAACTCGTCCAGCACGTACAGCCGGTACGTCTCCGCAGCCAGGTCCCGCTTGACCTGCTCCCAGCCCTCCCGGGCCTTCTCCTCGTTGTCCAGCTGTGCGTCGCGCTGCACCCAGGACCAGCCCTCGCCCATCTTGTGCCAGGCGACGGACCCGCCCTCGCCGGAGGCACCGAGCACGCGCAGCGCGTTCTCCTCGCCGACCTTCCACTTCGCCGACTTGACGAACTGGAACACCCCGATCGGCCAGCCCTGGTTCCAGGCCCGCAGCGCGAGCCCGAAGGCGGCCGTCGACTTGCCCTTGCCTACGCCCGTGTGCACGACGACGAGCGGCCGGTTCCGGCGCTGTCGGGTCGTCAGACCGTCGTCCGGAATGACACTCGGCTGTCCCTGCGGCATTACGCGGCCCTCCTCGAAGTCCCCTGCACATCCCTGACCAGCCCGGCGATCGAGTCGGCCCGCAGCTCGTCCAGCGTCACGGCCGTGCCGCCCAGCTCACCGGCGAGCTGCCCGGCGAGCCCCAGCCGCACCGGCCCCGACTCGCAGTCCACGACGACGGACGCGACGCCCTCGGCCGCGAACAGCCGAGCCGCCCGCCCGGCCAGGGCGACCGGCTCCGGGCCCCCGGTGGCCCGCCCGTCCGTCACCAGTACGACCAGCGGCCGCCGTGCCGGATCCCGCAGCCGCTCCACCCGCAGCACGTCGTGCGCGCGCAGCAGCCCGGCGGCGAGCGGCGTGCGCCCCCCGGTCGGCAGCGACTCCAGCCGGGTCGCCGCCGCGTCCACGGACGAGGTCGGCGGCAGCGCGACGTCCGCGCCCGAACCCCGGAACGTCACCAACCCCACCTTGTCCCGCCGCTGGTAGGCGTCCAGCAGCAGCGACAGAACGGCCCCCTTCACGGCACTCATCCGCTGCCGCGCCGCCATCGACCCGGAGGCGTCCACGACGAACAGCACGAGGTTGCCCTCGCGCCCCTCGCGGGTGGCCTGCCGCAGATCGTCCCGGCGCACGACCAGACCCGGCCCGGACCGCCCGCGCGCCCGCTGGTGCGGCGCCGCGGCCTGCACGGTCGCCGCCAGGTGCAGCTTCGTGAGCGCGCCCCGCGGCCGCCGGGCCCCGGTCGTCCGCCCGTGCTCGGTCCGCGCCCGCGAACGCCGCCCGGCGGCACCCTCGCCGATCCCGGGCACGCTCAGCACCTTGGTCCGGAACGGCTCGGCAGACCGTGCGGCCGACTGCTCACCGGCCCCCGACGGCTGCGGCTGTCCGTCCTGCCCGGCCTCGGGCGTGGCGCCGGTGTCGTCGCCCTGCGGCCCGTCGTCGGGCTCCGGCTGCCCACCGCCCCCGCCGGGCCCGCCGGGCCCGTCCGGGCCCTGGTCCGGGTCCGGGTCCGGGTCGTCGTCCCCGGAGAACTCCTCCAGGGTCTCGTCCAGCTTGTCCTCGTCCAGTCCCGGCGCGTCGAAGGGGTTGCGCCGCCGGCGGTGCGGCAGCGCGAGCAGCGCGGCCTGCCGTACGTCCTCGGCGAGCACGTCCGTACGCCCCGCCCAGGCCGCCAGCGCCGTCGCCGTGCGCGCCATCACGATGTCGGCGCGCATGCCGTCGACCTCGAAGGCCGCGCAGGTCGCCGCGATCTGCCGCAGCGCCCCGTCGCCCAGCCGCACGGACGGCAGCAGCTCCCGCGCCGCGACGATCCGCGCCCGTACGTCGGCCTCCTCGTCCGCCCACCGGGCCGCGAAGCCGTCCGGATCGTCGTCGTAGGCGAGCCGTCGCCTGACGACCTCGACCCGCTGGTCGGGCTCCCGCGAGGCCGCGACCTCGACGGTCAGCCCGAACCGGTCGAGCAACTGCGGCCGCAGCTCGCCCTCCTCGGGGTTCATGGTGCCGACGAGCAGGAACCGCGCCGCGTGCCGCACGGAGACGCCCTCGCGTTCCACGTACGAGGCGCCCATCGCCGCCGCGTCCAGCAGCAGGTCGACCAGGTGGTCGTGGAGGAGATTGACCTCGTCCACGTAGAGGATGCCGCGGTGCGCGTCGGCGAGCAGGCCGGGCTCGAAGGCCTTCACGCCCTCCGACAGCGCCCGCTCGATGTCCAGCGCGCCCACCAGCCGGTCCTCCGAGGCGCCGACGGGCAGTTCGACCATCCGGGCCGGACGGGACTTGCCGTCGGTTCCCGGGGTGTGCGGCCCGTCGGGGCAGGCGGGGTCGGGGGAGGAGGGGTCGCAGGAGAAGCGGCACTCGGGGACGACGTCCACCTCCGGCATGAGCGCGGACAGCGCCCGCACGGCCGTCGACTTGGCGGTGCCCTTCTCACCGCGCACCAGCACACCGCCGACCGCCGGCGACACGGCGTTCAGCAGCAGCGCGAGCCGCAGGTCGTCCTGGCCCACCACGGCCGTGAACGGGAACGGGGTGCTCACTTCTCGTCACCTTCCAAGTCGCCTTCGAGCTCCAGGTAGGTGGCACGCAGCCGGTCCAGCGTCTCCGCGTCCGGCTCCGCCCACAGTCCGCGGTCGGCGGCCTCCAGCAGCCGCTCGGTGATGCCGCGCAGCGCCCAGGGGTTGGACGTCTTCATGAACTCCCGGTTCTCCGGGTCGAAGACGTACTCGGCGCTGAGTTTCTCGTACATCCAGTCGTCCACGACCCCGGCCGTGGCGTCGTACCCGAACAGGTAGTCCACCGTCGCGGCCATCTCGAAGGCGCCCTTGTAGCCGTGCCGCCGCATGGCCGCCATCCAGCGCGGGTTGACCACCCGGGCGCGGAACACCCGGTGCGTCTCCTCGCCCAGCGTGCGGGTCTTCACCTGGTCCGGGGTGGCCGAGTCGCCGACGTACGCCTCGGGGCTCGCGCCCGTCAGATGGCGGACCATGGCGACCATGCCGCCGTGGTACTGGAAGTAGTCGTCGGCGTCGACGAGGTCGTGCTCACGCGTGTCGACGTTCTTCGCGGCGACCGCGATCCGCCGGAACGCCGTCTCCATGTCCCCGCGCGCGGCCCGGCCGTCGAGCCCCCGCCCGTAGGCATAGCCGCCCCACACCGCGTACACCTCGGCGAGGTCCGCGTCGGAGCGCCAGTTGCGCGCGTCGATCAGCGGTAGCAGACCCGCCCCGTACGCCCCCGGCTTGGAGCCGAAGATCCGGGCGGTCGCCCGGCGCCGGTCGCCGTGCTCGGCGGTGTCCTCGTCGGCGTGCGCCCGGACGTAGTTCAGCTCGGCGGGCTCGTCCAGCTCGGCGACCTTGCGGACGGCATCGTCGATCAGCCCCACCACATGCGGGAACGCGTCCCGGAAGAAGCCCGAGATACGGACCGTCACGTCGATGCGCGGCCGGCCGAGCTCCTCCGGGGAGATCACCTCGAACCCGGTCACCCGGCGCGAGGCGTCGTCCCACACCGGCCGGCAGCCCAGCAGCGCCAGGATCTCGGCGATGTCGTCGCCCTGGGTGCGCATGGCCGAGGTGCCCCACACCGTCAGGCCGACGGACTTCGGGTACTCGCCCGTGTCGGTCAGATACCGCTGCACCAGCGAGTCCGCGAGCGACTGCCCGACCTCCCAGCTCAGCCGGGACGGGATCGCCTTGGGGTCGACGGAGTAGAAGTTGCGCCCCGTCGGCAGGACGTTGACCAGGCCGCGGGTCGGCGAGCCGGAGGGACCCGCCGGGACGTAACCGCCGTCCAGCGCCCGCAGGACGTGCCCGATCTCGTCGCTCGTCCTGGCCAGCCGCGGCACGACCTCCGTGCAGGCGAACTCCAGCACCGCCACGGCGTCGGCGACGTCCCCGCCGAGCACCTCCCGGACCAGCGCCGGGGCCTCGGCGACCGCCCAGCCGCGCTCCTCCATGCCCTCCGCGATCCGCCGGCACAGCTGCTCCAGCAGGTCGATCGCGTCGGCGGCGGTGCGCGCCGGCCCCGCCACCAGGCGCGTCAGCTCCGCCGACACCTTCACCGGAGCGCCCGGCTCGGCCAGCAGCTCCTTCTCCACCAGCCCGAAGTGCTCCGCCAGCGCCGCCCTGAGCCCCGGCAGCGCGTCGGCCTGACCGCCCCACACCTGCGAGGCGCGCAGCACCGCCAGCACGAGGTTGACGCGCGGTTCACCCACCGGGCCGCCGCCCAGGATGTGCAGGCCGTCGCGGATCTGCACGTCCTTGATCTCGCACAGATAGCCGTCGATGTGCATGACGAACTCGTCGAACGCCTCGTCGTCCGGCTGCTCGTCGACATGCAGGTCGTGATGCAGCTCGGCGGCCTTCACGAGGGTCCAGATCTGCGCGCGCACGGCCGGGGCCTTCGCCGGGTCCAGGTCGGAGACGAGCGCGTACTCGTCCAGGAGCTGCTCCAGCTTGGCCAGGTCGCCGTAGGTGTCGGCACGGGCCATCGGCGGCACCAGGTGGTCGACGACCGTGGCGTGCCCGCGCCGCTTGGCCTGGGTGCCCTCGCCCGGGTCGTTGACGATGAACGGGTAGATCAGCGGCAGCTCCCCGAGCACGGCGTCCGGGGCGCAGCCGCCACTGAGCCCGAGGCCCTTGCCGGGCAGCCACTCCAGCGTGCCGTGCTTGCCCATGTGCACGATCGCGTCCGCGCCGAAACTGTTCTCCAGCCAGCGGTAGGCCGCCAGGTAGTGGTGGGACGGCGGCATGTCCGGGTCGTGGTAGATCGCGATGGGGTTCTCGCCGAAGCCGCGCGGCGGCTGGATCATCACGACGACGTTCCCGAACTGCAGGGACGCCAGCACGATGTCGTCCCCGTCGACGTACAGGCTGCCCGGCGGCTCGCCCCACGCCTCGGTCATGGCGTCCCTCAGCTCCGGGTCGAGCTGGTCGAACCAGGCCCGGTAGTCCGCCAGCGGCACCCGCGCGGGCGCGGCGGCCAGCTGCTCGTCCGTCAGCCACTCCACGTCGTGCCCGCCGGCCGCGATGAGCCGGTGGATCAGCTCGTCGCCGGTTTCGGGCAGCTCGCCGACCTCGTACCCGGCATCGCGCAGTGCTTTCAGCAGCACGAGAGCCGACGCTGGTGTATCGAGCCCTACAGCGTTGCCGACCCGGGAGTGCTTGGTGGGATACGCGGTGAAGACCAGCGCGAGCTTCGGCTCACCTCCGCCACTGCGGAGATAACGCAGTCGGGCATGCCTGTAGGCGATACCCGCGACACGCGCAGCACGCTCCGGGTCGGCAACGTACGTGAAGATACCGTCTTCGCTGGGCTCCTTGAACGAGAACGGCACGGTGATCAGCCGCCCGTCGAACTCCGGGATCGCCACCTGCATCGCGGCGTCCATGGGGGACAGGGCGGCGTCGGAGGCCTCCCAGGCGCGCCGCGAGGACGTCAGGCACAGCCCTTGCAGCACGGGGATGTTGAGCTCGGCGAGGGCGCCGATGTCCCAGGACTCCTCGTCACCGCCCGCCGAGGCCTGCGAGGCGTGGGTGCCGCCGGCGGCGAGGACGGTGGCGACGAGGGCGTCCGCCCGCCCGAGGATCTCGTACAGCCCCGCGTCGGCCCCGCGCAGCGAACCGCAGTACACGGGAAGCGCGTTGGCGCCCCGCGCCTCGATCGCGTCGCACAGGGTGTCCACGAAGGCGGTGTTGCCGCTCAGCTCGTGCGCCCGGTAGAAGAGCACGCCGACGGTCGGCCGGCCCTCGACCTGTGCGCGCTCGCCCCGGACGCCGTACTCCGGCATCCGCTGCGGCGCCGCGAACCCCTCACCCGTGAGCAGCACGGTGTCGGACAGGAACCGCGCCAGCTCGGTGAGGTTGGCCGGCCCGCCCTCCACGAGGTACTTCAGCGCCTCCGCCACGACACCGGCCGGCACCGACGACTCGGCCATCAGCTCCGCGTCGGGCACCGCCTCGCCGCCCAGCAGCACGGTCGGGACGCCGGACGCCTTCAGCGCGGCGAGCCCGTCCTCCCAGGCCCGCTTGCCGCCGAGCAGCCGCACGACGGCGATGTCCGCGCCGTCGAGGAGCGCCGGAAGCTCCTCCCCGACGTCCACGCGGGTCGGGTTGCCGATCCGGTACGAGGCACCGGAGGCGGCCCGGGCCGCCAGCAGGTCCGTGTCGGCGGTCGACAACAACAACACAGTGCTCATGCGGGTGCTCCCGGTGGAATGAAGGGCAGTCCTCGCGGCGCGCCCGACTCGATGAGCCGCCACAGCGCGTCCGTGTCCGCGTGCTGTTCGATCAGGTCGCCGAGCCGGTCGAGCTGCTCCTCGCGCAGCGCGGCGAACGAGGTGTCCGGCGCCGGCACGAAGCGGCGCCCCGCGGCGGCGGCCACCTCGCGCAGGAAGGCCCGCCGGAACCCGTCCGACTCCAGCGAGCCGTGCCAGTGCGTGCCCCAGGTCTGGCCGACCCGGCAGCCGTCCAAGAAGGGGTTCCCTCCGGTGACGTCGGCGACCCCGTGGTGGATCTCGTAGCCGTCCACGCGCTCCCCGAGGGCCTCGCCCTCCGGCCGCGTGAGGGTCTTCTCGCGGGCGAACCGCACCCGCACGGGCAGGACCCCGAGCCCCTCGACATGGCCCCGGCGGCTCTCCACGTCGTCCTCGATGTGCTCGCCGAGGATCTGGAAACCGCCGCAGATCCCCAGGACGGGCCGCTGCTCGGCGGCCCTGCGCACGAGAGCGCCGGCCAGCCCGCGCTCCCGCAGCCACTCCAGCGCACGGACGGTCCCCCGGGTCCCCGGCACGACGACGAGGTCGGCGTCGGCGAGTTCCTCCGGCCGGTCCACGAACCGCACCACGACACCCGGTTCGGCGGCCAGCGCGTCCACGTCCGTGAAGTTGGACATGAGCGGAACGGCGCACACGGCGACGCGCAGCACGTCCTCGCCGACCGGCGGGGCGACGACGGACTCCCGGACCGTCCCCCGCAGGGAGACGCGCAGCCCGTCCTCCTCGTCGATCCCGAGCCCGTGCCGGAAGGGCAGGACGCCGTACGTACGCCGCCCGGTGAGGCCCTGGAGCATGTCGAGACCCGGCTCCAGCAGGGAGACGTCCCCCCGGAACTTGTTGACGAGGAACCCGGCGACGCACTCCTGGTCCTCGCGCGACAGCAGCGCGACCGTCCCGAAGAACGAGGCGAAGACACCGCCCCGGTCGATGTCGCCGACGACGAGCACGGGGAGCCCGGCGTTGCGGGCGATCCCCATGTTGACGATGTCCGTCCGGCGCAGATTGATCTCGGCCGGACTGCCCGCCCCCTCACAGATCACCGCGTCATACGTGCCCCGCAACTGCTCCAGACAGTCCAGCACGGTCCCGAGCAGCATCTGCTGCCGTCCGCCGTGGTACCCGCGTGCGCTGAGCTCCCCGACCGGCTTGCCCAGCAGCACGACCTGGCTGCTGCTCTCGCCACCGGGCTTGAGCAGCACCGGGTTCATCAGCGCGCTCGGCTCGACGCGGCAGGCCTGCGCCTGCATGGCCTGCGCCCGGCCGATCTCGGCGCCCTCCTTCGTCACGAAGGAGTTGAGGGACATGTTCTGCGCCTTGAAAGGCGCGACCTTGACGCCCTGCCGCACCAGCCACCGGCAGATCCCGGCGGTCACGACGCTCTTGCCGGCGTCGGAGGTGGTACCGGCGACGAGAAGCCCACCGCCCGTCATGACGTACGCCCTTTCGCGATGCGGCGCGCGGCGACACAGACGCCGAGCGCGAGCCAGCCGACACGCCTGGACAGCCGTACGGCCCGTTCGATGTCCCGTGTGGCGACGGCGCGCCCGGCCCTGTTGAGCACGGGCCGGTGCTCGACGCGCCCGCCGTAGGACAGGGTCCCGCCCAGCCGCACCCCGAGCGCCCCCGCGAACGAGGCCTCCACCGGCCCGGCGTTGGGGCTCGGATGCTTGGCGGCATCGGCACGCCAGGCCCGCACGGCTCCCTGCGGATCGTCCCCTGCCAGGGCCGCGAGCACGGCGGTCAGCCGGGCCCCCGGCCATCCCGCGAGATCGTCCAGCCGCGCGGAGGCCCACCCGTAGCGCCGGTACCGGGCCGACTTGTGCCCGACCATGGCGTCGAGGGTGTTGACGGCCCGGAACCCGAGGAGCCCCGGCACACCACCGACGGCCCCCCACACGAGCGCCCCCACGACCGCGTCGGAGGTGTTCTCGGCGACGGACTCGACCACGGCCCGGGCGATCCCGTCGGCGTCGAGCGCCTGCGGATCCCGCCCGCACAGGTGTGGCAGCCGCGCCCGGGCCGCCTCGACGTCCCCCGCCTCCAGGGCACGCCCGATGGCCTGAGCCTCCCGCGCGAGCGAAGTCCCCCCGACCACGGCCCAGGTGGCGGCACCGGTCAGTGCGACGGAGGCGACGGTGGAGTTCCGCACGACACGCGCGGCGACGCCCCCGAGCGCGACGGAGCCTCCGGCACACACCACGGTGTGCAGCGCGCCCCACCCCCGGTGGTCCCGCCACAACACCCGTTCCACGGCCCCCGCGGCCCGCCCGAACACGGCGACCGGATGCCCCCGGCGAGGATCGCCGAGCAGCAGGTCACCGATCAGACCGGCGGCGGCGCCGTACGCGAAGACGCGACCGGCACCCATGGGCTCAGCCGGCCGCGGGGGCAGGCAGGGGTGGGGTACTGAAGCTCGATCGGCAGCCGCGCATGGCGATATGTCCTCACTCAGGGTGTCCACGCCCTGGTTCGACTGGACCGGCGGTGAGAGTTCCTGGCTCCCGGGGATTGCTACCCCGGTGACAGTGGCGGGACCGCGCCGGACTTCCACCGGCTTCCTCTCCTGCCGCCGTACTGGCCCCGGCAGTCCACCACGGCCGGGAACAGCCGTCAACTTGCCGTTGACCTGCGAGGGGAGAGTGTGGAGAAGCCCACACCGCCAGGGTGCGGACCTGCGGAAAGGGCGGGACCGGTGCGCTACGACGCCGAGTTGTCCCCCCCGGCCACACGACAACCGGGCGGCACAGAACCGAAGTCCCGTACCGCCCGGCAGAAGTGACCGTGATCAGGCCACGATCAGATAGATCCCGTACCCGACGGCCGCCGCACACGCCGCGAAGCACGCGTACGCGCCCGTCACGGCAAGTCCCGCGGATCCGCCCGCAGTCACCGCCCGCTCGCGGCGGGACAGGCCGGTGATGCCGAGGGTGAACAGGCCCACGAGGGCCACGGTGACCACGAGGCTGACGCCGAAGACGGAGCCGAGGGCCGCCCAGTCGATCTTCATGGCAGAGGTTCTCCTTGTAACCGCGTGGGCGGGGTCAGACCGGGGTGGTCGTGGTGGAGGGAGTGCGTTCGGTCTGGGCCTGCGCCGGGATCGTGACGCTCGGCCCGTCGGTGGCCGTGCCACCCGCCGGGGGCGGTGTCACCGCGGCCATCGCCGTGGTCACCACACCGGCCGGCTCCACCTCGTCGGCGTCGTTGACGTTGGTGTGGTCGACGACCTCACGCCGCGAGATCTTCCAGATCGCCGCGCTGGAGGCGACGAGGAAGACGGCCACCACCGCGGTACCCCAGCTGCCGAAGCCGGTGACGTACTCGGCGAGCGCGGCCACCAGGGCCGCCGCCGGCAGCGTCAGACCCCACGCGACGAACATCCGCGTCGCCGTCGACCAGCGGACGACACCGCCCTTGCGGCCGAGGCCCGCGCCCATCACCGAGCCGGACACGGAGTGGGTGGTGGAGAGGGAGAAACCGATGTGCGAGGAGGCCAGGATGACCGTGGCCGCGCTGGTCTGGGCGGCGAAGCCCTGCTGCGGCTGGAGGTCGGTCAGGCCCTTGCCCATGGTGCGGATGATGCGCCAGCCGCCGAGGTACGTGCCGAGGGCGATGGCGAGACCCGCCGAGAGGATGACCCACATGGGCGGGTCGGAGTCGGGGGCGACGGCGCCGCCGGCGACCAGGGCGAGGGTGATGACACCCATCGTCTTCTGGGCGTCGTTGGTGCCGTGGGCCAGGGAGACCAGGCCCGCGGAGGCGATCTGGCCGGCGCGGTAGCCCTTTTCGGAGGCCTTGCCGTCGGCCTTCTTGCCGAGGGAGTACGTCAGCCGCGTGGCGAGCAGCGCCGCGACGCCCGCGACCAGCGGGGCGGCGATCGCCGGGATCAGCACCTTGGTGACCAGGACGTCACCGTGCACCGCGCCGACGCCCGCCGAGGCGATCGTGGCGCCGATCAGGCCGCCCATCAGGGCGTGCGAGGAACTGGACGGCAGGCCGACGAGCCAGGTCAGCAGGTTCCAGAGGATCGCGCCGACCAAGGCGGCGAAGATGACCTCGGGACGGATGCCGGTCTCGTCGACGAGACCCTTGGAGATCGTGTTGGCGACTTCCACGGACAGAAAGGCGCCGACCAGGTTGAGAACGGCGGACATGGCGACGGCGACCTTGGGCCTCATGGCACCCGTGGAAATGGTCGTGGCCATCGCGTTCGCGGTGTCGTGGAAACCGTTCGTGAAATCGAACGCGAGTGCGGTTATCACCACAATCGCGAGGATCAGCGAGAAGCTTTCCATTTACCCAGGCAATCGTTCGAGGTCATTGGTTGGACGAACGTAGGCAACCCGAGTGAACGGAAGATGAACTGGGAGGGGCGTAGGGGTGTCCGCAATCGAGGGTTGTCGTTCCGCCCTGCTGTCAGGCTCCCCACGCCCCGAGAACTAGGTGCCTCGCGCGAACTGTTTCAGCTGATCGAGTGACCCGCCGAAGAGGTTCTGGTCGCCCGGCAGGCTCCCGGAGCCGTTGTCGTACTGCCAGAAGGTCCACGACGACCAGCCGGCCGGGAGCGTGCCCGCGCCGGTGGCGTTGTAGCGGGCGATCCACAAGGGGTGGTCGGCGGCGAAGGCACGGCTGTTGCCCGTGCACGTGTTCCACCAGTGGGTGGTCGTGTAGATCATCGGGCGGCGGCCGGTGAGCCGCTTGACCTCGTCGCTGAACGACTTGATCCAGTCGACCATCCTCGCCTTGTTCAGGCCGTAGCACCTGCGCTTCTTGTCGTACGGGTTGTATTCGATGTCGAGCGCGGGCGGCAGCGTCCAGCCGTCCGCGGTCCAGCCGCCGCCGTTGCGCACGAAGTACGCCGCCTGCGCCTGGCCCGACGAGCTGTTGGGCAGCGCGAAGTGGTAGGCGCCGCGGACGAGACCCGCCTTGCGCGATCCGTTGTACTGCTGGCCGAAGTAGGGGTTGCGGTAGGTGGTGGACTCGGTCGCCTTGACGTAGGCGAACCTGGCGCCCTTCGCCTTTGTGCTCTGCCAGTCGATGTTCTTCTGGTGTGACGAGACGTCGTGTCCCTTCGGGCGGCTCGCCCCGAGGGCCGGAGCCTCGGCGAGGGCGGTGCCTCCCAGTGCGAGTGCCGCCGCGCACGCGGCGAGCCATCGGCCGCGGTGTCGGGACGGTGTGTGGTCACGGGCCATGTTTCCCCCCGGAATGGCGACGTGCACGGCAAATCCCCCAGAGAGTACTGGAAGATCATTGAATGCCCGAAGATCTCCGGCCAAGAGGGATCCGTGCGGCGTTTGTGCCGATACGCGCCCTTACGAATGCCCGGCTTCCGGCCTAAAGTGCCCCCGCCCGGCGGCGCGTTGAGGGCCTGCCTGGCAGGATCGCCGCATGGCTGAGCAGCGAGGCGACGGACGGGGTACGGGGGACGTCCGGAGCGGCGGGCAGGATGTGGGGGAGCCGCGGCGGAGGGGTGCGCGCCCCGAGGAGGCGCGCGCCTGGGAGGAGCTCGTCACGACGGCCCGCCGGACCGTCTCCGACGGACTCGTCGTCGGCACGTCCGGGAACGTCTCGGTGCGCGTCGGGGACACGGTGCTGGTCACGCCGTCGGGCGTCCCCTACGACCGGCTGGAGCCGGCCGACGTGACCGGCGTCGGCCTCGACGGCCGGCAGGTCCTCGGCACGCTCGTCCCCACCAGCGAGCTGCCCATGCACCTCGCGGTCTACCGCACGACCGGCGCCCGTGCCGTCGTCCACACCCACGCCGTGCACGCGACGGCCGTCTCGACGCTCGTGAGCGAGCTGCCGCTGATCCACTACATGGCCGCCGCGCTCGGCGGACCCGTCCGGGTTGCCCCGTATGCCACGTACGGCACCGACGAGTTGGCCGAGAACATGCTCCGCGCTCTCGCCGACCGCTCCGGCTGCCTCCTCCAGAACCACGGCACCATCACCCACGGCGCGTCACTGGACCAGGCCTACGACCGCACCGCCCAGCTGGAATGGATGTGCCGCCTGTGGCTGACCGCCACATCGGTACCGGGCCTGTCCCCGAGCCTGCTGTCCGGGGAGCAGCTGGCGGAGGTCCAGGAACAGCTGCGCGGGTACGGCCAGCGCCGCTGACCTTCGGCCCCGGACGCCCTGGTGCCGCCGGGCCGGCCGGCCCGTCCTGACCGCCTCGGCCCACCGGCCGGGGAGGCCGCCCGCCGACTACCGCCGCGTCCGACCCTCGTGTCCCCCCGGGGTACCGCTCACGCCGCCCTGTGGGTACGGAGATCACGGTGTGGCGGGGTTCGGCCGCCCTGCCCTCCGGGCGCAGCGGTCGCGCCGCCCATCCTCGCGTGTTTCCCCGGGGGCAAGTCACGCCGCCCGCTGCTCGCGCCGTCGCCCTGTAGGTACGGAGACCACGGAGGGCGTGCAGGATGCGCTCGCGCCACCCTCCGGGCGCAGGCGTGACGCCGCCGACACGGGCGCCCTGCCCGCCCAGCCACCACACCGTCGGCCGCCGATACGGGCACCCTGTCCTCCGGGCACACCATGAGGCCGCCGCCCCGCCCGCGTCCCGCCCTCCAGCACAGCCGCCCCCGCCGACTACCCACGCCCCACCCGGCTTCCCACCCCGTCACCCCGCCGCTGCCTCCCACTGGTCGCTCGCCCGGTCCGCCAGGACACTGGAGCCGTGCGCACTGCCAGAGCGACGGCCGCCGCCGTCACCGCCGTGATCGGAGTCGGCGCGGCCGCCGTGGCCGCCGGGCGGTTCGCCAGTGACGCCGCGCTCAAGGCGCCTCCCGGCCGGCCCCTGCCCACCCAACCCCGGCTCACCGTGCACGGCACCGCCGCGGGGCAGATCAGCCTCACCCGGGACCTGGCCGCCCTGCGGCCCGGCCGCTACGGCCTGTCCGGCAACGGCTCCCACGCGGTCGTCGGCCCCGTTCTGGCCGACGCCCCGCACTCCGCCGACACCGTCGTACGCCGCCTGGAGCGGGTCACGCACGGAACCCTGAAACCCGGCGACAAGGCCTGGCTCACCCCGAACCTGTACGTGGGCAACCCGAGCGCCGCCCTCGGCCTCGAACACGCCGACATCGACATCCCCGGCGAACTCGGCGCCCTGCCCGCGTGGTTCGTGCCCGGCGCGCGGGACACCTGGGTGATCGCCGTGCACGGACTCGGCGCCACCCGGGAACTCGCCATGAACGTCATGGGGTTCCTGCACCGCAACCACTTCCCGGTGCTCGCCCTCGCCTACCGCGGCGACGTGGGAGCACCCCGCCCGCCCGACGGCCTGAACCACCTCGGCGAGACCGAGTGGCGCGACCTGGACGCGGCGATCCGCTACGCCGTGCGGTTCGGCGCCCGGCAGGTCGTCCTGCACGGCTGGTCCACCGGCGCCACCATGGCCCTGCGCGCCGCCGCCCACTCGGGGCTGCGCGACCGCGTCTCCGGGCTCGTCCTGGACTCCCCGGTGCTCAGCTGGGAGGCCACCGTGCGCGCCCTCGCCGCGGCCCGCCGCACCCCGGGCGCGCTGCTGCCCCTGGCGGTCCGCGCCGCACAGGGGCGCACCGGCCTGTACGGCGACCGCGTCGGGGGCACGGACCCCTCCGCCGGGCTCCGGATCCCGGCGCTCGTCTTCCACGGACCGGACGACACCGTGGCCCCCTGGCAGCTCTCCCGCCGGCTCGCCGAAGCCCGCCCCGACATGGTCGCCCTCCGCACCGTCGGCAACGCTCCCCACGGAGCGATGTGGAACGCCGACCCGAACTCCTACGAGGAGGCGCTGCGGCGCTTCCTGACGCCTCTCATGTGACCCCGTTCATATCCGCTCCAGTGACCCCGTGAAGAGGGCGATCTGCCGCCGATGCGTCACGCACCCCCCGTTCACGCCCCCTTCGCCCCGTCGCAACCACGTCCCGTCCCGCTCCCCGCCGACCGGTCGCGACGATTCCGTTTAGCGTCGTACCACTGGCCTGTTTGCGGCCCTCGACCACTCACGGGACCCCGTGCGTTGGCCATCCCCGTCGCCCGCCGTGACATTCCGTTTGGGTTTTCGGACCGTCAACCGGAAGACTGCCCCCGTGACGTCCCGTATCCCGCGCGACTCCAGGCTTCGACTCGTCCGCCCGCGACCCCTGGCCGCCGCCCCCAGAGCGATGAACCAGCGGCGCTCGCGCCGCCCCGCACCGCGCCCCCCGGAGGGCACCCCGGCACCGGCGGAGCTGGCCAGAATGGCACGCTCAGGTCTTGCCGACGCGGCCCGCGTCGCCCGCTGGGCCGACACCGAGCTCGGCCCCGGCCGGGGCAGCGCCACCGCCGACGGCAAGGCCACCCTCTCCGCCGCGACCGCCGAACGGGCCGCCCGCGAGCTGGGTCTGACCCCGGATCAGGTCAGAGCCGACTGGGACACCGCCCGTCTCGCCGGTCTCGTCGAGGTGCACGGCGACAGCGCCCGCCCCGGCTGGCGGCTGCGCGCGTGGGACCGCGACGACAGTGCCGTACTGCGCGGCTGGGTCGCCCTCTTCGACGCATGGTCGCTCGCCTATCCGGAACCCGAGGACCACGAGCTCGCCGCTGTCGCCGAGGTCGTCTCGGCGATGCCGCAGGCGCTCTCGTTCCTCCAGCTGTCCGCCGGGCCCGTCCCCGTGGAGCAGCTCCTCGACCTCCTGGAGCAGCGCGTCACCGAGCTGCGCACCGCACGCTGCGAGATCCCCTACGGCCCGCAGCCCGAGCCGCCGGCCGAACCGGCAGCCACCGACGCCCCGCTCGCCCCGCTCCTCGACTGGGCCCTGCGCGCCCTCGCCTCCGTCGGCGCTCTCACCTACGGCGACGGCCAGGCCACGCTCACCCCGCTCGGCAGCTGGGCCGTCTGGGTCAAGCTGGAGCAGATCTGCGTCGCCGCGCAGAGCCCCGCCGGGAACATCGAGCAGGCGGCCGAGGACATGCTCCGCGGCTGTGCCCAGCTGCGCCCGAACGCGGCCCGCGCCGAGTACCGGGCCTGGCTCGCCGCCCGCCCCGTCGGCAGCGCCGTCACCGAACTCCTCGGCGCCGCCCGCGGCGAGGACGCCCTGCTGCGCGGCCTCGCCTTCGAGGCGCTGCGGGTGGTCGGCGCCCCCGCCGAGCCGGACGTCCGCGCCGTGCTGGCCGAGCCGACGCTCAGGCCGTACGCACTGCTGTGGCTGGCCGAGCACGACGGTGTCGACCCCGAGGACGCCCACGAGGTCCTCACCCGGGAGGAGGCGACCTGGCTGTGGGTGGACACCGCCGCCGCCGTCGCCGACCACGGCGAGGCCCCGCTGCTCGTCCGCCATCTGGAGTCCGCCGTGCAGCCGACCATCCCGATGCTGCTGGACGAGGTGCGGGCCGTGGGCCACCCGCGGACCGTGCAGGTCCTGGTTGCCCTCGCCGCGGCACACCCCGACCCGGCCCTGGCCAAGGCCGTACGCCGGGCCGCGTTCCAGGTGCACACCGGAGGCAACTAGCCCGCGCCCGCCGCTGTGGGCCGTCAGCCCGCTATGTCGGGCGCGTACGTCCCGAAACTCCACACATTGCCCTCGAGGTCCCGGGTCATGTAGTCCCGCGAGCCGTAGTCCTGGTCCGTCGGGGGCATCAGGATCTCCACGCCGTGATCCAGGGCGCGGCGGTGGTGTGCGTCCACGTCGTCCACCACGACGTACACCCCGGTGGTGCCCGCGTCCTTCATGGCCGCGTCGAACACGCCGCCGCGGCCCTTGCTGCCGACCATCACCGCGCCGTTGCCCTGCACCAGCTCGGCGTGCATCACCGCGCCGTCCTCGCCCTCGTACACCGACAGCTCCGTGAAGCCGAAGGCCTCCGTGAGCTGCCGGATCGCCGCCTTCGCGTCGGCGTACAGCAGCGTGGGGTAGATGCTCGGACGCCCGCCGGACGTGCCTGCCATACCGATCACTCCCTTGTGTTCGGCCGCCGTAAATCCGGTGATCCGGTTCTGCTGCTCAGTCTCGCACCCACCACTGACAACGACCCGGCGGGACGAGACCGGGCGAGACCAATCGAACACCCGCACGCAGAAAAAGTGGTTGCACCGCCCCGTTAGACTGTCCCCTATGGCCTTTCTCCTCGCGCATTAGACGGCGGGAACGTCCTCAGCCGCCCATCCCGCCCCCGTATCCGCCCTGGAGTCTGTCCGTGATCTCCGCCTCCGGTATCGAGCTGCGCGCCGGTGCCCGCGTCCTCATCGAAAACGCCACCTTCCGTGTCGCCAAGGGCGACCGCATCGGCCTCGTCGGCCGCAACGGCGCAGGGAAGACCACCCTCACCAAGTGCCTGGCGGGCGAGGGCATGCCCGCCGGCGGCACCATCACCCGCTCCGGCGAGGTCGGCTACCTCCCGCAGGACCCCCGCACCGGCGACCTCGACATCCTCGCCCGCGACCGCATCCTCTCCGCGCGCGGCCTCGACGTACTGATCCGCAAGATGCGCGACAACGAACAGCGCATCGCCAACGGCCAGGGGTCCACCCGCGAGAAGGCGCTCAAGCAGTACGAGCGGCAGGAGACGGAGTTCCTCACCAAGGGCGGGTACGCCGCCGAGGCCGAGGCCGCCACCATCGCCGCCGCGCTCAACCTGCCCGACCGGGTGCTCGGCCAGCCCCTGCACACGCTCTCCGGCGGTCAGCGCCGCCGTATCGAGCTGGCCCGGATCCTGTTCTCCGACGCGGACACGCTGCTGCTCGACGAGCCGACCAACCACCTCGACGCCGACTCGATCATCTGGCTGCGCGACTACCTCAAGACCTACCGCGGCGGCTTCATCGTGATCTCCCACGACGTCGACCTGGTCGAGACGGTCGTCAACAAGGTGTTCTATCTGGACGCCAACCGCTCCCAGATCGACATCTACAACATGGGCTGGAAGCTCTACCAGCAGCAGCGCGAGGCTGACGAGAAGCGCCGCAAGCGTGAGCGGCAGAACGCCGAGAAGAAGGCCTCCGCGCTGCATTCGCAGGCCGACAAGATGCGGGCCAAGGCCACCAAGACCGTCGCCGCGCAGAACATGGCCCGCCGAGCGGACAAGCTGCTGGCCGGCCTGGAGGCCGAGCGGAAGTCCGACAAGGTCGCCAAGCTGCGCTTCCCCGAGCCCTCCCCGTGCGGCAAGACCCCGCTCATGGCCGAGGGCCTGTCGAAGTCCTACGGATCGCTGGAGATCTTCACCGACGTCGACCTCGCCATCGACAAGGGCTCGCGCGTCGTCATCCTCGGCCTCAACGGCGCGGGCAAGACGACCCTGCTCCGCCTTCTCGGCGGGGCCGAGGAACCCGACACCGGCGAGGTCATCAAGGGCCACGGCCTGAAGCTCGGCTACTACGCGCAGGAGCACGAGACCCTCGACCCGGAGCGCACGGTCCTGGAGAACATGCGCTCGGCCGCCCCCGACCTGGACCTGGTGGAGGTCCGCAAGACGCTCGGCTCGTTCCTGTTCTCCGGCGACGACGTCGACAAGCCCGCCGGTGTCCTCTCCGGCGGCGAGAAGACCCGCCTGGCGCTAGCCACCCTGGTGGTGTCCTCGGCGAACGTGCTGCTCCTCGACGAGCCGACCAACAACCTCGACCCGGCCAGCCGCGAGGAGATCCTCGGCGCGCTGCGCACGTACAAGGGCGCGGTCGTCCTCGTCACCCACGACGAGGGCGCCGTCGAGGCGCTCCAGCCGGAGCGGATCATCCTGCTGCCCGACGGCGTCGAGGACCTGTGGGGAGCCGACTACGCGGATCTCGTCGCCCTGGCCTGAGCGTCAGTGCCGCTTGATCGAACGCGTGATCAACGGCGTATGGATCATTCGGCCTAGCGGTGATCCATCATCTGTGTGAGATCTCCTCGTACCGAGGTGTGTCCTACATCGATTTCGCGGCCGAGCCCCGATTCTTCCGGGCTCGGCCGCGACGCCTTTCTGACCTGGCATTTCCCCTGGCAATCCGTTCGGGCGTGCGGATGCCACTCTGCGGAATTGCATATTCCACTTGTGGGGACGCGCTCCCGTCGTCACAACCTTGTCTCACGGACCTTGCCGAATGGGTGGCCATCAAGGCCCGGAGGGGTGATCATGAGGAGACCAGAGCGCACTTCCCATGAGGAGGCACGGGTGGCCGAGACTCTGAAGAAGGGCAGCCGGGTGACCGGCGCCGCGCGCGACAAGCTCGCGGCAGACCTGAAGAAGAAGTACGACGCCGGTGCGAGCATCCGGGCGTTGGCCGAGGAGACCGGCCGCTCGTATGGCTTCGTGCACCGCATGCTCAGTGAGTCGGGCGTCACGCTGCGAGGGCGTGGCGGGGCGACGCGGGGTAAAAAGGCCACGGCCTGACTCCCGGGTGGCCCCTCGGCTTCGATGGTGGCCACCCGGTCGGTCGACTGATCGCCCGGGTGGTTACTGTGCAGTCACTTAGCTGACCGCACACATCGGAGGCGTTCCATGGCTTCGCCCGACAAGGACCTCGTTCCCGTACTCGACAAGGACGGCGTACGGCTCACCGTCGACGACGCGATCGCCACGGTGACGCTGACCAACCCGGTCAAGCGCAACGCGCAGAGCCCCGCTCTGTGGCGGGCGCTCACCGAGGCCGGGCGGCAGCTGCCGGGCTCCGTCCGCGTCGTGGTGCTGCGGGCCGAGGGCAAGTCCTTCTCGGCCGGTCTCGACCGGCAGGCGTTCACGCCCGAGGGCTTCGACGGGGAACCGTCGTTCATCGACCTCGCGCGTGGCAGCGACGCCGAGCTGGACGCGACCATCGCCGAGTACCAGGAGGCGTTCACCTGGTGGCGGCGCAGTGACATCGTCTCCGTCGCCGCCGTCCAGGGGCACGCCATCGGGGCGGGCTTCCAGCTCGCCCTCGCCTGCGACCTGCGCGTCGTCGCGGACGACGTGCAGTTCGCCATGCGCGAGACCAGCCTCGGACTCGTGCCCGACCTGACGGGCACACATCCGCTGGTGGGACTCGTCGGATACGCCCGCGCGCTGGAGATCTGCGTGACCGGGCGCTTCGTCACGGCCGTGGAGGCCGTGAACACCGGGCTGGCCAATGTGGCCGTGCCCGTCGGCCAACTCGACGACACGGTCCGCGACCTCGCGTCGGCCGTGCTCGCCGCGCCCCGCGACGCGGTCATCGAGACCAAGGCACTGCTGCGCGGCGCCCAGGACCGCACCTACGAGGATCAGCGCGGCGCGGAGCGTCAGGCCCAGGCCCGCCGTCTGCGGGATCTAGCGGGCGTCGAGGACTGAGCCGGGGAGGCTTCCTGGCGTCATCAGGCGAGCCGCCGCCGACTGTGCGGTGCCCGCGACCACGGCGGGCGCCGCCCCTCAGCCGATCCCGCTCACCAGGACCGCCACCGTCGGGTGGTCAGACAGTGTCGTCCGCACCGCTGTGCGGACGTTGCGCGCCACGTCCCGGGACCGGTGGTCCTCGCGCACCGCGATTTCCAGCCGGACGTGGCGGTGCGGCAGCGCGGCCTCGCCCGGGAACTCCTCGATGTGCACGGGGTGGCCCAGTGCGCCGGTCAGGTGAAGCACGCCCGGGACCTTGAGTGCGGCGGCGGCGACGCGGCTCTCGTCCTCGCCCTCGGCCTGCGCGGCGCGCGGCGGCTCGGGGAGACGCTCGGCGGGGCCGTGCGGTTCCGCCTCCTCGTCCAGCAGGCCCGTCACGCGCAGATCCACCTCCGTCACCGTCAGACCGAGCCGCTGCGTCGCGGCCGTCGCCAGCGTGGCCCGCAGCAGGGACGCCGTCGTCGGCAGCGGCTGCGAGGCCGTGGCCGCGAACTCCGCCGTCACCCGCAGCGGCCCGGGCGGCAGAGCGCTCGGCGGAGCCGGAACGGCCGGGCTCCCGGTGTCCGCCGGATCGGCGAGCGCGACACGGAGCGCTTCGAGGCGCACGCCCGGAGAGTCCCGTGCCGCGCGCCGCAGCACCACCTCGGCCGCCCGCTCGGCGATCCACGCGCCGTCCCGCGCGTCACCCAGCGGCAGGAGCCTGCCGAGGCCCAGCTGATGTCTCACTGCCTGCGTCCACCGATCGGCCGTCATTCCTCCAGCCTGCCGCATCAAAGGCGCATAACCACGCAACCGTGCTTACGGTGGTCGAAGGACGACACCCGAAAAGGACGTACGGCGATGACTGACATGACCGAGAACCGGGGCGGGGAGACCGAGACGGCGGCGGCACGCAGGAGTCCGCTGACCAAGCGTGGCGGGGGAGGAGACCCCGGCTCCCGGGGGCGTACGACCATCGCGGACGGCGTCGTGGAGAAGATCGCCGGGCTGGCCGCACGTGATGTGGACGGCGTGTACGCCATGGGCAGCGGCCTGTCCCGCACCTTCGGAGCCGTGCGCGACCGCGTGCCCGGCGGCGCGAAGTCGGTGTCGCGCGGGGTGAAGGTCGAGGTCGGCGAGGTGCAGGCCGCACTCGACCTGGAGATCGTGGTCGTCTACGGCGTGTCGATCGCCGACGTGGCCCGGGACGTACGGGAGAACGTCATCACCGCCGTCGAGCGGATGACGGGCCTCGAGGTCGTCGAGGTCAACATCGCGGTGAGCGACGTGAAGCTGCCGGACGAGGAGGAAGAGGAACCGGAGCGCCGGATCCAGTGAGGCACCTGCCAACGGAAAACGCAGCTACCGAGGAGCCGAGGAGCGCAGCATGAGCATGGCCGTCGCCGGCATGATCGCCGGCATGGCACTGGGATTCGCCGGGTACTTCGGCGGATTCGGCGCCTTCCTGCTGGTGGCGGCGCTGGGCGCCGTCGGATTCGTCGTCGGCCGGTTCCTGGAGGGGGACATGGACTTCGGCGACTTCTTCCGCTCCCGTGAACGGCGGCGGTGACCAGCGTGAGCGCGGGGGCCGGTGAGCTCGACAGCCCCCTGACCGCCGTCCCGCCGGGCGAGCGCGGCGCGACCCGGATCGCCGACCGGGTGGTCGCGAAGATCGCCTCGCAGGCGGCCCGCGAGGCCGTCGGAACGCTGCCGCCCGACGCCGGCCGGCCGTCCGCCACCGTCGTGGTCCGCCTCGGCTCCTCTCGAGGAGGGGGGACCCCCGTCGAGGTCGCGCACGTCCGGGTCCACGTCGAGCTCGACTACCCCTGCGACGTCGGCGCGCGCTGCCGCCAGGTCCGTCGCCAAGTCGTCGAACGGGTGGGCGCCTTGCTGGGAATGCAGGTGCCGGAGGTCGTCGTCCAGGTGGAGCGGCTGCACCTGGTCGCCGGGCCCGGCGCGGTACAGGGGAGGACGCGATGAGCGAACCCCGCGGCACCGAACCGCCCGAGCCCGAGGGCGCCACACAGCGCCTGCCGGTCCTCGACACGTCGGAGACCGGCACCGGACCCGACCGGTCCGCGCCGGCGGCCGGGAACGGACCGCCGCCCGTACTCGACGGCGAAGGCGGCCGCGAACGCCGCTTCTGGTCGGCACGCCGCGTCCCGGCGGGCATCGTCGCCCTGCTGCTCCTGGGACTCGCCGGACTGTTCCTGTACGACATCGCGTCCGTGCGCGCCGACCGGCCCGTCATGAGCTGGCGCCGGGAGCTGGCCCGGCAGCTCGCCGAACGGCCCCTCGACGACTTCTGGGTGCTCGTCGGGGCCGGGATCGCCGCAGCCCTCGGGCTCTGGCTGCTGGTCCTGGCCGCCACGCCAGGCCTGCGGGACGTGCTCCCGATGCGGCGTACGCACGCCGACGTACGCGCCGGACTGGACCGGGATGCCGCCGCGACCGCGTTGCGCGACCGGGCCATGGAGGTGGCCGGCGTGCAGGCGGTGCGGGTGCGGGTGCGCCGGAGGAGAGCGGTCGTCCGCGCCGCGTCGCACTTCCGTGAACTGGACGAGGTACGAACCGACCTGGACGCCGTGCTCACCGAAGCGGTCCGCGGACTGGGACTCTCCCGGCCGCCCGCGCTGTCGGTGCGCGTGCGGCGGCCCGGCCGGAAGGAGTGACAGCGATGCTCAGGGTCGTCAACCGCTTGTTCCTCGGGCTCGTGGGCCTCGTCCTGCTGGTGCTGGGCGGCTCCGTACTGGCCGTCGGCCTCGGCGCTCCGGCACCCTCGTGGTGGATCCACGACAGCAGCGACGACGTGCTGCTGAGCAACGCCGAACGCACCCGCTGGCGGGACGACGGCTGGTGGTGGCCGGCCGTCATCGCCGTACTCGCCGTTCTGATGCTGCTCGCGCTGTGGCGGCTGGTCGCGGTACTCCGCCGACGCCGCCTCGCCGAGGTCCTCGTGGACACCGGCGACGGCGAGGGCGCCCTGCTGCGCGGACGGGCCCTGGAGAACGCCCTCACCGAGGATGCGTCCCAGGTCGACGGCGTCGACCGGGCCCACGCCCACCTGTCGGGCCGCCGCAGCGCCCCCGAGGCCCATGTACGGCTCGGGCTGGAGCCGCACGTGGACCCGGGCACGGCTCTGCACGACCTGACGACCGGCGCCCTGACCCACGCCAGAACATCGGCGGGCCTTGCGTCACTGCCGGCGGAGGTACGGCTGCGGGGGGTCAAGCACGGTGCCGAGAGAGTGAGCTGACTGACCCGGTACGCACACGGCGCTCAGAACCCGTGCCGCGCCCCACCGTCCACCGGCACCATGACCCCGGTCAGATACGAAGCCGCCGGAGACAGCAGGAACGCCGCCACCCGCCCGAACTCCTCGGGCGCCCCGTACCGCCGCAACGGAATACGCGACTCCGACGCCGCCCTGGTCGCCTCGGGATCCGCCGACAGCGCGTCCAGTTCGCGCACGCGATCCGTGTCGATGCGTCCGGGAAGCACCCCGACCACCCGAATCCCCCGCGGCCCCAGCTCGTCGGACAGCGACTTGGCGAACCCGGCCAGCCCCGGCCGCAGCCCGTTCGAAATCGTCAGCCCCGGAATCGGCTCGTACACCGACCCGGACAGCACGAATCCGATGGCACCCCCGGCCTCCAACTCGGCCGACGCGGCGCGAGCCAGCCGCACCGCACCCAGGAACACCGACTCGAACGCCGCCTGCCACTGCTCGTCCGTGTTGTCGGCGACGAACCCGGCCGACGGCCCTCCCACGCTGACGAGGACACCGTCGAAGCGGCCGAAGTGCTCCCGCGCGGCCCCGATCAGCCGGGCCGGCGCCTCGGGGTCGGCGTTGTCGACGGCCACCCCCACCGCGTTCGGGCCCAACTCGGCCGCCGCGTCCGCGACACTCTTCTCGTCCCGCCCCGAGACGACCACCTTCGCTCCGTCGGCGACGAGCTCACGCGCGGAGGCGTTGCCGAGGCCCCGGGTGGCCCCGGTGACGACGTACACCCGGTCCTTCAGTCCAAGATCCATGGTCCCTATCCTGCCCCGTCCTCACCGAACAGGGCGAGGGCGGTGTTCACCAGACCGATGTGGCTGAACGCCTGCGGGAAGTTGCCGAGCTGCCGGCCGCTCACCGGGTCGAACTCCTCGGACAGCAGACCGACGTCGTTGGCGAGCCCCACCAGCCGCTCGAACAGCTCCCGGGCCTCCTTCGTACGGCCCGTCATGTGCAGGGCGTCCGCGAGCCAGAACGAACACACCAGGAAGGTGCCCTCGGAGCCGGGCAGTCCGTCGATGTCCGCTTGGTCCGAGTCGGCGGTGGTGTAGCGGCGCAGGAAGCCGCCGTGGTCCAGCTCCTTGCGGACCGCGTCGATGGTGCCGATCACCCGTGGATCGTCGGGCGGCAGGAAACCGACGCGCGGGATGAGCAGCAGCGCGGCGTCCAGTTCGCGCGAGCCGTAGGACTGCGTGAACGTGTTGCGTTCGGGGTCGTAGCCCTTGTCGCACACCTCGCGGTGCACCTCGTCACGGAGTGCGCGCCAGCCGTCCAGGTCGCCGTCCAGCTCCGGATGGCGCTCCAGGGTGCGTACGGCACGGTCGGCGGCGACCCACACCATCACCTTCGAGTGCACGAACTGGCGCCGGCCGCCGCGCACCTCCCACAACCCCTCGTCCGGCTGCTGCCAGTGGGTGCGCAGGAAGTCCATCAGGGCCGTCTGCAGCGCCCATACGTCCGGCTGGGCGGACAGGCCCGAGATACGGGCCAGGGACAGGGAGTCCATGACCTCGCCGTAGACGTCCAGCTGAAACTGTTTCACGGCGTCGTTCCCGATGCGTACGGGGGCGGACCCGGCGAAGCCGGACAGCCACGGCAGTTCGAACTCGGGCAGCCGTCGTTCGCCCGCCACGCCGTACATGATCTGGAGGTCCGCAGGGTCGCCCGCGACCGCGCGCAGCAGCCAGTTCCGCCAGGCCTCGGCCTCCTCCTGGTAGCCCGCCGCCAGCAGCGCGCCCAGGGTGAGGGTGGAGTCGCGCAGCCAGCAGTAGCGGTAGTCCCAGTTGCGCACCCCGCCCGGCTCCTCGGGCAGTGAGGTGGTGGCGGCGGCGACGATGCCGCCGGTCGGGGCGTAGGTGAGCGCCTTGAGGGTGATCAGGGAGCGGACGACGGCGTCCCGGTGCGGTCCGTCGTAGCGGCAGCGCGACACCCAGGCCCGCCAGTCGTCGACGCTGTGGCGCAGCGACTCGTACGGGTCGACGAGCGGCGGGCGCTCCTCGTGGGAGGGGTGCCAGGTGAGGACGAACGCGACCTTCTCCCCCTTCCGGACCGTGAACTCCGCGTGTGTTCCGAAGTCCTCGCCCCAGTTGCGCACCTCCGGCTCGCTGCGCAGCCATGTCGAGTCGGGTCCGGCGACGGCGACGCGGTGGCCGTCGGCCCGGCGTACCCAGGGGATGATGGAGCCGTAGTCGAAGCGCAGCTTGAGGACGCTGTGGAGCGTCACCTCGCCGTCCAGGCCCTCGACGACGCGTACGAGGTCGGGCGCCTGGTCGCGCTGGGGCATCAGGTCGGTGACCCGGACCGCTCCCTGCTCGGTCTCCCACTCGGTGTCCAGGACGAGGGTGTCGCGGCGGTAGGCGCGCCGGGTGCACCGGTCCGCCCCCACGGGGGCGATGCGCCAGTAGCCGTTGTCCTCGTCGCCGAGCAGCTTGGCGAAGCAGGCGGCCGAGTCGAAGCGGGGCAGGCAGAGCCAGTCGACGGATCCGTCCGTGCCGACCAGGGCAGCGGTCTGTTCGTCGCCGATGAGCGCGTAGTCCTCGATGCTCGGGTGCACGGAGTGCGGGTTCCCGGCAAGTCGGCGAGGCAATCAGGGCGGGGGCCGGGGGAGTGACACGTTTTCGGCGACCGGGGCGCCGGTGCCCGAGAAGATCACACCCGGGTCCGACGGGGCCTGGTTGAGCACCCACAGGCCGATCAGGGTTGCCAGCGTGAAGACGACGGTGACGAGCACGGCGAGCACGAGCCGCCGCCGACGCTCGCGCCGCAGCCACTCGCCGCGTGCCGTGCGGTACGCGTCGGGGTCGGGGAGCACCCCGCCCGCCAGCACTCGAAGCGCCTCGCGGAGTTCCTCCTCGGTGCGGCCGTGGCCGGGCCGGTCCGGACCGGTGCCACGCGACGGAGTCGCATCTCGATGCATCATCGCCGGGCCTCCATCGCCTGGGTCAGGGCGGCGATGCCGCGTGCCGTGTGCGTCTTGACGGAACCGCCGGATATGCCCATCGCGGCGGCTATCTCGCTCTCCTTGAGACCGAGCCAGTGCCGCAGCACCAGGGCCTCGCGCTGCCGCGGCGGCAACTGCTGGAGCGCGTCGATCAGCACGCGCTGGTCGTCCCGCAGCAGCGCGGCGTGCTCGGCGGAGGCGACCGTCCCGTCCGGCGGGTTCTCCTCGTGTCTGCGGGCGACCTGAAGGTGCCGTATCCGCATCCGCGTCAGATTGCAGACGGTGGAGCGCAGATAGGCCTCCGCCGCGGCCGCGTCCCGCAGCCGTCGCCACTTGCGGTAGATCTGGTAGTACGCCTCGGCCACCACGTTCTCCGGGTCGTCGGCGCCGAGCAGGACGGCGAGGCGCAGCATCGAGGAGTAGTGCAGCTCGAAGAGGTGGGCGACACCGGCCTCGCGCTCCAGGTCGGCGGAGTCGCCGGCCGGGGGAGAGAGGGGCTCGGCCGGTGCCGGTGCCGGCACCGGTGGCAGCGTGGGGTTCTGTCTGCGTCTCACGGGTTGTTCGCTCCGGTCTCCGGGCGTCGCCGGACGGTCAGGCGGGACGGCAGGTCGGTCGAGTCGGCGCCGCGCGGGACGCCGAGGCGTGTCAGCACCGCGGTGCCGGCCACCGCGACGGTCAGATTGAGCAGCAGGGCGGCGAGCCCGGCGTAGATCTCCAGCGGCCCGGCGCCGGTGCCGAGCGGCACGATCGACGAGAACCCCTCGCGCACCACCAGGTACGTCCCCGACGCCATGCCCACGGCCCACCCGGCGAGCAGCGCCCGCGGGTGCAGCCGCCCGGTGAACAGCCCGACGGCGACGGCCGGGAAGATCTGGAGGATCCACACGCCGCCGAGCAGTTGGAGGTTGACGGCGTCCTGGTCGCGCAGCCCGAACACGAACGCCACGGCCCCCACCTTCGCGCTGAGCGACACCGCCTTGGCGATGCGCACCTGCCGCTTGGGCGTGGCCGTCGGATGGACGTACTCGACGTACACGTTGCGGACGAAACTCGTGGCCGCGGCGATCGACATCACCGCCGCCGGGACGAGCGCCCCCACGGCGATCGCGGCGAACACCAGCCCGGCCAGCGGCGCCGGCATCAGCCGGTCGACCAGCATCGGCACGGCCGCCTCGGCACCACCGCGCGGCGCCCGCACCCCCGCCGCGAGGGCGGCGATGCCGAGGAACCCGAACAGCGCGAGCAGCCCGGTCCAGGCGGGCAGCGCCACCGAGACCTCGCGCAGGGTGCGGGGTCCGTCGGCGGCGAAACCGGCGGTGAGCACGTGCGGGTACATCAGCAGGGCGAGGGCGGAGCCGAGTGCGAGCGTGGCGTAGGCCGGCTGCTGCGCGGGGGACAGGAGCAGCGCCGGGCTGCCCAGCCGCTGCGCCGCGCCCTCGAAGACCGGGCCCGGGCCGCCCAGCCGTGCGAGGACCAGCCAGGTCACCGCGGTGAGCGAGACGAACACCGCCACCGCCTTCAGCGCCGAGATGACCGCCGGCGCCCGCAGCCCGTGCCGGTACGTCGCCACCGCGAGCCCCGCGAACAGAGCGACCAGCACCAGGTCCCCGGCAGCGCCCCGCGGGTACACGCCCCCGGCCGTCAGGACCGCCCTGATGCCCAGCAGTTGCAGCGCCAGGTACGGCATCGTGGCGAGGATCCCGGTCAGCGCCACCACCAGGGCCAGCGGCGGCGACCCGTACCGGCCGCGCACGAAGTCGGCGGCGGTGATGTAGCCGTGCCGCCGGGCCACGCTCCACAGCCGGCTCAGCAGCACGAAGGCGAGCGGGCAGACGATCACCGTGTACGGCATGGCGAAGAAGGCCGGCGCGCCGTTGCCGTAGGCCAGTCCGGGTACGGCGGTGAAGGTGTACGCGGTGAAGATCGTGCCGCCCAGCAGCAGCCAGGTCCAGCCGGGGCCGAGGGAGCGGTCGGCCAGGGCCCAGCCCTCCAGGGAGGGCAGCCGGTCGACCGGGCGCAGCCGCCGCGCGGTGACGGCGAGCAGCGACGCCCCGCCGATCACGGCGAGGAACGTCGCGGTCATGGCGCCGTCAGCCATGGGTCACCGTCCTTGGTGTGCCTGTGCCCTCGCGCGAGAGTTGCGCGGACGGCCCGTCCGGAGGACAGGAAACCGGCGGGAAATCTTTCTCGAACGCCGTGTCAACCACTTCCGGCGGGTGCGCAACTCTTGCACAGACCGACAGCGAGCGGGAGAGGAGCGCAGGTCATGGCACGCACCGGGCACCCCCGGCTACGGCGCGTCGCCGTCGCCCTGCTGCTGCTCGCACCCGCGGCCGGGTTGCTGTGGGTCCCGCTGTACGCCGGTGCCGGTCCGCGGCTCGCGGGGACGCCGTTCTTCTACTGGTACCAGCTCGCGTGGGTGCCGGGTTGCGGCCTGTGCCTGCTCGCCGCGTACGCGCTGACGGATCGACACCGCTGAATCCGCACTCCCCGTTGCACACCCGTCGAGGTGAGGAGCCGCCATGCCCGCATCAGCCCTGCCCGAATCCGGCCCCGAGGTGCCGGAAAAGTCCCGAACGCGGTCGATTCTGCTGTGGACCGCCGTCTCCCTGCTCGGAGCGGTCGCCTGGGGCGTCCTCGCTCTGTCCCGCGGCGAGCGGATCTCCGCGGTATGGCTGGTGATCGCCGCGCTCGGGTCGTACGCCATCGCCTACCGCTTCTACTCCCGGTTCATCGCCCGCCGCGTCCTGGAGCCGGACGACCGCCGGGCCACCCCCGCCGAACGCCTCGAGGACGGCGTCGACTACCACCCCACCGACCGCCGGGTCCTGCTCGGGCACCACTTCGCCGCGATCGCCGGCGCCGGACCACTGGTGGGACCGGTGCTCGCGGCCCAGATGGGCTACCTGCCGGGGACCCTGTGGATCGTGGCGGGGGTGATCTTCGCGGGCGCGGTGCAGGACATGGTCGTGCTGTTCCTGTCGATGCGACGGGACGGCACGTCGCTCGGGCAGATGGCCCGCGACGAGATCGGCCGGGCCGGCGGGGCCGCCGCTCTGATCGCCGTGTTCGCCATCATGATCATCCTGCTGGGGGTCCTGGCGCTGGTCGTCGTCAACGCCCTCGCCCACAGCCCCTGGGGCACCTTCTCCGTCGCGATGACCATCCCCATCGCCCTGTTCATGGGCTTCTGGCTGCATGTCATCCGCCCGGGCCGGGTCGTCGAGACCAGCCTGATCGGCGTGGTCCTGCTGCTTCTCGCCATCGTCGGCGGCAGCTGGGTCCAGGAGTCCTCACTGGCCCCCGCCTTCACGCTCAGTCCCACGACCCTGGTGTTCTGCCTGGTCGGATACGGCTTCGTCGCCTCGGTCCTGCCGGTGTGGATGCTGCTCGCGCCGCGCGACTACCTCTCCACCTTCATGAAGATCGGCACCATCGCCCTGCTCGCGGTCGGCGTGGTCGTCGCCGCGCCCGTCCTGCGCACGGACGCCGTGAGCGACTTCGCCTCGTCGGGCGCCGGACCCGTCTTCGCCGGGGCGCTGTTCCCCTTCCTCTTCATCACCATCGCCTGCGGCGCGCTGTCCGGCTTCCACGCGCTGGTCTCCTCCGGGACCACCCCGAAGCTGATCCGGAAGGAGTCCCAGGTCCGGATGATCGGCTACGGCGCCATGCTGATGGAGTCGTTCGTCGCGATCATGGCGCTGATCGCCGCGGCGACCCTGGAACCGGGCCTCTACTACGCCATGAACGCCCCGGCGGCCCTCCTCGGCACGACGGCCGAGTCGGCCTCCCACGCCGTCGCCGGCCTCGGCTTCACCATCACCCCCGACCAGCTCACCCAGGCCGCCAAGGCCGTGGAGGAGCAGACGCTGATCGCCCGCTCCGGCGGGGCCCCGACCCTGGCCGTCGGCATGTCGGAGATCTTCTCCGGGGTCTTCGGCGGCGCCGCGATGAAGGCCTTCTGGTACCACTTCGCCATCATGTTCGAGGCGCTGTTCATCCTGACGACGGTGGACGCGGGCACCCGCGTCGGCCGTTTCATGCTCCAGGACATGCTCGGCAACGTGTGGAAGCCGGCCGGCCGGGTCAACTGGAAGCCGGGCATCTGGCTGTGCAGCGCCCTCGTCGTGGCGGCCTGGGGCTACTTCCTCCACACCGGCGCCACCGACCCGCTCGGCGGGATCAACCAGCTCTTCCCGCTCTTCGGCATCGCGAACCAGCTCCTCGCCGCGATCGCCCTCGCCGTCTGCACCACGGTCCTGATCAAGTCCGGCCGGCTGCGTTGGGCGTGGGTCACGGGCGTCCCGCTCGCCTGGGTCGTCGCGATCACCTTCACCGCGGGTTGGCAGAAGATCTTCTCCTCCGACCCGAAGATCGGCTTCTTCGCCCAGCGCGCGCGGTACGCCGACGCCCTCGACGCCGGTCAGGTCCTGCCGCCCGCCAAGAACCTCGACGACATGCACGCCGTGGTCACCAACTCCACGGTCGACGGTGTGCTGATCGCCCTGTTCCTGCTGCTGGTCGCCGTCGTGATCGGCAACGCGGCGGTCGTCTGCGCGCGGGCGATACGGGCCCCGGGCTCGACTCCGGTCACCGAGGCGCCGTACGTCGAATCCCGCCTCGACGTGCCGGACGAGCCGCTGGCGGGAGCCCGTACGTGAGGGCGGTGCGCTGGGCACGGGCGGTGCGCTGGTACGTGCGGGAACTGACGGAGGTACTGAACCGGTCGCACCGGGAGGAGTGCCGGCAGGGGCGCTGCTGCTGACGCGGCCGGGGGTGCCGGCGGGGGTCACACCGCCGCCGGTTCCGCCTCACTCGCGTCGGCTTCCCCGGCCGCCGCCTGCGCCCGGTCCCGGGCCTCGCGGCGGGCCAGGACCACCCAGCCGACCGGTACGGCGGCGGCGAACAGCCACCACTGGATGGCGTACGCGTAGTTCAGCGCGGCGTCCTCCTTGCCGGGGTCGCCGAGCAGCTCGGGGACGTCGTCCTTGGGCTCGGGAGCCGTCTGCGCGATGTAGCCGCCGAGCACCTGCGCGTCCAGGCGCCGGGCCTCCTGCTCGCTGTTGATCAGCATGATCTGCCGGTCGGGCAGGCCCTTGAGGTTCTTGATGCCGCTGGCCGCGGTCGTCTCGTCGGGCATCAGCCGCCCCGTGACGGTGACCTCGCCGCTCGGCGGTGCGGGGACCTTCGGGAACGCGGTCTGGCTCGGGCCGTCCGAGGGGATCCAGCCCCGGTTGACCAGCAGAACCTTGCCGTCGTCGAGGACGAACGGGGTCAGGACGTGGTAGCCGACCTCGTCGTCGGAGTTGGTGCGGCGGCGGACGACGACCTCGTCCTCCGTGTCGAAACGGCCCTTCGCGGTCACCGTCCGGTACCGCTCGGTGCTGGTGACGGTGTGCCCGGGCCCGGTCAGCTTCTCCACGGGCACCGGCTCGGCCGCCAGCGCGTCGGTGACCAGCTGGTTCCGTGCGGTGCGCTCCTCGTAGCGATGCATCTGCCAGAAGCCCAGCCTGATCATCGTGGGGATGAGAAGCAGGGCGATCAACGTGAGGATCACCCACTGCCGGGACATCAGGAAGCGGTACACCCCACGACCGTACAACTCGGTCGTGGGGTGTATTCAGGCGGGTACGGGTTCAGACCTTGTCGACAATTCCCACCTTTCCCTCCGCGCGGGCGCAGTGGGCACCGCAGTACCAGTGGCCGTCGACCTCGACGCCCTGGCCGATGATCTGCACCCGGCAGTGCTCGCAGATGGGGGCCATGCGGTGGATCGCGCAGGCGAAGCAGTCGAAGACGTGCACCACCCCCTGCGCATGCACCTCGAAGGTCATTCCGTACTGATTGCCACATACCTCACAGGTCGCCATGCGCCACAGGGTGAGCCGTCGCCCCGGCCGGGGCGAGCGGCCACCGGGCGAGTCGCCCGCCAATCACCCGTCCGTACGGTCGCCCCGCGACACCGCTCCGCGTGCGGTCACCCCTCCGCCGCCGGCTCCACATCCGCGAGGAGCTGCCCGAACGCCGCCTCGTCCACGATCGGCGTTCCGAACTGCCGGGCCTTGACCACCTTGGACGTGCCCGAGTCCGGGTCGTTCGTGACGAGCAGGCTGGTCAGCCGGGACAGGCTGGTGGCCACGTGCAGCCCGGCCTCGGTCGCCCGGTCCTCCAGCAGTTCGCGCTCGGTCGAGGTGTCACCGGAGAAGGCGACCCGCATGCCCTGCTTGAGCCGCCCGCCCGTCTCGTAGCGCCCCGGGTTGGGGTAGGGGCAGGCGGGGCGCTTTCGGGAGGGGCGCCAACTGGTCTGGCGGTAGCCGCCGTAGCCACGCGGGCCCGCCTGCTGCCCGATGCGGGGCGTGGCGGGGCGGTCCGACCACTCCGTCAGCGGTCGGCACTCGTGCAGCGGCAGCCGTACGCCGCTCGCCGCCGCGGCCCTGAGGCTGGGGCGGAACGCCTCGGCCAGCACGCGCGCGTCGTCCAGCGCGTGGTGTGCCCGCCGCTGGACGACGCCGAAGTGCGCGGCGAGCGACTCCAGCTTGTGGTTGGGCAGCGGAAGCCCCAGTTCCTTGGAGAGCGCGATGGTGCACAGCCGCTGCCGCACCGGCGCCTCGCACTTCGCGCGCGCGTACTCCCGGGCGATCATCTGCCAGTCGAAGACGGCGTTGTGCGCGACGAGCACCCGCCCCTGCAGCCGGGCCGTGAACTCCTCGGCGATGTCCTGGAAGAGGGGTGCGCCCTCGAGCGCCTCGCTCGTCAGTCCGTGGATCCACACGGGGCCGGGGTCACGCTCAGGGTTGACCGTCGTGTACCAGTGGTCCTCGACCTCGCCGCGCGCGTCCAGCCGGTAGACGGCTGCCGAGATGATGCGGTCGTCCCGGGCCAGGCCCGTGGTCTCCACGTCAACGACCGCGTACCCCTTGGGATACGCGGTCGGCCACGACGTGGGAGAGAACGCTGCGGTCGTCAGGTCTTCCAGCATGGTTCCTGAGGATACGGGCCACGACTGACACCGCCGTCCGTCAGGTGCGCAACCTCCGCTCTTCCGATGCTCCCTCAGGCGTCTTGTCCGGTCTGTCCGTTCGTGAGACGTACGTCTGATCGATGCTCAGGTACTCCTGGCAGGGCCCTCACCCCTGTCGTTCTGCTCGGTTTGGCGGAGACCGCCAAGAAGCAAGCGCGTACCGTCGGTAATACTTGTCGGTAACAACGTCTGGTCGGGGCGGAGCGGCGGTCCTACGGTTCAGGCATGCCGAACCTGCCCGATGTCGTGCTGTGGTCGATACCCGCCTTTGTGCTGCTCACCGTGGTCGAGATGGTGAGTTGCCGTCTCCACCCCGACGAGGACGCCGCGGGCTACGAGGCGAAGGACGCCGCGACGAGCATCGGCATGGGACTCGGCAGCCTCGCCTTCGACTTCCTCTGGAAGATCCCGATCGTCGCCCTCTACACGGCCCTCTACGAACTCACGCCCCTGCGCGTGCCCGTGCTGTGGTGGACCGTCCCGCTGATGCTGTTCGCGCAGGACTTCTTCTACTACTGGTCCCACCGCGGCCACCACGTCATCCGCATCCTGTGGGCCTGCCACGTCGTCCACCACTCCAGCCGGAGGTTCAACCTCACCACCGCGCTGCGTCAGCCCTGGACGTCCCTGACCGTATGGCCGTTCTACGTCCCCCTCGTCGCCGCCGGAGTGCACCCGGCCGCGCTCGCCTTCTGCTCCTCCGCGAACCTCGTCTACCAGTTCTGGATCCACACCGAGCGGATCGACAAGATGCCCCGGTGGTTCGAGTTCGTCTTCAACACCCCGTCGCACCACCGTGTCCACCACGCCTCCCAGGGCGGTTACCTCGACCGCAACTTCGGCGGCATCCTCATCGTCTGGGACCGGCTGTTCGGGTCCTTCGTCGCCGAGACCGTGCGGCCCGTGTACGGACTGACCAAGAACATCAACACGTACAACCCGCTGAAGGTGGCGACGCACGAGTACGTGTCCATCGCGAAGGACCTGAAGGCGGCGCGCGACTGGCGCGAGCGCGCGGGGCGCGTGTTCCGGGGGCCGGGGTGGGGGCCCGCGCCGGTCGCGGCACCGGTGTCCACTGCCGGCACGACTGCCGAGAGCACATCGGCGTGAGCCACTCCCGACTCCTCCTCGGCGCCTTCGGTCTCGCCGTCGCCGTCGACCTCGGCTCCCTCGCGGCCGGCTGCGACGCCGGGCACGCCGTCGCCAAGCCGCTGCTGATGCCGCTCCTGGCGCTCTGGACCGTCCTGCGCCGGGCGCCCCGGCCGCTCGTGGCCGCCCTGCTGTTCGGCTGGGGCGGGGACGTGCTGCTGCTGTCCGACGCCGAGCCGGCCTTCCTCGCCGGCATGGGCTGCTTCGCGGCGGGACACGTCTGCTGCCTCGCCCTCTTCCGGACGCACGGCAGCCGGTACGCGGTCCCACGCGCGCGTGCTGGCCTGCTCGCCCTGGGCTACGCCACCGCCCTGGCCACCACCGTCGCGCTGCTGTGGCCGGACCTGCCCGCCAACCTGCGCCTGCCCGTGGCCGGGTACAGCCTCCTGCTCACGGCCATGGCGTACAAGGCCGCCATCCGGCTCGGCCTCTTCACCGGGCTCGGCGGTGCGCTCTTCCTGCTCTCCGACACGCTCATCGCCACCGGCGTCGCCGACTGGCCGCAGCCGCCCGTGCCGGACTTCTGGATCATGCTCACGTACATCGCCGCACAGGCCCTCCTCGCCGGCGGCACGATCGAGGCGCTCAACGCGCGCAGGGCGCCGGCCGCGACGTACGGAGAGATGCGCGCCACCTGAGGCTCACCAGCGGATGGGTACCGGAAGGGCCGTCAGCGGCCCGGACACGGCGACCACCAGGCCCAGCGCGGCCGCCTCCGCCCCCGCCGGCGCACAGGCGGTCAACGGGTCGGCCGCCCGGCGCAGTCGCTGCGCTGCCCACAGGGCGACCACGGCGGCCGGCGGCCACGAGCCCTCCACACGGCTGGGCGAATCCGCGAGAACGAACTCAGGCAACCTTCGATGCGGCCGACCACCACAACCGGACTTCCCTGCGCACGTCCGTCGGCCGCAGCTCCCATCCCTGCGCGAGCGCGACCTCGGCGACGTACCAGCCACCTACGCCGCGGTAGTCGCGCAGGCCTATCGCACACTCCACGGGCGGTCGCGGCTTCTTCGGGTCCACCGGGACCGAGGCCCGGGCGGTCCACTTCGCGACCGCCTTGTCCACGCGTGCCATGTAGAACTCGGCGTCGCCCTCATGGCGCAGCTCCGGCCAGGACACGCACCAGGAGGCCAGGCGCGCGACCCGGTTCATCACCACGTCCATGGCGCCGAGGTAGCCGCGTTCGAGGGTGTTGCTGAACGCCGTGATCACCTCGGCGAACATCCCGACGACGATGAACGCCGCCGCGACCGCCACCCACAGCACGCACACCACCGGGAACCACACGATGCTCCCGGCGAACCGCAGGGCCAACTGCCACCGTGGTCTCACCGGTTCGGCGGTCCAGGTCGAGGGGGCTTCATACACGTCCATGACAAGGAATCCTGCCGCAGGGACGCAGCGGGCCGGGCGGATGCCCCCGCCCGGCCCGGGCCGCCTTCACACGAGCTCTACTTGGTCACCGCGTCCAGCGCGTCCGCGATGCCCCAGCCGTAGAAGCCGTTGCGGTTCTTCGAGCCCTCGCACACCGCGTCGATCTTGCCGTCGGCGTCGATGTCGTACGGGTCCGTGCACGGCGTGGCGTCGGCCTGCGCGTACAGGAGGGCCTTCACCAGGGCCGGAGAGGCGTACGGGTGCGTCGACTTGATGAGGGCGGCGACGCCCGCGACGTGCGGGGACGCCATCGACGTACCGGCCATGTAACCCCACTTGCCGCCCGGCAGCGTGCCCAGGATCAGGCCGCTCGTGGCCGGCGGTTCCGGCTTCTGGTAGGCCGTCGAGTCGCCGCCGGGGGCGGCTATGTCGGCGACGCCGAGACCGTAGTTGGAGAAGGACGACTTGATGCCCTTTGCCCCCGTCGAGGCGACGGTGACGACGCCCGGCAGCTGGGTCGGGATGTCGAGGCACTCGGACGGGTCGACGACCCGCCCGCCCGGCGTGGAGTCGTTCGGGGACGACGGGTCGGTGATCTCGTCGGCCGCGAGGTCGTAGTTCTCGTTGCCGGCCGCCGCGACGTTGACCGCGCCCTTCTTCTCCGCGTACCGCGAGGCCCTGCTGACCGCGTCCAGCAGCGCCTTCTGGTCCGGGTCGTTCTTGCAGTTGAAGTACCAGGGGTCGGTGTAATAGCTGTTGTTGGTGACGTCGACCCCGTGCTCGGCCGCCCACACGAAGCCGCACACCACGGCCTCCGTGTAGAAGAAGCCGTCCGGGTTGGACACCTTGATGCCGGAGACCTTCACCCCGGGCGCGACACCGGTCATGCCGACGCCGTTCTTCGCGGCGGCGATCTCACCCGCCACGTGCGTCCCGTGCGGGCTCTCCGCGGCGCCCGGCCGCCAGGCTCCGTCGGAGGTGTCCGGCTTGCCCGACACGCAGTTGACCGACGCGCCGCGGTCGAAGTTGGGCGCGATGTCGGGGTGGGTGTCGTCGACGCCGGTGTCGATCACGGCGACCGTGACCTTCTTGCTGCCCAGCGACTTCTCGTGCGCCTTGTCCGCCTTGATGGCGGGCAGATCCCACTGCTGCGGCTCCAGCGGGTCCTGTCCGGGGGCCGCCTCGGCCCTGGCGACCTCGGCCGCGCTCAGCGCCTTCGGAGTGCCCAGGTCGGTCGTCGACGCCGACGACAGCGGCTTGGTGCGGGTGGCACCGGCCGACTGCACCCCGCGCACCTTGCGGATGCTCTTGGCGAATTCGGGGTTCGAGGAGTGGACGACGATGACGCCGATCTGGTCGTACGACGTCACGATCGTGCCGCCGGCCTTGCCGACGGCCTTCTTCACGTACGCCGAAGTGCCATGGCCCGGCTTGATGTTGACGACGTAGCTGAGCGAGGTCGCGTCGGCCGAGACCGCCGCGGGCGCCTCGTCGGCGGCCGTGGCCGTGGTGTTCGGCAGGAACGCGAGGGCCGTGGCCATGGCCATCCCGGCCGGGATCGCGACGGCGCGGCGGTAGCGCGCGTGCGGCGCTGTCATGGTGTCTCCAGTTCGTTCGCGGTACGGGCGGACTGTGCGGGAGGTCTGGGAGGCGCGCGTCACTTGACAGCGCGCAGCGCGTTGACGATGCCGTACCCGTAGAAGCCGTTGACGCTCTTGCCGCCCTCGCACACCGCATCCTGCGTGCCGTCACCGTCCTGGTCGTACGACTCGGGGCAGGCGGTCCGGTCGGCCTGCGCCTTCAGCAGGGCCTGGAGCTGGGCCGGGGACGCCCAGGGGTGCTTGGACTTCAGCAGCGCGGCCACACCGGACGCGTGCGGGGAGGCCATCGAGGTGCCCTGGAGGAAACCGTACGCGCCGTTCGGCAGGGTGGACAGGATGCGGCCGTCCTTGGAGGGCGTGTCGGGTATCTGGTAGCGCCGGTCACCGCCCGGCGCCGCGACGTCGACGACGTCCTTGCCGTACGTCGAGAAGTACGACTTCTCGTTGTCGACGCCTGTCGAGCTCACCGTGACGACGCCCGGCAGCTGGGTCGGTATGTCGAAGCACTCGTGCGGGTCGATGGTGCGCTCGACGGGCGTGGTGTCGTTCGGGCTGGAGTCGTCGACGATCGCGTCCGCGTCCAGGTCGTGGTTGGAGTTGCCCGCCGCGGCGACGTTGAGCGTGCCCTTCTTCTGCGCGTACAGCTGCGCCCTGTTGACCGCGTCGACGATGGCTCGCTGGTCCGGATCGTCCATGCAGTTGTACAGCCACGGGTCGACGTAGTAGCTGTTGTTCGTGATCTCGACGCCGTGGTCCGCGGCGAACACGAACGCGCAGACGACGCTCTCCGGGTAGAAGAGGCCGCTCGCCCGGTCGGTCACGTTGATGCTGGAGACCTTCACACCGGGTGCGACGCCCGCCACGCCGATTCCATTGCGCGCGGCGGCGATCTCACCGGCCACGTGCGTGCCGTGGTAGTCCTCCGGGGTGTACGGCCGCCAGGCGCCCTCGCTGGTGTCGGGCTTGCCGCCGGCGCAGTTCGCGGACTGGGAGGCCGAGAAGTTCGGGGCGATGTCGGGGTGGGTGTCGTCCACTCCGGTGTCGATCACGGCGACGGTCACCTTGCGGCTGCCCGGGTTGATCTCCGCGGCCTTGTCGGCGCCGATCGCGCGCAGATCCCACTGGTCGGCCTCGAGGGGCTCACTCTCGGGCGTCTTCGCCGAGGCGGCCTCGGTGCGCTTGGCCTGGGCGGCCGTCAGGTACTCGGCCGCGCCCTCTTCCTTGGTCCCCGCGGCGGTCAGCGCCGCCGTCCTCGTCGCACCCGCCGACTGGACCCCGCGCACCGTGCGGACGGTCTTGGCGAAGTCGGGGTTCGACGAGTGGACGACGATCACGCCGATCCGCTCGTACGTGGCCACGACCGTGCCGCCGGCCGCGCCGATCGCCTTCTTCACCGACGCGATCGTGCGACGGTCCACCTTGGTGTTGACGACGTACGCCAGCTTCGGCGCGTCCGCCGTCTGCGCGGCCGACTCGGCACGCGGGGCCGCCGACGCGGCAGCGGGCAGGAAGCCCAGCGAGGCCGTCAGGGACAGCACGACGGGCACGGCGAGGGCGAGCCGGCGTCTGGAACGCAGATGAGACATGGGGTCTCCACATCCTCCGGAAACGAAACCGGCCCGAGGCACAGGTGGTGCTCGGGCAGGTACATGACGAGATGGTCAGGGCGAAGCTATCCCGCGCTCTCGCTGGCCAGCAACGTTTTGCCGAAACGACTTCGGAAAGAACGCCGGGCGGTTGAACCGGTTCTCGCGTGCCGCCGTGACGTTGGACAAGGAGCGCGAGGACACTCGCCTCCGTCCCCGTTCAAAACCGCTTCCGTCATCGCGAGGAGACGCTCCGTGGCCACCGACGCACCGCCCCCCTCGAAAGAGCAACACAAACTCCCCTCACCCGAGGAGTTCACCGAGGTGCAGGAGAGCGCGGAGTTCGGTGAACTGCGCCGCTCCTACCGCTCCTTCGCCTTCCCGCTGACCATCGCCTTCATCGTCTGGTACCTGCTGTACGTCCTGCTGTCCAACTACGCGGGCGACTTCATGGGCACCAAACTGTTCGGCAACATCAACGTCGCCCTCATCCTCGGCGTCGCACAGTTCGTCACCACGTTCCTCATCGCCTGGTGGTACTCGCGGCACGCCGCCGCGAAGCTCGACCCCAAGGCCGAGGCCATCAAGTCCCGGATGGAGGGCGGCGCATGAGCCCCGTACAGCAGACCGTTATCGCCGCGAACGAGGCCAGCGAGCACCGCCCGCTGATCATCACCCTGTTCGCGCTGTTCGTCCTGGCCACCCTCGGCATCACCATCTGGGCGGGCCGCCAGACCAAGGACGCCGCCGACTTCTACGCGGGCGGCCGCCAGTTCAGCGCCTTCCAGAACGGCCTCGCGGTCTCCGGCGACTACATGTCGGCCGCGTCGTTCCTCGGCATCGCGGGCGCGATCGCCATCTTCGGCTACGACGGCTTCCTGTACTCCATCGGCTTCCTGGTCGCCTGGCTGGTCGCCCTGCTCCTGGTGGCCGAGCCGCTGCGCAACTCCGGCCGCTACACCATGGGTGACGTGCTCGCGTACCGCATGCGCCAGCGCCCGGTCCGCACCGCCGCCGGTACCTCCACGATCGTCGTGTCGATCTTCTACCTGCTCGCCCAGATGGCCGGCGCCGGCGTCCTCGTCTCGCTGCTGCTCGGCATCACCTCCGACGCCGGCAAGATCCTCATCGTCGCCCTCGTCGGCCTCCTGATGATCGTCTACGTCTCCATCGGCGGTATGAAGGGCACCACCTGGGTCCAGATGGTCAAGGCCGTGCTGCTCATCGGCGGCACCATCCTGATCACCTTCCTGGTGCTGCTGAAGTTCAACTTCAACATCTCCGACCTGCTCGGCACGGCCGCCGAGAACAGCGGCAAGGGCGCCGCCTTCCTGGAGCCCGGTCTCCAGTACGGCGCGACCGGCACCTCCAAGCTGGACTTCATCTCCCTGGGCATCGCCCTGGTGCTCGGCACCGCCGGCCTGCCGCACATCCTGATCCGCTTCTACACGGTGCCCGACGCCAAGGCCGCACGTAAGTCCGTGAACTGGGCGATCGGCATCATCGGCGGTTTCTACCTGATGACCATCGCGCTCGGCTTCGGCGCCGCCGCGCTCATCTCGCAGGAAGAGATCATCGCGTCCAACCCGTCCGGCAACACGGCGGCACCCCTGCTCGCCCTGCACCTCGGCGGCGTCGACTCCACCTGGGGCGCGATCCTGCTCGCCACGATCTCGGCGGTGGCCTTCGCGACGATCCTCGCCGTCGTCGCCGGCCTCACCCTCGCCTCGTCGTCGTCCTTCGCGCACGACATCTACGCCAACGTCATCCGCAAGGGGAAGGCCTCCGGCGCCGAGGAGGTCCGCGCGGCCCGCTGGGCGACCGTCTTCATCGGTGTCGTCTCCATCGGCCTGGGCGCCCTGGCCCGCGACCTGAACGTGGCCGGCCTGGTCGCGCTCGCCTTCGCGGTCGCGGCCTCCGCCAACCTGCCGACGATCCTCTACAGCCTGTTCTGGAAGCGGTTCACCACCCAGGGCGCCCTGTGGTCGATCTACGGCGGTCTGATCGTCGCCGTCGGCCTGGTGCTGTTCTCGCCCGTCGTCTCCGGCGACCCCAAGGCGATGTTCCCCGAGGTCGACTTCGCCTGGTTCCCGCTGAAGAACCCGGGCATCATCTCCATTCCGTTCGGCTTCCTCATGGGCTGGCTCGGCACGGTCCTGTCCAAGGAAGAGCCGGACGTCAAGAAGTACGCCGAGCTGGAGGTCCGGTCCCTGACCGGCACCGGCGCCCACTGAGCACGAACCCCCTCACGCGGCCGCGTCGTAGGAACCTCCAGGTCCCTGCGGCGCGGCCGCGTCCCGCGTCGTGGGATCGGGTCTGTGGTGATGTCAGTGGTGTCACGTAGGCTCGCAGGTGCCGGAGAAACAGGGCTCCGGGCACGATCCGCGTCGAGGGAGGGGGCCCACGTGCTCATCGACACCTACGGCCGAGTGGCCACCGACCTGAGGGTCTCGCTGACCGACCGGTGCAACCTGCGCTGTACGTACTGCATGCCCGAGGAGGGCTTGCAGTGGCTGGCCAAGCCGGACCTGCTCACGGACGACGAGATCGTCCGCCTGATCGACATCGCGGTCACGTCCCTCGGCATCGAGGAGGTCCGCTTCACCGGCGGCGAGCCCCTGCTGCGCCCCGGCCTGGTCGGCATCGTCGAGCGCGTCGCGGCCCTCGAACCGCGCCCCCAGATGTCGCTCACGACCAACGGCATCGGCCTCAAGCGCACGGCGGCGGCCCTGAAGACGGCAGGCCTGGACCGGGTCAACGTCTCCCTCGACACGCTCCGCCCGGACGTCTTCAAGACCCTCACCCGCCGCGACCGCCACAAGGACGTCATCGAGGGCCTGCACGCCGCGCGCGACGCGGGCCTCACCCCGGTCAAGGTCAACTCGGTCCTGATGCCCGGGCTCAACGACGACGAGGCCCCCGACCTCCTCGCCTGGGCCGTGGAGCACGACTACGAGCTGCGCTTCATCGAGCAGATGCCCCTGGACGCCCAGCACGGCTGGAAGCGCGACGGCATGATCACGGCAGGCGACATCCTGACCTCCCTGCGCACGCGCTTCGAGCTGACCGCCGAGGGCGACGAGGCGCGCGGCTCGGCACCGGCGGAGCGCTGGCTGGTCGACGGCGGCCCGCATGTCGTCGGCGTGATCGCCTCGGTCACCCGCCCCTTCTGCGCGGCCTGCGACCGCACCCGCCTCACGGCCGACGGCCAGATACGCACCTGCCTCTTCGCCCAGGAGGAAACCGACCTCCGCGCCGCACTCCGCTCGGGCGCCCCGGACGAGGAGATCGCCCGCGTCTGGCGCCTGGCCATGTGGGGCAAGAAGGCGGGAGCGGGCCTGGACGACCCGACGTTCGTCCAGCCGGACCGGCCGATGTCGGCGATCGGTGGCTAGGGGTTCTGCGAGGAGTCCCATTCCTTCAGCAGGACCACGTCCTTCAGGAAGCCCCGCACCCCGAGGAACTGCGACAGATGCTCGCGATGCTCCTCGCACGCGAGCCATGTCTTGCGCCGCTCCGGCGTATGGATCTTCGGGTTGTTCCACGCCAGCACCCACACGGCATCCGCACGGCAGCCCTTCGCGGAACAGATGGGCGTCTCGTCACTCACAGCTTCGTCTCACCACTGCACACAGAAAAGGCGACGCCGAGCAGCCACGGGGGGAGCTGCCCGGCGTCGGTCCGTCGCTCCGACGGGGGATGCGGAGCGCGTACGAAGTATGTCACGGGTAACCCCGAGCCCGGCACCTGAACAACATGATTGATCTGAGCTTTTCTTGAGCTTGGCGGGAAGATGACTTCCGTTTGTGGTCGCCCCCGAGCGCCCCTACCGCTCCTGCGACTCGGTCCGCGCGCCCGGCACCGTCCCGGACACGGCATCTTCCTCGGCGGATTCCGCGGGACCGTCCTGCGTCCCCGACGGCGCGATCATCGGCCGCACCGGCGGCACGACGAACGTCGACGGCAGAGACGGCGCGTTCTCACGCCCGGCGTTGGCGATCACCACCGCGATGTACGGCAGCACCAGCCCGAGCACCAACGCCACGATGGCGACGTGCCGTTCGACGTTCCACAGCGTGGCCGCGAGGATCACGGAGATCGTGCGGACCGTCATCGAGATCACGTACCGGCGCTGACGCCCGCGGACGTCGTCCTGAAGTCCGGCTCGGGCGCCGGTGATCCGGAAAACCTGGACGTGTCCGCCGCCATGCTGCTTCCGCATCGCATTCCACCATCCGCCCGTATCGGTCGCCCCGCCCCGTAGCCGTCCTCGGCCGGTCGGGGAGCCTGGCCGGGACAGCTCCCACGTTACGCCGCGCCTGCGTCGGCTACGAGAGCGGGGCCGGTCCGGCACGGGCTGACAGCCTGAGCCGTGCCGCGTACAGCCATCCCCGGCATGCGGCGTAGGGCACCTGGGCCGACACTGGGCGTAGTGCTCACGTCGAGCCGTACGAGGAGGCAGCGATGGGCTGGTTGTGGGCGATCATCGTGGGACTGGTACTCGGCCTGCTCGCCAAGGCGATCATTCCGGGCAAGCAGCACGTTCCCCTGTGGCTGACCGTCATTCTGGGCATGCTCGGCGCCATCGGCGGCAACGCCGTCGCCCGGGCGGCCGGTGTGGACGCCACCTCGGGCATCGACTGGTGGCGGCACGTGTTCCAGCTGGGGGCCGCGATCATCCTCGTCGCCATCGGCGACAGGGCGTACACGGCGGTCCGGGGCAACAAACGAAGGGCATAACGGGGCGCACGGCGAAGGGGGCGGCCTCCGTCACGGAGACCGCCCCCCTCGCTCGCACACTCAGGCGCCGGTGACGTCCACCGCCGCCAGGTTCTTCTTGCCCCGGCGCAGTACCAGCCAGCGGCCGTGCAGCAGGTCCCCCTTGGCGGGGACCGCGTCCTCGCCGGCGACCTTGACGTTGTTCACGTAGGCGCCGCCCTCCTTGACCGTGCGGCGCGCGGCCGACTTGCTGGCCACCAGGCCGACCTCGGCGAACAGGTCGACGACCGGACCGAGCTCGGCGACCTGGATGTGCGGGACCTCCGACAGGGCCGCGGCCAGTGTCCGCTCGTCGAGATCCGCCAGCTCGCCCTGCCCGAAGAGGGCCTTGGACGCGGCGATCACGGCGGCCGTCTGGTCGGCGCCGTGCACCAGCGTCGTCAGCTCCTCGGCCAGCGCCCGCTGCGCGGCCCGGGCCTGCGGGCGCTCCTCGGTCTGCTTCTCCAACTCCTCCAGCTCCTCGCGGGAACGGAAGGACAGGATGCGCATGTACTTCGAGATGTCCCGGTCGTCCACGTTCAGCCAGAACTGGTAGAACGCGTACGGCGTCGTCATCTCCGGGTCGAGCCAGACGGCTCCGCCCTCGGTCTTGCCGAACTTGGTGCCGTCCGCCTTGGTCATCAGCGGCGTCGCCATGGCGTGCACCGTGGCGTCCGGCTCCAGCCGGTGGATCAGGTCCAGGCCCGCCGTGAGGTTGCCCCACTGGTCGCTGCCGCCCTGCTGGAGCGTGCAGCCGTAGCGCCGGTACAGCTGGAGGAAGTCCATGCCCTGGAGGAGCTGGTAGCTGAACTCCGTGTAGCTGATGCCCTCGGAGGACTCCAGGCGCCGGGCGACGGAGTCCTTGGTCAGCATCTTGTTGACGCGGAAGTGCTTGCCGATGTCCCGCAGGAACTCGATCGCGGAGAGGTTCTCCGTCCAGTCGAGGTTGTTGACCATGACGGCCGCGTTGTCGCCCTCGAAGTCCAGGAACGGCTCGATCTGCGAGCGCAGCCTGCCGACCCAGCCGGCGACCGTCTCCGGATCGTTCAGCGTGCGCTCCGCGGTCGGACGCGGGTCGCCGATCAGACCCGTGGCACCGCCGACCAGCGCCAGCGGCCGGTGACCGGCCTGCTGGAGCCGGCGCACGGTCAGCACCTGCACCAGGTGCCCCACGTGCAAGGACGGCGCCGTCGGGTCGAAGCCGCAATAGAACGTGACGGGACCGTCCGCGAGCGCCTTGCGCAAAGCGTCCTCGTCAGTGGACAGGGCGAACAGCCCGCGCCACTTCAGCTCGTCGACGATGTCCGTCACGGTTCTCGTGTCTCCTTGATGATCTTCGGGCAGTCGGGTGACAGCCGACTACGAGGTTATACGCCCTGACTGACAGAGCTCATATTGAAATCCGGGACGCGCAGCGCGGGCATCGCGGCCCTGGTGAACCAGTCGCTCCACTCTCTGGGCAGCGTCCTCTCGGTGCGCCCGGCCTCCGTGGCCCGGCCGAGGACGCCGACCGGCGACTCGTTGAACCGGAAGTTGTTGACCTCGCCCGTGACCTCGCCGTTCTCGACCAGGTAGACGCCGTCCCGGGTCAGGCCGGTGAGCAACAGCGTCGCCGGATCGACCTCCCGGATGTACCACAGGCAGGTCAGCAGCAGGCAGGGCCCACGATGGTCCGTGTTCGCGACCATCTCTTCCAGGGAGCGGTCCTCGCCCCCGTCCAGGACGATGTTGTCGATGCCAGGCGCCACGGGCAGCCCGGTCAGCCCGGCACTGTGGCGGCTGGTCGTCAGGTGCCGCAGCTCGCCCCGGCTCATCCAGTCGGTGGGCGCGAGCGGAAGCCCGTTGTCGAACACCGACTGGTCGCCCCCGGAGGAGTGCGCGATCACGAAGGGCGCCGACTCCAGGCCGGGCTCGTTCGGGTCGCTGCGCAGCGTCAGCGGCAGGTCGGTCAGCTTCTCGCCGACCCGGGTACCGCCGCCCGGCTTGGAGAACACCGTGCGGCCCTCCACCGCGTCCCGGCCCGACGCCGACCACATCTGGTAGATCAGCAGGTCCGCGACGGCCGTCGGCGGCAGCAGCGTCTCGTACCGGCCCGCGGGCAGTTCCACGCGCCGCTCGGCCCACCCGAGGCGCACCGCCAGCTCCGCGTCCAGCGCCGCCGGGTCGACGTCCTTGAAGTCCCGCGTGGAGCGACCGGCCCAGGCGGACCGGGTCCGGTCCGGCGACTTGGCGTTCAGCTCCAGCGTCCCGTTCGGCTGGTCGTGCCGCAGCCGCAGCCCCGTGGACGTCCCCACGTAGGTCGACACCAGTTCGTGATTGGCGAAGCCGTACAACTCCCGGCCGCCCGCACGCGCGCGTGCGAAGGCCTCGCCGAGTGCCGGCGCGAAGTCGGCGAACACGGCGGAGGAGGTCTCGGCGGGCGCCTCCGTGAATTCCGGCGCCTGCGCGACGCCCGTGACCAGCGGCTGCGCGTCCTCGGCGGGCCCGGCGCCGCGCGCGGCGGCCTCGGCGGCCCGCACCAGCGGCTCCAGCTCGTCGGCCGTCACGGCGGACCGTGACACGACCCCCGAGGCCGTGCCCTCCTTGCCGTCGACCGTCGCGATGACGGTGAGCGTGCGTCCGCGCGTGACACCGTTCGTGGTCAGCGCATTGCCCGCCCAGCGCAGGTTGGCGGTGGACTGCTCGTCGGCGATGACGACACAGCCGTCCGCCCGGGACAGTTCGAGGGCGCGCTCGACGACCTCGTGCGGCTTGCTCGTGCGCGCGCTCATCGACCGGCCTCCTGGGTCGTGTTGAGGATGTTGACGCCCTTGAAGAGGGCCGACGGACAGCCGTGCGACACGGCCGCGACCTGGCCCGGCTGGGCCTTGCCGCAGTTGAAGGCGCCGCCCAGGACATAGGTCTGCGGACCGCCGACGGCGGCCATCGAGCCCCAGAAGTCGGTGGTCGTCGCCTGGTAGGCCACGTCCCGCAGCTGCCCGGCGAGCCGCCCGTTCTCGATCCGGTAGAAGCGCTGCCCGGTGAACTGGAAGTTGTACCTCTGCATGTCGATCGACCAGGACCGGTCGCCGACGACGTAGATGCCCCGCTCCACGCCCCCGATCAGGTCCTCGGTGGCCATCCCGGCCGGGTCCGGCCGCAACGACACGTTGGCCATGCGCTGCACCGGCACGTGCCCGGGGGAGTCGGCGTAGGCGCATCCGTTGGACCGCTCGAAGCCGGTCAGCCTCGCGATCCGCCGGTCCAGCTGGTAGCCGACGAGCGTGCCGTCCTTCACCAGGTCCCAGGACTGCGCCTCGACGCCCTCGTCGTCGTACCCGATGGTGGCGAGCCCGTGCTCGGCGGTGCGGTCGCCGGTGACGTTCATCAGCTCCGAGCCGTAGCGCAGCTTGTTCAGCTGGTCGAAGGTGGCGAAGGAGGTGCCGGCGTAGGCGGCCTCGTAACCGAGCGCCCGGTCCAGCTCGGTGGCGTGCCCGATGGACTCGTGGATGGTCAGCCACAGGTTGGACGGGTCGACGACCAGGTCGTACAGGCCCGCCTCGACGCTCGGCGCGCGCATCTTCTCGGCGAGCAGTTCGGGGATCTGCTCCAGCTCGCTCTCCCAGTCCCAGCCGGTGCCCCGCAGGTACTCCCAGCCGCGACCCACCGGCGGCGCGAGGGTGCGCATCGAGTCGAACTCGCCGCTCGACTCGTCCACCGACACGGCGTTGAACACCGGGTGCAGCCGCACTCGCTGCTGTGTGGTCACGGTCCCGGCGGTGTCGGCGTAGAACTTGTTCTCGTGGACGGTGAGCAGCGAGGCGTCGACATGGTCGACCCCGTCGGACGCCAGCAGCCGCGCGCTCCAGTCCGCGATCAGCCCGGCTTTCTCCTCGTCGGGCACGGTGAACGGATCGATCTCGTACGACGAGATCCACGTCTTCTCGGCGTGCACGGGCTCGTCGGCCAGCTCGACGCTCCCCCACTGCCCGAAAGGCGTGGGAGGTGCCACCACGTCCGACCCGGCTGCCTTGATCACCTGGGCGGACAGCCTGGCCATCGCCACCGCCTGCCCTGCGACCTTGGCGGCGGCGTCCAGGCTGAGGTCGACACCGGACGCGAAACCCCACGTCCCGCCGTGCACGACGCGTACCGCGTACCCGAGGTCGGTGGTGTCCGAGGACCCGGCGGGCTTGGCGTCCCGGAACCGCCAGGAGGCGCCTCGCACCCGCTCGAACCGGAAGTCCGCGTGCTCGGCGCCCAGCGCACGCGCGCGTGCGAGGGCCGCGTCGGCGAGGGCGCGTAGGGGGAGGGCCGTGAAGGCCTCGTCGATGGTATGAGGCACCGCCGTCTCTTTCTGTCGAGGTGACCGTGGTTGCCGTACGTCGTGACTGCTCCGATCATGTCGTCTCATCCCGCGCGCGGGCCACGAGTTTCCCGACCCGGGCGCGCGGCTTTCTGTAGGGACCCGACAGTGAGTCCCGTTCGCCACTGTCGGTGCCCGATTGTCCGCGGGCGTGTCCGGACCGATAGGTTTTCGGGGAAGCCGCCTGTCATCGCCGCCTGTCGTCCAGGCGCCCCGGGCGGGGTATCAGACCGCTATCGAAAGGGTGATCCGTTGAGCCGCTCGGTTCTCGTCACCGGAGGCAACCGGGGCATCGGCCTCGCCATCGCCCGCGCTTTCGCCGATGCCGGCGACAAGGTCGCCATCACGTACCGCTCGGGCGAGCCCCCGTCGGGCTTCCTCGCTGTCAAGTGCGACATCACCGACACCGAGCAGGTGGAGCAGGCCTACAAGGAGATCGAGGAGGCCCACGGCCCCGTCGAGGTCCTCGTCGCCAACGCCGGCGTCACCAAGGACCAGCTCCTGATGCGCATGTCCGAGGACGACTTCACGTCCGTCCTCGACACCAACCTCACCGGCACCTTCCGTGTGGTCAAGCGCGCCAACCGCGGCATGCTGCGCGCCAAGAAGGGCCGCGTCGTCCTGATCTCGTCGGTCGTCGGGCTGCTCGGCTCCGCGGGGCAGGCCAACTACGCCGCCTCCAAGGCCGGCCTCGTCGGCTTCGCGCGCTCCCTCGCCCGTGAGCTGGGCTCGCGCAACATCACCTTCAACGTCGTCGCGCCCGGCTTCGTCGACACCGACATGACCAAGGTGCTCACCGACGAGCAGCGCGCCGGCATCGTGTCGCAGGTGCCGCTCGGCCGGTACGCGCAGCCGGAGGAGATCGCCGCGGCGGTGCGGTTCCTCGCCTCGGACGACGCCTCGTACATCACTGGAGCCGTCATCCCCGTTGACGGCGGACTGGGAATGGGTCACTGATCACCATGAGCGGAATTCTCGAGGGCAAGCGCGTCCTGATCACCGGTGTGCTGACGGAGGCCTCCATCGCCTTCCACGCCGCCAAGCTGGCCCAGGAGCAGGGCGCCGAGGTCATCCTCACGGCGTTCCCGCGGCCCACGCTGACCGAGCGCATCGCCAAGAAGCTCCCCAAGCCCACCAAGGTCATCGAGCTCGATGTGACCAACGACGAGCACCTCGGGCGCCTGGCCGACATCGTCGGCGAGGAGCTCGGCGGCCTCGACGGCGTCGTGCACTCCATCGGCTTCGCCCCGCAGGACGCCCTCGGCGGCAACTTCCTCAACACGCCGTTCGAGTCGGTCGCCACCGCCATGCACGTCTCGGCGTACTCCCTGAAGTCGCTCACCATGGCCTGCCTGCCGCTGATGCAGAACGGCGGCTCCGTCGTCGGCCTCACCTTCGACGCGCAGTTCGCCTGGCCGCAGTACGACTGGATGGGCCCGGCCAAGGCCGCCCTGGAGGCCACCAGCCGCTACATGGCCCGTGACCTGGGCAAGCAGAACATCCGCTGCAACCTGGTCTCGGCCGGACCGCTCGGCTCCATGGCCGCCAAGTCCATCCCGGGCTTCGGCGAGCTGGCGTCCGTGTGGGACTCCCGCTCCCCGCTGGAGTGGGACCTGAAGGACCCCGAGCCGGCCGGGCGCGGCATCGTCGCGCTGCTGAGCGACTGGTTCCCGAAGACCACCGGCGAGATCATCCACGTGGACGGCGGTCTGCACGCCATCGGAGCCTGATCTCCCGTACGGAGCCTGATCTCCCGTACGGAGCCTGATCCCCCGTACGTCGTCGGCGCCCCGTTTCCCGCAGCGCGCGGGGAAGCGGGGCGTCACCCGTTCGGCTCATCCGGCCGGGCGGGAGAGGCTCACAACCGGGCACCCTGGAGTACGCGTTCACCACGCGGTCCCCTCCCCAGCACGGCCGAGGAGGTCCCCTTGTGCGCTTGTCCCGCCGAACGGCCTCACTGTCCCTCGCCGTCGCTCTCGTGATGACGCTGGCGTACGAGGCGGTGCCCCACGCGCGCGTGCCCGCCGACGAGCAGGAACCGGCGGAGCCGTTCGGCGCCGCGTGCCGGACCCGCGTCACCGGCTCCCGGGTGACCGTGTACTGCCACAACCCCTACCCGGAGGCCGACCGCGTGAGCCTGCACGTCGAGTGCGCCCGCTGGTGGGACATCGACACCGACAGCTCACCGGTGGAGGCCGGGCCCGCACAGACCGTGCGGCTGACCGGACGCTGCTGGAAGGAAGTCGGCAAGGTGTGGATCAGTCACCGGCGGGGCTGATCCCGCCCAGGCGGCACAGGAACGGATAGCGGGCGGCCTCCGCCGCCGCCTGCGCCGCGTCCCCCGCGCGGATCGCGTCGAGCAGCCGTCCGTGCTCCATGTACGTCTCCGGCGTCAGCTCCTCGCCGACATCCTCGCGCAGCCAGTCCCGCAGCACCTCGCCCAGGTCCGCGTACATGGCGGTCATCACGTCGTTGTGGGAGGCGGACACCACGGCCAGGTGGAAGGTCGCGTCCGCGGTCACGAACGCCTCCGCGTCACCCGACTCCCAGGCCTCCTCACGCCGCAGCAGCAGCGCGTCCAGCTGCTTGAGGTCCTTCTCCGTACGCCGCTCCGCGGCCAGTCTGGCCGCGGCCGACTCCAGTGTGGAACGCAGCTCGGCGATGTGCCGGGGGTCGGCACCGGCGAACCGCCGCTGCATCACCCCCGCCAGCTCACTCGTCGCCACGACGTACGTGCCGGAGCCCTGGCGGATGTCCAGCAGGCCGTTGTGCGCGAGGGCGCGAACGGCCTCGCGGACCGTGTTGCGGGCGACACCCAGTTGCTCGACCAGTTCGGGCTCGGTCGGGATGCGGGAGCCGACCGGCCACTCGCCGGAGGTGATCTGGGCCCGCAGGGCGGCGATGACCTGCTCGGAGAGCGCCGAACGTCGGGGATGGCTCAGGGGCATGGCACACCTTCGCACGACCGTGGCGCCGGAGGGCAGCCGGGAACGAGACGGACTGGACAGTCAATCATCCCATGATTCTATGATGGGCCTCATGGCTAGCGAGGAAACCCGGACGATGACGCCCCCGACCGTACGCAGCTCGGCCGCGCACGAGGCCCGGGAACCCGGCGATACGTCCACGCGAGCGTGGACGACGCGGTTGCTCGTCCTCGGCATCGTGCTGTCCGCGCTGAACCTCCGCCCCGCGATCACCAGCCTCGGCGCCCTCCTGGAGGAGGTCCGCGACGGGCTCGGCATGAGCGGCAGCGTGGCCGGGCTGCTCACCTCCGTGCCGCCGCTGTGCTTCGCCGTCTTCGGCGTCATGGCCCCGCGGCTCGCCCGCCGCTTCGGAGCCGGCGCCGTGGTCTGCGCCGGCATGGCGGCCATCGCCACCGGCCTGGCGGTCCGGCCGTACGCCGGCGGCACGGCCGGCTTCCTGGCCGCGAGCGCCCTCGCCCTCATGGGCATCGCGGTCAGCAACGTCCTGATGCCGGTCATCGTCAAGCACTGGTTCCCCGACCGGGTCGGCTCCATGACCGGTCTGTACTCCATGGCGCTCGCCCTGGGCACGGCCCTCGCGGCCGCGGTCACGGTGCCCCTGACCGACGCCCTGGGCGGCAGCTGGCAGTCGGGCCTGGCCCTGTGGGCGGGGTTGGCCGTGGCGGCGGTCCTGCCGTGGCTGTCTTTCGTCCGGGGGCGTGCGCCGGGTGTGGCGGCGTCCGGGCCGGGGGAGCGGGCCGGAGTCGCGTCCGGGCCGGGGGAGCGGAGCCGGGGCACGGAGACCGGGCCGGGGGAGCGGAGCCGGGGCACGGAGACCGGGTCGGGGGAGAGGGCCGTGGGCCCGGAGACCGACGGCGACCGGCCGGAGCGGGACCGGGAGACGCCGGCCTCGGCTCCCACCGGATCCGCCGCCGGGGAGGCTCCGCGGCTGCGGATCACCCGGAGCCGTACCGCCTGGGCCCTGGCCGTCTTCTTCGGGCTCCAGGCCACCGCCGCGTACATCACCATGGGCTGGATGGCGCAGATCTTCCGGGACGCCGGTGTGCCCGCGGGCACCGCGGGGCTTCTGCTGGCGGTCACCATGGTGATGGGCGTGCCCCTGGCCTTCGTCATACCGCGCCTGGCCACGCGGCTGCCGCACCAGGGCCCGATCGTGCTCGCCCTGGGCGTCTGCGGCCTCGCCGGCTACGCCGGGCTGTACCTCGCGCCGGCCGCCGGCGCCTGGGCCTGGGCCCTGCTGCTCGGCGTCGCCAACTGTGCCTTCCCGCTCGCCCTCACCATGGTCGGCATGCGGGCCAGGACCGGCCCGGGCGTGGCCCAGCTGTCGGCGTTCGCGCAGAGCACCGGCTATCTGATCTCCATCCCGGGGCCGCTCCTGGTGGGCGTCCTCTACCAGCACAGCGGCGGCTGGGGCCTGCCGATCGCGCTGATGAGCGCCCTGATGATCCCGCAGATGGCGGTCGGATTCCTGGCGGGCCGGGACCGCACGGTGGAGGACGAGGCGGCCCGCTGAACCCCGCCTCGGGGACTTGGGGTCACCCCCGGGCGTCCGGCGGCCGGGGCGGGTGCGAGACTTGCCCCATGCCAGTGCTCGACCCGAATCCCCAGCACGGTCAGAAGAAGATGCTGCTCGTGTTCGGCGCCTTCTTCGCGATCTTCGTCATCATCGGCATCATCGCGACCATCGCCTCGCCATGACCGGCCCTCGCCCGGCCCATGGTGGGGCTGGCCCCCTGTCCCCTAGGGGGTGAGGGTCAGGGTCAAGTGGGTGGATCACCGGATGGGTCGGCGGCCGGGGATTCCGTAACTTCGACGTGTGACCGCGAGACGCGGGCACGGACCATTCGAAGAGCGGAGGCACCCATGTCGGCTCCTACGCACACCCGGCCCCATCCGGCGACCCGGGCCGGCGCCGACAGCCGGCTGCCCTGGTGGGCCCTCGCCCTGCCCACGCTCGCCTTCGTCGCGCTGCTCGTGCTGATCCTGAACCCGTCCGACGCCCAGGCGTCCACCGGTGACCCCGTGATCACTCACCTCTTCGAGCGGGTCCAGCAGCTGATAACCCGCTGAGCACGGCTGAAGACGGTGGTCAACTCCCTGCGCCCCATGGCCTGTTTCGTGCGAAGCTGGATCTTATGAGCGTCGCAGAACCCCGCAGGATTGTCCTCTTCCGCCATGCGAAAGCCGACTGGCCACAGGTGAGCGATCACGAGCGTCCGCTCGCCGACCGGGGCCGAAAAGAATCGGCGGAGGCCGGGCGCAGGCTGGCCGACACCGGCCTCCCCTTCGACCTGGCCCTCTGCTCCACCGCGGTCCGGACCCGGGAGACCTGGAAGCTCGCCGTCCAGGAGTTCCCGCAGCGGCCGAAAACCGTCTACGAGGAGCGGATCTACGAGGCCTCGCCGGGCGAACTGATCGCCCTGCTCAACGAGACCCCCGACGACGCGCAGAACATCCTCGTGATCGGCCACAACCCAGGCGTCCAGGGCCTCGCCGACATCCTGGCGGGCACGGCCGAGGGTGACGCCCGCGACCGCATGAGCCGCCGTGGGTTCCCGGCCGCCGCCTTCGCCGTCCTGTCCTTCACCGGCTCGTGGAAGAGCGTGGAGCCGGGCGTGGGCACGCTGCTGGACTACTGGGCACCGACCGAGTGACCGACTTCGGGTGATCGGAGTCCGGCACCGGTGGGTGCCGGGCTCTCCCGGCCGGTTCAGACCGTGTCGCCGGGGCCCGACCGTGTCGCCGGTCCGTACCGTGTTGCCGGTTCAGACCGTGTCGAGGGTGTCCGCCACCTCGACCTCTTCGCGCGTGATGCCCAGCAGGTACAGCACGGTGTCCAGGAAGGGAAAGTTCACCGCGGTGTGCGCGGCCTGGCGCACCACCGGCTTGGCGTTGAAGGCGACGCCCAGACCGGCCGCGTTCAGCATGTCCAGGTCGTTGGCCCCGTCACCGATCGCCACGGTCTGCGACAGCGGCACACCCGCCTCGGCGGCGAACCGGCGCAGCAGCCGGGCCTTGCCGGCCCGGTCGACGATCTCGCCCGTGACCTTGCCCGTCAGCTTCCCGTCGACGATCTCCAGCGTGTTGGCGTGAGCGAAGTCCAGCCCGAGCCGTTCCTTCAGATCGTCGGTGACCTGGGTGAAACCGCCGGAGACGACGCCGACTTGGTAGCCGAGCCGCTTCAGCGTACGGATCAGGGTGCGGGCGCCCGGCGTCAGCCGCACCTCGCTGCGCACCTTGTCCACGACCGAGGCGTCCAGCCCCTCCAGCAGCGCCACGCGCGCGTGCAGGGACTGCTCGAAGTCCAGCTCGCCGCGCATCGCGGCCGCCGTCACCTCGGCGACCTTGTCCTCGCAGCCGGCGTGCGCGGCGAACAGCTCGATGACCTCGTCCTGGATGAGCGTCGAGTCGACGTCCATGACGACCAGGCGCTGCGCGCGCCGGTACAGACCGGCGGCGACGACCGCCACGTCGATGCCGAGCTTCGCCGCGTCGGGTGCCAGGGCGGTGCGCAGCGGCTCGGTCTCCACACCGGACACGGCGAACTCGACGGCGGTCACGGGGTACTTGGCGAGCCGGAAGATACGGTCGATGTTGCCGCCGGTCTTCGTGATCCGCGCGGCGATCGCAGCCGTCGCCTCCGCGGTGAGCGGATGCCCGAGCACGGTGACCAGGGAGCGGCCCAGCCCGCGCGGCCGGTTGTCGCCGAGGCCGGAGATGATCTCCGCCTGCATCTTCATCGACTCGGCCCAGCTGTGGACGGTCGCCCGCAGATCGCCCTCCAGCCCCTGGGGCGGCTCGGTCACGAGCGCGCACAGCACCATTCGGCCACGGGTGACGACCTGCTCGATGTCGACGACGTCGACGGAGTAGGCGGCGAGGGTGTCGAAGAGGCCGGCCGTGATGCCCGGACTGTCCTTGCCGAAGATCTTGACAAGGAGGGTGGGGACGTCGGAGGTCGAGGTCTGCGAAGCGCTCATGGTGGTTCTACCGTATCCGGCGGGCAGGTCACACCGCCCGTGAGGTCCGTCTGGCGGACAGCGAACAGTGGGTGTCGCGTGGGTGGCGCGAACCTTGCGTTCGGGTGCGGCGTCCCTGTCTCCCCGGATCACTCGCCGCCACGCGGTTTCCGCGGCGGCGGGGGAGGAGGCGGAGGAGGCGGCGGCCCGTCGTCCGGCCGGGCCGGCGGCCGGCGACCGCCCTTCGGGCCGGGTGGCTGCCGGGGCCCACGCGGAGGATGCCCGACCGGCCGCGCCACCGTGGGCGCGCCGTACACGTCACCGTCCCGGCGCGCAGCCGGGTCACTGCCTGGGCTGGCTTCGTGCGGTGGCTTGGGTTCGCCGGGGTGTGGGGGGTGCCCGGGTGGCGGTGGTTGTCCGGGGCGCGGTGGTGGGCTGGGGTGCTGGGCTTGGCTGGGTCGTGGGGTTTGGTCGGGGCGCGGTGGTGGGCTGGGGTGCTGGGCTTGGCCGGATCGTGGGGCTTGGCCGGGCTGCGGGGCTTGGTCGGGTCGTGGGGCTTGGTCGGTTGGCGAGGCTTGGTTCGGTCGCGGGAGGCGGCCGGGCCAGGGGGCCTCGCCCGGCGGCCGCCGACTCTCCGCTCGTTGCGGATCCTCCCGGGCCTGCCTGCCGTGCTCCGGCGGCCCATCGGACGCCGCTTCCTCGTCGGCAGGCCGCGCGTCCTCCGGTTCTCGCAGCTCGTCCGGTACCCGGAGGTACGGATTGGTGGCCGGGTTCGGCGGCCGGTACGGCATTCCCGGGGCGTACGGCCCGGCTTCCTTCCCGCTCGACGACGCGCGCCCGGCGCCAGCCTCGCCCCGGACCCCGGACGGCCCGGCGCCGACGTCGTATCCGGCTTGCCCCGCACCGGCCCCTGGCCCGGCTGGCCCGGCACTCGCGTCGCCCCCGGCCTGCCCGTACCCGGCCCACCCAGCACCGGACCGGCTCCCTGCTCCACCGACCCCAGACACACCGGCCCCAGACACACCGACCCCGGCCACCCCCGCCCCCGCCCCCGCCCCCCGAGCCAAAGCCGACGCCCACCGCCCCGCAGCCCCGCTCGCCCACGCGAGCAACGCCCCCACCGCCCCGGCCCCCGCACCCCACACCGCGCCCAGCAGCAGGGCCGTGCCGAGGTGCCCGTGCAGTTCGATGCCCGCGCCGAACGCGTCGAAGCCGAGCACGGACAGGGAGGCGGTCACGGACACGTCCGTCAGCCAGACGAGCAACGGCAGGGCCGGCGCGGTCGCGACCCCCAGCCGCAGCCCACACCGCCCCGCGAAACCGAGGGCACCCGAACCCCGTACGTCCCCAGGGCCAGGCCCCCCTGACACACCCCCCACCGGCGTCCGCACCGCCGTCAACACCCCCGCCAGCAGCATCATCGAGGCCGCCGCCACCCCCAGCAGCCACACCCGCCCGTCCAACTCGGCCAGCCGCCCCAGCGTCACCGGCTGGTCGGAGCGGACCGCGAGAAGGTCGTCCAGGGGGTCCGGCAGGAGGCGGGTCAGTTCACCCGTAGCCCGGCCGTCCCACGGCACGAGCAGGCCGATCGGGACGCCCAGCCACACCCCGTTCGGTGCCCCGAGCAGTGCCGCGCCGACGATGCGCCGCGGATGGTCGTCGCCGGTCGCCGCGTACGCCGCCGCCGCGAGCCCCGCCGCCACGGCCACCAGCAGCACGGTCACCACCGCGGAAACGGCGGGCCGTACGACCCGGTGCACGGCCTCCCAGCCCCGGGGCAGCGGCGTGTGGCGCGACGCCAGCAGGGCGATGAGCAACAGCCCGGCCGACCAGCCGAGCCCGCCGAGCAGCGTGGGCGCGGTGTCGACCGTGAAACCGACCGCCGCCTGCGCGTCGACCAGGTCGCCGAGCCGGTCCGGCAGCAGTCCGCCGATGTCCCCGATGGACCCGAGCCCGGGGATCTCCACGCCTCCGCCCTCGCCGCCCCCGGTCAGGTCGTCCAGGCCCAGCGCGCCGCCGTCGATCGTGATGACGTCGTGCCCGGCCCAGGCCAGCCCGCCCAGCATCGCCACGAACAGCGCGACCACCGAGCCCGCACGCGCCAGGAGTTCGGCCGGCGATATCACAACTCCCGCCGCCCGCAAGGACCGTAGGAAGAAGTACGACAGCAGCACCGCCCCGACCAGGCTCACCCCCAGTGGCGTGATCTCGATGGCCGTGTCCGCTTCCGCGCCCGTGAGACCGAACGCCGACACATCACCGGACGGCGTGACCGAACCACCCGCCCCAAGCGCCACCACCGCCGCGGTCATCGGCCCCAAGGAGCCCGCCGCGTCCGCCTCCAGCAGCCGCAGACCCAGCGCCGCCGTACCCGCCATCCCGATCAACGCCCAGCTCACGGCGGCGACGGCGGACATCAGCACGTCCCCCCACGGCACACGTGTGCCGTCCCTCGCCGTCTCGGCACCTGTACCCGCACCCATGGCAGACCCCCCGATCCGCTGCGCGGCGGGAACACCGCGCATGTCCCCCTCGCGTCGAAATACCACTCTCCGGCCCGTTTTCAACCCCGTCAACGGAAACGGCTGAAGCGCCCGAACGCGGTCTTCGCAAGGCCCGACTTTCGGTCAGACGGCCGCTCCTGAAATAGTTCCACCCGATGTTCGACATCCCTAGACTCCCCATGTCGGGGGTAACTCGGGGGACAACTCAGTGGGGCATGGAGTGCCGGAACTCGTACTGGAATCAAACGGACGTACCTGGACGCTTGATCCGTCCAGGGCATACACCCTCGGACGTGATCCGCAGGGGGACGTCGTCTTCGACGACGCCAGGGTCTCCTGGCGTCACGCCACGGTCAGCTTCAACGGCCGCAGTTGGGTCATCGAGGACCACGGCAGCACCAACGGAACGTTCGTGCAGGGACAGCGGATCCATCAGATGGAGCTCGGCCCCGGATCGGCGGTGCACCTGGGCAACGCGACCGACGGCCCGCGCCTGAATCTGTCCGGTGCGGCGGCCTCCGTCGCCACGCCGCAGGCCCAGCCCCAACAGCAACCGTACGCCGCGCAGGGCGCGAACCCCGGGTGGGCCCAGCAGGCGCCGCACCCTCAGGCGCCCCACCAGCAGGCCCAGGCCGGCTGGCAGCAGCCGCAGCAGCCGCAGCAGCCCGCGGCGCACATCCCGCAGCAGCAGGGTCCCGGCGGCGTCGCGGGGGCGCCGCCGGTCTACGGCGACCGCAGCCCGACCACGTTCCACCAGTTCTCCCTCGGCCGCGTGATGCGCATCGGCCGTGCCCTGGAGAACGAGCTGGTCGTCTCCGACCTCCAGGTCTCCCGGAACCACGCCGAGTTCCACGCGACGCCCGACGGCCGCATGGAGATCCGCGACCTGGGCTCGCACAACGGCACCTACGTCAACGGCCAGCCGATCCCCAAGGGCGGCACACAGCTGCTCGGCCCGACCGATGTCGTCGGCGTCGGTCACTCGACGTTCCGGATCGTCGGCGACCGGCTCGAGGAGTTCGTCGACACCGGTGAGGTGTCCTTCTCCGCCCGCCACCTGACCGTCACGGTCGACGGCGGCAAGCAGATCCTCAAGGACGTCTCCTTCGGTGTCCCGGAGAAGTCGCTGATCGCGGTCATCGGCCCATCAGGATCCGGCAAGTCCACCCTGCTCAAGGCGCTCACCGGCTACCGCCCGGCCGACCAGGGCGAGGTTCTCTACGACAACCGGAACCTCTACAAGCAGTTCGCCGAGCTGCGCCAGCGCATCGGTCTGGTCCCGCAGGACGACATCCTGCACAAGGAGCTGACCGTCAAGAAGGCCCTCAAGTACGCGGCCAAGCTCCGCTTCCCGGCCGACACCACGGCGAGCGAGCGCGACGCCCGTATCGACGAGGTGCTGCGCGAGCTGAAGCTGGACATCCACAAGGACAAGAAGGTCACTTCCCTCTCCGGTGGCCAGCGCAAGCGCGTCTCCGTGGCCCTGGAGCTGCTCACCAAGCCGTCGCTGATCTTCCTGGACGAGCCGACCTCCGGCCTCGACCCGGGCATGGACCGCGACGTCATGCAGCTGCTGCGCGGCCTGGCGGACGACGGCCGTACGGTCCTCGTCGTCACCCACTCCGTGGCGGAGCTGGCGCTGTGCGACAAGCTGCTGGTGATGGCGCCCGGCGGCGCGGTGGCCTACTTCGGCCCGCCGGAGGAGGCGCTGAACTTCTTCGGCTACGACACCTGGGCCGATGTCTTCTCCGCCTTCGAGAACTACCGCGACTACGACTGGGCGGGCCGCTGGAAGGGCTCGCAGCACTACCAGATGTACGCCGCGGACATCGACGCCGTAGCGCCGCAGTCCGTACAGGGTCCGCCGATGCAGGCGATGAAGCCGCCGAAGCCGCAGGGCTGGATGTCCCAGTTCGTCACGCTGGTGCGGCGCTACGTCTCGGTGATCGCGTCCGACAAGGGCTTCCTCGCCCTGATGGTGATCCTGCCGGCCGTGCTCGGCGCCGTGAGCCTGCTCATCGACGCGGACCGGGGCCTGCTGCCCAACCCGGCCAACCCGCAGACCGGCCGGATCATCCCGAACGGCACGGCCACCACGGTCCTGCTGATCCTCGCGGTCGGCGCCTGCTTCGCGGGCGCGGCGAACTCGGTCCGTGAGCTGATCAAGGAACGGGTCATCTACGAGCGGGAGCGCGCGACCGGCCTGTCGCGCTCGGCGTACCTGATGTCCAAGGTGTTCGTGCTCGGCATGATCACCGTCCTGCAGGGCCTGCTGGTCGGCGTCATCGGCTTCTCCAGCCGGGAGATCCCCGAGGAGGGCCTGGTCTTCGGCAGCGCCACGCTGCTGGAGCTGTCCGTGCCGATCATGGCGCTGGGATTCACCTCGATGATGTTCGGCCTGATCATCTCGTCGCTGGTCAAGACCGCTGAGAAGACCATGCCGCTGCTGGTGATGTTCGCGATCATCCAGGTCGTCTTCACGGGCTGCCTGTTCACACTGCACGGCTCGATCGGCGTCAACCAGTTCTCGTTCCTGATGCCGTCGCGCTGGGCGGTCGCCGCCTCCGGTGCCACGCTGGACTTCAACAAGATCAGCCCGCCCGAGACGGCCGGCGACACCGACCCGCTCTGGGAGCACACGGTCGGGGCCTGGGCCATGGACATGGGCGCGCTCCTCGTCCTCGGCGTGATCTGCGGCTTCTTCGTGGCCCGCTTCCTGCGCCGCCACGAGCCCGAGGTCATGCGCAAGTAGGCACGGGCCTTCAGGCAGGCACAGCCACGACGCCCGAAGGGCGGCACCCCGTCAGGAGGGTGCCGCCCTTCGGCGTTCCGTACAGCGAGCAGAGGTCCGCGCCGGCCTCAGTACGCGCTGTCGACGTTGTCCATCGAGCCGTACTTGTCGGCCGCGTAGTTGCAGGCGGCGGTGATGTTGGCTACCGGGTCGTAGATGTCCCAGGAGGTGCCGGGGACGTGCCAGTGCTTGAAGGTCGGCGGGATGACCTGCAGCAGGCCCTTCGACGGGATGCCGTTGATGGCGTTGATGTCCCAGTTGTTGATCGCCTTCGGGTTACCCGAGGACTCGCGGATGATGTTGCGCTTGATGCCGTCGTAGGAGCCGGGGATCCCGTGCTTCTTCATGACGTCGAGCGACTCGCGGATCCAGCCGTCGAGGTTGTTCGGGTAGCTCTTGGCGGCGGCCTTCTTGGCCTCGGCGCGCTTGGCGGCGCGGCTCGCGGCCTCCTTGGCCTTGCGCTCGGCCTCGGCCTTCTTCTTCGCCGCCTCGGCGGCGGCCTTCTTCTTGGCGGCGGCAGCGGCGTCGGCCTTCTTCTTCGCCGCGACCTGCTCCGCCTTCACCGTGGCACTGGCCATCTGGTCGGTGACGCTGGCCTTGACGTCCTTGATCTGCTCGGTGCTGAACGCCACCGCAGCCGGCTGAGCGGCCTCGGTCGTGGTCTTGGTCGAGGCGCCGCTCGGTACCGCGGAGACTCCGATGGCGACGGCGCCGAGGGTGGCGACACCGGCCATGGCGATCTTGTGGTGACGGGTCAGGCTACGACTCTGAACACGGCTGAAGATGTTCTTGGGCATGCTGCTGTGGACCTCTTCGAATAGCGCGGGAGTCGCTCGGCGTCCGGCGTTGGACTCGGTGTGTTTCCGACACGAACGCCGCGGAGGTGAACCCACGGCGCTGAGCGACGCCAGCAATTCTTAGCGGCCGCAAAATGGCGTGGCAAAGGTGTGACGTACGAAGTCAGATAGTGGATCAGGGAGGGGCAAATCGGGGCAGATTAGACCGTATGGCCCGCTCAATAGGTGGGGCTTTGTCTCCTATGCACTTTCGTACGTGACGTGGGTCCTATGCGCGGGCTCACATCGGGCGGCACCCCTTCTCACCACCCGTTGCACAAGCGATGCTCTGCGTGAGGGTTCTCTCACGGCAGGACGAGGTGCACGTCCCCGAACTCGTGCCACAGGTACCGGCCCTGGAGCGCAGCCTTGTAGCCACGCTCGATCGCCACCCGCCCCGCGACCGCCTCCAGCATCAGCAGATGCGAGGCCTCGGGCTCGTGCAGCCCGGTCAGCAGCCCGTCCACCACCCGCACCCCGCGCTCCGGCGTGACGACGAGATCCGTCCACCCCGCGCGCGTGTGTACGACCCCGTCGGAGCCCACCGCCGACTCCACGGCCCGCACCGCCGTCGTCCCGACCGCCACCACCCGGCCTCCGCCGGCCTTCGAGGCGTTGATCAGCCGCGCCGACGCCTCGGGCACCGCGAAGCGCTCCGGATACGGCGGCTCGTGCATCTCCGCCGATGCCACCCCCGTGTGCAGCGTGACCGGCGCGAACTGCACGCCCCGGCTCACCAGCTCCGCCACCACCCGCGCCGTGAAGGGCCGCGCCGCACTCGGCATCTCCGCACTGCCCGCCCCGTCCGCGGACGGCAGCGCGAACACCGTCTGGTAGGCGGACAACGGCTGGTCGCGCTCCGTATAGGAGTAGCGAATGGGCCGCCCGTGCGCCCGCAGCAGCCCCGGCACGTCAGGCCCGGCGGCCCGCGCCCACCACAGCCGCCCGCTCCGCCCGCTCAGCGGCTCCTCAAGAACCAGCCCCCCACCTCCCGGCAGGCACACCTCCGTACCCGCGGGTCCTCCGGCACGCGCGCGCGTGGTGCCCCGCCCGTCGGGCTCCCGCAGCTCCACCGCCCAGCGGCCGTCGTCCCCGCGCGTGGAGAAATGCACCACCACGCGCGCGTGCCCGAGCCACCCGTCGACGGCCGACGCCAGCGTGGCCGAGGTGTTGACCACGAGCAGATCGCCGGCCCGCAGCAGCAGCGGCAGCTCCCTGAACGTGTGATGCGCCACCTCCGCACCCCGCGACACCAGCATCCGCACGGCGTCCCGCTCCAGTCCGGCACCCCGCTGCTCCACCGGGACCCGGGCCGACAGCTCCTCCGGTACCCGCACGGTCGGCGTCATCGGACCCCGTCCACCAGAGCCGGAGCCCCGTACCGCCCGCTCGCCGGCCGCTCGTCCAGCAGCCGCAGGAACCCCGGCACCGCAGTCGCCGGCTCCGGCCGCGGATCGTGATCGTCCGGTACGGCCGCCGCGTACAGGTCCGTGGCCATGTCCCCGGGGTCCACCGCCCAGACCCGCAGCCCCGGCTCCTCCACGGCGAGCACCGCCACCAGCTGGTCGAGTGCCGCCTTGGACGCCCCGTAACCGCCCCAGGTCTCGTACGCCTCGGCGGCAGCGTCGGAGCTGATCGCGATGACTGAGCCCGCCCGCGAGGCCCGCAGCAGCGGCAGCGCCTCCTGGACCAGGCCCAGCCCCGCCACCAGGTTCACGTCCAGCGCCCGCCGCAGCCCCTCCAAGGGCAGCTCCTCCAGCCGCACCAGCGGTTCGGCGCCCAGCGCGCTCGCGTTGTGCACCAGCAGGTCGACGCCGCCGAGCCGCCATGCCGCCGACACCAGTGCCGCACGGTGTGCGGCGTCCGTGACGTCCCCGGGCAGGGCGGTCACGCGCGTGCCGTACGCGGAGACCGCCTCTGCCGCGTCCCTCAGGACTTCGGCGCCCCTCGCATCGAGCACCAGATCCCAGCCCCGTCCGGCCAGGGCCTCCGCGAGCGCCCGGCCCAGGCCCTTCGAGGCCCCGGTGATGATCGCAACCGGCATGATCCGCTCCCTCGTCGTGATCGTGTGCCCTCAACGTAGGAACGGCACCACCCGGACCGCCTCGGACACGGGCCGCAGACCACCGGGTCCCTTCGCCCTACGCCACCGGCCCGACGCCCCCGGTCCTACGCCACGCCGCCCGGCCGCGTCGGCCCCGCGACCTAGGCCCACCGGACCCGGCGCCACCGCCACCGGTCCGATCCGCGCTGTCACAGCCCGCCGGTACCGTGAGGACATGAGTCACGGTCCACGGTCCGGCCTCGCCGCGGTGAGCTCCGCGTTGCTGGCCATGAGCAGGCATCTCGAGGTGCGCGATGTCCTCAAGACGATCGTCGCCTCGGCCCGCGAGCTGCTCGACGCGCAGTACGCCGCGCTCGGCGTCCCGGACGACCACGGCGGCTTCGCCCAGTTCGTGGTCGACGGCGTCAGCGAGGAGCAGTGGAAGGCCATCGGCCCGCTCCCGCGCCAGCACGGCATCCTCGCCGCGATGCTCCACGAGGCCAGGGCCGAGCGCCTCGCCGACGTCCGCAAGGACCCCCGCTTCGAGGGCTGGCCGAGCGCCCACCCCGACCTGGTCGACTTCCTGGGCCTGCCGATCCGCGACGGCGACGAGGTCATCGGCGCGCTGTTCCTCGCCAACAAGCTGCGTCCTGTGGAGGGACACCCCCCACACCCCCCGTGTCCAGAATCCGAAGGCAGTTGCGGCTTCACCCAGGACGACGAGGAACTGCTCGGCATACTCGCCCAGCACGCGGCGATCGCCCTCACCAACGCCCGCCTCTACGAACGCAGCCGCGAACTCACCATCGCCGAGGAACGTTCCCGCCTCGCCCACGAACTGCACGACGCGGTCAGCCAGAAGCTCTTCTCCCTCCGCCTGACCGCCCAGGCCGCGGCCCGCCTGGTGGACCGGGACCCCTCCCGCGCCAAGGGCGAACTCCAGCAGGTGGCGGCCCTCGCCGCCGAGGCCGCCGACGAACTGCGTGCCGCCGTCGTCGAGTTGCGCCCCGCCGCCCTCGACGAGGACGGCCTCGTGGCCACCCTCCGGACGCAGGCCCAGGTCCTCGACCGCGCCCACTCCGCCCGCGTCACCTTCGCCGGCCGCGGTGTGAAGGCCCTGCCCGCCTCCCAGGAGGAGGCCGTCCTGCGGGTCGCCCAGGAAGCCCTGCACAACGCACTGCGCCACTCCGGCGCCGACCACGTCGACGTGACCCTGGACCGCCGCGGCAGCGGAGCCGTCCTGAGGGTCACCGACGACGGCAGCGGCTTCGACCCGCTGGCGGTCCGCCGCGCGGGACGCCACCTGGGCCTGGTCTCGATGCGGGACCGGGCCGACGGGGCCGGCGGCACGCTGACCGTGGAATCGGCGCCCGGCAAGGGCACCACGATCGAGATGGAGGTCCCCGGTGGCTGACGCAATCAAGGTGCTGCTCGTCGACGACCACCAGGTCGTACGCCGGGGCCTGCGCACGTTCCTGGAGGTACAGGACGACATCGAGGTCGTCGGCGAGGCGGCGGACGGCGCCGAAGGAGTCGACCGCGCGGAGGAGCGGCGGCCCGACGTCATCCTCATGGACGTCAAGATGCCGGGCATGGACGGAGTCGCCGCCCTGCGCAGACTCCGCGAACTGGACAACCCCGCGCGCGTGCTGATCGTCACCAGCTTCACCGAGCAGCGCACGGTGGTCCCGGCCCTGCGCGCGGGCGCCGCCGGCTACGTCTACAAGGACGTCGACCCCGACGCCCTCGCCGGAGCCATCCGCTCCGTCCACGCCGGGCACATCCTCCTCCAGCCGGAGGTCGCCGACGCCCTGCTGTCCCAGGAGGAGGCCAACTCGGGCCCCGGCAGGGCCGGTTCGCTCACCGACCGGGAGCGCGAGGTGCTCGGCCTGATAGCGGACGGCCGCTCCAACCGGGAGATCGCCCGAGCCCTCGTCCTCTCCGAGAAGACCGTCAAGACCCACGTCTCGAACATCCTGATGAAACTCGACCTGTCCGACCGAACACAGGCCGCCCTGTGGGCCGTTCGCCATGGCGTGACCGGCTGACACGCTCACCCCACGGCAACACGGAGGGTTCCATTCCGGACTGAGATTCATACTGTCGTGGGAACGTCCCTCATTTGGCGCATCCTCAGTGGGTCTCCGCCGTTCTCCAGTGCGTGCTGCGGCGCCTGCCGCGGCAATCGCAAGGAGGGCTCAGAAGTGAAGAACCTGAAGAAGGCCGCTGCCGTGACGATGGTGACCGGTGGCCTGCTGGCCGCGGGCGCGGGCATCGCCTCCGCCACCAGCGCGCACGCCGACGGCCAGGCCGTGGGCTCCCCGGGCGTCGGCTCGGGCAACGTCGTCCAGGCCCCGGTGCACGTCCCGGTCAACGTGTCCGGCAACAGCGTGAACGTTGTGGGCGTCCTGAACCCCGCCTTCGGCAACCACGCCGTCAACCACTGACGCCCCACCTCCGTCTCCGAGCCGGAGGTGACACCGGCCTCCCAGCACGCCTGGGAGGCCGGTCAGGCATGTACTGGGTCGGCTCAGCCTGCGGGCAGTCGTGCCGCTGGGGCGGCACGGGTGGGCGCTGGGGGTACTCGAAGAGCTTGGGGGAGGCACGAGGCACTCCGCTACGCCGGGCTACACACCCACCCGCCTCCAGCACGGACGCCGAGCGCCTCCACAACCGACGGTCACCGCACCCCCCGCTCCCGCTCCTCCACAACGGAGTTGTACGCCGCGACCTGCGCCCGCCGAGCCGTCCGCTCCACCGGCCGCAACGCCTCCCTCCGCGCAGAGATCTCAGACGCACTCACCGCACCACCGTGCCCACTCTCCGTCGCCACAGCGATGAGCGTCCCCACCCGCTGCGCCAACTCCAGCACCCGCACCGCCCGCGACGGATACCCGGGCGCCAGCACCTCCCGCCCCCGCTCGGCCCGCGCCCGATACGCATCGACCGCCGCCTCCGCCACCGGCCCCGCCCCGGCCACATCCAGCCGCGTCAGCACTTCGGTCGCGTCCCTGAGCGCCTCCGCCAGCTCCCGCTCCGCCTCGCCCAGCGACGGCACATCCGCAGGCGGCGCCTCCCGCACGGTCAGCACATGCCACACCACCTCGACCTGCACTCCTTCGGGCCCGGCCTCGTACACGTCCGGCACCAACCCGAGGGCGGCCCCGTAACAGACCACCGCCTCCTCGGCCTCCAGCGCCCGCGCGTTGAACTCCGGCGGCCCACTCAGCCCCAGCGGATGCCCCGGCGCGGGCAGCGCCACCCGCAGTCCGGTCACCCCGAGCGTCCTCAGCCGCCCCAGCGCGAGCGTCAGTCCGACCTGGCCCGACTCACCCGGCAGCCCCTCCACCCGGTGCACCGCGTCCTCACCGACGATGGCGAGCACGGCGTCGTCCGGAGAGACAAGTCCGGCCAAAAGGGCATTTCCCCAAGCTGCGAGACGTCCAGCGCGCGGTTCCATGAGCATGTCCCCACCCTAGGACCCTCCAAGGACCGGACCGAGGGAATGTCCCGGCCGACCGGTGGCGTAGATTTCATGGAGGGCTGCGCCCACCGGCGCGGCGGACCGAGCCACAGGCTTACGCGACAGCCGAGACCGGCCACACTGCAAGGGGAGACAACGCGCTCATGAGCGATGTTCTGGAGCTTCAGGACGTATCCGTGGTCCGCGAGGGCCGGGCTCTGGTGGACCAGGTCTCCTGGTCGGTCAAGGAGGGCGAGCGCTGGGTCATCCTGGGCCCGAACGGCGCCGGCAAGACCACCCTCCTCAACCTCGCTTCCACCTACCTCTTCCCCAGCTCGGGCACCGCCGCCATCCTCGGCGAGACCCTCGGCAGGCCCGGCACCGACGTCTTCGAGCTGCGCCCGCGCATCGGCATGGCCGGCATCGCCATGTCCGAGAAGCTCCCCAAGCGCCAGACGGTCCTGGAGACGGTGCTGACCGCCGCGTACGGCATGACCGCCACCTGGCACGAGGACTACGAGGAGATCGACGAACAGCGCGCCCGCGCCTTCCTCGACCGCCTCGGCATGAGCGAGTACCTGGAGCGCAAGTTCGGCACGCTCTCCGAGGGCGAGCGCAAGCGCACCCTCATCGCCCGTGCCCTGATGACCGACCCCGAGCTGCTGCTCCTCGACGAGCCCGCCGCCGGCCTCGACCTCGGCGGCCGCGAGGACCTCGTCCGCCGCCTCGGCCGTCTCGCCCGCGACCCCATCGCCCCCTCGATGCTCATGGTCACCCACCACGTCGAGGAGATCCCCCCGGGCTTCACGCACGTCCTCATGATCCGCCAGGGCAAGGTCCTCGCCGCCGGCCCGATGGAGCTCGAACTCACGTCCCGCAACCTCTCCCTCTGCTTCGGCCTCCCGCTCGTCGTCGAACAGGCGGGCGAGCGCTGGACGGCGCAGGGCCTTCCGCTCTCCTGACCCGGCCCACCGCCACACAAATCCCAAAGCAAGAACGGCATTTCACACGCTGGGCGCCCTGTCGGCGACAGGGCCCTCGGACCTACCATGACCATGTGGAAATCGACGCATGGCTGTGGTGGCTGATCGGCGCGACAGCGCTCGGCATCGCGCTCGTGGTCACCGCGATGCCCGAACTCGGCATGCTCGCGGTGGGCGCCATCGGCGCCGCGGTGGTCAGCGGCGTCTTCGGCGGCGGAGCCGTCGCCCAGGTCGTCGTCTTCGCCGTCATCTCGACGGCGGGCATCGCCGTCGTACGGCCCATCGCGAACCGGCATCGCGCCCAGCGGCCCCAACTCGCCACCGGCGTGGACGCGTTGAAGGGCAGACAAGCCGTCGTCCTGGAACGCGTCGACGCCTCCGGCGGACGGATCAAGCTCGCCGGAGAGGTCTGGTCGGCCCGCGCCCTCGACACGGACCGTGCTTACGAAGTAGGCCAGGAAGTGGACGTCGTGGACATCGAGGGAGCCACTGCGATCGTCATGTGACCTCGCAGGACGTAACTGGAGTGAACTCCTCGCCAGCTACGCGACGGTCTGACAGACTCGACCAGCAAGATCTTCGACAACCATAAGATCTGCCGAAGACGCCGAGGCGGAGAAGGGTACGGGGAACGACGATGGAACCGATCATCATCGTCCTGATCATTCTGGTGGTGTTGGTCTTCATCGCCCTGATCAAGACGATCCAAGTCATCCCACAGGCCAGCGCGGCCATCGTCGAGCGCTTCGGCCGCTACACGCGGACACTCAACGCGGGCCTCAACATCGTCGTCCCGTTCATCGACACCATCCGCAACCGCATCGACCTGCGCGAACAGGTCGTCCCGTTCCCGCCGCAGCCGGTGATCACCCAGGACAACCTGGTCGTCAACATCGACACCGTCATCTACTACCAGGTGACCGACGCGCGGGCCGCGACGTACGAAGTCGCCAGCTACATCCAGGCGATCGAGCAGCTCACGGTCACCACGCTCCGCAACATCATCGGTGGCATGGACCTGGAGCGGACCCTGACCTCCCGCGAGGAGATCAACGCGGCCCTGCGCGGCGTCCTCGACGAGGCCACCGGCAAGTGGGGCATCCGCGTCAACCGCGTCGAACTCAAGGCGATCGAGCCGCCCACCTCCATCCAGGACTCGATGGAGAAGCAGATGCGCGCCGACCGCGACAAGCGCGCCGCCATCCTCCAGGCCGAAGGTGTCCGGCAGTCCGAGATCCTGCGCGCCGAAGGCGAGAAGCAGTCCCAGATCCTGCGCGCCGAAGGTGAGGCGAAGGCAGCCGCACTGCGCGCCGAGGGCGAGGCCCAGGCCGTCCGTACGGTCTTCGAGGCCATCCACGCCGGCGACCCGGACCAGAAGCTGCTCTCCTACCAGTACCTCCAGATGCTCCCCAAGATCGCCGAAGGCGACGCCAACAAGCTCTGGATCGTCCCCAGCGAGATCGGCGACGCCCTCAAGGGCCTTTCCGGCGCCATGGGCAACTTCGGTGGCATGGGCGGTGGTTCCGGCAACGGAGGCGCGTCCGGAGGCGGCGTCCCCGCCCAGGAACGCCGCGAGAAGCCGTCCCTCGACTGACCCGACACGCACGAAGGGGGCCCGCTTCCCGGGGAAGCGGGCCCCCTTTCGTTGTGACAGCTAGGCCGCAGGCTGGGCCAGCCACTCCGGCAGCGCGTCGAAGTCGTCCTGCCCCAGCGCCAGCAGCATCGCGTCCGCCGGAGTCGGCTCGAACGGGTGCCGCAGCAGCGGCATCCCCGCCTCCTCCGGAGTCCGGTTCGCCTTACGGTGATTGTCCTCCGCACAAGAGGCCACCGTGTTCAGCCACGTGTCCTGACCCCCCTGCGACCGCGGCACCACATGGTCGACGGTCGTCGCCCGCCTTCCGCAGTACGCGCACCGGTGCCGGTCCCGGACCAGCACACCCCGCCTCGACCACGGCGCTCGTCTTCGGAAGGGCACCCGTACGTACTGGCAGAGCCTGATCACACGGGGCGCCGGTATGTCGACCGCGGCTCCCCGCATCCGCAGTTCGGGGTGGGCCTGCTCGACGACGGCCTTGTCCTGAAGCACCAGAACGACGGCTCGGTTCAGCGTCACCGTCGACAGCGGCTCGAAGCTCGCGTTGAGTACCAGCGTGTCCCGCATACCAGCCCACCTCCCGTGTGCACCGGCCCACCCCCTGGCGGGCTGGGATCAACTCTGGCCGGGCACGCCGAGATGGACAACGCAATATCTGCTGCTCCCACGGGGGGTGACCCCCGCGACCCCCGGCAACAAAAATGCCCGCTCCTGATCAATTCCAAGACCAGGAGCGGGCAAACGTTCCGTGAACGCTGGGATGGCAGGGCGGTTCGCTCAGCCTTCGGCGGGCACCTCGTACTCACCGATCAGCTGAGCCCGGCCGATCGTGTGGAACCGCAGGTTGAAGCCCACGGCGGCGGGCGAAGCCTCCGCGTCCGGTCCGAGCTTCTCCTGGTCCACGGCATACACCGTGAACACGTACCGGTGCGGCCCGTCCCCGGGCGGCGGGGCGGCACCGCCGAACTCCTTGCTGCCGTAGTCGTTACGAGCATGGATCGCGCCCTCGGGCAGACCCTCGAACTTGCCGCTGCCCGCGCCCGCCGGCAGCTCGGTCACCGACGCCGGGATGTCGAACAGCACCCAGTGCCAGAACCCGCTGCCCGTCGGGGCATCGGGGTCGTAGCAGGTCACGGCGAAGCTCCTGGTCTCGGGCGGGAAGCCCTCCCACCGCAGCTGCGGCGACGTGTTGCCGGCCGCGTAGACCTGAGCGTCCTGGAGCGTCGCACCCTCCTCGATGTCCTTGCTCGTCACCGTGAACGACGGCACGGGCGGATGGAAGTCGTGGGGGAGCGGCCGCCGCTTGAGCTCGGTCACCTCGGTACCTCCTGATCGGTTCTTGCAGTTGACCCCGAGCCTAGGGGGTGTCTAGAACCAGTTGCGCTTGCTGCCGACCTCGGAGAGCCACTGGTTGAGGTACGCCGTCCAGTCGGTCCCCTGGTAGTCGTTGAGACCCACCTGGAAGGACCGGAACGTGTCGCTGCCCTCGCTGAAGAGCCCCGGCTTCTTGTCCATCTCGAGCACCACGTCCATGGCCTGCTCGTCGGCCACGAAGCTCAGCTCGACCTGGTTCAGCCCCCGGTACTGCTGCGGCGGGTAGAACTCGATCTCCTGGTAGAACGGCAGCTTCTGCCGCGTACCCCGGATGACACCGCGCTCCATGTCCGCGTTCTTGAACCGGAACCCCAGCTGGATGAACGCGTCCAGGATCGCCTTCTGGGCCGGCAGCGGATGCACGTTGATCCGGTCCAGGTCACCGGAGTCCACCGCCCGCGCGATCTCCAGCTCCGTGGAGACCCCGATGTGCATCGAGCGCAGCTCCTGCCCGTCGATCGTCGTGATCGGCGTCTCCCACGGAATCTCCAGCCCGAACTGCACCGCGTGTACCGCGTTCGCCTGCAGCTCGAACGCCCCGCCCAGCCGTGACTTCGTGAATTCGATGTCCTGCTTGTACTCCTGGTCGCCGCTCTCCACCTCGACCTTGGCCTGCAGCCCGACCGAGAGCCCCTCGATCTGCTGGTTCACGGACCCGCCCTGAATCCGCACCTCACCCTGGACGACACCGCCCGGCACGACGTTGACCTCGTGCAGCACCGTCTCGACGGAAGCCCCGCCGGCCCCCAGGCTCGCGAGCAGCTTCTTGAACGCCATGTCTCTCCCTCTCGCCCACTACGGGTGGATCCTTGATCCATACAAACGCGATCCGGCCGTGGCCGGTTCCATGCCCTCACCCTGGCAAGGCCGGGTCCCTGAGGCCACCCCGCCGCACCACCCGTCTCCAGTACCCTCGGACGGCATGATCGCGACCCCCGACCGTACGCCCCTGTCCAGGGAGTTCTTCGACCGGCCCGTCCTCGATGTCGCCCCCGACCTCCTCGGCCGCATCCTGGTACGCACCACCCCGGACGGTCCGATCGCCCTCCGCCTCACGGAGGTCGAGGCATACGACGGTGCCGACGACCCCGGCTCCCACGCCTATCGCGGCCGCACGGCCCGCAACGACGTGATGTTCGGTCCCCCCGGGCACGTCTACGTCTACTTCACGTACGGCATGTGGTTCTGCATGAACCTGGTGTGCGGCCCCGAAGGCAAGGCGAGCGCGGTCCTGCTCCGCGCCGGCGAGATCATCGAGGGAGCCGAGCTGGCCCGCACCCGTCGACTCTCGGCCCGCAACGACAAGGAACTGGCCAAAGGCCCGGCCCGCCTGGCCACGGCCCTGGACGTGGACCGCTCCCTGGACGGCACGGACGCCTGCACCTCCGACGCCACACCCCTGAAGATCCTCACGGGCACGCCCGTACCTCGTGACCAGGTACGCAACGGCCCACGCACCGGAGTCGCGGGCGACGGGGGCAACGGCGACATCCACCCCTGGCGCTTCTGGATCGCCAACGACCCGACAGTGAGCCCCTATCGGGCCCATGTCCCGAGGCGCCGTCGAAGTTGACGCGTCCCCGCAGGATGCGTAATGTAGCCCGAGCCGCTTGACCCGGGTACGGCATTCGCCAGCAGCCGGAAGCGGCCAACCCACTACCTAGCGACTCCCCTCAGCAGGGGCGAATTCGGTGTGCCCGCATGCCTGAATTCGGTGCCGACGGACTCGATTATGAGCTGGACGGCGAATCGGTTAACGTAGTGAATGTCGAAAGGCCGACGAGCGAAAGCCAAGGCCGCCCGGCAAATCCCGCCGACAGGGAATCGGATCGAAAAAAGGATCTGATAGAGTCGGAAACGCAAGACCGAAGGGAAGCGCCCGGAGGAAAGCCCGAGAGGGTGAGTACAAAGGAAGCGACCGTTCCTTGAGAACTCAACAGCGTGCCAAAAGTCAACGCCAGATATGTTGATACCCCGTCTCCAGCATCAGCTGGGGCGAGGTTCCTTTGAAAAAACACAGCGAGGACGCTGTGAACGGTCGGGCCTATTCCGCCTGACTGTTCCGCTCTCGTGGTGTTGCACCGGATTACC